>NZ_JBSFVD010000014.1:0-194524 GCF_053592135.1 Streptomyces sp. NPDC002784 | reverse complement strand
TGTTGAGTTCTCAAGGAACGGTCGCTTCCTTTGTACTCACCCTCTCGGGCTTTCCTCCGGGCTTCCCTTCGGTCTTGCGTTTCCGACTCTATCAGATCCTTTTCCGATCCGATTTCCTCGGTGCTTTCCAGGTTTCCGCTTTCGCGTTTCCCTTTCCGGCGGTTCCGACTCTATCAGATCCTTTCGGGCCTGATTCCCAGTCAGCGGGAGTTGTCTGCCCGGCCGTTGCGGGCCGTTCCGACGAGTGAGACTTTAGCGGATTCCCGGCTCCCGAAGCCAATCGGGGCCGCGTCCTTTCGAACGTGGATTCCTCATTTCGCAAATACACATGCCAATGACACGACGGCAGACAGATCGACTGTGTCGAGTGTTGGTTGGGACTTGCGAAATGGCTGTCCGGGGACCGACCGGAGTCGGCGCTCACGTCGGACAACTCGGAGAACAGTACGGACCGCGTCGAGGAGTGTCAACTCGACTCCGGACAGCCCTCTGGAGGCGTAGCCTGGCCTGCATGACAACACGTACGTGCACCCAGCTGTGGTGGGCCGCCTGACGGCGGCCGTAGTCACGTATGCACTCAACGGCCGCCGCTTCGGCGGCCGTTCTTGTATCTCCCTCCAGGGGGTCGGCCGGCCGGGGGCGGCGGTCTCGACCAGGAGGTGGAGAGATGACGCGGGTCTTCAGCGGGGTCAAGCCGACCGGGCATCTGACGCTGGGGAACTACCTGGGAGCCATGCGGCGGTGGGCGGACGTCGACCAGCACCGGGCCGACGCGCTGTTCTGCATCGTCGATCTGCATGCGCTCACCGTGGAGCACGATCCGGCGCGGGTGCGCAGGCTGACTCGGCAGGCGGCGACGCTGCTGCTCGCGTCCGGGCTGGATCCGGCGCTGTGCACCGTGTTCGTACAGAGTCATGTGGACGAGCACGCGCGGTTGTCCTATGTGCTGGAGTGCGTGGCCACGGACGGCGAGATGCGGCGGATGATCCAGTACAAGGAGAAGGCCGGGCGGGAGCGGGAGCGCGGGGGGAGCGTGCGGCTGTCGCTGCTCACCTATCCGGTGCTGATGGCGGCGGACATCCTGGCGTACGGCAGTGACGAGGTGCCGGTCGGGGACGACCAGGCGCAGCACGTGGAGCTGACGCGGGACCTGGCGGTGCGGTTCAACCAGCGGTACGGGAACACCTTCGTGGTGCCGCGGGCCACGCATCCCGCGGTGGCGGCTCGGGTGATGAACCTGCAGGAGCCGGCGTCGAAGATGGGCAAGAGCGATGACGTGGGGCCGGGCATCGTCTATCTGCTGGATGAGCCGGACGTGGTGCGGAAGAAGGTGATGCGGGCGGTCACCGACAGCTGGCGGGAGGTCGTGTACGACCGGGAGGGGCGGCCTGGCCTGGCGAATCTGCTGGAGATCCTGGCGGCCTGCACGGGTGGGAACCCCGAGGACCTGAGCGGTGTATATGAGTCGTATGGCGCTTTGAAGAAGGACACCGCGGAGGCCGTGGTGGAGGTTCTCAGGCCCGTGCAGGAGAGGCACAGGGAGCTGTGCGCTGATCCTGGCTATGTGGAGGGGGTGCTGCGGGATGGTGCGGAGAGGGCTCGGGCGATGGCGCGGCCGACCGTGGATGCCGCGTATCGGGCGATCGGGCTGCTGCCTGCGGCCGCGGATATCGGGGTGACCGCTTAGGGCGGCGTGCTGGGCCGCCCCTGGGACAGGGGCGGCCGGGCGTCAGCTGTTGTTGCCGGAGGCCAGTTCGCGGCTGCGGTCGCGGGCGGCTTCGAGGGCGGCGATGAGGGCGGCGCGTACGCCGTGGTTCTCCAGCTCGCGGATGGCGCTGATGGTGGTGCCGGCCGGCGAGGTGACGTTCTCGCGCAGCTTCACGGGGTGCTCGCCGCTGTCGCGGAGCATCGTCGCGGCGCCGATCGCGGACTGGACGATCAGGTCGTGGGCCTTGTCGCGGGGCAGTCCGAGCAGGATGCCGGCGTCGGTCATGGCTTCGACCAGATAGAAGAAGTACGCCGGACCCGAGCCGGAGAGGGCGGTGCAGGCGTCCTGCTGGGACTCGGGGACGCGGAGCGTCTTGCCGACGGCGCCGAAGATCTCCTCGGTGTGGGTGAGGTGGTCCTCGGTGGCGTGGCTGCCGGCGGAGATGACGGACATCGCCTCGTCGACGAGGGCGGGGGTGTTCGTCATGACACGG
Source organism: Streptomyces sp. NPDC002784 (assembly GCF_053592135.1). Taxonomy (NCBI): domain Bacteria; kingdom Bacillati; phylum Actinomycetota; class Actinomycetes; order Kitasatosporales; family Streptomycetaceae; genus Streptomyces; species Streptomyces sp. NPDC002784. The sequence goes on along the minus strand of NZ_JBSFVD010000014.1, from coordinate 192,323 downwards.
ACGACGGGGGTGCCCGCGGTGAGGCGGTCCTCGAAGAAGGAGGTGGGGATGCCCGCGGCTCCGCTGATGACCAGGCGGTCGGCGGGGACGTGGGGGGCGAGTTCGTCGAGGAGGGTGCCCATGTCCTGCGGCTTGACCGTGAGGATCAGGGTGTCGGCGGTCTTGGCGGCTTCCGGGTTGCTGACCGGGGTGACGCCGTAGCGGCTGCGGAGTTCCTCGGCGCGCTCCTGGCGGCGGGCGGTGACCAGGAGGTCGGCCGGGCCCCAGCCTGCTCGGATCATTCCGCTGAGCAGGGCTTCGCCGATCTTGCCGGTGCCGAGGACTGCGACTTTCTGCGTCATGGCTGGGGTGCCCTCCGGGGTTGCGTCGTCCGGTGTTCATCCTCCCATCGGGGGCTTGAGTGCGGGTGGGGTGTCCGGTGGGCGGGACGTCTCCGGGCGGTGCGGCCGGCTATGCCGTGCGGCGTCGCAGGGTGGCGGCTCCGAGGGTGAGGACGAGGAGGGCGCAGCCCGCCACGACCAGGGTGTCGCGCACGAAGGCGCCCGTCATGTCGGTGTGCTTGAGGACTTCGTTCATGCCGTCGACGGCGTAGGACATGGGGAGGACGTTCGAGATGGCCTCCAGGACGGGGTGCATGTTGTCGCGGGGGGTGAACAGACCGCAGAGGAGGATCTGGGGGAAGATCACGGCCGGCATGAACTGGACGGCCTGGAACTCGGAGGCGGCGAAGGCCGAGACGAAGAGGCCGAGTGCGGTGCCCAGGAGGGCGTCGAGGAGCGCGACCAGCAGGAGCAGCCAGGGGCTGCCGGTGACGTCCAGACCGAGGCCCCACAGGGCGAGGGCCGTGGCGAGGACGGACTGGACGATCGCGACGGTGCCGAAGGCGAGGGCGTAGCCGGCGATCAGGTCGCCCTTGCCGAGGGGCATGGCGAGGAGGCGTTCCAGGGTGCCGGAGGTGCGTTCGCGCAGGGTGGCGATGGAGGTGACCAGGAACATCGTGATCAGCGGGAAGATCCCGAGGAGGGAGGCGCCGATGTTGTCGAAGGTGCGGGGGTCGCCGTCGAAGACGTAGCGCAGCAGGAAGAGCATCACGCAGGGGACGAGGATCATCAGCGCGATGCTGCGGGGGTCGTGGCGGAGCTGGCGCAGGACCCGGCCGGCGGTGGCGGTGGTGCGGGAGAGGTTGAGGGCGCTGGTCGGGGCCGGGGTGACGGTGGCGGTGCCGGATGTGGGGGTGGTGGTGCTCATCGGGTGGTCTCTTTCTCGCGGGCGGCGGCCGCGACGGCCTCGTCCACCAGGTGCAGGAATGCCGCTTCGACGGTCTCGGAGTCGGTGCGGGTGCGCAGGGCGTCGGGGGTGTCGTCGGCGAGGATCTGGCCCTCGCGCATGAGGAGGAGGCGGTGGCAGCGCTCGGCCTCGTCCATGACGTGGGAGGAGATGAGCAGGGTCGCGCCGCGCTGGTCGGCGATGGTGTGGAAGAGGCTCCACAGGTCGCGGCGCAGGACGGGGTCGAGTCCGACGGTGGGTTCGTCGAGGACCAGGAGTTCGGGGGTGCCGAGGAGGGCGACCGCGAGGGAGACGCGGCTGCGCTGGCCGCCGGAGAGGTTGCCGGCGAGGGAGTCGGCGTGGCTGGTGAGGTCGACGTCGTCGATGGCCCGGGTGACGTTCTCGTGGCGCTGGTCGGCGGCGGCGTGGCCGGGGGTGAGGACCGCCGCGAAGTAGTCGAGGTTCTGGCGGATCGTCAGGTCGTCGTAGACGGAGGGAGCTTGGGTGACGTAGCCGATGAGGGTGCGCAGGGTGGGGTGGCCCGCGGGGTGGCCGAGGACGTCGAGGGTGCCGGTGACCTTGGCCTGGGTGCCGACGATCGAGCGCATGAGGGTGGACTTGCCGCAGCCGGAGGGGCCGAGGAGGCCGGTGATCTGGCCGCGCGGGACGGTGAAGTCGATGCCGCGCAGGACGGTGCGGGGGCCGCGGGTGACGGTGAGGCCCTCGGCGCGGACGGCGGGTGAGGTGTCCATGTGCGGGGGTGCTCCTGTGGGTGGCGAGCCGGGATGGATATTCATCATGTGCGGATTAACTCTCCGGCCGAGGGGTGTCGTCAAGGGGTGGGGCTCGATGGCCTGCGTGCCTGTGGGGGTGATCGGAGGCGGGCGGTCCGGTTTGTGCGCCTTCATGGGTGCCGGAGCATGACTGCGCCGCGGCCCTGAAGGGGTGGGCCGCGGCGCGGGAAGTCGGGTGGAGGGGGTCAGGTATCGAGGGTGACCAGGGAATCAGGTGTTCAGGGGGACCAGGGACTCAGGTGTTCAGGGCGACCAGGAGGTCCACGTCGTAGCTCTCCTCGACGATGCCGTCGGGGAAGGTTTCCAGCAGGCGGGTCCGTTCCGCGGTGAGGAAGGTGGTGCTCGCCTGCTCGCCGTGGACCAGGAAGATCGAGTGGCTGCCGAGATTGGCCAGGTGGGTGTCGATCGGGATGCGGCGGCTCCAGCGGACCACGCGCCGGGCGAAGTCGACTTCGCCCCCGGCGTCGGCGGTGTGGGCACTGGTGCCGTTCTTCTCCTCGATGGGGTCGATGCCGAAGTGGCTCTCGATGCGACGGGCCTGGGCGGCTATCCAGGGGATGTCGAGGACGTAGGTGTTCCACCACAGGGCGAGCGCGCCGCCCGGGCGCAGGACGCGCAGGGCCTCCGGGATCGAGTGCGCCGGGTCGGTCCAGTGCCAGGCCTGGGCGTAGGTGAGCAGGTCGGCGGAGGAGTCGGCCAGGGGGAGGGCGTCGCCGGTGCCGCGGACCAGCGGGATCGCGGGGTGCGCCCGGCGGAACTGGGCCGCCATGCCCTCGCCGGGTTCCACGGCGAGCACCTCGGCGCCGCGCGCGTGCAGAAGGGCCGTGGCGATGCCCGTACCGGCCCCGACGTCCACCACGCGCGCCCCGGCGAGGCGGCGGCCGGCCAGGTCCTCGACGGCGTCGAGGAGGGCGGGCGGGTAGGAGGGGCGGTTGGCGGCGTACTGGGCCGCGGCGGCGTTGAAGGAGTGGGCGCGGGTGGAGTGCGAAGAGGCTGCCGTCATACGGGCCATGGTGGCGGGGTGAGGGGCGGCGGGGGTTGGGTTCTGGTCAGAGGGGTGCCCCGCCGGGCGGTCCTCAGGACTTGCGGCGATTCTTCGAGGGGTTGCCCGAGCGGCGCTTGGTGCGCTTCGCGTACTGCTCGCGGGCTGTCTCGTACTCCGCGCGGTGCAGCTTCTCGCCGGGGGCCTCGGTGAGGGAGCGGAAGAAGTAGGCGAGGAGGGCGCCGACGAAACCGATGGCCAGCAGACCGCGCAGGGACGCCTGGCGTTCGGGGTCGGGGCGCTTGCCGAAGCCCTCCCAGGTGTGGCGGAAGGCGAGGGCGCTGCAGATCGCGAACATCACGGTCATGAGCATGCTGACGAGGCCGCCGACGTCGGCGATCTGCAAGCCCTCGTAGGCGAAGCGGAGGACCAGGCAGGCGACGACCGCCGCGGCGAGGGAGCCGACGGCGACGCCGATACGGCGGACTCCGTAGCCGTCGCTGTGCTCGACCCAGGTCGTGCCGAAGAAGCGGATGGGTTCGGGGCGGGGGCCCGCGGCCGGGTCGGGGGTGCCGTTGTCGTCGCTCACGCGTCGATTATGGCTCCGGTCGGACACGGGCCCCGCGCGGGTCGGCCGCAGCGCGCGGTCAGGCGGCCGGCGCTGCCGTCCTCACTGGCCGATCACCCCGCGCGCCCTGCTCGGCAGTGGTGTCAGAGTGCGCAGCGCGGCCGGATGTAGCCGTCGCTGCCCGTGTTCACGTAGGTGTCCGAGACGAACTCGCTGTCGGCGATGTTGTCCCAGATGTTCGACGTGCCGTACGGACCGCTCACGGTCGTGCCCGGCGTCTGGCAGAAGATCGGCACCTTGGCACCCTCGGAGAGGACGCGGGTGACGGGATAGTTGGTGCCGGGCCCCCTGCGGACGTTCAGGCGGACGCCCGGCGCGACCGAGTAGTAGCGCAGCGATGTCGCCACCATGGTCGCGGCTTCCGTCTCGTCGGCGCTCTGCGCCCCGGGTATCTCTTCCGTACGCTCGACAGACATGACAGTCCTCCCCCGTTGCTCCCCATGCTTGTCATGGGCCCCGTTGATTCCCCCGAATCACGCCGGGAAACACTCATACGCAATTCGCACAGAGAGGCTAGCAAGCCGCCTCTGTCTCGTACGCCTCATCGACTAGGCTCCCTGCGTCGCGCGCGCGGACGAACAGCACGGGGGGTCCCATGGCGCCACAGCGGAACGCCGGAGCGGGCGCGGAAGCGGAACTTCCCGATTACGCCGGTCACTACCGTCTTGAGTCATGCCTCGGCTCCGGCGGCATGGGCGTCGTGCATCTGGCGCGCAGCACCTCGGGGATGAAGCTCGCGGTGAAGGTGATCCATGCCGAGTTCGCCCGGGACCGGGAGTTCAGGGGGCGGTTCCGGCAGGAGATAGCCGCGGCCCGACGGGTGAGCGGTGCCTTCACGGCGTCGGTCGTCGACGCGGATCCGGAGGCCGACCGGCCCTGGATGGCCACGCTGTTCATCCCGGGGCCGACGCTCTCCGATCATGTGAAGCGGAACGGCCCGATGGCTCCGGAGCAGTTGCGGCGGCTGATGGCCGGGCTCGCGGAGGCGCTGCGGGACATCCATCGGGTCGGGGTCGTGCACCGGGATCTGAAGCCGAGCAACGTGCTCCTCGCCGAGGACGGTCCGAAGGTCATCGACTTCGGTATCTCCCGGCCGAAGGACAGCGAACTGCGGACCGAGACCGGGAAGTTGATCGGCACGCCGCCGTTCATGGCGCCCGAGCAGTTCCGGCGACCGCGGGAGGTCGGACCGGCCGCGGACATCTTCGCGCTGGGGTCGGTCATGGTGCACGCGGCGACGGGACAGGGGCCGTTCGACTCGGACAGCCCGTACGTGGTCGCCTACCAGGTCGTCCACGACGAACCCGACTTGACCGGCGTACCGGAGAATCTCGGCCCGCTGATCCAGCGGTGTCTCGCCAAGGAACCCGACGACCGTCCCACGCCCGACGAGCTGATGCGGGAACTGCGGTCGGTGGCCGCGTCGTACGACACCCAGGCGTTCATCCCCACCCAGCGCACCGGCGAGGACGCCCGGCGCTCCGGCGAGGACGCCCAGAGCTCCGGCGAAGGCCCCCTGCGCACCGGCGAGGAGTCCGGGCCGCCCCGTCCCCGCCCTGCCGACGAGCCGGAGGCACCCCGCTCCGGCAGGTTCCGGGGTCGGCGAACGGTCTGGGCGGCCGCCGCCCTGGCGCTCGTCCTGGGCGGGGTGTTCACGACCGTGCGGCTGCTGGGCGACGGCGACCCGGCACCGGCGGGAAGCGCCACCCGGAACACCCCGGCCGTCTTCAGCCCGTGGGAAGCGGAGTCGGTGGCCGCGACGGCGTCCACGCCCCAGTGCTCGTACGGCGCGGGCAAGGTGCTCTGCGCGCAGTCCGGCGTGGTGTTCGCCCTCGACGCCTCGGACGGCCGGCGGCTGTGGCGGCACACCGTCCCCGGCACCTGGGCCGGTCCGCCCGTCGTCGCCGGCGGCCTCGTACAGCCCGGACTCGACCTGGGCCGCAGCCTCCAGGCCCTCGACCCGGCCACGGGCAAGCCCCGGTGGCAGCGGGACGTGCCCCCGTACAGCGGCCTGGCCCCGGCGGGCGACAGTCTCCTGTTCACCGGCACCGACGGCACGGTCACCGGGGTGGACGCCGCGTCGGGCGAGCAGCGGTGGAGCCACCGGGTGCCCGGGCACCGGACGCCCTACTTCGTCTCCTATCCCGGGGACCCGCTGGCCTACGCCGTGAGCCGGTCCGAGAACGGCGAGACCACGCAGGTCACCGCGGTGGACCCGGAAACCGGTGCGGTGCGGTGGGCGGAGCGGCTGGACGGCGCGCTGAACCCGGTCGGCACGGCCGACGGTTCCGTCTTCCTCACCTCGGTCGGCAACGTCTACGAGGACGCCAGGGAAGTGGTCCGCTACACGCCCGGCACCGGGGCCTCCCGGCGCGTGCCGCTGCCCGTAGCGATCCAGCAGGCGCACGGCACCGTGCGCGGGAACGTCGTCTACCTCCTGGGCAACGGCGGATCGCTGGTGGCCGTCGACATGGCCGCGGGCGAGCAGCGGTGGAGCCTGGAGACCGGGGTGAGCCGGGGCTCGACCCCGGTGGCCGACGACCGGCACGTGTACTTCACGGCCCCCGACGGCCGGCTGGTCGCCGTGGACGCCGACGGTGCCGGGCTCGCCGGGCAGACGTCCCCTCGGCTCGGCAGGAGCGCGGACCAGGTCGCGGCCGGGCTGCCCGAGCCGCTGGTCGTCGGCGACCGCGTCTACTCCGCCGCACCCGACGGCACCGTCTTCGCCGTGGACGCCCGGCGCCCCGCCGACTGGTGACGAAAGGGCCGGCCGAAAGCCCGGCCGGCCCCGCACGAGCGGTCCGTCAGCCCAGCTTGGTCACGTCCCGCACCGCGCCCTTGTCCGCGCTCGTCGCCATCGCGGCGTACGCGCGAAGCGCCGCCGAGACCTTGCGCTCGCGGTTCCCCGGCGCGTACACCCCGTTCAACGCCTGCTCGCGGCGCGCGAGTTCCGCGTCGTCGACGAGCAACTCGATCGTGCGGTTCGGGATGTCGATGCGGATGCGGTCGCCGTCCTCCACGAGCGCGATGGTGCCGCCGGCCGCCGCCTCCGGGGAGGCGTGGCCGATGGACAGGCCCGAGGTGCCGCCGGAGAAGCGGCCGTCGGTGACCAGGGCGCAGGCCTTTCCGAGGCCGCGGCCCTTGAGGTACGAGGTCGGGTAGAGCATCTCCTGCATGCCGGGCCCGCCCTTGGGACCCTCGTAGCGGATGACGACGACGTCACCCTCCTTGACCTGCTGGGTCAGGATCTTCTGGACGGCCTCCTCCTGCGACTCGCAGACGACCGCCGGCCCCTCGAAGGTCCAGATCGACTCGTCGACGCCGGCCGTCTTCACCACGCAGCCGTCGACCGCGAGGTTGCCGCGCAGCACCGCCAGGCCGCCGTCCTTGGAGTACGCGTGTTCGGCGCTGCGGATGCAGCCGCCCTCGGCGTCCTCGTCCAGCGCCTCCCAGCGCTCGGACTGGGAGAAGGCCTCGGCGGAGCGGACACAGCCGGGGGCCGCGTGCCACAGTTCCACCGCCTCCGCCGACGGGGAGCCGCCGCGGACGTCCCAGGTCTTCATCCAGTCCGCGAGGGACGGGCTGTGCACCGCGTGCACGTCCTCGTTCAGCAGGCCCGCGCGGTGCAGCTCGCCGAGCAGGGCGGGGATGCCGCCGGCGCGGTGCACGTCCTCCATGTAGTACGTGCGGTCCTTGGCGATGTTCGGGGCGACCTTCGCCAGGCACGGGACGCGGCGGCTGACCGCGTCGATCTGCTCCAGGCCGAAGGGGACGCCCGCCTCCTGCGCGGCGGCGAGCAGGTGCAGGATCGTGTTGGTGGAGCCGCCCATCGCGATGTCCAGGGCCATGGCGTTCTCGAAGGCCTGGAAGGTGGCGACGTTGCGCGGCAGGACCGTCTCGTCGTCCTGCTCGTAGTAGCGGCGGGTGATGTCCATGACCGTGCGGGCGGCGTCGACGTAGAGCCGCTTGCGCGCGGTGTGGGTGGCGAGGACCGAGCCGTTGCCGGGCAGGGAGAGGCCGATGGCCTCCGTCAGGCAGTTCATCGAGTTGGCGGTGAACATGCCGGAGCAGGAGCCGCAGGTCGGACAGGCGTTCTCCTCGATCCGGAGGATGTCCTCGTCCGAGATCTTGTCGTTCACCGCGTCGGAGATCGCGTCGACCAGGTCGAGCGTACGGACCGTGCCGTCGACCAGCGTGGCGCGGCCGGACTCCATCGGGCCGCCGGAGACGAAGACCGTCGGGATGTTCAGGCGCAGGGCCGCGTTGAGCATGCCCGGGGTGATCTTGTCGCAGTTGGAGATGCAGACCAGGGCGTCGGCGCAGTGGGCCTCGACCATGTACTCGACCGAGTCCGCGATGAGGTCGCGGGACGGCAGGCTGTAGAGCATGCCGCCGTGGCCCATCGCGATGCCGTCGTCCACCGCGATGGTGTTGAACTCGCGCGGGATGCCGCCCGCCTCACGGATCGCCTCGCTGACGATCCGGCCGACCGGCTGGAGGTGGGTGTGGCCCGGCACGAACTCGGTGAAGCTGTTGGCGACCGCGATGATCGGCTTACGGCCGATGTCCGCACCGGGTACACCGGAGGCACGCATAAGGGCGCGGGCGCCCGCCATGTTGCGTCCGTGGGTGACTGTGCGGGACCTCAGCTCGGGCATCGTCGCTCGCTCCTTCAGACAGATAGGGCTGTTATTGAGCGTACGCCGGTCATCCACGGTCCGGACACGGTGTCCGGAATGCGGGATGTACGTCTCGGTCGGCGGCCGGGGTGGGCCTCAGGGGCTCGTCAGATGGCCCTGCACGACCGGGGCCAGCCGCGCGATGAGCCGCTCCGGGTCCGCGGAGGCGATCGGCTCGATCTTGATGACGTACCGCATCATGGCGATGCCGACGAGCTGGGCCGCGGCCAGGTCGGCGCGCAGTTCGGCGTCCGGCAGGTCGAGCTGTTCGGCGATGCGGCGCAGCAGCTGGGCCGCGACCAGCTTGCGGAAGACGGCGGCCGCGCTGTCGTTGTTGACGGCCGAGCGGACGATCGCGAGCAGCGGAGCCCTGGTCACGGGGTTCTCCCAGAGACCGAAGATCATCCGGGTCAGCCGCTCGCCGGCACTGTCGAGGGGGCCGTCGAGGACGGTGTCGCGGGCCTGGAACGCGGGGGCGAAGGCGACCTCGACGGCCGCCTCGAAGATCTGTTCCTTGGTGCCGAAGTAGTGGTGCACCAGCGCGGAGTCCACACCGGCCGCCTTGGCGATGCCGCGCACGGACGTCTTCTCGTACCCCCGCTCGGAGAACTCCTCGCGGGCCACGGCCAGGATCCGGGCGCGGGTGTCGGCGGCTTCACTGCGGGTACGGCGGCCCCGGCCCCTGCGCGGTGCTGCGGTGTCGGTCACGGCCGGGGCACCCTCACCGCCGAGGCCAGATGGAGCCGGGTGAAGGCCAGCGCCTCGGCGAGGTCGGCCTCCCGCTCGGCGCCGGACATCGCCCGGCGGGTGTTGACCTCGATGACGACATGGCCGTCGAAGCCGGTCCGGGCGAGACGTTCCAGCACCTCGGCACAGGGCTGGTCGCCGCGGCCGGGGACGAGGTGCTCGTCCTTCGCCGAACCCCGGCCGTCCGCGAGGTGGACATGGCCGAGCCGGTCGCCCATGCGGTCGATCATGTGGATCGCGTCGGTGCGGGCGGTCGAGGTGTGGCTGAGATCGATCGTGAAGTGACGGTAGTCGTCCTTGGTGACGTCCCAGTCGGGGGCGTACGCGAGCATTTCGCGGTCCCGGTAGCGCCAGGGGTACATGTTCTCCACGGCGAACCGCACGTCCGTCTCGTTCGCCATGCGCCAGATTCCGGTCACGAAGTCGCGCGCGTACTGGCGCTGCCAGCGGAACGGCGGGTGCACGACGACCGTGCTCGCGCCCAGTTTCTCGGCCGCCGCCCGGGCGCGCTGGAGCTTGGTCCAGGGGTCCGTGGACCACACCCGCTGAGTGATGAGCAGACAGGGGGCGTGCACGGCGAGGACCGGGATGTGGTGGTAGTCGCTGAGCCGGCGCAGTGCCTCGATGTCCTGGCTGACCGGGTCGGTCCACACCATGACCTCGACCCCGTCGTACCCGAGGCGCGCCGCGATCTCGAAGGCCGTCGCCGTCGACTCCGGATAGACCGAGGCCGTGGACAGCGCGACCTTCGCATCCGGGATGCGCACCACTGGTTCTGCCACGAGGGACAGGGTACGGGGACTCGCTCGGCACCGGGGAGCCGATGGCTGCGGGCGGGCGGTGGAGGAGCGGCAATCGGCCAGGTGGGGTGGGGTGGGCCAGTCGGGGGTCGGGTGGGTGACGGTGGTGAGGGGTGGCGCACTTCACTGCGCGTGCGCCAGGCGCGGGGGTCTCTGCTCGGGGGTTGAGGCGCGCGGGTCACTGCGGTGCGTTGCGGCGCGTGCGTTGCGGCGCGGGGGTCTCCGCGCATGCGTTGCGGCGCGGCGGTCTCCGCGCATGCGCGAGGGACGCGGATCTCTGCGCGTGCGCGAGGCGCGCGGATCTCTGCGGTGCGCGTGCGCGCGCCTCGCGGGGCGGATTCCCGCGCCGGGAGCGCACGCCGTAGGAGCGCGGGCGCTGTGTCACACGGCCGGAAGGTGGTCCATCCTGCGCAGGATCACGCCCTCCCGCAGGGCCCAGGGGCAGATCTCCAGCGTCTCCACGCCGAACAGGTCCATCGCCCCCTCGGCGACCAGGGCGCCCGCGAGGATCTGGCCCGCGCGGCCCTCGGAGACGCCGGGGAGTTCGGCGCGCTGCGCCGTCGTCATGCCGGCGAGCCGGGGGACCCAGGCCTCCAGGGACTCGCGCTTCAGGTCGCGCTGGGCGTACGGGCCCTCGGCGGAGCGGGCGGCGCCGGCGATGCGGGCGAGCTGCTTGAAGGTCTTGGAGGTGGCGACGACATGGTCGGGCCGTCCGAAGCGGCTGAACTCCCCGACCGTCCGCGCTATCTCGGTGCGCACATGCCGGCGCAGGGCGCGGATGTCCGCCGGGTCGGGCGGATCGCCGGGCAGCCACGCCGCGGTGAGCCGGCCCGCGCCGAGCGGCAGCGACACCGCGGTGTCCGGTTCCTCGTCGATGCCGTAGGCGATCTCCAGGGAGCCGCCGCCGATGTCCAGGACCAGCAGTTTCCCGGCCGACCAGCCGAACCAGCGGCGGACGGCGAGGAAGGTGAGCCGGGCCTCCTCGGCGCCGCTGAGGACCTGGAGCTCCACCCCGGTCTCGGCCTTCACGCGCGCGAGGACGTCATCGGCGTTGGTGGCCTCGCGCACCGCTGAGGTGGCGAACGGCAGCACGTTCTCCACGCCCTTGTCCTCTGCGGCCTGCAGCGCTTCCTTGACGACCGATATGAGTTTGTCGATCCCGTCGGACCCGATGGCCCCGCTCTCGTCGAGCAGCTGGGCCAGGCGCAGCTCCGCCTTGTGCGAGTGCGCGGGCAGCGGGCGCGCACCCGGGTGCGCGTCCACCACCAGCAGATGCACCGTGTTCGATCCCACGTCGAGGACACCGAGTCTCATGTACGGAACGCTACTGCCCGCCGGACCGTGCACCGCCCCCCGGTACGGTCCCGGCCCGGGTCCCGGGCGACTTACTCTGGACGCGTGCCAAAGACGAAAAAGGCGAAGGACCAGAAGACGGCCAAATCATCCGGCGGTTCTTCGCAGGTGATGCTGTCGAAGAAGGCGAAGAAGGCCCTGGCCGCGGATGAGAAGGGGCTCGACTTCGCACGCGCGTGGGTGGAGTTCCCCGATCCGGGAGACGACGAGCAGATCTTCCGGTGCGATCTGACCTGGCTGACCTCTCGCTGGAACTGCATCTTCGGCAGCGGCTGCCAGGGCATCCAGCCGGGCCGCGCGGCCGATGGGTGCTGCACCCTGGGCGCCCACTTCTCCGACGAGGACGACGAGAAGCGGGTGGCGGAGCACGTGGCGAGGCTCACGCCGGAGATCTGGCAGCACCATGACGTGGGCACACAGACGGGGTGGATCTCGGAGGACGACGAGGGCTCCCGGCAGACCCGCCCCTACGAGGGCTCGTGCATCTTCCAGAACCGGCCGGGCTTCGCCGGCGGCGCGGGCTGCTCGCTGCACATCCTGGCCCTCGCGGAGGGCCGCGAGCCGCTGGAGACCAAGCCGGACGTCTGCTGGCAGCTTCCGGTCCGGCGGACCTACGACTGGATCGACCGGCCCGACGACACCCGGGTGCTCCAGGTGTCGATCGGCGAGTACGACCGCCGCGGCTGGGGCCCCGGCGGCCATGATCTGCACTGGTGGTGCACCTCGGCGACCTCGGCACACGGCGCCGGTGACCCGGTGTACGTCTCCTACCGGGCGGAGCTGACCGAGCTGATGGGCAAGGCCGGCTACGACCGCCTGGTCGAGCTGTGCGAGGAGCGGCTGGCCTCGCAGCTGCCGTTGCTGGCACCGCATCCGGCGGATCCGGTGGTCTGACGGCCCGCGGACTACGACGTGGACGGGCTCGGGTCGCCGCTGCTTTCCGGCGGCGCGGAGCCGGACGGATCGGCCGGGTCGGACGGCGGCGGATCCGGGTCGGCCGACGAGGGCGGCGGGTCGCTCGGGGTGGGATCCGTGGGCGACGGGTCGGTCGGGGTCGGCTCGGGGTCGGTGGGCGTGGGGTCCGGGGACGTCGGGGGCGGGTCGCTCGGCGTGGGATCCGTCGGCCGCGGATCGGGGTCGGAGGGCCCGGGGTTAGAGGGTCCGGGGTCGGAGGGGCTGGGCGCGGTGCCGTAGCCCTCGATGCGGACGACGGCTCCGGCGGGTGAGACGGCGACCCGTGCGGTCCAGTACCCGGACGGCTCGCGCAGCGGGTCGACGTACACCTTGATCGTCAACGATTCGCCGGGGGCGAGGGTTCCCGACGAGCGGCTCAGGTAGAGCCAGTGGGCGCCGGTGGTGGCGGACCAGCGGACCGGGGCGTCGCCGGTCGCGGTCAGCGTGATGAGCGTGGTGTCGCCGCGGTGGCCCGCCGTGACCTCCAGGTGTCCCGCGCCCTTCTTCCCGGCTCCGGTGACGCTGATGACCTCCACCGTGACATCGGGCTTGCCGCCCTTGGTGAAGCCGCCGCCGGGGCGGGCGCCGGCGTTGCCCGCGTTCTCGTAACCACCGCCCGCCGCGGCGCTGTTCAGGGCGTCCGGGCCGTGCGCCTCGCTCGCGCCGGCGGCCCGGCCCTCGGTGGTCTCGCCGGTGGGCGTGCCCCGGTAGGCGGCCCACAGGGCCAGCACGGGGGCGGCGACGACGGTGGCGACGACGGTCGTGGTGACGGCACGCGCGCGGAGACGGTCCCGGCGGGCGGCCCGGTCCTTGGGGTCCATCGGGAAGCCGCGGCGGTCGAAGCGGGGAGCGGTGCCCCGCGCGCGCGGGACGCGCGCCATGGCGACGCACAGGGCCGCGCGGGGTGCCTCCAGGACGGGCAGTTCGGCGGGGGTGACGGTGGCGCCGGGCCAGCGGCCGGGGACCGCGCGCTCGGCGGTGCGGCGGCAGCGGGGGCAGTCGTCGACGTGGCGCACCAGCTCGCGGCGCAGGGCGGTGCTGAGGACGAGCTGGTGGTCGCCGGTGAGGCGGGCGACGCTCGGGCAGTCGCCGGTCTCCACCACGGCGAGGGCCGCGCGCGTGCGCTCGACTTCGCAGGCGGCGGAGGCGAGCAGTTCGCGGGCGGCGGCGGGGTCCATGCCGAGGACGGCGGCGACCTCGTGGGCGGCGAGATGGTGGCGTACCGCGAGTTCGAGCGCCTCACGCTGCTCGGGAGTGGTCCCGGCGGCCTCCGGCCAGGCCAGCAGGGCGAGTTGGCGCCTGCGCTCCTCCTGGACCTGCTCGGAGACGGGCGGGGTGACGGACTGCCGGGGAGTGCCGGAGCGGCCCGCCGCGTGACCGCCCTGACGTTTCTGCTTGGCCTCGGCCAGCTTGCGCAGACAGGACCAGCGGGCCAGGGCGTACAGCCAGGCGCGGCGGTCGGCGGCGGACTCGGGGACGCGCTGGCCCCGGCGCTCGGCCAGGGCGAGGACGTCGCCGAGGGCGGCGGTCGCGGTGTCGTGGTCGCACAGGACGGAGAGGCAGTAGGTGAACAGGCCGTCCAGGTACGGCTCGTAACGCGCGGGCGGGCGCTGCGCGAGGGTGCGCGCGGCGCCTCGGTCGCGCGCCTCGCGGTGCGCTCGGTGTGCGCCGGTGGTGCGGGTCGTGGTCTCCGGTCGGCTGCTCATCACCCGTGGACCGTAGGCGGGTCGGCAAGGCGGCTTCTTCCACCTTGAGCACATTTAATCCGTACGGGTGAAACGATCCCTCATAAGGGGACACCGGCCTCGGATTCCATGGCCGGTTCCCATGGGTCGTGGCCGGTTCATGAGGCCGGCCGGGGTGGTGCGGGGCGGGTCCCGCTCCCGGACGGCCGCTCGGCACCGGCGGCGCCGGGGGCATTGTCAGTGGGGGCCTATACCGTTCCGTCCATGGCCACCCGTACGAAGTCCGCCAAAGAGCGTCCGTCCTACCGCTGCACCGAGTGCGGGTGGCAGACGGCCAAGTGGCTCGGGCGGTGCCCGGAGTGCCAGGCCTGGGGCACCGTCGAGGAGTACGGCGCGCCCGCGGTCCGGACGACCGCGCCGGGGCGCGTCACCAGTTCCGCGCTGCCCATCGGGCAGGTCGACGGGCGGACGGCGACCGCCCGGTCCACCGGCGTGCCCGAGCTGGACCGGGTGCTCGGCGGCGGGCTGGTGCCGGGGGCCGTGGTGCTGCTCGCCGGCGAGCCCGGCGTCGGCAAGTCCACCCTGCTGCTGGACGTCGCGGCCAAGGCGGCCAGTGACGAACATCCCACGCTCTATGTCACCGGCGAGGAGTCGGCGAGCCAGGTGCGGCTGCGCGCCGACCGCATCAAGGCCCTGGCCGAGCATCTCTACCTCGCCGCCGAGACCGACCTGTCGGCGGTGCTCGGCCACCTGGACGCGGTCAAGCCGTCCCTGCTGATCCTCGACTCCGTGCAGACGGTGGCCTCCCCCGAGATCGACGGCGCCCCGGGCGGCATGGCCCAGGTGCGGGAGGTGGCTGGGGCGCTGATCCGGGCCTCCAAGGAGCGCGGGATGTCCACGCTCCTGGTGGGCCATGTCACCAAGGACGGTGCCATCGCCGGACCCCGGCTGCTGGAACACCTGGTGGACGTCGTGCTGCACTTCGAGGGCGACCGGCACGCGCGCCTGCGCCTGGTGCGCGGCGTCAAGAACCGGTACGGCGCGACCGACGAGGTCGGCTGCTTCGAACTGCACGACGAGGGCATCACCGGACTTACCGACCCAAGCGGACTTTTCCTGACCCGACGTGACGAACCGGTCCCCGGCACCTGTCTGACGGTCACCCTGGAGGGCCGCCGCCCGCTGGTCGCCGAAGTGCAGGCGCTCACCGTCGACTCGCAGATCCCCTCCCCGCGCCGCACCACCTCCGGTCTGGAGACCTCCCGGGTCTCGATGATGCTCGCCGTACTGGAACAGCGGGGCCGGATCAGCGCCCTGGGCAAGCGGGACATCTACTCCGCGACGGTCGGCGGAGTGAAGCTCTCCGAGCCCGCCGCGGACCTCGCCATCGCCCTCGCGCTGGCCAGCGCGGCCAGCGACACCCCGCTGCCGAAGAACCTGGTCGCGATCGGCGAAGTGGGCCTTGCGGGCGAGGTCAGACGGGTCACGGGCGTCCAGCGCCGGCTCTCCGAAGCACACCGCCTGGGCTTCACCCACGCCCTCGTGCCGGGCGATCCCGGGAAGGTCCCCGCGGGCATGAAGGTGCTGGAAGTCGCGGACATAGGGGACGCCCTGCGCGTGCTTCCGCGCTCCCGTCGGCGAGAGGCCCCACGGGACGACGAGGACCGCCGGTAGACTTTGCCCTGGTCTCGCCCGTCCGTACGAACCGAGTGTGCGAAACGGGAGCGCCCCAGAACTTGCGACCGGAGGAGTGCAGTGGCAGCCAACGACCGGGCAGCAGCTCCCGGAAAGTCCGGTGGGAGCTCCGGTGCCGATGGCCTGATGCGCGCCTCATTGAGCGCCGTGGCACCAGGCACGGCCCTGCGCGACGGCCTTGAGCGGATCCTCCGCGGCAACACCGGAGGGCTCATCGTGCTGGGCTCCGACAAGACCGTCGAAGCCATGTGCACCGGCGGATTCGTCCTGGACGTCGAGTTCACGGCCACCCGCCTGCGGGAGCTGTGCAAGCTCGACGGCGGCATCGTGCTCTCCTCCGACCTGTCCAAGATCCTGCGCGCGGGCGTGCAGCTGGTGCCGGATCCGACGATCCCCACCGAGGAGACGGGCACCCGGCACCGTACGGCGGACCGGGTCAGCAAGCAGGTCGGGTTCCCCGTGGTCTCCGTCTCGCAGTCCATGCGGCTGGTCGCGCTCTACGTCGACGGGCAGCGGCGGGTGCTGGAGGACTCGGCGGCGATCCTGTCCCGGGCGAACCAGGCGCTGGCGACCCTGGAGCGGTACAAACTGCGGCTCGACGAGGTCGCGGGCACGCTGTCGGCGCTGGAGATCGAGGACCTCGTGACGGTCCGGGATGTCTCGGCCGTCGCGCAGCGGCTGGAGATGGTGCGGCGGATCGCCACCGAAATCGCCGAGTACGTGGTGGAGCTGGGCACCGACGGGCGGCTGCTGGCGCTTCAGCTGGACGAGTTGATCGCGGGCGTCGAGCCCGAGCGGGAGCTGGTGGTCCGGGACTACGTGCCCGAGCCGACGGCGAAGCGGTCCCGCACGGTCGAGGAGGCGCTGTACGAGCTGGACGCGCTGAGCCATGCGGAGCTGCTGGAAATGCCCACGGTGGCCCGGGCCTTGGGGTACACCGGGTCGCCCGAGGCGCTGGACTCGGCGGTGTCGCCGCGCGGGTTCCGGCTGCTGGCGAAGGTGCCGCGGCTGCCCGGGGCGATCATCGACCGCCTGGTGGAGCACTTCGGGGGACTGCAGAAGCTGCTCGCCGCGAGCGTGGACGACCTCCAGACCGTGGACGGCGTCGGCGAGGCCCGGGCCCGGAGCGTGCGCGAGGGGCTGTCGCGGCTGGCGGAGTCCTCGATCCTGGAGCGCTACGTCTGAGTCCGGAGCGGCGTGCCGGTAGTTACCGGCACGCTGCGGGCAGGGCCTAGTCCTTCGCCAGCACGAACGACGTCTGCGCCTTCGCGAAGCCCGGGGCCTTCGCTTCCACCAGGTAGGTGCCGGCCGCCGCCGAACCCGCCGGGGGCGTGGCGCACTGAGCGGCGCTCGGCTTGCGGTCCCACTTGACGGCGTAGGTGACGCTGCTGTCGGCCGCGACCCGGAACACCAGGTGGCCGGCGGTCCTGGGGCAGTCCGCCGAGGACCAGTACTCCTCGTCCTCGCCCGCCTGAGTGATCGTCACCACCGCGTTCTTCGGGCCCAGATCGACCTTGCAGTCGCTCCCCGACG
This sequence comes from Streptomyces sp. NPDC002784, assembly GCF_053592135.1. Taxonomy (NCBI): domain Bacteria; kingdom Bacillati; phylum Actinomycetota; class Actinomycetes; order Kitasatosporales; family Streptomycetaceae; genus Streptomyces; species Streptomyces sp. NPDC002784. The sequence continues at coordinate 175,207 of NZ_JBSFVD010000014.1, read as the reverse complement.
AGTTGGTCGCCGTGAGCCGAAGCGTCGGCGTCTCACCGGGCCCGTAGGTGTTCCGGACACTCCGTACCGTCAACTTCACCGCGCCCGCGGTGCAGTTGGGCAGGGAGGAGCCCGCCGGAATCGCGTCGCCCGCCCCCACGCCGGTACCGCGGCCCGTCGAGCCGCCCGCGCTGCCGTCGGAGGAGCCGGAACCCGACCCGTCACCGGACCCCGCCGAATCGCCGGAGCCAGATCCGGAACCGTCACCGGAACCGTCACCGGACCCCGAGTCCGATCCCGACCCGCCGCCGGTCTCCTCGTCGCCCGACTCGTCCCGCCCGCCCGGGGCTTGGCTGATCGCCGGCCCGGAGCCGGACGGTCCCGGCGTGATCGTCGAGGGTGCGGGATTCTTGCCGTTGCTTCCGTCGGCGCCGTTGTTGCCGCCTCCGCCCGAGGTGAGCACCCAGGCGATCAGCAGCGCCAACAGGGCGAGCACGGACAGCAGTACGGCCCTCCGACGCCAGTAGATGGAGGAGGGAAGCGGCCCGACCGGATTGCGCAGAGATCCCACGGCGCAAACTGTACGAGAGATCGGCGCGTTAGCCGGCGCCACCCGCCGCCCCGGGCCGCAACTTTTCCGGATCATCATCCCGGACCGTCACCCCAACCGCCGTCCCCGCCCCGGCCTTTGGTCGGATCGGGCACGCGACGGTCGCAGCGTGTGACGGTGCCGACCCGACGATCACCGTCCGTGATCGCGGTCCGCGGAACCCGCCGTACCCCCAAGGGGTGGCGGTCCCCCCGTGCCCCCGCCCTCGCATGGCAGGATCGGTAGGGCCATGACTGCGCCCACGAAGCCCGACGCCCTCCCGGCCGCCCCCTCCGACTCCCCCGGCGGCGAGCCGCTGCACACCCCCGTCATCGACTGGTTCGACGGCCACGCCCGCGATCTGCCCTGGCGGCGGCCCGAAGCCGGGCCGTGGGGGGTGATGGTCAGCGAGTTCATGCTCCAGCAGACACCCGTGAATCGGGTCCTGCCCGTCTACGAGCAGTGGCTCGCCCGCTGGCCCCGCCCCGCCGACCTGGCCGCCGAGGCCCCCGGCGAGGCCGTGCGCGCCTGGGGCCGGCTCGGCTATCCGCGCCGCGCACTGCGGCTGCACAGCGCCGCGGTCGCGATAACGGAACGGCACGGCGGCGACGTACCCACCGACCACGCACAGCTCCTGGCCCTGCCCGGGATCGGCGAGTACACGGCGGCGGCGGTCGCCTCCTTCGCGTACGGGCAGCGGCACCCGGTGCTCGACACCAACGTCCGTCGCGTCTTCGCGCGGGCGGTGACCGGCGTGCGGTACCCGCCGAACGCCACCACCGCCGCCGAGCGCAGGCTCGCCCGCGCGCTGCTGCCCGAGGACGAGCGGACCGCCGCGCGCTGGGCCGCCGCCTCCATGGAGCTGGGCGCGCTGGTGTGCACGGCGAAGAACGAGTCGTGCCACCGCTGCCCGATCGCCGCGCAGTGCGCCTGGCGGCTCGCGGGCAAGCCGGAGCACGAGGGCCCGCCGCGCCGCGGCCAGACCTACGCCGGTACCGACCGCCAGGTCCGCGGCAAGCTGCTCGCCGTGCTGCGCGAGGCGCACGCGCCCGTGCCGCAGGCGGTCCTGGACCGCGTATGGCACGAGCCGGTGCAGCGCGCCCGGGCGCTGGACGGTCTGGTGGCGGACGGTCTGGTGGAGCCGCTGCCCGGTGGTTCGTATCGGCTGCCGTTGACCTGACGCGCGCGACAAATCACCCCGTACCACACCAATACAGTGCGCTCCTTTACCCCTGGCCTACTTCCGTTACACAACCGACGGACAGCCGATTGCCAGCCGCAGGCTGCTTCGGACAGCGCCGTGACAACGCCTCCGTAGCTTCAGTGCCGTGCCCGACGGGGTGGCACGGCAGCGAAGTACACGGGGAATCGGAGGCGGTCAACATGGCGCAGGGCGAGGTGCTCGAATTCGAGGAGTACGTCCGCACCCGGCAGGACGCGTTGCTGCGCAGCGCGCGCCGGCTGGTCCCGGACCCCGTGGACGCCCAGGACCTCCTCCAGACGGCACTGGCCCGGACGTACGGCCGCTGGGAGACCATAGAGGACAAGCGGCTCGCCGACGCCTACCTGCGCCGGGTGATGATCAACACGCGGACCGAGTGGTGGCGGGCGCGCAAGCTGGAGGAGGTGCCGACCGAGCAGCTCCCGGACGCCTCGGTCGACGACTCCACCGAGCAGCACGCGGACCGCGCCCTGCTGATGGACGTCCTGAAGGTGCTCGCCCCCAAGCAGCGCAGTGTGGTCGTGCTGCGACACTGGGAGCAGATGTCCACGGAGGAGACGGCCGCCGCCCTCGGCATGTCGGCCGGAACGGTCAAGAGCACGCTGCACCGGGCGCTCGCCCGGCTCCGCGAGGAGCTGGAGAGCCGCGATCTGGACGCACGCGCGCTGGAGCGTGAGGAGCGGGAGCGTTGCGCGGCCTAGCCAGTGCGGCCACCAGGGCGACCGGGCCCCGGGGGACCTCCCAGGCGGTGATCACGGCGGTGACCGTGTTCGCCGCCCTCGCCCTTTTCACCTCCGCCTGCGGCACCGGCGGCACCGGCGCCCGCGACGAGGGCCCGGCGCAGGACGAGGCCGCGGCGGGCGCGGCCGTGGCCCCGCAGGGCTCCCCCTCGCCGTCGGCGGCCGGTCGCCCCGGGGCGACCGAGCTGGTCCGGCTGATCAAGGCGGACCCCAAGGTCTCGACCGAGGTCAAGCGCGGCCTCAAGCCCTGCGCCGCCGACGCCTACCCGCTCGACACGTCCTACGGCGACCTGACCGGCGGCACCGCCGACGATGTCGTCGTCAACGTCCTGACCTGCGGAGACGGTGTCGGCGTCGGCTCGTATGTGTATCGCGAGCAGAACGGCGCGTACGAGAATGTGTTCAAGGCGGAGGAACCGCCGGTGTACGCGCAGATCGACCGCGGTGATCTGGTGGTGAGCAAGCAGGTGTACGAGAAGGGCGACCCGGTGTCGAGTCCGTCCGGCGAGAACGTGATCACGTACCGCTGGCGCCAGGGCCGCTTCGCCCAGGAGTACTTCTGGCACAACGACTACGGCACGGTCGTCGGCGACGCGCCCTCGCCGGTGCCGGAGGCCTGAGCGCGGCCCGGATGAGCCGGTCGGGCGCCCGGATGAACCGATCGGGCGCTCGGACCGATCTCCCAGTAGGACACCCACCACCACGAGGACTGAGAGCACCGGGATGGCAGACCAGACCCACGTTCTGTTCGTCGAGGACGACGACGTCATCCGCGAGGCCACCCAGCTCGCCCTGGAGCGGGACGGCTTCGCGGTCACCGCCATGCCCGACGGCCTGTCGGGCCTGGAGGCATTCCGGGCGGACCGGCCCGACATCGCCCTGCTGGACGTGATGGTGCCCGGACTGGACGGCGTCAGCCTGTGCCGGCGGATCCGGGACGAGTCGACCGTGCCGGTGATCATGCTGTCGGCGCGTGCCGACTCCATCGACGTCGTGCTGGGTCTGGAGGCGGGCGCGGACGACTACGTCACCAAGCCGTTCGACGGTGCCGTGCTGGTCGCGCGCATCCGCGCGGTGCTGCGCCGGTTCGGGCACGCGAGCGGCGGCGACCGGGGCGAGGAGCCGGGGGCGGCGGCGGCCGGCGGGGTGCTGACCTTCGGTGAGCTGGAGATCGACACCGAGGGCATGGAGGTGCGCCGGGCGGGCCGGCCGGTCGCGCTCACGCCGACCGAGATGCGGCTGCTGCTGGAGTTCTCCTCCGCGCCGGGCACCGTGCTCTCCCGGGACAAGCTCCTGGAGCGGGTGTGGGACTACGGCTGGGGCGGGGACACCCGGGTCGTCGACGTCCATGTGCAGCGGCTGCGCACGAAGATCGGCCAGGACCGGATCGAGACGGTCCGCGGCTTCGGCTACAAGCTCAAGGCCTGAGCGGGGCGGGGAATGCGGGGGATCACCTGGCGCCGCGCGGATCTGCGCGCGGCCGATATCCGTACCGGGCTGAAGTGGAAGCTGAGTGCGGCCATCGCGCTGGTCGGCGCGCTGGTGGCGGTCGCGCTCAGCCTGGTCGTGCACAACGCGGCGCGGGTGTCCATGCTGGACAACGCGCGCGATCTCGCCGACGAGCGGATCCAGATCGCGCAGCGCAACTACGAGCTGTCCGGGCGCCCGAACTTCCCGAACGTCAAGGTCGACGACCGGCGGCTGCCCGAGCCGCTGCGGGAGAAGGTCGAGCAGGGGCGGCGGGCGACGTACGTCACCGACGCGGACGGCGGACCGGACATATGGGCGGCCGTACCGGTGCAGGACGGGCGGGTGCTGTCCCTGCACACCGGGTTCACCGACCGCAGCACCGACATCCTCAACGACCTCGACCAGGCCCTGGTGATCGGCTCCATCGCGGTCGTCCTCGGCGGCAGCGCGATCGGTGTGCTGATCGGCGGGCAGATGTCGCGCCGGCTGCGCAAGGCGGCGGCCGCGGCGGGGCAGGTCGCCCAGGGCGAGCCGGACGTGCGGGTGCGGGACGCGATCGGCGGCGTGGTCCGGGACGAGACGGACGATCTCGCGCGGGCGGTGGACGCGATGGCGGACGCGCTCCAGCAGCGGCTGGAGGCGGAGCGGCGGGTCACCGCGGACATCGCGCACGAGCTGCGCACCCCGGTGACCGGGCTGCTCACCGCGGCGGAGCTGCTGCCGCCGGGCCGGCCGACCGAGCTGGTCCTGGACCGGGCGAAGGCCATGCGCACGCTGGTGGAGGACGTCCTGGAAGTGGCCCGGCTCGACGGCGCCTCGGAACGGGCGGAGCTGCAGGACATCCTGCTGGGCGAGTTCATCACCCGGCGGGTCGCGGCGAAGGATCCGCATGCCGAGGTCCGCGTCGTGCACGAGTCGGAGGTCACCACCGACCCGCGGCGCCTGGAGCGCGTGCTGTTCAACCTCCTCGCCAACGCCTCCCGGCACGGCAGACCGCCGGTCGAGGTCACCGTCGAGGGGCGGGTCATCCGGGTCCGCGACCACGGCCCCGGGTTCCCGGAGGCGCTGCTCGCGGAGGGGCCGAGCCGGTTCCGCACCGGGAGCAGCGACCGGGCCGGCCGCGGACACGGGCTGGGCCTGACCATCGCGGCCGGCCAGGCCCGGGTCCTCGGCGCCCGCCTCACCTTCCGCAACATCCGCCCGGCCGGCGCCCCGGAGCACGTACCGGCGGAGGGGGCGGTGGCGGTGCTGTGGCTCCCGGAACACGCGCCGACGAACACGGGGAGCTACCCGATGCTGCCGTAACCCCGGGCAAGCCGAGCGATACGGCCACGGGAGCCGACCGGATACCGCCGAACGCGCCGGTCCTGCCCCACGGAGCGGAGCTGCCGGATGCCGCCACACAGACCTGCCCCGCGCCGCCGCAGAGGCCGACCCGATGCCGCCGAGCAAACCCGCCCGGTCCCACCGAGCGGAACTGCCGGATGCCACCACGCGGACCCGTCCCGCGCCGCCGCAGAAGCCCACCCGACACCGCCGAGCGGAACTGTCAGATGCCCGCCACGCAGACCCGCCCCGCGCCGCCGCAAAAACCGACCCGATGCCGCCGAGCAAACCCGCCCGGTCCCACCGAGCGGAACTGCCGGATGCCACCACGCAGGCCCCCGGCCCCGCCGCAGAAGCCCACCCGACACGGCCGAACGCACCTGGGCCAGTCCCGCCGTAGAACCCAGCCCGATGCCACCGCGTAGACCTGCCGATGCCACCGCGTAGACCTGCCGATACCATCGCGCAGACCTGCCCATGCCGTCGTAGAAGCCAGCCGCCGAGCAGGCCCGGCCCATACCGCCGCGCAAACCTGCAGCTACCGCCGCGCAGACCTGCCATGCCCCCGTAGAACCCAGCCCCGCAGGCCCGGCTCCTACCGCCGCGCAGTCCCGCCGATACCGCCCCGCACACCTGCCGACGCCCCCGCAGAACCCAGCCCCCGAGCACCCCCGCCCGCTGCCCGCACCGGCGTCAGACCGCCTCCGCCACCGGTGCCGTAGGCGTCGAGGCGTCCTCCTTCGGGCCCGCCCCCTTCAGTGGGACCTCCTTCACGAACACCGCGGCGATCAGTGAGACCACCGCCACCACGGCCCCGAGCAGGAACGCCGAGTGGGTGCCCGCGGACACCGCGTGCTGGTACGCCTCCCGCGCCGCCTCGGGCAGCTTCGCCAGGCTCGCCGCGTCCAGTTGCGCGGACTGCTCGGTCACCTGGGAGCCGAGGGAGCCGGCCCGCTCGGCCATGACGTCCCCGACCCGGTGATTGAACAGCGCGCCCATGATCGCGACGCCGAAGGAGGAGCCGAGGGTGCGGAAGAGGGTGGTGGAGGAGGACGCGACGCCCATGTCCTTCATCTCCACGCTGTTCTGCGCGACCAGCATGGTGATCTGCATCAGACAGCCCATGCCGAGACCGACCACGGCCATGAACACCCCGGAGACCAGCCGCGAGGTCCCGGTGTCCATCGTGGACAGCAGGTACAGCCCGACGACCATCAGCGCGCTGCCGACGACCGGGAAGACGTAGTAGCGCCCGGTGTTGGTGGTCACCCGGCCCGCGACCATCGAGGTCACCAGCATCGCGCCGAGCATCGGCAGGAGCAGCAGCCCGGAGTTGGTCGCGGACGCCCCCTGCACGGACTGCTGGTACAGCGGCAGGAAGAGCGTGGCGCCGAACATCACGAAGCCGGTGATGAAGCCGATGACGGACATCAGCGTGAAGTTGCGGCTGCGGAAGATGTGCAGCGGCAGCACCGGCTCCGCGGCCTTGGTCTGCCAGAACACGAACCCCACGAGCGCGGCGACGCCGATGCCGATCAGCTCCATGATCCGCGCGGACGTCCAGGCGTACTCGGTGCCGCCCCAGGTGGTGACCAGCACGATCGCGGTGATGCCGACGGTCAGCAGCGCGGCGCCCAGATAGTCGATCCGCGCCTGCGCCCGCTTCTTCGGCAGGTGCAGCACCGCGCTGATGGCGAGCAGGGCCACGATGCCGAGGGGAAGGTTGATGTAGAAGGCCCAGCGCCAGCCCCAGTGGTCGGTGATGGTGCCGCCGACCAGCGGTCCGCCGATCATCGCGAGCGCCATGACACCGGCCATCATGCCCTGGTACTTGCCGCGCTCGCGGGGCGGTATCAGGTCGCCGATGATCGCCATCACGCCGACCATGAGTCCGCCGGCGCCGAGGCCCTGGACGGCCCGGAAGCCGATGAGCTGGCCCATGTCCTGGGCCATGCCGCTGAGCATGGAGCCGATCAGGAAGAGCACGATCGAGCCCATGAAGACGCCCTTGCGCCCGTACATGTCACCGAGCTTGCCCCACAGCGGGGTGGAGGCGGCGGTGGCGAGGGTGTACGCGGTGACGACCCACGAGAGGTGTTCGAGCCCGCCCAGTTCACCCACGATCGTCGGCATCGCCGTACCGATGATCATGTTGTCGAGCATCGCCAGCATCATCGTGATCATGAGCGCGAGCAGGACCACCCGCACGCTCCTGGCCGGTTTCTCCGGTACCGCGTCCACGGCCTGTGTCTGCGCCATGACTCCCACTCCCCCAGCTCCCGCTACTTACTTGCCGACCGGCTAGTTGTCTACACTGCAGGAAAGTAGAGGCGTAACTAGCCGGGCGTCAAGTAAGTTTTTGGCAAGCGTCGAGGAGTACGAGGATGGGCGGCATGGGCGGCATGGATGGCACCAAGCAAGGGCGCCGCGGCAACACCCGTCAGCGCATCCAGGACGTGGCGCTCGAGCTCTTCGCCGAGCAGGGGTACGAGAAGACCTCGCTGCGGGAGATCGCCGAGCACCTCGACGTCACGAAGGCGGCGCTCTACTACCACTTCAAGACCAAGGAAGAGATCCTGGTCAGCATCTACGACGATCTGACCCGGCCGATCCTGGACCTGATCGAGTGGGGCAAGGGCCAGCCGCACACCCTGGAGACCAAGCAGGAGATCGTACGGCGCTACAACGACGCCCTGACCGACGCGGCGCCGCTGTACCGGTTCATGCAGGAGAACCAGGCGACGGTACGGGAACTGCGCGTCGGCGAGACCTTCAAGGAGCGCATGCAGGGCCTGCGGGAGATCATCATCGACCCCGACGCCCCGCTGGTCGAGCAGGTCCGCTACGTCAGCGCGATCTTCGCCCTGCACGCCGGGATGTTCTTCCTCCAGGACCTCGACGCCGATCCCGAGGACAAGCGCGAGGCCGTTCTGGAGGTGGCGATGGACCTGGTGATCCAGGCCCATCGCGGGAGCACGCGGCCTTAGAGCGACAGGCCCTTGGCGCGCAGGAAGGCCACCGGGTCGACGGCCGTGCCGTAGTTGGCGGTCGTACGGATCTCGAAGTGCAGGTGCGGGCCGCTGGAGTTGCCGGTGTTGCCGGACAGGGCGATGCGCTGGCCGGTCTTGACGATCTGGCCGGCCTTCACCTGGATCTTCGACAGGTGGGCGTACTGGGAGTACGTGCCGTTGCCGTGCTTGATGACGACGGCGTTGCCGTAGGCCGGGCCGTCACCGGCGCCGTTGGAACCGGCCTTGACCACGGTGCCGCCGTGGGCGGCGTAGACCTTGGTGCCGGTGGAGACGGCGAAGTCCTGGCCACTGTGGGTGGACTGCCACATGCCGCCGTTCTGGGCGTAGCTCGCCGACTTCGTGTACTTCTTCACCGGCTTGACCCAGGAGGCGGCCTTGGCTGCCTTGGCCGCCTTGGCGGTCTTGGCGGTCTTGGCCGCCTTCGCGGTCGCGGCGGTCTTCGCGGTCGTGGCGACGGCGGGCTCCGCGGCGGAGGCGACTCCGGCCCCCAGCACGACCGACGCCCCCAGGGCGGCGGCCACGGCGGCGACGCGAGTGCGGAGCGTGGACGTACGGGAAGAACGGACGGAGACGCGCTGGGACATCGAAAACCTCGTGGAGTGGGGGACATGAGAACCACCCGGCGCTCAGACGGCTGCCGGATGGGGCCAGTCCTTGGTACCCCCGAGCCCCATCCACCCCCAAACCCCCCATCTACGAGTCAAGCTAGTACTTCACCGGAAAACCGCCTCCTTCTTGACACAGCTCCCATCCGGGACGAATCAGTCCATGACTGGAAAACCGGCCCTGAGGTTCCGCGGCAAAAGTCCTTTTTGCCCGAACGGACCTTTCCACTACTCCACCTAGTAACGGACAAATCGCCTGTGCGGCATGTCACCGGGCCCCAAGATCCAGGGACGCCGGAATGTGACCGGCGCTACGCTGACCTGCGTTCATGTGACGACGGGGGAGGGCGGGTTGGACCCGGCAGTACTCGGCGCCAGGCTGGCGTCCGGCTTGATCGGTCCGCTGGTGCGCAAGCTGTTCGTCAAGGAGGGCCCGGGCGCGGCCCTGGTCGACCGGCCGGTCCGGCTCTCGGCGCTGGTGTCCTTCCGGGGCGAGCGGAGCACCCTGGACCGGCCCGCCCTGCACAAGCTCTCCGCCGAGCTGGTCCGCCAGGCCCTCAAGGGCGGTGAGCGGCCCATCGGCGCCGACGAGGAGCAGGCCGTCGCGCACGCCCTCACCGACACCCTGTACGCCCTGGGCGACCTGACCATGACGGACGTACAGGCGGTGGACCTCGGGCACGAGCACCTGGCCGCGACCCTGCGCCGCGCGAGCGGCCACCCGGACCGCGAACTCTCCTATGACGCAGGTCACTTCTACGTCCGCCTGCTCACCTCCGCCTGCCTGCACATCGTGCACTTCTTCACCCAGCGCTCCGCCTTCGTCGCCCGCACCCTCGTCGAGCAGTCCCGGCGCCAGCGCGAGCTCATCGCCAAGGTCGACGAGCTGATCGCCCGCACCCCTCCCACCGGCGGCACCGACACCGCCTTCGAGCGGCGCTATCTGTCCTACGTCCCCACCAGGCACGGCCGGCTCACGATCTACGGCATCGACCTGGCCCACTCCCCCGGCCGCTGGCCCCTGGACGCCGCCTACCTCAGCCTCCAGGCCCTCGGCCCCGCCGAGGACGACCGCGCCACCGGCCCCGGCGGGCTGCACATCGCCTCCGCCGCCGGCGCCCTCCCCGCCGAGCAGGCCCTCGCGGAACACGACCGGGTGCTGCTGCGCGGGGTGGCCGGCTCCGGCAAGACCACGCTCGTGCAGTGGCTCGCGGTGACCGCGGCCCGCGGGGAGCGCGGCGACCGGGTCCCGTTCGTCCTGCCGCTGCGCACCCTGGTCCGCCGGGGCCTCCCGGCGCCCGACGCCTTCCTGTCCGCCGTACAAGTCCCCTTCCACGGGAACCAGCCGGACGGCTGGGCCGACCGCGTCCTGACCGCCGGCCGGGGCCTGCTGCTGATCGACGGCATCGACGAGATACCCGAGCGCGAACGGGAACGCACCCGCCGCTGGCTGCGCGACCTCCTCGACGTCTACCCCGGCAACCAGTGGCTGGTCACCTCCCGCCCCTCCGCCGTGCACGAGGACTGGCTCGCCGCGGACGGCTTCACGGAGCTGGCGCTCACCCCGATGAGCCAGGACGACGTCGCCGCGTTCATCGACCGCTGGCACACGGCGGCCCGCATCGACGCGCCCGACCCGGAGCGCCTGGACGGCTACCGGCGCTCCCTGCTCGACGCCGTCCGCACCAAGCCGGACCTCGGCCGGCTCGCCACCAACCCGCTGATGTGCGGACTGATCTGCGCCCTGCACCGGGACCGGCGCGGGTATCTCCCGCACGGCCGCAAGGAGTTGTACGACGCCGCCCTGTCGATGCTGCTGGCGCGGCGGGACGAGGAGCGGGACATGTTCCCGCACGGGGAACCGGGCGGAGTGTTCCTCACGGAGCTGCCGCAGATCCAGCTCCTGCAGCGGCTCGCGTACTGGCTGATCCGCAACAACCAGTCCGAGCTGGACCGCGACCGCGCCGAGCGGATCATCGCCGACGTCCTGCCGTCCCTGCCGGTCGCCGGCGAGCAGGGCGACGCCGGGCAGATCCTGCGCCATCTGCTGGTCCGCAGCGGCCTGCTGCGCGAACCGGCCGCCGGGACCGTGGAGTTCGTCCACCGCACCTTCCAGGACTACCTGGGCGCCAAGGCCGCCGTGGAGGACGGCGACTTCGGACTGCTGGTGCGCGGCGCGGCGGACGAGCAGTGGGCGGACGTGCTCCGGATGGCGGTGGCGCATGCCCGCCCGCGCGAACGGGCGGATCTGCTAAGGGACTTGAGTACGGCGGCACGGCGGGCGGACGGAGCGGTGAGCGCGCGGATCCGGCTGCTGGCGCTGGCGTCCCTGGAGCACGCGACGGAGCTGGACCCGCGGGTGCGGGCCGAGGTCGAACGCAACGCGGCCTCGCTCATCCCGCCCCGCACCACGGAGGAAGCCCGCGCCCTGGCCTCCGTGGGACCGCTCGTCCTGGAGCTGCTGCCCGGCCCGGAGCGGCTGGACGAGGAGGAGGCGCGGGCGGTCGTCGTCACGGCGTCCCTCATCGGCACGGAGGCGGCACTGCAGGTGCTGGCCCGGTTCCGGAGCCATCCGGGGCTCGACGTACGCGCCCAGCTCTCCTGGAGCTGGTCCCGGTTCGCCACGCGCCGGTACGGCGAGGAGATCGTCGCGCATCTCCCGCAGGAGGAGCTGTTCTTCACCGCACGCTCGGCCGAACAGCTGCGCTTCCTGCGGGAGTTGGGCGGCAGGCGTTCCGTCCAGTTGGTCGGCGGTATCGCGGCGGACGAGATCGGCGCCGGGCTCGTCCCGGAGGCCACGACCGAGCTGGTCCTGCGCGCCAATGACGAACTGCGTGATCTGGGGTGCCTGGCGGGCCTGCACCGGCTGAGCTATCTGGACGTGAGCAGATGCTTCCACCTGGAGAGTCTGTCCGCGGTGGCCCGTCTTCCGCTGATCTGGCTCTCCCTGGACCTGCTGCCCCGGGGACTCGACCTGTCCGTCCTCGCCGGCTCGCCGACGCTGGACCAGCTCGACCTCGGTGTCCTGCTGGAGGGTGCCTCCCTCGACGAGGCGCTGCCGCGGGACCTGGGACTGCGCTACCTGCGCTTCACCAAGCACGCCCTGGAGCTGACCGGCCTGCGCGGCCTGCGTCACTTCCGCTCGCTGAAGCGGCTGAGCCTCGCCAAGCTGACCTCCGCGCTCTCCCCCGCCGACCACGAGGAGATCGCCCGGCTCCCGGAGTTGCGGCATCTGCACATCGACTGGCAGCACAACGGCGGCTGGCAGGGCCCGCCCCTGCCCGGGGTCACCCACCTCCGCCTCAACAACCTCCAGGGCACCGAGGACCTGTCGGCCGTCCCGGACCTGTTCCCCGACCTGCGCTCGGTCACCGTCGTCTACGCCCCGGACGTCACCGAGATCCCCCCGGCCGTCCTCGCGCCCCTCCCGGTGACCCCGTCCTTCGAACGGATCCGCCGCGTCGTATGACGCACGCCTCCAGCCGCCTACCGTCCAGTAACCCTACGGTTCCCCTCGCGCCACCCACTCGCACGAACATGCACACGACATGCTGGCCGTAAGCGAAGGGACCCCCACCCACATGACCACCCGACGCCCCTGGGCGCTCCGCACAGCTGCCACCGCCGCCTCCGCCGCCGCCGCCCTGGTGGCTTTCGCCGGACCCGCTCAGGCCGCGCCAAGCACCGGCACGCCGACCGTCGCCACCGCCACCGCCGCCGCCACCGCGGACGTCGACTACGACACCTGGCAGCAGGACTGCCGGCTGGTGATGAACCAGGCCCTGCCCCAGCTGAAGCAGCGGATCGCGAACCCCAGGCCGGGCGAGAAGCAGGCGATCGTGCTCGACATAGACAACACCGCCCTGGAGACCGACTTCGGCTTCAGCTACCCCCAGCCGGCCAACAAGCCGGTCCTGGAGGTCGCCAAGTACGCGCAGGAGCACGGCGTCGCCCTGTTCTTCGTGACCGCCCGCCCGGGGATCATCCAGTCGGTCACGGACTACAACCTCAAGTACCGCGGCTACAAGGTCGCCGGACTCTACGTCCGGGGCTTCCTCGACCTGTTCCGGAACGTCGGCGACTACAAGACGGCCCAGCGCGTCGACATCGAGAACAAGGGCTACACGATCATCGCGAACATCGGCAACAGCGCCACCGACCTCTCGGGCGGCCACGCCGAGAAGACGTACAAGCTGCCGGACTACGACGGCCAGCTGTCCTAGGCATGAAAAGGGGCTGCCCCGGGACGAAGTCCCGGGGCAGCCCCTTCGGTTCAGGCCCAGCGCAGCGGCTAGGCCTCCTTGCTCAGGTTGGGCCCGGCACCACCGGCCGCCTGCTCGATCGGCGGGACGTCGGGCAGCGCCGACTTCTCCTCACCGCGGAAGGTGAAGGTCTGGGTCTCGCCCTCGCCCTCGGTGTCCACGACCACGATGTGACCGGGGCGCAGCTCGCCGAAGAGGATCTTCTCCGACAGCGTGTCCTCGATCTCGCGCTGGATGGTGCGACGCAGCGGACGCGCACCCAGCACCGGGTCGTAACCCTTCCTGGAGAGCAGCTCCTTGGCGGACTGGGAGAGCTCGATGCCCATGTCCCGGTCCTTCAGGCGCTCGTCCACCTTGCCGATCATCAGGTCGACGATCGCGAGGATGTCGGCCTGGGTCAGCTGCGGGAAGACGACCACGTCGTCGACGCGGTTGAGGAACTCGGGCCGGAAGTGCTGCTTGAGCTCGTCCGAGACCTTGTTCTTCATGCGCTCGTAGTTGGTCTTCTTGTCGCCCGAGGCCGCGAAGCCCAGGTTGAAGCCCTTGGAGATGTCCCGGGTGCCGAGGTTGGTCGTCATGATGATGACCGTGTTCTTGAAGTCCACGACCCGGCCCTGGGAGTCGGTCAGCCGACCGTCCTCCAGGATCTGCAGCAGCGAGTTGAAGATGTCCGGGTGGGCCTTCTCGACCTCGTCGAAGAGGACCACGGAGAACGGCTTGCGGCGGACCTTCTCGGTCAGCTGGCCGCCCTCTTCGTAGCCCACGTAGCCGGGGGGCGAACCGAAGAGCCGGGAGACCGTGTGCTTCTCGCTGAACTCCGACATGTCGAGGGAGATCAGCGCGTCCTCGTCGCCGAAGAGGAACTCGGCGAGCGCCTTGGACAGCTCGGTCTTACCGACACCGGAGGGGCCGGCGAAGATGAACGAGCCACCGGGACGCTTGGGGTCCTTCAGACCCGCGCGGGTACGGCGGATCGCCTTCGACAGCGCCTTGACGGCGTCGACCTGGCCGATGACCCGCTTGTGGAGCTCGTCCTCCATGCGGAGCAGACGCGAGGACTCCTCCTCGGTCAGCTTGAAGACCGGGATGCCGGTGGCGGTCGCGAGGACCTCGGCGATCAGCTCGCCGTCGACCTCGGCGACGACGTCCATGTCGCCGGCCTTCCACTCCTTCTCCCGCTTGGCCTTCGCGGCGAGGAGCTGCTTCTCCTTGTCGCGCAGGGAGGCGGCCTTCTCGAAGTCCTGCGAGTCGATCGCGGACTCCTTGTCCCGGCGGACCCCGGCGATCTTCTCGTCGAACTCGCGCAGGTCCGGCGGCGCGGTCATCCGGCGGATGCGCATCCGGGAACCGGCCTCGTCGATCAGGTCGATCGCCTTGTCCGGCAGGAAGCGGTCCGAGATGTACCGGTCGGCCAGGGTGGCGGCCTGGACCAGCGCCTCGTCGGTGATGGAGACGCGGTGGTGCGCCTCGTACCGGTCACGCAGACCCTTGAGGATCTCGATCGTGTGCGGCAGCGACGGCTCGGCGACCTGGATGGGCTGGAAGCGGCGCTCCAGGGCCGCGTCCTTCTCCAGGTGCTTGCGGTACTCGTCGAGCGTGGTGGCACCGATGGTCTGGAGCTCACCGCGGGCCAGCATCGGCTTGAGGATGCTGGCGGCGTCGATCGCGCCCTCGGCGGCACCCGCACCCACCAGGGTGTGGAGCTCGTCGATGAACAGGATGATGTCGCCGCGGGTGCGGATCTCCTTGAGCACCTTCTTCAGGCGCTCCTCGAAGTCACCGCGGTAGCGGGAGCCGGCCACCAGGGCGCCGAGGTCCAGGGTGTAGAGGTGCTTGTCCTTGAGGGTCTCGGGCACCTCGCCCTTGACGATGGCCTGGGCGAGGCCCTCGACGACGGCGGTCTTGCCGACACCGGGCTCACCGATCAGGACCGGGTTGTTCTTGGTCCGGCGGGACAGCACCTGCATGACCCGCTCGATCTCCTTCTCGCGCCCGATGACCGGGTCGAGCTTGGATTCGCGGGCCGCCTGGGTGAGGTTGCGGCCGAACTGGTCGAGGACCAGGGAGGTCGAGGGCGTGCCCTCGGCCGGGCCGCCCGCCGTGGCGGCCTCCTTGCCCCCGGAGTAGCCGGAGAGCAGCTGGATGACCTGCTGCCGGACCCGGTTGAGATCTGCGCCCAGCTTGACGAGGACCTGGGCGGCGACGCCCTCGCCCTCGCGGATCAGGCCGAGCAGGATGTGCTCCGTGCCGATGTAGTTGTGGCCCAGCTGAAGGGCCTCGCGGAGCGACAGCTCCAGGACCTTCTTGGCACGGGGGGTGAAGGGGATGTGCCCGGACGGGGCCTGCTGGCCCTGGCCGATGATCTCCTCCACCTGCTGGCGGACCGCCTCGAGCGAAATCCCGAGGCTCTCAAGGGCCTTGGCGGCGACACCCTCACCCTCGTGGATCAGGCCCAGGAGGATGTGCTCGGTGCCGATGTAGTTGTGGTTGAGCATCCGGGCTTCTTCCTGAGCCAGGACGACAACCCGCCGCGCGCGGTCGGTGAACCTCTCGAACATCGTTAATCGCTCCTCAGAGCGGTCAGGCAGTGGGGGGAACTTCCCCTCCCTGTCCTTCCGCAGCTTAGTCCCGCAAGCGGGGACCGCTCATTCCAACTGCCGACACCGTCGATGGCCTCCTGACCCCGCTAACGCCGACATCTGCTCCAACCCGATGGTGCGAGACGATGTTCCCGCAGGCCAGGCAGTTACCCGCTTCGCCAGTACGCCGATGGCGAACGTGAGACGCCCGGTCGTGCGTGTCGCCCCCTCCCACTAGGGATGTCTTACCCGCAGGCACTGACAGTCCATGCCGCGCAGACCGGTTCCCTCCGCTACGGGCGAACAACCTCGCTCCTCCGCGCACCCCCGCACGCCCCCTCCACCGGCACTCTGTGCATCCGCGAGACCACCCAGCGTAACCCGGGCGCTCTTCGGACGGTTGCACTTGGCATGGTTGGCACCCTTCCCCCGGTCACCACGGTCCCGTCCCCTCGCCGGCCGCTCGATCCGAGCGATCAGGTCCGCCGGTGGTACGAGAACGAACTGGGGTGGCCGACCGTGCCCGGGAGCCCGCTGGGGCTGCGGCTGGGCGTGCGCTTCGACGTCCTGGACGTGCCGGCCGAGGCGGGCCGGGCGGCGCTGCGTCATCTGGCGCCGGGTTCTCCGGTGGCGGCGCGGGGCGACCGGATGCGGCTGCTGGTGGCCGCGGGCAGCGCGGAGGAGCTGCCCGGGGTGCTGGCCTGGCTGGAGTGGGGCGCGCTCGCCCTCGATCTCACGGTGACCGGCGAGGGCGGCGTCATGGAGGCGCCGGAGCCCGGCGGGGCGGGGGCGGCCGACGGGCGGCCGTCCCGGGGCCACGCCGGCACGCCGCAGGGGGCCGCTGTCTGGCTGCGGCCCCCCGAGCCGGGGCGCGAGGTCGAGACCTCGCTGCCGACGCTGTCGGCCTTGGGGGGCGGTGGGGGCGCCCCCGATCTCGTACGACTGCTGGACACGGTGGCCACGCACTGCCACCGGCTGCGGCTGCGGCGCTCGTGCGCTCAGCCGTTGGCCTTCTCGTAAGCCTCGCGAATGGACGCGGGAACACGGCCGCGGTCGTTGACGTCGTAGCCGTTCTCCTTCGCCCAGGCGCGGATCTGGGCGGTGTCCTGGCTGCCGCCGGACGCGGCACGCGCCTTTCCACGCCCACCCGAAGCACGGCCTCCGGTACGCCGACCACCCTTCACGTAAGGCTCGAGAAGGCCACGGAGCTTGTCCGCATTGGCGGTCGTGAGGTCGATCTCGTACGTCTTGCCGTCCAGCGCGAACGTCACGGTCTCGTCCGCCTCGCCACCGTCGAGGTCATCGACAAGAAGGACCTGAACCTTCTGTGCCACCGGATTTCCTTTCATCGATAACTTGAGGGCTGGGGCCTGCGGCGTCCGCCGTTTCGCCGTCCCCTTGTTATATGCAGTACTGCAGTACGTCGGAAAGCAAACCGCTTTTGCTGGAAAAACACAAACCCCTGGGAGAGACTCACAGCCCGCTCCCCGCCCGGAAACATGCGCGTTTCGGACATAGGGCACCGGGAGTCCGGTTCGGCTTACCCGGCGATCACAGATGCAGAAGCATCCGACTGTTGCCCAAGGTGTTCGGTTTCACTCGTTCGAGACCGAGGAACTCCGCGACGCCCTCGTCATAGGAACGCATCAGCTCCGCGTACACATCGGTGTCGACCGGCGTCTCACCGATCTCGACGAAGCCGTGCTTGCCGAAGAAGTCCACTTCGAAGGTCAGGCAGAAAACCCGGCGAACACCGAGCCAACGCGCGGTCTGGAGCAACTTCTCCAGCAACTGGTGACCGACGCCCGCGCCCTTCAGCCCGGGCTTCACCGCGAGAGTGCGGACTTCCGCGAGGTCTTCCCACATCACATGCAGGGCACCGCAGCCGACGACCTCCGCGTTGTCGTCACGTTCCGCGACCCAGAACTCCTGGATGTCCTCGTAAAGGGTCACCGTGGCTTTGTCGAGCAGGATGCCGCCGCGGACGTACGCGTCAAGCAGGCGGCGCACCGCCGGGACATCGCTGGTGCGGGCCCGGCGGACGGTGAGGGCTTTTGCGGTGACTTCGGGGCTCTCAGCCGGTGAGCTCTGTGCGGACATGAGCGGACGCTATCGCCCGTCGGCCTCCGGCGCCGAGCCGGGGTTCTCCGGGGACGTATCGGGGCGGGTATCGCCTTGCTCGGTTTGTTCCGGTCCTTGGGCGATGCGGACGGCGTCGCGGAGAGCAGTTCGCTGTTCGTCGCTCATCATCCCGAAGAAGGCGACGAGGGCGGCGGCGGGGTTGTCGCTCTGCGACCACGCCTCGTTCATGAGGGCGGCGGCGTAGGCGGCCCGCGTGGAGACCGCCTCATATCGATAGGCCCGGCCTTCCGCCTCGCGGCGCACCCAGCCCTTCTGATGGAGATTGTCCAAAACGGTCATCACCGTGGTGTAGGCGATGGACCGTTCCTGCTGAAGATCTTCAAGGACTTCCCGAACGGTCACCGGGCGGTTCCACTTCCACACCCGCGTCATGACCGCGTCTTCGAGTTCTCCCAATGGGCGAGGCACAGTTCAGCACAATAGTGGGAGATGCCGGGATTGGCCTGCCGGACGTGCGCTTTCAGCAGCAAACAGGCACAAAAAGGGCGTACGACTCGAAAAACGAAGGAGTCGTACGCCGGGAACGGTCCGCCTGGGTCAGCCGTCGCTCCGCACGGAGGCCTGCCGGGCCCCCTCGGCCCGGGCGAGCGCCGCGTCCACCACGGCGTCCTCCTTGGCCTTGTTGGCACCGCCCTGAGTCTTCACGATCACCCGGATCACCCCGCCGAAGAACACGGCCATGACGACGGGGGGCAGCAGCGCGGAGACGTAGTCCATGACTTCAGGGTAGCGAGGGGGGCGGGTGGTCCGGGGCCGGGGTGGGGCTCAGCCCGCGGCCAGTTGCTGCGGCGGCTGGGCGGGGGGCTCGGTGGGTTTGCGGCGGGGGAAGACCTCGCCCGGGGTGGGGACGGGGCGGCGGGGCTGCTGGGGCTCGGCGGGGCCGGGGGTGGCCGGCTTCTCGGCGGGCCGGGGCGCGGGCTTCTTCGCGGGCTGCTGGGCGGGGTCCTGCTCGGCGGCGGCGAGGGGCGCGGGCGCGAGGCCCCCGGGGAGGGCCAGAAGGCGGGTACGGCAGGCGGGGACGCTCGGGGCGGCCGTGGCCACCCGGCGGCCCGTCCCGCGCGCGAGACGGGCCCGTACGTCCTGTTCGGCGAGGACCTGGCAGCGGCTCAGCAGGGCGGCGGCGACGGGATTGCCGCGCAGGGCGCGCAGCGCGGCGAGATCGTCCGGCTCGGGCCGGTACCCGGCGCCGAGGGCCTCCCCCATGAGGGTGAGGTACCCGGCGGCGGTGCCGGGCAGGGCGGCGCGGTACCGGGCGAGGTCGGCCACCAGGAAGGCGCGCAGCCGTGCGCCCTCGCGCATCGCTTCGTCCAGCGACTGGGCGAGGGAGAGACAGTCCTGGACATCCTCGGCCGGGGCAGGGGCGGGGTTCAGGGCAAGAGCGAGCGCGCGGCGGAGCACACGCAGCTCCTCCACACCGAACGCCATGCCGCCACGGGATCCGTATGGCGTGGGCATGCGGCGACGATACGCGCTAATCAGACAAACCCGACATAGGGGGTGGGCGTGGCGCGGGGGAGTTACCCGGTTGGGCCGCCGCTGCGGGAACCCCCGCCGCACGCACGCGTGCCGTCACATCCGGGACACGTTCCGCTCGTAGACCAGCCGCAGCCCGATCAGGGTCAGCCAGGGCTCGTGCTCGTCGATCACCGACGACTCGCCCAGCACCATCGGCGCCAGACCACCCGTCGCGATCACCGTGACCTCGTCCGGATCCTCCGCCAGCTCCCGCGCCATCCGGCCCACCACGCCGTCCACCTGCCCGGCGAAGCCGTAGACGATCCCGGACTGCATGGCCTCGACCGTGTTCTTTCCGATCACGCTCCGGGGCCGGGCGACCTCGATCTTCCGCAGCTGCGCGCCCTTCACCCCGAGCGCCTCCACCGAGATCTCGATCCCCGGCGCGATGACCCCGCCGACGTACTCCCCGCGCGCGCTGACCGCGTCGAAGGTCGTCGCCGTACCGAAGTCCACGACGATCGCGGGACCGCCGTACAGCTCGACGGCGGCCACCGCGTTGATGATCCGGTCCGCGCCGACCTCCTTGGGGTTGTCCGTGAGGATCGGCACCCCGGTCTTCACCCCGGGCTCGACGAGCACGGCCGGCACGTCGCCGTAGTACCGCCGCGTCACCTCCCGCAGCTCGTGCAGCACGGACGGCACGGTCGCGCAGATGGCGATCCCGTCGATCCCGTCGCCCAGCTCCTCCCCGAGGAGCGGGTGCATGCCCATCAGGCCCTGGAGCAGCACCGCCAGCTCGTCGGCGGTGCGGCGCGCGTCCGTGGAGATGCGCCAGTGCTCGACGATGTCCTCGCCGTCGAACAGACCGAGGACGGTGTGGGTGTTTCCTACGTCGATCGTCAGCAGCATGGCCGCTTCCCGCTCCCTACTCCGCCGCTCGCAGGTCCAGCCCGATGTCCAGGATCGGCGCGGAGTGGGTCAGCGCCCCGACGGCCAGGTAGTCGACGCCCGTGTCCGCGTACGCCCTGGCGTTGTCCAGGGTCAGCCGGCCCGACGCCTCCAGCGCCGCGCGGCCGTGCACCAGCGCCACCGCCTCCTCGCACTCCCCCGGCGTGAAGTTGTCCAGCAGGATCAGGTCGGCGCCCGCGTCCACCGTCTCGCGCAGCTGGTGCAGGGTGTCCACCTCGACCTCGATGGGCAGCTGGGGGAAGGCCTCCCGCACCGCCTTGAATGCCTGCGCGACACCGCCCGCGGCGACCACGTGGTTGTCCTTGACCAGGGCCGCGTCGGACAGCGACATCCGGTGGTTGACGCCCCCGCCGCAGCGGACCGCGTACTTCTCCAGGGCGCGCAGTCCGGGCGTGGTCTTGCGGGTGTCCCGCACGCGTGCCTTGGTGCCCTCCAGGGCGTCCGCCCACGCGCGGGTGGCGGTCGCGATGCCGGAGAGGCGGCACAGGAGGTTCAGCGCGCTGCGCTCCGCGGTCAGCAGGTCGCGCGTGCGCGTGGTGACCGACAGCAGCTTCTGCCCGGCCTCGACCCGGTCACCGTCCTCCACGTGCCGCTCGACCTCGAACTCGTCGGTGCAGACCACGGAGATCACCGCCTCGGCGACCCGCAGGCCGGCCACGACACCGGCCTCGCGCGCAATGAAGTCGGCGGTGGCGACCGCGTCCTCGGGGATGGTCGCGACCGTCGTCACGTCCACGCCGTTGTCCAGGTCCTCCTGGATGGCGACGTTCGCGATGTCCTCGATCTCCAGCGGGTCCAGGCCCGCGTCGATCAGGAGCTGCGCGAGCGCGGGGTCGAGCCCGCACTCCAGATACGTCTCGTCGGTGTCCGCCCCGCAGGCGCAGCCGTCGCCGCAGCCGTCGTCCTGGGCGAGGGGAAGGTCGGGGGTGCTCACGTCTGTCACTGCTCCTGGGGCTGCCGGGTCGGGGGGAAGTCTGCGGTATCGGTGGGGTGCACGGCGAGTGTGCGGTCCGGATTCAGCCGTACGACGATGTGGCGGCGCCATGCCGTGTCGTCGCGCTCGGGCCGGTCCTCGCGCCAGTGGCAGCCGCGCGTCTCCTCGCGCAGCACGGCGGCGGCGACCAGGACCCGGGCCACGCACAGGAGGTTGGTGGCCTCCCAGGTGTCGACGCCGGGCTCCGCGGTCTTGCCGTTCTCGACGAGGGCCTCGCGCGCGTCGGAGTGCAGCCGCTGGAGCTGCTCGCCCGCCCGCGTGAGGGAGTCGGCGGAGCGCAGGACGCCCGCGCCCTCGGTCATGATCCGCTGGATGGCGAAACGGGCCTCGGCCGCGAGCAGCGGATGCGCGGGCACCTCCGGGGACGGCACCGGGTGCGGCACCCGCGCGTGCAGGCCGTTGCCGGCGTGGCCCGCCGCGATGTCGGCGGCGATGCGCTCGGCGTAGACCAGTCCCTCCAGGAGGGAGTTGGAGGCGAGCCGGTTCGCGCCGTGCACGCCGGTGCACGCGACCTCGCCGCACGCGTACAGGCCGGGCACGGTCGTACGGCCCCGGGAGTCGGTGCGCACGCCCCCGGAGGCGTAGTGGGCGGCCGGGGCGATCGGGATGGGTTCGTGGACGGGGTCGATGCCGTGGGCGCGGCAGGCGGCGAGGATCGTCGGGAAGCGGTGCTCCCACATCTCGGCGCCGAAGTGCCGGGCGTCGAGGAACATGTGCTCGGCGTCCTGCTCCTGCATCCGGCGCATGATGCCCTTGGCGACGATGTCCCGGGGCGCGAGCTCGGCCAGTTCGT
Source organism: Streptomyces sp. NPDC002784 (assembly GCF_053592135.1). Taxonomy (NCBI): domain Bacteria; kingdom Bacillati; phylum Actinomycetota; class Actinomycetes; order Kitasatosporales; family Streptomycetaceae; genus Streptomyces; species Streptomyces sp. NPDC002784. Next base: position 153,047 of record NZ_JBSFVD010000014.1, on the reverse strand, counting down.
GCTGGCCGACCATGAAGCGCACGCCGTCGGCGTCGACCAGGTGGGCCCCCTCGCCGCGCACGGCCTCGGAGACCAGCGGCTGCTGGCCCTCGGCGTCCGCGCCGAGGAACAGCACGGTGGGGTGGAACTGCACGAACTCCAGGTCGGAGACCTCCGCGCCCGCGCGCAGGGCGAGCGCCACGCCGTCGCCGGTGGACACCGACGGGTTGGTGGTCGCGGAGAAGACCTGGCCCATGCCGCCGGTCGCGAGGACGACCGCGGGGGCGTGCACGGCGCCCACGCCGTCGTGCTGGCCCTCGCCCATCACGTGCAGGGTCACGCCCGCGGTGCGGCCGTCGACGTCCGTGAGCAGGTCCAGGACGAGCGCGTTCTCGATGGTGCGCAGGCCCTTCGCGCGGACCGCCTCGACCAGCGCGCGGGAGATCTCCGCGCCGGTCGCGTCGCCGCCCGCGTGCGCGATCCGGCGCCGGTGGTGGCCGCCCTCGCGGGTGAGCTCCAGGCCGCCCTCCTCCGACTCGTCGAAGTGGGCGCCGGTCTCGATCAGGCGGTGCACGGCGTCCGGGCCCTCGGTGACCAGGAGGCGTACCGCGTCCTCGTCGCACAGCCCGGCGCCCGCCACCAGGGTGTCGGCCAGGTGCTGCTCGGGGGTGTCGCCCTCGCCGAGCGCCGCGGCGATGCCGCCCTGCGCCCAGCGGGTGGAGCCGTCGTCGAGGCGGGCCTTGGTGACGACGACCGTCGTCAGACCGGCGGACTCGCAGCGCAGGGCCGCGGTCAGCCCGGCGACGCCGGAGCCGACGACCACCACGTCCGCGTCGATGGACCACCCGGGCGCGGGCGCGTGCAGTCGTATGCCTGTGCTGGTCACGAGGCGGCTCCGAAGGTCAGGGGGAGGTTGTCGATCAGCCGGGTCGTCCCGACCCGGGCGGCGACCGCGAGAACGGCCTCGCCGGTGAAGTCGTCGTCGATCTCGGTGAAGTCGGTGGGGTCGACGAGGGCGAGGTAGTCCAGTACGAGCGGCGGGGTGAGCCGGGCGGCCTCGTCCAGGACCAGGCGGGCGGCGGCCCGGACGGCGGCCGGGCCGGCCGGGGCCGCCTTGGCGACGGCGTGCGTGTCGGCGGCGGCGCGGGACTCCCCGAGGGCGCTGAGCGCCTCGGCACGCGCGTGCGTGGCGGGCACTTCCCGGGCCCGCGCGCGCAGCGCCTCCTGCGCCGCGTGCCGGTCCTGGCCGGCGAACAGCGCCCGGGACAGGGCGAGCGCGGTGCGCCGGTCGGCGGGCGAGAGATAGCGGTTGCGGCTGGACAGGGCCAGGCCGTCGTCCTCGCGCACGGTGGGCACGCCGACGATCTCGATGCCGAAGTTCAGGTCGCGGACCATGCGGCGGATCAGGGCGAGCTGCTGGGCGTCCTTCTGGCCGAAGAGAGCGACGTCGGGGCGGGTGAGGTGGAGCAGTTTGGCGACGACGGTGAGCATGCCGTCGAAGTGGCCGGGGCGGGCGGCGCCCTCCAGCCGCTCGCCCATGGGGCCCGCGCTGACCCGCACCTGCGGTTCGCCGCCCGGGTAGACCTCGTCGACGGAGGGCGCGAACACGGCGTCCGCACCGGCCTCCTCGGCGATCTTGAGGTCGGCTTCCAGGGTGCGCGGGTAGCGGTCGAGGTCCTCGCCCGCGCCGAACTGGAGGGGGTTGACGAAGACGGTCACCACGACCTCGCCGTCCGGTCCGGCGAGTTCGCGCGCGGAGCGGACCAGGGTGGCGTGGCCCTCGTGCAGGGCGCCCATGGTCATCACGACCGCGCGCCTGGCCGTACGCGCGCGTGCGGACAGTTCGGCGGCGGTGCGCAGCAGGGTGATGGTCATCCCGCTTCTCCCTCGGTGCTGTCGGCGAGCACTCCCAGCAGGTCTTCCGCTAGCTCCGGCTTGAGCAGGCCGTGGGCGAGCGCGCGGTCGGCGGTCGCGCGGGCCATCGCCAGGTAGCCGGCGACGGCCTGCGGGGCGTGCCGGCGCAGCTCGGTGACGTGCGCGGCGACGGTGCCCGCGTCGCCGCGCGCTACGGGGCCGGTCAGGGCGGCGTCGCCGGAGCGCAGGGCGTTGTCGAGGGCGGCGCCGAGGAGCGGGCCGAGCATCCGGTCGGGGGCCTCGACACCGGCCGCGCGCAGCAGCTCCATGGACTGCGCGACCAGCGTCACCAGGTGGTTGGCGCCCAGGGCGAGGGCCGCGTGGTAGAGCGGCCGCATGTCCTCGGCGATCCACTCCGGCTCGCCGCCCATCTCGATGACGAGGGCCTCGGCGGCCAGCCGCAGTTCCTCGGGGGCGGTGACGCCGAAGGAGCAGCCGGCCAGCCGCTCGACGTCCACCGGGGTGCCGGTGAACGTCATCGCCGGGTGCAGGGCCAGCGGGAGCGCGCCCGCGCGCAGGGCGGGGTCGAGGACCTGGGCGCCGTACCGTCCGGAGGTGTGCACCAGCAGCTGGCCCGGCCGTACGGCCCCGGTCTCGGCGAGTCCGGCGACGAGGCCGGGCAGGGCGTCGTCGGGGACGGTCAGGAGCACCAGTTCCGCGCTCTTGAGCACCTCGGCGGGCGTCATGAGGGGTACGCCGGGGAGCAGGTGCTCGGCGCGGCGCCGGGAGGCGTCGGAGACCCCGGAGACGGCCACCGGCCGGTGCCCGGCGAGCTGGAGGGACGCGGCGAGCGCGGGGCCCACCCGGCCGGCGCCGACGACGCCGACGGTGAGCCGCGCTGGGCGGTCCTTCGGATCTGGCTGTTGGCTTGTACTCACGCGACGGCGGCCTTCCCGTTCCAGTCCGCTCCGGGTACCGGACGATTTCTCGTCATGTTAACGCGATCGGTTCGAGGGGCGGTCGGTTGTCCACAGGCTGTGGGTTTTTGTGAGCCGAGGGCGCCCGGAGAAACGCGTCCCGAAAAGCGAGTGCCCCTGTGCGGCGGGCCGCGACATCATCCGCGCATGAGTGAAGCGGCGGAGACGACGAACCACGGCGAACAGCTCCCGGAGACCGAACGGCGCAAGCGCATCAGAGAGCGGCGCATCAGCGCGTCCCGGAGCGCTGAGCGCGCACTGGGGCGCGCGGGTGCCCTGCGCACGCTCCGGGAACGGCTCACGCTGCTGGAGCAGGCGTCGGACGTGTACGACCTGGACCAGCCGGCCGACATGTACGGCGACGGTGTCGTCGAGGCCCTGGAGGACAAGGTCGCCGGGCTGCTCGGCAAGGAGGCCGCCGCGTTCTTCCCCACCGGCACCATGGCCCAGCAGGTGGCCCTGCGCTGCTGGGCCGGCCGCACCGGCAACCCGGTCGTGGCCCTGCACGCGCTGGCCCACCCCGAGGTGCACGAGCGGAACGCCGTCAGCCAGGTCAGCGGGTTGCGCCCGGTCAGGGTCACCAGCGAGCCGCGCCCGCCCACCGCCGACGAAGTGCGCGGCCTCGACGAGCCCTTCGGCACGCTGATGCTGGAACTGCCGCTCCGGGACGCCGGTTTCGTGCTGCCGTCCTGGCAGGAGCTCACCGAGGTGGTGGAGGTGGCGCGGGAGCGCGAGGCGGTGGTGCACTTCGACGGCGCGCGCCTGTGGGAGGCCACGGTCCACTTCGAGCGCCCCCTGGATGAGATCGCGGACCTCGCGGACAGCCTCTACGTCTCGTTCTACAAGTCCCTCGACGGCTACGGCGGTGCCGCGGTCGCCGGGCCCCGAACGCTCGTCGACGAGATGAAGGCCTGGCGGCACCGGTACGGCGGCACCGTCTTCCAGCAGTTCCCCACCGCACTGTCGGCGCTGGTCGGCCTGGAGCGGGAGCTGCCCCGGCTGCCCGGCTACGTGCGGCACGCGCGCGTGGTGGCCGGCGCCCTGCGCGAGGGGTTCGCGGCGGCGGGGCTGCCCTGGGCCCGCGTCCACCCCGAGGAGCCGCACACCAACGAGTTCCGGCTCTGGCTGCCGTACGACGCCGATGTCGTCGCCGAGGCGGCGGTCCGGCACGCCGAGGAGACGAGGACCCTGCTGTTCGCCCGCCCCTGGGACGCGCCGGGCCCGGGCCTCGCGGTCACGGAGATCGACGTCCGGGCCGCGGGCCTGACCTGGACGGCCCACGACGTACGCGTGGCCGTCGCGGAGTTCGTGGCGCGGCTGAGGGAGCAGGTCAGCGGCTAGGCCGCAGCCGCCGGCCCAGGGACCGCCAGGGCCCGCCCCCCACCGGGCGCCCGGCGAGAACGGCCCGGAAGCGGCGCTCCTCGCGCCAGGCCCGTACGACCTGCCGGTCCTGCGCGCCCGGGGCGGGCGGGGCGGGCTCGCCGTGCTGCCGGGCCCGGTAGGTGTCGAGGAGGTACTGCTGGGTGACGTTCATGGCGGTTCACCTCTTCCGGAAGGCGGGACGGATGCGGCGGGACGGCTCCGGCTGCCCCGGCCGGTCCTCCCAGCCTGCGCCGCGCGCGCGGCGACGTCGCGTCGATTGACGGCGGGCGTCAATCGACGGCGGCGTTGTCAGTGGCCGGGTGCACCATGAGGGCATGAGCGTGCGCATCGACATCGCGGGGCTGCGGCCGGAGAGGGTCGCCGTCGTTCCCTCGCCCCTGGCCGAGCTCGGCATGGCGCTGCACGCGCTGTCCGAGCCGGCCCACCACCCGGGCCTCCAGGGCTGGGCCACCAGCGTGACCGCGGCGCTCGACCCGCACCTGGCCGACCGGATGTGCGAGGCCGACTTCCTGTGGCGTACGACGTTCTCGGACCTGTTCCTGCCCTGCGCCGGCATCCCCGGCGGGCCCACCCTCCCGGGCGCCGACCTCGCCGACGACCTGGACCTGCTGGACAAGCTGACGGACGAGCAGTTCGTGGACGCCGCCCTGGAGTTCACCTGCGCGCTGCCGTACACCACCCCGGGCCCCTCCGCGCTCGCCGATCCCGACCTGCGCCGCCGGGCCCTGGAGCTGGCCGCCGCGCGCGGGCCGCAGCAACTGCGGTTCACCAGGCGGCTGCTGGAGGATCCGCCGCGGATCCGGGCCTGGCTGCGGCAGTTCCTGACCGACTGCGAGGAGGCGTTCTTCGCGGACGTCTGGCACCGCGTGCGCCACCAGCTCGCCGCCGACGCCCGGCACCGGACCGACCTATTGCGGCACAAGGGGCTCGCCGAGGCGCTGACCTCGGTGTCCGCGGCGGTGACGTTCGACGAGGCCGGCGGCCGGATCACCATCGACAAACTGCGCCAGGGCCACACCGTCATCCGCGACCGCAGCCTGCTGCTGGTGCCGACGAGCCTGGGCTGGCCGCATCTGATGGTGCTGCACCGGCACGGCTGGCAGCCGGTCCTGCACTACCCGGTCGGCTCCCCCGAGCTGACCGCCCCGCCCTCGGTCGACCAGCTGGTCCTGCGCATGACCGCGCTGTCCCACCCGGTGCGCATGCAGCTGTGCCGCAACCTCGCCCGCAGCACGTACACCACCAGCGAGCTCGTGCAGATCCACGGCATGACCGCGCCCGAGATATCCCGGCACCTGGGCGTGCTCAAGAAGGCGGGCCTGATCACCACCCGCCGGCGCGGGCGCTACGTCCTGCACCAGCTGGACGTCGCGGCGGTCGCCCGGCTGGGCGGGGACCTCCTGGAGGCGCTGCTGCGCTGACCGGCGCCGCTCAGCCCTGTCCGCCGGCCCGCACCAGTCCCGTCTCGTAGGCCAGGACCACCACCTGCACCCGGTCCCGCAGCCCTAGCTTGGTCAGGATGCGGCCCACGTGCGTCTTGACGGTCGCCTCCGACAGGACGAGCCGGGCCGCGATCTCCCCGTTGGACAGCCCCTGGGCGACCAGCACCATGACCTCGCGCTCCCGGTCGGTGAGCCGGTCCAGCTCCTTGAACTGCGGCTCCTGGCCGGTGCTGGGCAGCATCGGCGCGAAGCGGTCCAGCAGCCGGCGCGTGGTCGAGGGGGCCACCACCGCGTCGCCGCTGTGCACCGCCCGGATGGCGGCGAGCAGTTCCCCGGGCGGCACGTCCTTGAGCATGAACCCGGAGGCGCCCGCCTTCAGCCCGGAGAAGGCGTACTCGTCGAGGTCGAAGGTGGTCAGGATCAGCACCTTCGGCGGATCGGCGTCCGCGCAGACCCGGCGGGTGGTCTCCACACCGTCCAGCTTCGGCATGCGCACATCCATCAGCACCACGTCGACCGCGGTCTCCCGCAGCACCTGCAGGGCCTCGACGCCGTCGCCCGCCTCCGCGACGACCTCCATGTCCGGCTGGGCGGCGAGCACCATCCGGAACCCGGTGCGCAGCAGCACCTGGTCATCGACGAGCATTACGCGGATCGTCATCGAGTCCTCTTCCGTGTCCGTGAACGGGGTCGTTACAGGTGTCAACGCAGCACATGACCGGTCTCAGTGCGCCGGTTTGAGCGGCAGCAGGGCACTGATGCGGAATCCTCCGCCCGGGCGGGGGCCCGCGTCCAGGGTGCCCCCCACCATGCCGACCCGCTCTCGCATACCGATCAAACCGTGGCCCTGGCCGTCGGCGCCGCCCTCCTCGTACAGCTCGTGCGGGGCACCCTTGCCGTCGTCCTCGACGAGCAGACCGAGACCGTCGTCGAAGTAGACCAGCCGCACGCTCGCACCCGCGTCCGGGCCGCCGTGCTTGCGGGTGTTGGTGAGCGCCTCCTGCACGATGCGGTACGCGGTCAGCTCCACCCCGCTCGGCAGCGGGCGCGGGGTGCCCTCGACCTTGAAGTCGACGGGCAGTCCGGAGGTGCGGCACTGCTGGACGAGCTCGTCGATCTGCTCGACGTCGGGCTGCGGGACGTACTCCCCGCCCTCCTCGTGCTCGCCGGTGCGCAGCACGCCCAGCAGGCGGCGCATCTCGGCGAGGGCCTGCCGGCCGGTGGAGGAGATCGTCTCCAGGGCCTTCTTCGCCTGGTCGGGGGCGGCGTCGAGGACGTAGGCGGCGCCGTCGGCCTGCACCACCATCACCGAGACGTTGTGCGCGACCACATCGTGCAGCTCGCGCGCGATCCGGGCGCGCTCGGCGGCGACCGCGACCTTGGCCTGCGCCTCGCGCTCCTTCTCGAGCCGGGTCGCGCGCTCCTCGAGCTGCGCGAAGTACGCGCGCCGGGTGCGTATCGAGTCACCGAGCACCCAGGCGAGCGCGAACGGCACCGAGGTGAAGATCATGATCGCGACGGTGCCGAGGGCGCTCGACTCGTTCTCCGGCCAGCGCAACTGCGCCAGGGGGGCCGCGCACAGGCCGACGCCGAGCGCCAGCCTGGAGGCCCAGCGGGCACCGTTCGCGGCCACCGTGTAGGTGATCACCAGCATGGCGAAGTCCGCGGGCATGGTCTCGGCGTCCAGCACCAGCTGCGCCACACCGAGCGCGATGGCCAGGACCAGCATCTTCTCCGGCATGCGCCGGCGCAGCGCGATCACCAGGGACAGCAGCAGGGCGATCGGCACGGCGGCGACCGGGTAGTCGACGCGCTCCACTTCCTGCTGCACGACCCCGGACACCACGGTGATCCCGAACAAGAAGACGGCCCAGAAGCCGTCGACCCACGTCGGGTGTCTGCGGAGGAAGTCATAGAGGCGCTGCACGTAACCCAGCGTAGGGAAGCGAGATGTGTGCAGGGGTCAACCGGAGGACCGATCCGCGGGGAGCGCGCGTACTCCGCAAGGTGGAGGCCCCGCTCCCCTGTGCCCTTAGCCTGGGCGCGTGACGCGAGACGGTGGCGACGAATGGCTCGGGTGGCGGGCGGCGGCTCAGCGGGCGCTGTACGGGCCGCAGGGCTTCTACCGCAGGCCGGAGGGCCCGGCCGGGCACTTCCGTACGTCCGTGCACGCCTCGCCGCTGTTCGCCGGGGCGGTGGCCCGGCTGCTGTGCCGGGTCGACGAGGCACTGGGCCGGCCCTCCCGCCTCGACTTCGTGGACATGGCCGCGGGCCGCGGCGAACTGGTCACCGCGGTCCTCGCCGCCCTCCCCTCCGACGTGGCCGCCCGCGCGCGCGGGTACGCCGTCGAGATCGCCGGCCGCCCGCCCGGTCTCGATCACCGGATCGAGTGGCTGCCCAAGCCGCCACAGGGCGTCACGGGCCTGCTGTTCGCCAACGAGTGGCTGGACAACGTGCCCGTCGACATCGCCGAGGTCGACCCCGAGGGCGTACCGCGCACGGTCCTCGTACGGCGCGACGGGACCGAACGGCTCGGCGAGCCGGTCACCGGCGCGGACGCCGAGTGGCTCGCGCGGTGGTGGCCGCTGCCCCCGGAGGAGGGACTGCGGGCCGAGATCGGGCTGCCCCGGGACGAGGCGTGGGCGGAAGCGGTCGGGACCGTCGAGCGGGGGCTCGCGGTGGCCGTCGACTACGCGCACACGGCGGACGCGCGGCCCCTGTTCGGCACGCTGACCGGGTTCCGGGAGGGGCGCGGGACGGCGCCTGTGCCGGACGGGTCCTGCGATGTCACGGCGCATGTGGCCCTGGACGCGTGTGCGCGGGCCGGGGAACGCCCGGGTGAGAGGACGGATGCGCGCGCGGGCGTGAACGAGCACGCACCGGCGTACGAGCCCCCCGGCGCACGCCTCCTCACGCAGCGCGACGCCCTGCGCGCCCTCGGCCTCGAAGCCGCCCGCCCCCCGCTCGCGCTCGCGACGACCCGGCCGGCGGCCTACGTACGCGCCCTCGCGGCCGCCGGCGAGGCCGCCGAACTCACCGCACCCGGCGGCCTCGGCGACTTCGGCTGGCTGCTCCAGCCCGTGGGCATCGCGGACGCGGCCTTGGGCGGCCTACTTGTCGATGTCCCCGACCACGAAGAACAGTGACCCCAGGATCGCCACCATGTCCGCCACCAGCGTGCCCGGCAGCAGCTCCACCAGCGCCTGGATGTTGTTGAACGAGGCCGAGCGGAGCTTGAGCCGGTACGGCGTCTTCTCGCCCTTGCTGACCAGGTAGTAGCCGTTGATGCCGAGCGGGTTCTCGGTCCACGCGTACGTGTGCCCCTCGGGCGCCTTCAGGACCTTCGGCAGCCGCTGGTTGATCGGGCCGGGCGCCAGCTCCCCGAGCCGGTCGAGGCAGGCGTCGGCGAGATCGAGGGAGTTGTAGGTCTGCTCCAGCAGGCACTCGAACCGGGCGAGGCAGTCGCCCTCCTCGCGGGTGACCACCTTGAGCGTGTCCTGGAGCTCCCCGTAGGCGAGGTAGGGCTCGTCGCGGCGCAGATCGAAGTCCACGCCGGAGGCGCGCGCGATCGGCCCGCTCACGCCGTAGGCGTGCACGGCCTCCGGCGCCAGGACGCCCACGCCCCGCGTGCGCCCCCGGAAGATCTCGTTGCCGAGGACCAGGTCGTCGAAGCGGTCCATCCGGGAGCGCACACCGGCGACGGCGGCACGCGCGCGCGTGGCCCATCCGGCGGGCAGGTCCTCCTTCAGGCCCCCGACCCGGTTGAACATGTAGTGCATGCGCCCGCCGGAGACCTCCTCCATCACGTGCTGGAGCTCCTCGCGCTCCGTGAAGGCGTAGAAGATCGGCGTGATCCCGCCCAGCTCCAGCGGGTACGAACCGAGGAACATCAGGTGGTTGAGCACCCGGTTGAGCTCCGCGAGCAGGGTCCGGGTCCACACCGCCCGCTCGGGTACCTCCATGCCGAGCATGCGCTCGACGGCCAGGACGACGCCCAGTTCGTTGGAGAAGGCCGACAGCCAGTCGTGGCGGTTGGCGAGCATGATGATCTGGCGGTAGTCGCGCGCCTCGAAGAGCTTCTCCGCGCCGCGGTGCATGTAGCCGATCACCGGCTCGGCGCTGGTGATGCGCTCACCGTCCAGGACGAGCCGCAGGCGCAGCACGCCGTGCGTGGACGGGTGCTGGGGCCCGATGTTGAGCACCATGTCGGTGCTCTCCGCGGCTCCGCCGATACCGACCGTGGTCTGCGTCGTAGGCATGGACACAGTCTCTCCTACGTAGGCTGGCCATATGGAGACGGGGAGCCAGGAAAACGCGCCGCATACCGGGCAAACCGGGGCCGCTTCAGCGGAGCACGAGCCGGTGTGGACCGGACTGCCCCCGGGGCTGCTGCGGATGCGGCGGCTGTTGCTGGTGGTGTGGCTGGGACTGCTGACGGTCGGCCTCGCCGTACTGCTGGGCCTGCTCGCCGGTCCCGCCTGGGCCGCCTTCGCGCTGCTGCCCCTCGCCGTAGCGGTCTGGGGCTGGGTGATGCTCGGCCGCAACTGGCGCTCCTGGCGCTACGCCGAGCGCGCCGACGACCTGCTGATCAGCCGGGGCGTGCTGTGGCGCGAGGAGACCGTCGTGCCGTACGGGCGCATGCAGCTGGTGGAGGTCACCTCCGGGCCCGTCGAGCGGCACTTCGGTCTGGCCAGCGTGCAGCTGCACACCGCGGCCGCGGCCACCGACGCGACCATTCCCGGCCTCGACCCCGCCGAGGCGGAACGGCTGCGCGACCGGCTCACCGAGCTGGGCGAGGCCCGATCGGCGGGGCTGTGACGGCCCCGGGCGTCGACGGCGCCGTACGGCGGAAGCCGCCGGTGATCGAGCGGCGGCTGCATCCCGTGACGCCGCTCAGGCGGGCGTGGGCGCCGGTGGCCGTGGTCATCGGATGGGCGGTGCACGATCCCGACCAGACGCAGCGCCAGCTGACCCGGCTGACCACGACGACACTGCTGCTCGTGATAGCCGTCGCCGTGCCGGCGGCCGCCCTCTACGGCTTCCTCACCTGGTGGTTCACCCACTTCGCGGTGACCGAGAGCGAACTGCGCATCCGCACCGGGCTGATGTTCCGGCGCACCGCGCACATCCGGCTCGACCGCATCCAGGCCATCGACGTCAGCCAGCCGCTCCTCGCGCGCGTGGCGGGCGTCGCCAAGCTCAAACTCGATGTCGTCGGCGCCGACAAGAAGGACGAGCTCGCCTTCCTCGGCGCGCAGGAGGCGCGTGCGCTCCGCGCGGAGCTCCTCGCGCGCGCCGCCGGGTTCGCCCCCGAGACGGCGCACGAGGTCGGCGAAGCCCCGGCGCGCGAACTGCTGCGGACGCCCGCGCGTGAGCTCGCGCTCTCCCTGGTGCTGACGGGCGCCACCTGGGGCACCCTGGCCGCCGCCCTCGTCGTACCGCCGGTGCTCTGGCTCGCCACCCACAGCGTGTGGACGGTCCTCGCCACCGCCCTGCCGCTGCTCGGCGCGGCGGGCGCGAGCAGCGTGGGCCGGTTCGTCGCCGAGTACGACTGGACGGTGGCCGACTCCCCCGACGGCCTGCGCATCGACCGGGGCCTGCTGGACCGCGTCCACGAGACGGTGCCGCCGGGGCGTGTGCAGACCGTACGGGTGGTGCGGCCGCTGCTGTGGCGGCGCCGCGGGTGGGTGCGGGTGGAACTGGACGTGGCGGGGTCCTCGAACTCGGTCCTGGTCCCGGTCGCCCCGCGTGAGGTCGCCGAGGCCGTCATCGCGCGCGTGCTGCCCGGGGTGACCGTGCCGCCGGATTCGGCGCTGTCCCGGCCGCCGCGGCGCGCGCGGTGGTGCGTGCCGGTGTGGTGGCGGGGCTACGGCCTGGTCGTCACCGACTCCGTCTTCGCCGCGCACCAGGGGCTGCTGCGGCGCAGCCTGGCGCTGGTGCCACACGCGAAGGTGCAGAGCGTACGGCTGGCGCAGGGGCCCTGGAAGCGCGCGCTGGGCCTCGCCGACGTCCATGTGGACACCGGGGCCGACAAGACCGTCACGGCCCGCCTGCGGGGCACGGAAGAGGCGGCGGCGCTGCTCGGCGCCCAGGCGGAACGGTCGCGCACGGGGCGGCGGGACGCGCGTCCGGACCGCTGGATGACGGAAGGGGCCGACCGTTAGGCCGACCCCTCGCCCGAGCGCTCCCGCTGCCGGGACCGTCAGGACGCCGCGCTGCGCAGCCCCTGTACGTCGATCTGCTCCGTCTCGTCGTGCGCCGTCAGGTCGATGACCTGGCCGACGCCCCGGGACTCCTCGTCGGCCGGCTTGAACTGCGCCTCGGACTCGGCCTTGTGCAGGGCGAGCGCCTCCTGGCCGACGACGTCGGCGAGGTCCTCGTTCTGCACGTCCTCCAGGCCGGGGGTCGCCTCGCCCTTGTGCGTGCCGAAGAAGTCGAAGCCGCCCTCGACCCTCGGGCGCCGCACGGGCGCCGACGGGACGACGGCCACCGCGGTCGGCGCGACGAAGTGTCCGGCGGGCTGCTGGGCGGGCAGCGCCGGCTTGCCCGGGGTGGCGGCGGCCGCGCGCGTGTGCTCCTGCCCGTCGGCCGCCTCGGGCTTCCCCTGCGCCTCGTCCTCCTGCGGGAGCGAACCGGTCTGCACGGCCCGGTCGTTCGAGGGGCTGCCGCTCTGCGCGGGCACCTCGGCCTGCGCGTCACCGGAATCCTTCCCCGGGGCACCGGGGTACGGCTTCGCGGGGCCGTCGGACGGGGCCAGGGCTTCGGCCTTCGCGGGGCCGCCGGACGGGGCCGGGGCTTCGGCCTTCGCGGGGCCGCCGGACGGGGCCGGGGCTTCGGCCTTCGCGGGGCCGTCGGACGGGGCCGCCTGGGCCTCCGCCTTCACCGGACCGCCGGACGGGGCCGGGACCTCGGCCTTCCTGCGGCCGTCGGACGGGGCCGCCGGGACCTCCACCTTCACCGGACCGCCGGACGGGGCCGGGACCTCGGCCTTCCCGCGGCCGTCGGACGGGGCCGCCGGGACCTCGGTGTTCACCGGACCGCCGGCCGGGGCCGCCGGGACCTCCGCCTCCCCCGGACCGCCGAACGCGACCGGGACCTCGGCCTGCACCAACCCGTCGGACTCGACCGGCGCTTCGGCCTTCACCCGACCGTCGCCTTCCGGCGCACTGTCCGCCGCCGGGGACCCCTCGGCGTCCAGCTTCGCCAGCGCCGCCCGCGCCCGCAGGAACAGGCTCGACCCCTCCGGCGAGAAGACCGCCGGGGTGACCGTCTCGGCCGACTCGGTCTCGCTCCCGGCGACCGGGGCTGCCACGGCCCCCGCCTCCGGCCCGACGACCGGCTCGGCAACCGTCTCGGCGGCCACCCGCGCCGGCGGCAACGCGCGCGCGGGCGCCACCGCTTCTATCTCCAGCAGCCGGCGCCCCTCCAGGGCGCTCGCGCGCTCGGTCTCGGCGGTGGCGTACCGGCGCAGCAGCGCCGCGTGTTCGTTGCGCAGCCCCGCGAGTTCCGCGCGCTTGGCGCGCAGCCGCTGCTCCAGCTTGCCGCGCAGTTCGCGCGACTCCTCGAGGTCGGCCTCCAGTTCGGCGACCCGCTCCTCGAAGCGCCACTCGTCGCTCGCACGCGCGCGTGTCAGATCGGCGACCCGCTTGCCGGCCTGGGTGTCCCAGTGCCGCATGACGACCGCGCCGACGACCGCCGTCACCGCCGCGGCCGCGGCCAAGCCCCGGAGCACCCACGGCTCCGAGAAGACCCAGGGGCCGAGCGCGCAGACGGCTGAGACACCCGCGATGGCCGACGGGGGCAGCAGCCTGTGCAAGGGCGGGGAATGGCGGTGACGTCCACGTGGCATGGCCAGAAACTTACCGCGCGTAGGCGAACCATGGAGCCCCGCCCCGTAAAAACCCAGCCATCCCCGAGCGTTCACGGAACCGGCTTCGGGGAGGTGAGTGAACCTCCTCCCCCAAGACACCGTCCTAGAGGGCGCAATGTCGCCGGATGCCCGAATCGGCACCGGATCCGAGCTCACTCGCAGAACCACGGGACGCGATGCCTGTCAGGACAGTTGAGGAAGTGCCGGGCGGGGTTCCACGGCAACCCGGCCGCGTGCGGCGGCTGCTGCGCGGTCCGCGCCCCGACGCGGTGCCCGCTCTCGTCGGCCAAGCCTGCGTCCTCGTCGGCCTCCTGGACATCGCCGCGGGCATCCTCCCGCGCTTACGGCACAGCCGTACGCACCCCCTCGCCGACCTACTGCCCGGCGCGTCCGGACCGTTCGCGGCCGCCCTCTCGCTCAGCGCCGGAGTGCTGTTGCTGCTGCTCGCCCACGGTCTCCGGCGGGGCAAGCGCCGGGCCTGGCGGGCCGCGGTGGTCCTGCTCCCGGCAGGCGCCGTGGCCCAGTTCGCCTACCGCCCCTCCCCGCTCGGCGCCGTCGTCTCGCTCGTCCTGCTGACCGCCCTGCTGCGCCACCGCGACCGGTTCACGGCACTGCCCGACCCGCGCAGCCGCTGGCTGGCACTGGCCAACTTCGTCCTGATGGGCGCCGGTTCACTCGCCCTAGGACTCGTCGTCGTCAGCGCCCATCCGCGCAGCCTGACCGGCAACCCGAGCCTGGCCGAGCGCATCACCCATGTCCTGTACGGCCTGTGCGGCCTCGACGGCCCCGTCGAGTACCAGGGCAGCGCCGCGGGCACGGTCGCCGTCTCCCTGGGCGCCCTCGGCCTGCTCACCGCCGTCACCACGGTGTGTCTCGCCCTGCGCCCCGAACATCCCGGCGCCCGGCCCAGCCAGGAGGACGAGGCCCGTCTCAGGGCCCTGCTGGCCCGGCACGGCGGCCCGCTCACGGTCCACCGGGACCACGCCGTCGTCTTCTCCCCCAGCGGCAAGGCCGCGGTCACCTACCGCGTCGTCTCCGGCGTCATGCTCGCCGACGGCGACCCCATCGGCGACGTCTCGGCCTGGCCGGGCGCCATCGAACGCTTCATGGATGTCGCCCAGGCCCACTCCTGGACCCCCGCCGTCAGCGGCTGCTCCGCGGCCGGCGGCGAGGTGTGGGCCCGGGAGACCGGCCTGACCGCCCTCGGACCGGGCGGCGAGGCGGTGGTGAGGACGGCGGATTTCTCGCTCACCGGCCGCGCGATGCGCACCGCGCGCCGGATGGCCCAGCGCATCGAGCGAGCCGGTCGCCCCACCCCGGTACGACCCGCACGTGACGCCGGCGACCCCGGACCGGCCCCTGTCCGCCGCGCCGCCGCACACCACCGCGCCCGCGCGGCGTGACCCGGACGGGTCCGGGCGGAAGCCTCCTGCCCCGTCCCCGGGGCTTCCGCCCGGACCGCACTGCCCGGTCCCCCGACCACCCGGGCCTGCCCGGGGCCTACGCTGAACATATGAGCAAGCAGAGCGGACGCGGCCGCGTGGCAGGCCTTCCTGAATGGGACCGCTGCGCGGTCATGGGAGTCGTGAACGTGACCCCCGACTCCTTCTCCGACGGTGGCCGCTGGTTCGACACCACCGCGGCCGTCAAGCACGGCCTCGCCCTGGTCGACGAGGGCGCCGACCTGGTCGACGTCGGCGGCGAGTCCACCCGCCCCGGCGCCACCCGCGTCGACGAGGCGGAGGAACTCAAGCGCGTCATCCCGGTCGTCCGCGGCCTCGCCTCCGAGGGCGTGACGATCTCCGTCGACACCATGCGCGCGTCCGTCGCCGAACAGGCCCTCGCGGCCGGCGCCGCCCTCGTCAACGACGTCAGCGGCGGACTCGCCGACCCCGCCATGATCCCGGTCGTCGCCGACGCCGGCGCCCCCTTCGTCGTCATGCACTGGCGCGGCTTCCTGGAGGGCGGCAACGTCAGGGGCGTCTACGACGACGTGGTCGCCGAAGTCGTGGACGAACTGCACGCGCGCGTGGAGGCCGTGCTGGCCGGCGGCATCGCCCCCGACCGCATCGTCGTCGACCCCGGTCTCGGCTTCTCCAAGGACGGCGAGCACGACCTCGTCCTCCTCGCCCACCTCGACCGGCTGCTGGGCCTCGGCCACCCGCTGCTCGTCGCCGCCTCCCGCAAGCGCTTCCTCGGCCGGGTCCTGGCCGGGCCGGAGGGCGCGCCGCCGCCCGCCCGCGAGCGGGACGCGGCCACGGCCGCCGTCTCCGCGCTCGCGGCGCACGCGGGCGCATGGGCGGTGCGCGTGCACGAGGTCCGCGCGACGGCGGACGCCGTACGGGTCGCACGGGCCGTGGAAGGAGCGCGCGACCTCGCCCACGCGCCGGGCGCACAGAATCCCGTACGGGGCGCGCACTCCCCCGAAGGAGCCCGGTGAGCGCCCCGCACACCGACGTCGAGCAGGTGGAGGCCGCGAACACCGCCTACTACGAGGCGGTGGAGCGCGGCGACTTCGAGGAACTGTCCTCCCTCTGGCTCACCCCGGCCGACCTCGGCGTCGACGAGACCTACCACGACCCGGCCGACAGCGGTGTGATCTCCTGCGTGCACCCCGGCTGGCCGGTGCTCACCGGCCGCGGCGAGGTGCTCAGGTCGTACGCCCTGATCATGGCGAACACCGACTACATCCAGTTCTTCCTCACCGATGTGCATGTCTCGGTCACCGGCGACACCGCGCTCGTCACCTGCACCGAGAACATCCTCAGCGGCGGCCCCGCGCCCGAGGGCAGCGAGGAGCTCGGCCCGCTCGTCGGCCAGCTGGTGGTCGCCACCAACGTCTTCCGCCGTACCCCGCACGGCTGGAAGATCTGGTCCCACCACGCCTCTCCCGTGCTGGCCGAAACCGATGAGGAAGAAGGCGACGACACCCCCTCCTGAGTGGGTAGGCGCCCCACAGGGACCAACACGTGGTTGGAATCACCCGGCTCCGGGTAGGGGCGGCTACCAACCCGTGAGCCGCCGGGTTCCCCGGGGAAAACACCCGGTGAACCCTCCGGGCCCGGCGCGGGCGCGTGCCCCCGTGGAACGGCCCTGTCAGTGCCCGCAGGTAGATTCGTCCGAGGCCGGTGTGCCGTCCGCACACGGTTCGTACCGGCCGTCACCGACGATTGCAGGAGTGATTCGCGTGGATCGTGTCGCGCTGAGCGGCCTCAAGGCCCGCGGGCACCACGGTGTGTTCCCCAAGGAGCGCGAGGAGGGCCAGACCTTCATCGTGGACCTCGTGCTGGGCCTGGACACCCGGCCGGCCGCAGCCGACGACGACCTGGCGAAGACCGTGCACTACGGCATCGTGGCGGAGGAGGTCGTGGCCGTCGTCGAGGGCGAGCCCGTCAACCTCATCGAAACCCTCGCCGAGCGCATCGCCCAGGCCTGTCTGAAGCACGAAGGGGTCCAGGAGGTCGAGGTCCGCGTCCACAAACCGGACGCGCCGATCACGGTCCCCTTCGACGACGTGACCGTCACCATCATCCGGAGCCGAGTATGACCGCGTTCTTCACCGAGGGTTCCAGCGATCCGACCGTACAGCCGGTACCCGCGTCCGTCGTCGAGAAGGTGGACGCCGCCGACACCACCCTGCACAACCCGCAGCGAGCCGTGATCTCCCTGGGCTCGAACCTCGGCAACCGCCTGGAGACCCTCCAGGGCGCCATCGACGCGCTGGAGGACACCCCCGGCCTGCGCGTCAAGGCCGTCTCCCCCGTCTACGAGACCGAGCCGTGGGGCGTGCAGCCCGGCAGCCAGCCCTCGTACTTCAACGCGGTCGTGGTCCTGAAGACCACCCTTCCCCCGTCGTCGCTGCTGGAGCGCGCGCAGGCGGTCGAGGAAGCCTTCCACCGGGTGCGGGACGAGCGCTGGGGGCCGCGCACCCTCGACGTCGACATCGTCGCCTACGCCGACGTCGTCTCCGACGACCCGGCGCTCACCCTGCCCCACCCGCGGGCCCATGAGCGGGCCTTCGTCCTCGCCCCGTGGCACGACGTGGAACCCGAGGCCCAGCTGCCCGGACGCGGCGCGGTGGCCGATCTGCTCGGCACCGTCACCCAGGAAGGCGTCTCCGCTCGCGGGGATCTGGAACTCCGACTGCCCGAGTAGTCGTTAAGGTCGAGACGACCACAGTCCGTGGGAGCCCGGGGGAGCTGAAGGGACACCGTGAGAGAGCTGCGTATCAGGGTGCTGGCCGGCGTGTTCGTCGTGGCCGGCGTCCTGTCCTGGGCGGGCGCCCGCCTCTGGAACTCGATCGGGACCCTGCCGAGCGTCCCCCTGGCCGCCCCCGTCGTCCTCGCCCTGATCGCCGCGGTGCTGCTGGCCACGGCGCTCTCGATCCGCTCCCGCCTCCGGGCGCAGCGCGAGCGCCGCCCGGGCGCCAAGGGCGTCGACCCCCTGATGGCCGCCCGAGCGGTCGTCTTCGGCCAGGCCAGCGCCCTGGTCGCCGCCCTGGTCGCGGGCATGTACGGCGGCACGGGCGTCTTCCTGCTGGAGGTCCTCGACATCCCCGCCCGCCGCGACCAGGCCATCTACGCCGGCTTCTCGGTCGTCGCGGGCATCGCCGTCATAGCGGCGGCCATGTTCCTGGAGCGCGTCTGCAAGCTCCCGGAGGACGACGAGCACAACGGCACGGGAGCCGCACCGGCCGCGTGACCAGCCGGCCGGGTCAGCGCGCCATGATGAGGCTCATCGCCTCGTTGCGCGTGGCCGCGTCCCGCAGCTGTCCGCGCACCGCCGAGGTGAGGGTCTTCGCGCCGGGCTTGCGGATGCCGCGCATCGACATGCACATGTGCTCGCACTCCACGACGACGATCACGCCACGCGGCTCCAGGATCTCCATCAGGGAGTCCGCGATCTGCGTGGTGAGTCGTTCCTGCACCTGCGGACGGCGGGCGTAGACATCGACGAGCCGGGCCAGCTTGGACAGTCCGGTGATCTTCCCGGAGGTCGCCGGGATGTACCCGACGTGCGCCACTCCCCGGAACGGCACCAGATGGTGCTCACACGTGCTGTAGACCTCGATGTCCTTCACCAGCACCATCTCGTCGTGCCCGATGTCGAACGTCGTGGTCAGCACATCCTCCGGCTGCTGCCACAGGCCCGCGAATATCTCCTTGTAGGCCCTGGCCACCCGACCCGGCGTCTCCTTCAGACCCTCGCGGTCCGGATCCTCGCCGACCGCGATCAGCAGTTCCCGTACGGCGTTCTCGGCGCGTTTCTCGTCGAAAACGCCGATGCGGCCCTCGCCGTCCAGCGTCACGGGGTCGGTCATGTGGTGCCTCGTTCCTGTGCGGGTGGCGCGTGTGGGTCACGCGTCTGAACTGCGGACATACGACGATGCCGCGCCCCCCAGGCTAAAACCAGGGGGACGCGGCATCCATTCCGGGGCCGGTGAGGTCACCGGGCCCGGGTCAGCTCTCCGGGCGCTCCTCGGGAGCGGGCTCCGGGGTCGGCTCGGCGACCGTCGACTTGGCGGTGGTGATCGCCGGAGTCGAGCCGTTGGCGCCGTTCGTCAGGGCGAGCTCCTTGGGGGAGAGCACCGGCGGACGGGTGGACGGCGTACGGCGCGAGGAACCGGTCCACGCGGGCCGCGGCGGGCGCTTGACGATACCGGCGAAGATCTCGGCGATCTCCTCCTTGCCCAGCGTCTCCCGCTCCAGCAGCGCGAGAACGAGGTTGTCGAGGACGTCGCGGTTCTCGACCAGGATCTCCCAGGCCTCGTTGTGCGCGGTCTCGATGAGCTTCTTGACCTCTTCGTCGACCAGCGCGGCGACCTCTTCCGAGTAGTCGCGCTGGTGAGCCATCTCACGGCCGAGGAAGGGCTCGGTGTTGTCGCCACCGAACTTGATCGCGCCGAGGCGCTCGGTCATGCCGTACTGCGTGACCATCGCGCGGGCCGTGGCGGTGGCCTTCTCGATGTCGTTCGCGGCACCCGTGGTCGGGTCGTGGAAGACGAGCTCCTCGGCCGCGCGGCCGCCCAGCATGTACGCCAGCTGGTCCAGCATTTCGTTGCGCGTCGTGGAGTACTTGTCCTCGTCCGGCAGGACCATCGTGTAGCCGAGAGCACGGCCTCGCGACAGGATCGTGATCTTGTGGACCGGGTCGGAGTTCGGGGAGGCCGCCGCGACCAGGGCGTGGCCGCCCTCGTGGTACGCGGTGATCTTCTTTTCCTTGTCCGACATGATCCGGGTCCGCTTCTGCGGGCCCGCCACGACGCGGTCGATGGCCTCGTCGAGCATGTGGTTGTCGATCAGCTTCTTGTCCGAGCGGGCCGTCAGCAGGGCGGCCTCGTTCAGGACGTTGGACAGATCGGCACCGGTGAAGCCCGGAGTCCGGCGGGCGACGGCGGACAGGTCGACATCGGGGGCGACCGGCTTGCCCTTCTGGTGGACCTTGAGGATCTCCAGACGGCCCTGCATGTCGGGGCGGTCGACCGCGATCTGGCGGTCGAAGCGGCCGGGGCGCAGGAGGGCCGGGTCGAGGATGTCGGGACGGTTCGTGGCGGCGATCAGGATGACGCCGCCCTTCACGTCGAAGCCGTCCATCTCGACGAGCAGCTGGTTCAGGGTCTGCTCGCGCTCGTCGTGACCGCCGCCGAGGCCGGCGCCGCGGTGGCGGCCGACCGCGTCGATCTCGTCGACGAAGACGATCGCCGGGGCGTTCGCCTTGGCCTGCTCGAACAGGTCACGGACTCGGGAGGCACCGACACCGACGAACATCTCGACGAAGTCGGAACCGGAGATCGAGTAGAACGGCACGCCGGCCTCGCCCGCGACGGCACGCGCGAGCAGGGTCTTGCCGGTGCCGGGCGGGCCGTACAGCAGTACGCCCTTGGGAATCTTGGCGCCGACGGCCTGGAACTTGGCGGGCTCCTGGAGGAATTCCTTGATCTCGTGGAGTTCCTCGACCGCCTCGTCGGAACCGGCGACGTCGGCGAACGTCGTCTTCGGGGTGTCCTTGGTGATGAGCTTGGCCTTGGACTTCCCGAAGTTCATGACCCGGGAGCCGCCGCCCTGCATCTGATTCATCAGGAACAGGAAGACGACCACGATGAGAACGAAGGGCAGCAGCGAGAGCAGGATGCTCACGAAGGCGTTCTGCTTCGTCGGCGAGACCGTGTAGCCGTCCGGGATCTGCTTGTCCTGGAACTTGGTCTGCAGGGTGTTGGCCAGGGTCGCGCCCTGGTCGCCGATGTAGCTCGCCTGGATCTTCGAGCTGTCCTCGATCTTTTCGCCGTCCTTGAGCTGGACCTTGATGGTCTGCTCGTCGCCGGTGGTCAGCTTGGCTGATTCGACCTTGTTGTCATTGATCGCCTGGACGACCTGGCCGGTGTCCACCGTCTTGTAGCCACCGGACGAGCCGACGACCTGCATCAACACGACCACGGCAAGGACGGCCAGCACGATCCACATGACCGGCCCACGGAAGTATCGCTTCACGTCCATCCATACGGAGCGGAGCCGCCCCGTCCCTCCTGCCATAGTGAGTTTGATAAGACAGTTCTTCTGACGGTACCCCAGCATTGTGGACCGAAGCCGCACGGAGCCGCTCGGCCGGAGGCAATCCCGTCTCTGCATGCTCCAACGGCGCGGACCGCGCTGGGGTTCCCGATCGTCCTACCGGCGTCGCCCTTGTGGCTCAGCGCCCGGCCGAGCCCGGGGGTCAGCCGCCGTAGACGTGGGGCGCGAGCGTACCGACGAACGGGAGGTTGCGGTACTTCTCGGCGTAGTCGAGGCCGTAGCCGACGACGAACTCGTTGGGAATGTCGAAGCCCACCCATTCGACGTCGATGGCGACCTTGGCGGCGTCCGGCTTGCGCAGCAGGGTGCACACCTTGAGCGACTCGGGCTCGCGCGAGCCGAGGTTGGACAGCAGCCAGGACAGGGTCAGCCCGGAGTCGATGATGTCCTCGACGATCAGGACGTGCTTGCCCTTGATGTCGGTGTCGAGGTCCTTGAGGATCCGCACCACCCCGGAGGACTGGGTGCCCGCCCCGTAGGAGGACACGGCCATCCAGTCCATGGTGACGGGGGTGGACAGCGCCCGCGCGAGGTCCGCCATCACCATCACCGCGCCCTTGAGGACGCCGACGATGAGCAGGTCCTTGCCCGCGTACTCCGCGTCGATCTTCGCGGCGAGCTCGATGAGCTTCGCGTCGATCTCTTCCTTGGTGATGAGTACCTGCTGAAGGTCGGCACCCATGTCGTTCGCGTCCACCCGCATCACTTTCGGTCGTCCCACCGGCCGTCCGCCCCCCTGGCGGGGGGCGAGGATTCAGCCTTGCCGAATCACCAGTCTGCCACCCTGGCGCTGGGCCACGACTTTGCCGGGGAGATTGATGGCCCCCTGGCCGCGCCATCCGGTGATCAGGCGGTCGACTTCCTCGATGTGCCGGGCGAACAGCGAGCCGGCCGGAGCGCCCGCCTCGATGGCTGCGCGGCGCAGGATCCGGCGGCGCACGGCGGGCGGGAGGGCGTAGAGCTTGGCGCACTCCAGCAGCCCCGCGGCGTCCCGGACGGCGGTCTCGGCCTGGCCGGCCCAGGCGTCGAGGGCGTCGGCGTCGTCGCGGGACAGTTGCGCCGTACGGGCGAGCGCCTCCACGACGCCTTTGCCGAGGGCCTTCTCCAGGGCGGGCAGGCCCTCGTGGCGCAGGCGGGAGCGGGTGTAGGCGGGGTCGGCGTTGTGGGGGTCGTCCCAGACGGGCAGGGACTGGACCATGCAGGCCCGGCGGGCGGTCTGCCGGTCGATCTCCAGGAAGGGGCGCCGGTAACGGCCGCCGGCCCCCGAGACCGCGGCCATGCCGGACAGGGAGCGGATGCCGGAGCCGCGGGCGAGGCCGAGCAGGACGGTTTCGGCCTGGTCGTCGCGGGTGTGGCCGAGGAGGATCGCGGCGGCGCCGTGGCGCTGGGCGGCGGCGTCCAGGGCGGCGTAGCGGGCGTCGCGGGCGGCGGCCTCGGGTCCGCCCTCGCGGCCGACGGTGACGGTGGCGGACTCGACCGGGTCGAGGCCGAGTTGGCGCAGGCGGAGGACGACTTCCTCGGCGCGCAGGTCGGAGCCGGGCTGGAGGCCGTGGTCGACGGTGACGCCGCCGGCCCGGATGCCGAGCTTGGGTGCCTCGAAGGCGAGGGCGGAGGCGAGGGCCATGGAGTCGGCGCCGCCGGAACACGCCACGAGCACGAGCGGCGACGGCGGGCGCTCGTGCGGGGTGTGCTCGGGGGAGGTCTGTTGGTCGTTGAGGATGTCGTGGAGGACGCGGCGGACCGCCAGGCGTATCGCCGCGACCGCAGGATGGGGACCCATGTCCGGTTCCCTTCATGAAGTTTTCGGGGGGTGAGCCCGAGGTTCGGTCACTCAGAGTGTGTAGATGGTGACAGAACCGGGCGGTTCCCCGAGCATTGCACGCCTACCCATGGCTCACGGTCCCTCGGACGGGTGATTGAAGGGGCGTTCGCCTGCCGTCGGCCGGATTCGTTTCACGACCCCGAACGGAGGTTCACGACTCGGCCTTGCGATGCACCCGCGCGACCCAGTCCGCCGGTTTGGCGATCTCCGCCTTGGTCGGGAGGGTGTTCGGGGAGGTCCACACGCGGTTGAAGCCGTCCATGCCGACCTCGTCGACGACGGCCCGCACGAAGCGTTCCCCGTCGCGGTACTGGCGGAGCTTGGCGTCCAGGCCGAGCAGTTTGCGCAGGGCCATGTCCAGCCGGGAGGCGCCCTTGGCGCGGCGCTGCTGGAACTTCTCGCGGATCTCCGCGACGGACGGCACGACGGCCGGGCCGACGCCGTCCATGACGAAGTCGGCGTGTCCCTCCAGCAGGGACATCACGGCGGTGAGGCGGCCGAGGATCTCGCGCTGGGCCGGGGTCTGCACGATCTCGACGAAGGAGCGGCCGCCGTCGTCCTCCTCCGCCTCGGGGCGGCCCCCGGCGAGGGTCTGGGCGGCCTCGCGGACGCGCTCCAGGACGGTCATGGGGTCGACGTCGGTCTCCCCCAAGAACGACTGGATTTCGCCCTGGAGGTGGTCCCGCAGCCAGGGCACGGCGGTGAACTGGGTGCGGTGGGTCTCCTCGTGCAGGCACACCCACAGCCGGAAGTCGTGGGGCTGGACGTCGAGTTCGCGCTCGACGTGGACGATGTTCGGCGCGACGAGCAGCAGCCGCCCGCCGCCGTTCGCGCCCGCGGGGAGTTCGCGGGTGGCGGGGGCGAAGGTCTCGTACTGGCCGAGGACACGGGAGGCGAGGAACGACAGCAGCATGCCGAGCTCCACGCCGGTGACCTTGCCGCCGACGGCGCCGAGGACCGCGTTGCCGGGACCGGATCCGCGGCGCTCCTGCATCTTGTCGAACAGCGGCTTGAGCAGTTCCCGGAAGCCGGCGACATTGGCGCGCACCCAGCCGGGGCGGTCGACGACGAGGACGGGAGTGTCGTGGGTCTCCTCGGTGCCCAGCCGGGTGAAGCCCCGGACGTGTTCCTCCGAGGCCTTGGCGTGCCGGCGCAGCTCCGCGACGACGGCCCTGGCCTCTTCGCGGCTGATCTCGGGGCCCGGCCGCATGAGCCGGGTCGCGGTCGCCACCGCGAGATTCCAGTCGACCATCCCAGTTGCGGCACCACCGATGCTCGTCATGCGTCAACCGTACGTGAGCGCCGCCGTTGGGGGCAGGGCGTCGGCGGTCGGCCCGTGCGGCTGCGGTTCAGCCGCAGCCGCACGCCGCCAGTGCCGTGGCCGCCTCGTCCAGGGCCGACTGGGCCGCTGACGGGTCGGTGGTGTCGGTGGCCAGGAAGGCGAAGGCCAGCAGGTGCCCGTCCTGGTCGACGACCGTGCCGGCGAGGGCGTTCACGCCGGTCAGGGTGCCGGTCTTCGCTCGTACGACGCCGGCTGCGCCGTCCGTGTAGCGGCTGGTCAGGGTGCCGGTGAAGCCCGCCACGGGCAGGCCGGTGAGGATCGGGCGGAGTTCGGGGTGGGCCGGGTCGCCCGACTTCGCCAGCAGGGCGGTCAGGGTGTCGGCCGTGAGGCGGTCGTCGCGGTTCAGGCCGCTGCCGTCCTTGAAGTCGGCGCCTTTCACCGGCACTCCGAGCTTCTTGAGCTCGGCGCGGAGGGCGCGGCCCGCGCCGTCGAAGTCGGCGCGTTCGCCGGTGGCGAGGGCGGTCTGGCGGGCGAGGGCCTCGGCGATGTCGTTGTCGCTGTGGGTGAGCATGCGTTCGACCAGGGCCGCGAGCGGCGGCGAGGAGACCTCGGCGAGGGTCCGGGCGCGGCCGGTCGCCTTGGAGGGGCCCGGGGAGGTGGTCTTGATGCCGTGGTCCTTGAGGAGGCCGGCGAAGGTGCGGGACGCCTCGGCCGCCGGGTCCGCCGCGCGGGGCGCCGGGCCGCTGACGGAGTCGTCGGTGCGGGCCTCGTCGGCCATCAGGGCGCTGACCTGGGCGAGGTTCTCGTTGACCCCGATCGGGTGGTCCGCGTCGCCCGCGTAGAGCGTGGTGTCGTACGACAGGGTCACCTCGCGCATGCCGTCCTTCTTCAGGGCGGTGGCGGTGTCCTCGGCGAGGGCGCGCAGGCTCGCCCAGCCCTCGGCGTCCTTGCGGGCGGTGAGCGTGGGGTCGCCGCCGCCGACCAGGACGAGTTCGCCGGTGTCGGGTTCCAGGGCGGCGCGGGTGGTCAGGCGGTGGTCGGGGCCGAGGGCGGACAGGGCCGCGGCGGCGGTGGCGATCTTCGTGGTGGAGGCGGGGGTGAGCGCGGTGCCGGAGCCGGTGCCGTACAGGCGCTTGCCGGTCGTCACGTCCACCACGGCGGCGGAGCGGCGCTCGCCGAGCGCGGAGGTGTCCAGGAGCGGGTCCAGGACGCCGGCCAGGGCCTTGGCGCCGGGGGCGGACCTCACCCCGCCGGCCGAGCCGCCGAGGCCGCTGAGGACGGATGCGGCGCTGGGGGCGGCGTGGGGCGCCGTGGCCGTCGTAGCGGAATCACGACCGTGATCTGCGCCACCCGTGTGCTCCTGGGCGGCTGCCCTGTCCCGCTCGGCCGTACGCTGACCCGAGGAGTCCCAGGGACCGGCGGTGGTCACCGCACCCACGGCGAGCGCGAGGCCGACGGTGGCGGCGCCGGCGGTGTACTGCCAGGTCTTCACCCTGATGACCTGCGCCGAGGCGGCTCGGCCGAGCCGTGCCAGGCGCGGTCGGCCGGCGTTGACGGCCTGTGCGAGACGCGGTCGTACGGCGTTCGCGATCCGCGCCACCCGCGGTCCCGCGGCCCGCCAAGGCCTCAGCTCTGGCACGACCACCAGCCCCTTTCGCGATCACACACCTGCGTGAGGGACACTTAACCACCAGAACTATGTGTTGATCATGGAGGAGCCACCGGTGGAGTTCGACGTCACGATCGAGATTCCGAAGGGTTCGCGGAACAAGTACGAGGTGGACCACGAGACCGGTCGGATCCGCCTGGACCGTCGCCTCTTCACCTCGACCAGCTACCCGGCCGACTACGGCTTCGTCGAGAACACCCTCGGCGAGGACGGCGACCCGCTGGACGCGCTGGTCATCCTGGACGAGCCGACCTTCCCGGGCTGCCTCATCCAGTGCCGCGCGATCGGCATGTTCCGGATGACGGACGAGGCCGGCGGCGACGACAAGCTGCTGTGCGTGCCGGCGCACGACCCGCGCGTGGAGCACCTGCGCGACATCCACCACGTGTCGGAGTTCGACCGCCTGGAGATCCAGCACTTCTTCGAGGTCTACAAGGACCTGGAGCCCGGCAAGTCCGTCGAGGGCGCCGACTGGGTCGGCCGTACCGAGGCCGAGGCCGAGATCGAGCGGTCCTACAAGCGCTTCAAGGACCAGGGCGGCCACTGAGTCCCCAGGTCACCGACGGGCCGCACGCGACGCGTGCGGCCCTTTGGCATGGGTGTGCGCATACTGAAGCCTGGCCTGAATGCGTCGTACAGGGAGCGCTGCGCAAGTGACGGACGCGGAGGACCGCAAGCCGCAGTCGGACGAGGCGACCGGCACGTTCGACCCCGAGATCACATCCGAGTTCGCCATTCCCCGGGGGCTCGCCGTACCCAGGGCCGGCGGTGAGCCGGAGACCACGTCCGAGTTCGCCCTGCCGCGCGGGCTGGACACCCGCCCGGGTCCGGTGGCCGAGCCCGAGAAGTCGGCGTTCAGCACCCCGCGGACCTACCACACCAAGGACGCGCCCCCCGCGTTCACCCCGGCGTCCGGGGTGCCCGCGGTCAGTCTGACCAAGAACGTGCCCTGGCAGGACCGGATGCGCACGATGCTGCGCATGCCGGTGACCGAGCGGCCCGCGCCGGAGCGGATCCCGAAGACCGAGGACGAGGGTCCGGCCGTCCCGCGCGTGCTCGACCTGACCCTGCGGATCGGCGAGCTGCTGCTGGCGGGCGGGGAGGGCGCGGAGGACGTCGAGGCGGCGATGTTCGCGGTCTGCCGGTCCTACGGCCTGGACCGCTGCGAGCCGAACGTCACCTTCACGCTGCTGTCGATCTCCTACCAGCCGTCGCTGGTGGACGACCCGGTGACGGCCTCGCGGACCGTGCGGCGGCGCGGGACCGACTACACGCGGCTCGCGGCCGTGTTCCGGCTGGTGGACGACCTCAGCGACCCGGAGAGCCATGTCTCCCTGGAGGAGTCCTACCGGCGGCTCGCGGAGATCCGTCGCAACCGGCACCCGTATCCGACCTGGGTGCTGACCTCGGCGAGCGGACTGCTGGCCGGTGCCGCCTCGGTGCTGGTCGGTGGTGATCTGATCGTGTTCGTCGCCGCGGCGCTGGGCGCGATGCTCGGCGACCGGCTGGCGTGGCTGTGCGCGGGGCGCGGGCTGCCGGAGTTCTACCAGTTCATGGTGGCCGCGATGCCGCCCGCCGCGATAGGCATCGCCCTCAACCTCGCGCACGTGGACGCCAAGGCGTCCGCCGTGATCACCGGTGGGCTGTTCGCGCTCTTGCCCGGGCGGGCGCTGGTGGCGGGGGTGCAGGACGGTCTGACCGGGTTCTACATCACCGCGGCCGCGCGCCTGCTGGAGGTCATGTACTTCTTCGTCGGGATCGTCGCCGGGGTGCTGGTGATCCTGTACTTCGGCGTGAACCTGGGCGCCAAGCTGAACCCGGACGCGGCCCTGAACATCTCCGAGCGGCCGCTGTGGCAGATCGGCGCCTCGATGCTGCTGTCGCTGACCTTCGCGGTGCTGCTGCAGCAGGAGCGGTCCACCGTGCTGGCGGTGACCCTGAACGGCGGGGTCGCCTGGTCGGTGTACGGGGCGCTGCACTACACCGGCGGCCTGTCGCCGGTCGCCTCCACGGCCGTGGCGGCGGGCCTGGTGGGGCTGTTCGGGCAGCTGCTGTCGCGGTTCCGGTTCGCTTCGGCGCTGCCGTACACCACCGCGGCGATCGGGCCGCTGCTGCCGGGGTCGTCGACCTACTTCGGGCTGCTGTCCATCGCTCAGAACGAGGTGGACAAGGGGCTGGTGTCGCTGGCGACGGCGGCATCCCTGGCGATGGCCATCGCGATCGGCGTCAACCTGGGGTCGGAGATCTCGCGGTTGTTCCTGCGGCTTCCGGCCGGGGCCGGGGAGGGACGCAAGGCGGCGAAGCGGACCCGGGGCTTCTGAACTCCTCGCGGGTCCGCGTCCGTCACCGGGGTTTCTAGTAGCCCTGGTTGGGCGGGTACTGGTCGTTCGGCCGGCCGCCGTACTGCTGCTGGTTGCCGTAACCCTGCGGGTACTGCTGGGCGTAGGGCTGCTGTTGGCCGTAGGGCTGCTGCTGGGCGTAGGGCTGCTGCTGGCCGTAGTACTGCTGCTGCGGGGGCTGGTCGGCCGGGTCGATGCGGCGGAGCTGGGTCGTCGCGTCGTCCATCATCTGCGGGTGCTGCTGGTGGGGGGGCTGGACTGCTTGGGCCGGGGCCTGGGCCGCCGCCCGCTTCTTCTTGGTGCGCTCGCGCAGGTACTCGACGATGATCGGGACGACCGAGGCGAAGACGATCAGGATGAGGATCGCCTCGACATTGGCCTTGATGAAGTCGATCTGGCCGAGCCAGTACCCGGCCAGGGTGACTCCGGTGCCCCAGGCGATGCCGCCGATGATGTTGTACGTCAGGAAGGTGCGGTACTTCATGCGGCCGGCGCCGGCCACGATGGGCGCGAAGGTCCGCACGATCGGCACGAATCGGGCCAGGACGATCGCCTTCGGGCCGTACTTCTCCATGAACTCATGGGCCTTCTCCAGGTTCTCCTGTTTGAAGAGCTTGGAGTTGGGGCGGTTGAAGAGCCGCGGGCCGAAGAACTTGCCGATCATGTAGCCGACCTGGTCGCCGATGACGGCGGCCAGCACGATCAGGGTGCAGACCAGCCACAGGGGCTGGGTGATGTACGTCCCCTCGGCCACGAAGAGACCCGCCGTGAACAGCAGCGAGTCGCCGGGAAGGAACGCGAAGAGGCCGGATTCGGCGAAGACGATCAGAAGGATGCCGGGCAGCGCGAAGGCCTCGATGAGGTATTCCGGGCTGAGCCACTCGGGGCCGAGCGCAAGCGTGGTCACGGGTTGTGGCTCCTGCGGGGTGGGGCGGGCGGGGGCTGGTGCTCAAAAGTACCAACGCGGTACCCCTGTCAACGCACCGCCGGAGGCCCAGGTTCCAGGGGTGCGCACAGGATGCCCTTTGCGGCGGCCCGGGGAAAGCTGTCCACCATGGGAATCGATGAGTACGGCGGCGGACAGGGCCCTCAGCCCGATGTCCTGGTGGTGACCACGAACGACGTACCCGGACACCGGGTCCAGGAGGTCATCGGGGAGGTGTTCGGCTTGACGGTGCGCTCCCGGCATCTGGGCAGCCAGATCGGCGCGGGGCTGAAGTCGATGGTCGGCGGTGAGCTCAAGGGGCTCACCAAGACGCTCGTGCAGACCCGCAACCAGGCCATGGAACGGCTGGTGGAGCAGGCACGCGCGCGTGGCGCCAACGCCGTGCTCGCCTTCCGCTTCGATGTGACCGATGCCTCGGACGTCGGCACCGAGGTGTGCGCGTACGGCACGGCCGTGGTCCTGGTCCGGGAGTAGCGGCACTCCCGGACCGGGGATCACGCGGTGCGGGAGGCCGCGTTGGCGCGGATGGCGTCCCGCAGGTGGGCCGCCATGCCTGGGTGCATGGCGTCGTAGAACGCCGTGAAGCGTTCGTCGGCGACGTACATGTCACCCAGGCACTGGTGCATCTCGTACGGGCATTCGTAGAACCACCTGCCGAGGTACCGGCGGTGCTCCTCCGCCATCTCCATGGCCGCCTCGCCGGTCGGCGGCTCACCGGAGGTCATCAGGGACTTGTAGCGCTCGCCCCACTCGGCCCCCTCGTCCTGCATCCGCTTCCAGTCGTCCTTGGTGTAGGCCGCCGCGCGGCGCTGCGACTCGGCGTACGCCTCCGTGCCGCCCCAGCGTGCCTGCGCCTCCTCGGCGTACTGCTCGGGGTCGTGGTCGCCGAAGACCTCGAAGCGCTCTTCGGGGGTGAGGTTGATGCCCATCGTGCGTGCCTCCATGGCCTGTTCCACGGCCGTCGCCATCTTCTGCAGCTTCTCGATCCGGGCGGTCAGCAGGTCGTGCTGGCGGCGCAGGTGCGCGCGCGGGTCGGTTTCCGGATCGTCGAGCAGGGCGGCGACCTCGTCGAGCGGAAAGCCGAGCGCCCGGTAGAACAGGATCTGCTGCAACCGGTCGAGGTCGCCGTCGCTGTAGCGCCGGTGGCCCGCGTGGCTGCGCTCGCTGGGGACGAGCAGGCCGATGTCGTCGTAGTGGTGCAGTGTGCGCACCGTCACTCCGGCGAAGCCCGCGACCTGTCCCACGGAATAGCTCACGTCGTCCGCTCCCTTCTCGGTACGCACTCCACGGTGAATCCTCACGCCACGTGAGGTGCAAGCCCATGGAATACGACCGTATTGACCGCTTTGCCGGTTTATCGTGTCCCCCGTGCCCCAGGGAACCGCGCCGCAGGCGCCCGCCGCGCCGGCGACCCCGGCCCGCGCCCTGCTGCCGCTGGTCCTCCCCGCCCTGGTGGTGGGCGTGGCTGCCGCGCTGCTGTTCCTCGGGGTGAGCGAGGCCGCCGAGGCCCTCCAGCACGTGCTCTGGCAGGACCTGCCCGACGCGCTGGGGGTGGGCCGCTCCTCCGTGCCGTGGATGCTGACCGTGCTGACCGCGACCGGGGTGGCCGTCGGACTGGTGGTCTGGAAGGCGCCCGGACACGCCGGGCCCGACCCGGCCACCACCGGGCTCGACGCGCCCGCGCTGCCGCCCGTCGTCCTGCCGGGACTGCTGCTGGCGACCGCCCTGATGCTCGCGGGCGGGCCGAGCCTCGGCCCGGAGAACCCGATCATCGCCGTCAATGTCGGGCTGGCCCTCTGGCTCGGGCACCGGCTCCTGCCCCGGGTGCCGGGCGGACTGTGGGCGGCGCTGGCGGAGGCCGCGACGATCGGCGCGCTGTTCGGCACGCCGGTGGCCGCGGCGCTGGTGATCTCGGAGGCGCTGGCCGGGCGGCCGGCCAAGGGGGCACTGTGGGACAACGTCTTCGCGCCCCTCGTCGCGGCCGCCGCCGGGGCGATCACCACCGAACTGGTCGCCCGTCCCACCTTCGACCTGGGGCTTCCCGCCTTCGACCACCCCGGCTGGGGCGATCTGCTCGCGGCGCTGGTGGTCGCGTCCGCGGGCGCGCTGCTCGGCATGGCGGCCGTGTACGCCTTCCCGTACGTCCACGCCGCCTTCGGCCGGCTGCGGCACCCGATGCTGATGCTTCCGGTGGGTGGGCTCGTGCTGGGGCTGCTGGGGGCCCTGGGCGGCCATCTGACGCTCTTCAAGGGGCTGGAGGAGGTCGGGGAGCTCGCGGCCGACCCCGGCGGCTGGACGGCGGGCGAGTTCGCGGTGATGGCGGTGGTGAAGCTGGCCGCGCTGCTCGTCGCCGCCTGCTGCGGCTTCCGGGGCGGGCGGATCTTCCCGGCCGTGTTCGTCGGGGCGGCCCTCGGTCTGTGCGCCCACGCCCTGGTGCCGGCGGTGCATCCGGCGGTCGGTGTCTCGGCGGGCGTGCTCGGGGTGCTGCTCGCGGTGACCCGGCAGGGCTGGGTGAGCCTGTTCGTCGCCGCCGTCCTGGTGGCCTCCCCCGCGGTCCTGGCCCTGTTGTGCATCGCGTCGCTGCCCGCCTGGCTGCTGGTGACGGGGCGCCCGCAGATGCAGCTGCGCGAGGACGGCACCCCGCTCCGCTGAACTCCCCACCGCTTTGGAGAACTCGATGGCACTGCACCAGGGCCCCGGCCGTTCCGACGACCGGCCCCCGTCCGTCAACCCCTTCTACGGTCAGGCCAATCCGGTCGGCGGCATGACCGAGGCGCCGCCCCGGCACCGGCTCCCGGACCGCCCGCTGCCGCCGATGACGGCGTACCAGCTGGTCCACGACGAGTTGATGCTGGACGGCAACGCCCGGCTGAATCTGGCCACCTTCGTCACCACCTGGATGGAGCCGCAGGCCGGGGTGCTGATGGCGGAGTGCCGGGACAAGAACATGATCGACAAGGACGAGTACCCGCGCACCGCCGAGCTGGAGCGGCGCTGTGTGGCGATGCTCGCCGACCTGTGGAACGCGCCCGATCCGGCGGCCGCCGTGGGCTGTTCGACGACCGGTTCCAGCGAGGCGTGCATGCTGGCGGGGATGGCGTTCAAGCGGCGGTGGAGCAGACGGAACACCGGCGGTCGCCCCAATCTCGTCATGGGCGTCAACGTCCAGGTCTGCTGGGAGAAGTTCTGCACCTTCTGGGAGGTGGAGGCCCGACCGGTCCCCATGGAGGGCGGGCGGTTCCACCTCGATCCCCAGGCGGCGGCCGAGCTGTGCGACGAGAACACCATCGGGGTCGTGGGCATCCTCGGCTCCACCTTCGACGGCTCCTACGAGCCGATCGCCGAGCTGTGCGCCGCCCTGGACGCCCTCCAGGAGCGCACCGGGTACGACATCCCGGTGCACGTGGACGGCGCCTCGGGCGCGATGGTCGCGCCCTTCCTCG
Source organism: Streptomyces sp. NPDC002784 (assembly GCF_053592135.1). Lineage (NCBI taxonomy): Bacteria > Bacillati > Actinomycetota > Actinomycetes > Kitasatosporales > Streptomycetaceae > Streptomyces > Streptomyces sp. NPDC002784. Next base: position 120,473 of record NZ_JBSFVD010000014.1, on the reverse strand, counting down.
ACGAGGACCTGGTGTGGGACTTCCGCCTCCCGCGCGTGGCCTCGATCAACACCTCCGGGCACAAGTACGGGCTGGTCTACCCGGGCGTCGGCTGGGCGCTGTGGCGGGACAAGGACGCCCTGCCCGACGAACTCGTCTTCCACGTGAACTACCTGGGCGGCGACATGCCGACCTTCGCGCTGAACTTCTCCCGCCCCGGCGCCCAGGTCGTCGCGCAGTACTACACCTTCCTGCGGCTGGGCCGCGAGGGTTACCGGGCCGTGCAGCAGGCCTCGCGGGACGTCGCGACCCGGCTGGCCGGACAGATCGAAGCCCTCGGCGACTTCGACCTGCTTACCCGGGGCGACCAGTTGCCCGTCTTCGCCTTCACCACGGCGCCGGAGGTGACGGCGTACGACGTCTTCGACGTGTCCCGCAGGCTGCGCGAGCGCGGCTGGCTGGTGCCCGCGTACACCTTCCCGCCGAACCGGGAGGACCTGTCGGTGCTGCGGGTGGTGTGCCGCAACGGCTTCTCGACCGACCTCGCGGCGCTCCTCCTGGACGACCTCCAGCGCCTGCTGCCCGAACTCAGGAGGCAGCCAGGGCCCTTGGGGCGGGACGCGGGACAGGCGACGGCCTTCCATCACTAGCCCGCACGGCGCCGCCCCACCCCGCGCGGACGGCGGCTCACTTGCTGAGCCGCCCGAACCGCCGCACCGCCAGCGGGAAGAACACCGCCAGGAGCACCAACGGCCAGACGACCGCCGCCGCCACCTGATCCGTGCCGGTGCCGCCGAACAGGTCGCGGACCGCCGTCGCCGTCGCGGACATCGGGTTCCACTCGACGACCGTGCCCAGCCAGTCGGGCATGGACTCCGGATGGGCGAGGGCGTTGGACAGGAAGCCGACCGGCCAGACCAGGATCTGCACCGCCTGCACCATCTCCGGCTTCCCGGCCACCAGCGCCAGGTGGATGCCGATCCAGAGCATGGCGAAGCGGAAGAGCAGCAGCAGTCCCACCGCGCCCAGGAAGGCCCCGGGGCCGCCGTCCACCCGCCAGCCCAGGGCGTACCCGACGCCCATGAGGACGAACAGGGACAGCGCCGACTGGAGCATGTCGGCCGCCGAACGGCCCACCAGCACCGCTCCGTTGGCCATCGGCAGGGAGCGGAAGCGGTCGATCACCCCCTTGTTCAGGTCCTGGGTGACCGCGATCATCGTGCCCTCCAGGCCGAAGGCCATGGTGAGCGCCAGCATGCCGGGGACGAGGTAGTCGATGTAGGAGCCCTGGACGCCCCGGCCGCCGCCGATGAGGTAGCCGAACATCAGCAGCAGCATCACCGGGAAGACCAGGTTCACCACGACCTGCACCGGCTGGCGTGCCCAGTGGGCCAGCTCGCGGCGGGTCATGGTCCAGGAGTCGGTCAGTGCGTAGGCGGTCATACGGCCTCCTTCACTCGGTGATCGCCGGTGAGGTGCAGGAACACCTCGTCCAGCGTCGGGCGGCGCAGGGCGATGTCCTCCGCCTCGATGCCGGCCTCCTCAAGGGCGCGTACGACTCCGGAGAGCGCCGCCATCCGGTCGGTGACCGGGGCGCTCAGCAGCCGGCGGTCGGCGTCGGCCCGGACCGCCGCCGGGTCGAGCGGCAGCAGGGCGAGGGCGGCGCCGAGCTGGCCGGCGTCGCGCAGGACGACGTCGATGCGGTCGCCGCCGAGGGCGGACCTCAGCTCGTCGGCGGTGCCGTCGGCGATGACCCGGCCCGCGTCGACGACCGAGATCCGGTCGGCGAGCTGGTCGGCCTCCTCCAGGTACTGGGTGGTGAGCAGGACCGTCGTCCCGCCGCCGACCAGGGAGCGGACCGCGGCCCACACCTCGGTGCGGCCGCGGGGGTCGAGGCCGGTCGTGGGTTCGTCCAGGAACAGCACCTCCGGGTCGGTGATCAGGGACGCGGCGAGGTCCAGCCGGCGCCTCATGCCGCCGCTGTACTGCCGTACCGCCTTACGTCCGGTGTCGGCGAGTCCGAAGCGCTCCAGGAGCTCGTCGGCACGCACGCGCGCGGGGCGGGCGCCCAGGTGGTAGAGGCGGCCGAACAGCTCCAGGTTCTGCCGGCCGCTGAGCTCCTCGTCGAGCGCCGCGTGCTGGCCGAGCAGGCCGATGCGGAAGCGGACCGCGCGGGCCTCGGTCAGCACGTCGTGGCCGGCCACCTCGATCCGGCCCGCGTCGGGCCGCAGGAGGGTCGACAGCACCCGGACCAGAGTGGTCTTGCCCGCGCCGTTCGGCCCCAGCACCCCGTGCACGGTGCCGCGCCCGACCCGGAGGTCCAGCCCGTCCAGTGCCTTCTTCTCGCCGTACTTCTTGTGCGCGCCTTCGACGGTGATCGCCGGATCGGCCACGGACCCTCCTCCGCTAGTCAAAGTTGACTACGAGCCCCGAGGGTAGTACCCGGACCCCCGGTCGTCAAACTTGATTAGCTCGCATCTCCTGCATGCGGCTCCCCGGTCGCGTACGGGTTCTCCTCGCCCTCGGCGAGGACGCCGACGAACGGCTCACCCTCCCCCGCGAAGGTGTACGCGCCGCCCTCGATCCGCTCGATCAGCCCCTGGGTCCACTCGGCCTCGGCGTCGGCCGTGTGCACCCAGAGGTTCATGATCTCGCCGATGTGGCCCAGCTGGCCGGGGCCGTCCTCGGGCACGTAGTGCTCGGTGACGGCCGACCGCCACTCCTCGCTGCGCCGGATCCGCTCCCTGAGCAGGGCCACCGTCTCCGCGCGCGGGAGATCCACCATGAAGCCGATGGCCGCCGACTTCACGTCCATCTTCTGGTCGTAGGAGACCAGCGCCTCACGGACCAGCCGCAGGTACTCCTCGGTGCCCCGGTCCGTGATCTCGTACTCGGTGCGGGGCGGACCCCCCGCGGTGGACGGCGCGATCTCGTGCGCGTGCAGCAGTCCCTGTTTCGCCATCTGCTTCAGGGCGTGATAGATCGAGCCGGGCTTGGCGTTGGACCACTCGTGCGCGCCCCAGTACTCCAGGTCGTTGCGCACCTGGTAGCCGTGGGCCCGCCCGTGCTGACGCACCGCGCCGAGCACCAGGAGACGGATCGCTGACATGCGCCCCAGGTTATGACCTCAGCTTTCGGCGAGGGCAACCAGATCGAAGGCCGTCTTGCCGTCCAGGGACTCCCGGATGATGTCGGCGTGGCCCGCGTGCCGGGCGGTCTCGCGGATCAGGTGCAGCACCAGCCAGCGCAGGGAGACCCGGCCCTCCGGGGGGAACCAGGGCATGTCGGGCAGCGCGAAGGTGTCGTCGAGGCTCGGTGCCGAGCGGATCAGGGCCTCCGTCCCGGCGGCGACCTTCTCCCAGTAGTCCAGCTGCGAGGCGAGCGTCTCCCCCTCGACCAGCACGAAGCACTCGTGCCAGTTCGACCGGTCCCGCTGCACGGCCGGCGGCTCGCCCTTGGCCAGGGAGACCCAGTACTGCTCGACCTCGGCCACATGCTTGACCAGGCCGGCCAGGGACAGCTCGCTGGCGCTGGGCCGCGAGGACGCCTGCTCGTCGGTGAGCGCGAGCACCGAGCGGCGGATGCCGCCGCGCTGCTCGGCCAGGAAGCCGAGCAGCGCTCCGCGCTCGTCGCCGGGTGCTTCCGCGGGAACGTGGGTGACCATGGCGGCCGCCTTCCGTCGATGGGGCTCCTTGCCTGACACCCACGAAACTACGGGCCATTGAGGTCAGCTCCGGTCCTCAATGGCCCGCCCCGGAGAAAAGATGTGAACCGGAGAAAAGATCCGAACCCGGGGAAAGATCCGAACCCGGGAAAAAGATCTAGAAGGGGAACCCGCTGCGCCCGTGCTGCACGGAGATCCACTTCAGCGTGGTGAACGCGTCCAGCATGGTCTCGCCGTTGAGGCGGCCGACGCCGGAGTGCTTCTCGCCGCCGAAAGGCACGATCGGCTCGTCGTGCACGGTGCCGTCGTTCACATGGAACATGCCGGTGTCGATCCGCTTGGCGAAGGACACGCCCCGCTCGATGTCCCCGGTGTGGACGGCGCCGCTCAGGCCGTACGGGGTGTCGTTGACGAGGCGTACGGCCTCCTCCTCGCCGTCGAACGGGACGAGGAAGACGACCGGTCCGAAGACCTCCTGCCGGAGCAGGGCGGAGTCGGCCGGCAGCCCGGTCAGCACGGACGGCTCGACCAGGTTGTCGGTGGTCGTGCCCCGCACCAGGGCGGTGGCGCCCTCGGCGACGGCCTGCTCGACGACGCCGGACAGGGCGTCCGCCTGCGAGGAGTTGATGACCGGGCCGATGACGGTCTCGGGGTCGCGCGGGTCGCCCGCCTTGAGCGTGCGCACCTTGGCGACGAACTTCTCGGTGAACTCGTCGGCGACCGTACGGTCGACCAGGACCCGGTTGGCGGCCATGCAGACCTGGCCCTGGTGGACGTAGCGGCTGAAGACCGCGGCGTCGACGGCGTAGTCGAGGTCGGCGTCGTCGAGGACCACCAGGGCGCTGTTGCCGCCGAGTTCGAGCACCGAGCGCTTGAAGTGCGAGGCGCAGACGGTGGCCACATGGCGGCCGACCTTGTCGGAGCCGGTGAAGGAGATGACCTTCGGGACCGGGTGCTCGATGAAGGCGTCGCCGATCTCCGCTATGTCGGTGACGACGACATTGAGCAGTCCGGCGGGCAGGCCCGCGTCCTCGAAGAGCTTCGCGACCAGGGTGCCGCCGACGATCGGGGTGTTCTGGTGCGGCTTGAGCACGACGGCGTTGCCGAGCGCGAGGGCGGGGGCGACGGACTTCAGCGACAGCAGGAAGGGGAAGTTGAACGGGCTGATCACCCCGACGACGCCGACCGGGACGCGGTAGACGCGGTTCTCCTTGCCGTCCACCGGCGAGGGGATGATCCGGCCCTCGGGGCGCAGCGCCAGGTGGACCGCCTCGCGCAGGAACTCCTTGGCGAGGTGGAGCTCGAAGGCCGCCTTCAGCCGGGTGCCGCCCAGCTCGGCGATGATCATCTCGCTGATCTCCGCCTCCCGGTCCTCGATCAGCCGCAGGGCCTTCTCGAAGACGGCGCGACGCGCGTACGCGTTGGTCGCGGCCCATTCCTTCTGGGCGCGGGCGGCGGCCCGGTAGGCCTGATCCACCTCGTCGACCGTGGCTATGGTGATCGAGGCGAGCTTCTCACCGTCGTACGGGTTGAAGTCGATGATGTCCCAGGAACCTGTGCCCGGGCGCCATTCACCGTCGATGTACTGCTGGGCCAGGTCGGTGAAGCAGGACGACATGTGATCCCTCGAATCCCTAGCGGACACCTGATCAGTTTCTGATCATCTCCACGGTCTGATCACACGTCATCGTACTTGTGTTTCAAGACAGTTGAAGGAGTCCTCGGAGAAGATCGCGGCTCTCGGCCGGCCCCGGGCTGTCCTGCTGGAGCTCCTTGAGCGCCTTCTCGTACTGGGCGACGTCCTCCTGCTTGTCCAGATACAGCGCACTGGTGAGCTGCTCCAGATAGACGACGTCCGACAGGTCGGACTCCGGGAAGCTGAGGATGGTGAAGGCGCCGGACTCGCCGGAGTGCCCGCCGAAGCTGAACGGCATGATCTGCAGCCGGACGTTGGGGCGCTCGGAGACCTCGATCAGATGCTGCAGCTGGCCGCGCATCACCTCGCGGTCGCCGTAGGGGCGGCGCAGGGCGGCCTCGTCGAGGACGATGTGCAGCTCGGGGGAGCTCTCGTCGACGAGGTGCTTCTGCCGCTCCAGCCGCAGCGCCACCCGCCGCTCGACGTCGGCCTCGCTCGCGCCCTTCATCCCGCGCCGGACGACCGCACGGGCGTAGGCCTCGGTCTGGAGCAGGCCGTGCACGAACTGCACCTCGTACACCCGGATCAGCGCGGCGGCGCCCTCCAGGCCGACATAGGTGGGGAACCAGCTGGGCAGCACGTCGGAGTAACTGTGCCACCAGCCCGCGACGTTGGCCTCCTTGGCGAGGGCGAGCAGCGAAGTGCGCTCGACCTCGTCGGTGATGCCGTACAGCGTCAACAGGTCTTCCACGTCCCTGGTCTTGAAGCTCACCCGGCCCAACTCCATCCGGCTGATCTTCGACTCGGACGCGCGGATCGAGTACCCCGCGGCCTCACGCGTGATCCCGCGCGCCTCACGCAGCCGCCTGAGTTGCGAGCCGAGCAGCATGCGCCGCACCACCGATCCGGGCTCTCCCGCGCTCACGTTCGCCAGCCTCCCCAACCTCTCCAGGGCCCGAAGTCTGCCACTAAAACACTCCGAGCTGTACTCGTCCGATTACAGAGAAGGAAAGAAGCCAAAGATTTCTCTCAGGAAGGAGGAAGCAGAAGGCAAGCCGGGAGTACCAAGATGGCGGAAAAAATGGCCAACAAGCGGTACGGGAGGGTCCAATTCGGTCACGTGCACGTGCATCTGCCCTTGCATCTGCTGTACGCATCCGAAACCATGGTCCCGCGCAACCGCTGCATCGCAACGACCGCGAATTCCCGGGAGTGCCTCGCATGGGGACGAATGGATCGACCATGCTCGAGCCGTTACGGCAGGGCCTTCCGCCGCTTGATCCCGCGGCCGTGTCCAACGCCGCCTCCTGCGCACTGCCCGCCCGTTACGAAGCCGTGCGCGAGGCCCGGCACTTCACCCGCAGAACCCTCGACCAGTGGGACACGGGCGAGCGCTTCGACGACGTCTGTCTGGTGGTGTCCGAACTCGTCACCAACGCGCTCCGGCACGCGCTGCCCGCGCACCACACGCGCGTGCCCGACCAGACGCCTCCGGTACGGCTGCATCTGATGCGGTGGACCGAGCGGCTGGTGTGCGCGGTGCGCGACCCCAGCCACGACAGCCCCGTCGCCCGCGACACGGACGACTTCTCGGCGGAGTCCGGCCGCGGCCTGTTCCTGGTGGACTCCTTCGCCGACAGCTGGGGCTGGCACCCGCTGGCCGGCACGCTCAACGGCAAGGTGGTCTGGGCGCTGTTCCGGCTGCCGCACACGCCGCAGCCGAGCCCCGCCGAGTGATGGGCCGCGGCGCTGTACGGCGCTGCGGTTCTACGCGCGTCGCAGGCGCATGACGTCCCGGTCACCGTGCCGATTGCCGGAAAAGTCCCCCGAGTTGCCCGGCCGGGTCTCAGCCCGCTATCAAGTGATCGAACTCGCCGTCCTTGATGCCCAGAAGCATCGCCTCGATCTCGGCGCGGGTGTAGACGAGCGCCGGACCGTCCGGGAACCGCGAGTTGCGCACGGCGACATCGCCGCCGGGCAATCGGGCGAACTCCACGCAGGATCCCTGCGAGTTGCTGTGCCTGCTCTTCTGCCAGGCCACACCGCCGATCTGGGCGGCGGCCATGCCGTTGTACACGCCGGACGCGTCTTCAACGTCGTACACGTCGTGGTCCACAGGTCGCTCCCCGGTGGTGCACTGGCTGGTGAGGCCATTGATGCAATGGTCAACTGACCCGGATCATAACCTTGTTCAAGTGCTGATGCATGGGAGGATGCACGGGCAGATGCACGTGCACGCGGGGTGTTCCTGCGGTTACAGCTGTGACGCGCGCGTCGGCGAAGCCGTTCCGGCGTCTGCCCCGGAGCTCGCAGAACATGCGACCGCCACCCCCCGTCCGAGCCGGATCGTCCGGATCGGATCCCTCGTGTACTAGGAACAGACGCACGCGGAGCCGTTGGTGTTCCACCATCCGACCGACGGTCCGGCGACCGGACCGACCGGATCGTCTCCCTCCCAGTGGACGCCCGCCGTCCGCCTCGTCGGCACCGGGCGACCACCTGGTGCCGGAGGGCTGTGCACCCGGCACCTGCCCGCGCGAGCGCCCGCACCCGATGACGGGGAGGTCGTCATCGGGTGCGGTGTCCGGATCGGGTCTTCGTCGGGTATACGACCGGGCAGTGGGACGAGTCAGCCGGACACGCGTGCCGGAAACACTCGTACGAATGGGGGCGGCCCCGTACGTCGGTGAGCGCAGTGTCCGCCTGGTGAGGGGTGCGGTGTCGGCCGTTGCCTAGCGGCTCGCGTACGGCAGCAGCGCCATCTCGCGGGCGTTCTTGACGGCCTTGGCCAGTTGTCGCTGCTGTTGCGCGGAGACCCGGGTCACGCGGCGGCTGCGGATCTTGCCGCGGTCGGAGACGAACTTCCGCAGCAGGTCGGTGTCCTTGTAGTCGACGTACTCGATCCCGGCCCGGTCGAGCGGGTTGGGGCGGTTCTTGGCGGGCATGCGGTCGCTCTTGCGGGGCATGGCGGGTCAGACCTCCAGGAGGGTGTCGAAGGCGGGCGGCAGCCGCTTCCAGGCGTCGCGCCCGGCGGCGTACTCGGCGTCGGTCAGCAGGCAGGACTCCAGCAGTTGGGCGAGGCCGTCCCGGTCCAGGCCGGGCGAGGTGAACACCAGGTGCTGGCCGCGGTCGCCGTGCTCGGGGTGCCAGTCCAGCGCGGCGGCGGCCCGGCGCACCGGCGGGACCATCTCCCAGGCCGCGTCGGGCAGCGAGGCGAGCCAGGGGCCGGCGCTCTCCACGCACAGGGCGCCCCCGGCCGCGTCCCAGTGCAGCAGCGTGTCCGGCTTGTCGGCGAGCCAGAACCTGCCCCTGCTGCGGGCGGCGGCACAGGTCAGGTCCTCCAGCGCCGCGTACAGCCGCTCCGGGTGGAAGGGCCGGCGCCGGTGCCACACCAGCGTGGCCACGCCGTGCGCGTCGGCCTCGGCGGGCAGCAGCGCGCAGGCGGGGTGCTGGGCGGCCGCGGCGGCCTCGACGTCGAACCCGGCGCGTGCGGCGCCCGCCAGGTCGCCGTGGCCGATCAGGACCCGGCGGGCGGTCGGGTGCAGCTGGGCGAGCAGTTCACGGTCCTCGTCGTCGGCCTCCGGGGAGTCGAGGAGGGCCAGCACGGGGGCGTACTCCAACTGGCGCGCGAAGGTGTCGGCGACCGTGCGCTGGTCGGTGGCGGCGGCTGCCAGGCCCCGCTCGGCCAGGTCGTCGCCGTTGCCGAGGTACGGCAGCAGCAGCGCCGGGTCGACGGCGGTCACCACGCCGGTGACGGTGAGGCCGCCGGAGGTGACGACCTCCGCCATCGCCTTGGGTTCGACGGAGTCCCACAGCTCGACGACCGCGAGCGAGGTGCCGCCCGCGGCTTCGAGGCGCTTCAGCTCCGGCACGAGGTCCTCGCGCAGGGCGCAGCAGGCGCAGTCGTTGACGAGGGGGGCCTCGCCGGTGTCCAGGACACCGGTGGCGTCGCGGACCGTCCGTACGACCGTGCCCGCCGGGGCCGTGGCCAGGTCGTGGTGGAGCACGACGCTGCCGGGGACCTCGGCGAGCAGCCGGTCGACGGCGGCCCTGCGGGCGTCGGCGTGCAGTCCGCCGACGAGCACGACGGGGAGCATCAGTCCTGCTTTCCGTACCGGCGCTCGAAGCGCTCCACCCGTCCCGCGGTGTCCAGCACGCGCGCGGTGCCGGTGTAGAAGGGGTGGCTGACGTCGGAGATCTCGACGTCCACGACGGGGTAGGTGTGGCCGTCCTCCCACTCGATGGTCTTCTCGCTCGTCATCGTCGAGCGGGTGAGGAAGGCGTAGTCGGCGGCGCGGTCGCGGAAGACGACGGGGCCGTAGGGCGGGTGGATTCCCTCGCGCATGACCTCAGCGCTCCTCTCGGAAGTCGACGTGGCGGCCGGCGACCGGGTCGTACTTGCGCAGGGTCAGGCGGTCCGGGTCGTTGCGGCGGTTCTTGCGGGTCACGTAGGTGTAGCCGGTGCCGGCGGTGGACCGGAGCTTGATGACCGGCCGGAGTTCGTTGCGAGCCATGCTGGTACCTTACTGAAAATGAATTCCATTTACACACCGCGTTCGAGAGAGGTGCGTCACCTGTGTCCGCCCACTGCATGCTGACCGGCGCCCGGCCCGGCTTCGGCAACCACATCTCCCACTCCCACCGGCGGACCTCCCGCCGCTTCGACCCCAACATCCAGTCCAAGCGGTACTGGCTGCCGAGCGAGGGGCGGCATGTGCGGCTGAGGCTGAGCGCGAAGGGGATCAAGACCGTCGACTCGATCGGGGTCGAGGCGGCGGTGGCACGCATCCGCGCGCGGGGGGTGCGGGTCTGATGGCGAAGCGGAGCACGCGGGAGGACGCGGGAGGTACGGGGCTGATGGCGAAGCAGAACACGCGGGAGGTACGGGGCTGATGGCGAAGCAGAGCAAGATCGCGAAGAACGAGAAGCGGCAGGAGATCGTCGCGCGGTACGCCCGGCGGCGGGCCGAGCTGAAGGAGATCATCCGGCGGCCGTCGTCGACGGAGGCCGAACGGCTCGCGGCACAGCGGGAGCTGCGGCGCCAGCCGCGCGACGCGAGCCCCACGCGCGTGCGCAACCGGGACCAGGTCGACGGGCGCCCGCGCGGGTACTTCCGGGCGTTCGGGCTGTCCCGGGTGTCGCTGCGGCAGCAGGCGCACGCGGGATATCTCCCGGGGGTACGCAAGTCGTCCTGGTGACGGTCGTCGCCCTGGTCCTGGTCCTGGTCCTGGTTACGTCCTGGTAGCTTGCTGCGGTCGTGGCGTCCTAACCGGCTCATCCTGGGGGCTTGCAGTGACTTCGGCGAGGTACGCGCGCGTGGCGCGCAGGCGGATGCGGATCATGGCCGCGGCCACGGGGCTGACCGGCGTGCTCGTGCTGGGCGGGTGCGGCGACGGCGACTCCTCGGACGACGCCTCGCCCAGCGCGAGTGCCACGCCGTCCGCCACGGGGGCCTCCACGGGGGCCGCCGACACCGGAGGGGGCGGCGGGAGTACGGCGTCCCCCGCCGGTGACCTGGAGGGCAGCTGGCTCGCCACGACCAAGGGCAAGGCGGTGGCGCTGGTCGTCACCGGCAGCAAGGCGGGGCTGTTCGCGACCGGCGGGACCGTGTGCAGCGGCACCGCGGGCGGCACGATCGAACTCACCTGCACGGACGGCAGCAAGGACCGGTCGAGCGGGACGGTCGAATCCGTCGGCGCGGACACGCTCAAGGTGACCTGGGACAGCGGCCTGGGCACCGAGACCTACCGGAAGGCCGACGGCGCCACCCTGCCCACGGGGCTGCCGACGGCGGGCCAGTAGCCCCGGAGTCCCCGGGCCCCGGAGGTTCGGCAACCGGCGCACAGCCGCATGCGGGACGGCGACGCACAGCCGTATGCGGGACGGCGACGCACAGCCGTATGCGGGATGATCGGCGCACGTGATCGTATGCGTGATGATCGGTGTACGCGATCCGTCACGCACGCCTCAGAGGACACCACATGCGCGCCACCGCCCTCCCCCTCGCCGCCCTCGCCGCGGCCCTTCTGCTGACCTCCTGCGGTGACAGTGAGGGCGGTGACGGCGGCGCGGACGCGAAGCAGGGCGACAAGGCCACGGCCGCCTGCCGGCTCGCCGCCCTGGAGGTGCAGGTCGGTCCGGCCAACGCCGCCCCGGCCGCCGGGGACACCGGCAACGTGCCCGTCACCCTCACCAACGACGGCGCCGACTGCACCCTGGACGGCCTGCCCTCGGTGACCCTGAAGGCGGGCGGCACCTCGGCGGAGGTGGCCCCCGACGCGGCGGCGACGCAGGAGAAGCGGACGCTCGCGCGGGGCGGCTCGGTGTCCGTCACCGTCACCTATGTGCGCGCGCAGGCGGGCGGCGGCCTCGCCGTGAAGACGGCCGACTTCGCGCTGCCCGGCGCCGACGCGACGCACAGCTTTCCCTGGTCGTACGGCGATGTCGCGCTCAAGGGCGACCAGCCCGACGCCACGGTGAGCGGGTTCCAGCAGGGCGACTGAGCTACTCCAGCCGGCGCCTGGCCCGCACCTGCGCCTGATCGGCGGCCTCCGCGCCCTCGGTCCAGCCCGCCGCGTCGGTCACGCCGCGCAGCCGGGTCGTGGTGGTCTCGGGGAACATGTGGTCGAGCCGGGCGGTGACCGCGACCTCCCGGGAGGCCAGGACCGGCAGCAGGTCGTCGCTCACCTGGGTCTCGGCGGCCCGCGCGAGCCGGGTGCCGATGCGGTGGGCGTAGGCGGCGAGGAAGGACTGCCGGAAGGTCTTGGTCCGCTTGCGCCCGCCGGCGCGCTGGGCCGCCTCCGCCTTCGTCATCGCGGTCTGCGCCTGCACGAGGAGCGAGGTGTGGAGCAGCTCGACCACCTCCAGATCGGCCTCGAACCCGACGACGGTGGAGAAGCCGACGGCCTCGTTCCACACCGCGCGGCAGTGGTTCGCGGCGGCCACCGCGTCCAGCAGCATCGCCTTGGCCTGCTCGTACGGCGGCTCGACGCCGATCCGGCAGGCGCCGGGGATGTCGGGCGCGGGTGCCTGGGCCGCCAGCAGCGCCTCGTCGACGCTGTGCCGGGCCATCAGCTCCTGTGCCTTGGCGGTCAGCGCCTCCGCCTCCTCCGGGAACCCCGTTCCCTCCGCCTTGGCGAGCAGCGCGCGGATCCGGGTCAGCATGCGCGACTCGGGCCTGCGGGAGTGCCGCGGATCGTCGAGGGGTTCCAGGGGCGGCAGGCGCAGCAGCAGGCGGTACAGCTCCAGGACGGCGGTGGCGTGCGTGAAGCGGTCGCCCGCGCGCGTGGGCGGCGCGTCCAGCTCGTCGAGCTGCGCCCGCCACCGCGGGCCGCGCGGCACGTCGTCCGGCGCCTGCGCGTGGATGAGGGCCGCGAGCAGGCGCAGATGTACGTCGTCCAGGTCACGCCGGACGACGCGTACGACGTCGGCGGGCTGCCAGCCGCGCCGCCAGGCCGCCGCGACGAACTCCCGGCCCCGGCGCTCCAGTTCCGCGTCCGCGCCGGCGTCGGCGGCGAGGAGGGAGGCGCCGGTGTCCAGGGCGCTGTCGGAGTCGGTGTGGAGGGCGGCCTCGAAGGCGCGGTCCACGGTGCCGCGCGTGCCGCTCTTGCCGCCGCTCGAACTGTTCGTACTGCTCACCCGCCGATCGTCTCACTCCCCGAAAATCGGTCGCCCCCGCGCGTGGGTGCTCCGAGCATGGCCGCATGGTGGACATGTCTTTGTACGCGGCGTTTCTGGTCGCCGCCTTCGCGCTCTGCATCACCCCGGGCCCCGACATGATGTTCATCGTGGCGATGGGCGGGCGGGGCGGACCCACGGCGGGAGTGATGGCGGCGTTCGGGGTGGCCTGCGCGATGCTCGTCCACACGGTCGCCGCGGCGCTCGGCCTGTCGGCGCTGTTCACGACGCTGCCGACGCTCTACCACGTGCTGCGCTGGGTGGGCGCGGCCTATCTGCTCTACCTCGCGGTGAAGGCGTTCCGGGACCGCTCGGTGCCGGGCGAGGACGGAACCGCCGACACCGGCTCGGGCATGCGGCGGGCCTTCTGGCAGGGTGCCGTCACCAATCTGCTGAACCCCAAGGTGATCCTGTTCAACGTGGCGTTCCTGCCGCAGTTCGTGGACCCGTCGCTCGGGCGTGTGCCGGGGCAGCTGCTCCTGCTCGGCGGGACACTCGTGCTGATGGGGTTCCTCTGGGACGGCTGCGTGGGCCTGCTGGCCGGCCGGCTGGCGGACCTGCTCCGCCGCAGCAGGCGGGTGAACCGCTGGCTCAACATCGTCTCCGGCACGGTGTTCACGGGCCTGGCGGTGCGGCTGGCGGTGACCTCGCCGAAGTAGCCGAGGGCCGTTGTCAGACCCTCCTGCCACACTCCTGACATGACCGACCGGTGGGCTCTCGCACCGGCCGAGGACGGTGGCGCGGAACTCGCCCCCCTCGGCCCGGACGGGGTGCCCGCGGGGCCGGTCGTGCGGGAGCCGGACCTCGCCGCGGCGGTGCGCGGCAGGCCGGAGGTCGCGCGCTGGGTCTGGCGTTCCACCGCCGAGGTCTACCCGCGCCTGCTCGCCACGGGGGTGCGAGTGGAGCGGTGCTACGACATCGAGGACGCCGAGACCCTCCTGCTCGGCCACGAGGGGCGGTACGGCGAGCCCCGTTCCGCGGCCGCGGCCCTGGCCCGGCTGCGCGGCGGACCCGTACCGCCCGACCCGCCCCAGCGGCCCGCCGAGCCGGGCGCCCAGTCCTCGCTCTTCGAGCCGCAGGCCGTCCATGTGCCGCTGGCCGACCTGCTGGAGGTCTACGCCGAGCAGCAGCGGCGGCACGACAAGGCCGCGCACCCGGAGCGGATGCGGCTGCTGACGGCCGCCGAGTCGGCGGGGATGCTGGTCGCCGCCGAGATGAACCGCGCCGGGCTGCCGTGGAGCGCCGACGTCCACCGCCGGGTGCTGCACGACCTGCTCGGCGAGCGGTACGCGGGCGGTGGCGAGCCCCGGCGCCTGGCCGAGCTGGCCGACGAGGTGTCCGCCGCCTTCGGCCGCCGGGTCCGGCCCGATCTGCCCGCCGATGTCGTCAAGGCCTTCGCGCAGGCCGGCATCAAGGTGCGGTCGACCCGGCGCTGGGAGATCGCGTCCGTCGACCATCCGGCCGTGGCGCCGCTGCTCGAATACAAGAAGCTGTACCGGATCTGGGTGGCCCATGGCTGGTCCTGGCTCCAGGACTGGGTGCGCGAGGGGCGGTTCCGCCCGGAGTTCCTCGCGGGCGGCACGGTCACCGGGCGGTGGGTGACCAATGGCGGGGGCGGGCTGCAGATCCCCAAGGTGATCCGGCGGGCGGTCGTCGCCGACCCCGGGTGGCGGCTCGTCGTCGCCGACGCCGACCAGATGGAGCCGCGCGTGCTGGCCGCCATCTCCCGCGACCCCGGTCTGATGGAGGTGGCGGGCCGGGAGAGCGACCTGTACCAGTCGGTCTCCGACCGGGCCTTCTCCGGCGACCGCGCCCAGGCCAAGCTCGCGGTGCTCGGCGCGGTCTACGGCCAGACCTCCGGCGACGGCCTGAAGAACCTCGCCGCACTCCGCCGCCGCTTCCCCCTCGCCGTGGCCTACGTCGACGACGCGGCGCGGGCCGGTGAGGAGGGGCGGCTGGTGCGCACCTGGCTGGGCCGCACCTGCCCGCCCGCGGCCGGAGCGGGCGAGGAGTCGGCGGAGGAGGCGGGCATCCCGGTCGGCGACGACTCCGACGAGGCCGCGCAGTGGGTGCCCGGGTACGCCTCCACGGACGCCCGCGCGCGGGGCCGCTTCGCCCGTAACTTCGTCGTCCAGGGCAGCGCCGCCGACTGGGCGCTGCTGCTGCTCGCCGCGTTGCGTCAGGCCTGCGCGGGCAAGGCGGCCGAGCTGGTGTTCTTCCAGCACGACGAGGTGATCGTGCACTGTCCCGAGGAGGAGGCGGAGGCGGTCGTGGCGGCGATCCGGGAGGCGGCCGAGCTGGCGGGGCGGCTGACGTTCGGGGAGACGCCGGTGCGGTTTCCGTTCACCACGGCGGTGGTGGAGTGCTATGCGGACGCGAAGTGATCAGGCGGGGGGCGAGGAGCAGGTGGTCGGCGGGAGTGGCGAGGAGCGAGGTGATCAGGCGTGCGCGGCGAGCAGCGAAGTGATCAGGCGGGGGTGGTGAGCGGCGAAGTGATCAGGCGTGCGCGGCGAGCAGCGTCGCGAGTTCGGTGAGCACCGTCTTCTCGTCGGTCCCGTCCAGTGCGTCCCGCGCCGCCGTCCATGCCGAGCGGGCCTCCTCGGTACGGCCCGACTCGCGCAACAGGAGTCCGTGCTGGTGGCGGGCGAGGCCGCCCATGTAGCGGTCGGCGCGGGCGTCGGCGCGGCGCAGCAGTTCGGCGCACTCGTGGGCGGCCCGCTCGGTGCGGCCCAGCAGCCGCAGGGAGCGGACCAGGCCGAGGCGGGCCTGCGACTCGCCGTGCCAGTCGCCCTGGTCGGCGAGGTCCCGCAGGGTCTCCTCGAAGTGCCGGGCGGCCGCGTCCGGTTCGCCGAGGGTGAGATGGGCGTAACCGATGTTGCACCGCGCGTAGAGCTGGAGGAGGGCATTGCCGATCGTCTCGCCGATGGCCAGCGAGAGACGGTGCTGCTCGATGGCGGCGCGGGGGTCGGTGTGCTCGTACAGGTTCCCGAGGTGCTGGTGGGTCACGGCCTCGCCGTACGGGTCGTTCAGCCGCCGCGAGTAGGCGAGGCTCTGGCGCAGCGCCCGCCCCGACTCCTCGTAGCGGCCGAGTCCTTCGAGCAGCAGGCCACGGTTGTTCAGGGAGCGGCGGATCCAGGAGAGGAGGCCGAGCCGCCGCCAGATGGCCAGGGCCTGGTCGTTGAGGGCGAGGGCGTCGTTCTGCCGGCCGGTCAGGAAGTGCAGTCCGGCCAGGTCACCGAGGGCGTACGCCTCGGCCGCCTCGTCCCCGAGCCGCCGCGCCACCCGCAGCGCGACCCGGCCGAGGGTCTCCATCTCGGGCGACCCGGCCGCCGCGTTGGAGGTACGGGAAGATCAGGCGCAGCAGCGTGCACAGGCGGGCGGCGATACGGGGCTCGGGCGCGTCGGCGTACCGCTCGGCCAGGGCCACCACGTTCTTCAGCTCGGTGTCGCCCCAGGCGAACGCCTCCTCGGGGCCGGTGAAGGGGTGGGTGCCGGTGACGTGGGACGCGTGCTCGGGCGGCTGGCTGGAGGTGGGACGGCGGCGGTCGTCCTGGTCGAGGCCGGGGTCGACGATCGCGGTCAGGGTGCGTTCGGCGAGGGCGGCGTACCAGTTCAGGGCGGTTTCGACGACGGCGGTGCCGCCTTCCGTGCCGGCCAGTTCGCGGGCGAAGTCGCGGACCAGGTCGTGGGGGACGTAGCGGCCGAGTGCCGTTTCCTCCAGGAGGGCCACGTCGACGAGCCGGTCGAGGGCGTCCTCGGCGCGCCGGGTGCCGATGCCGCTCAGGCGGGCCAGCAGGGGGGCGCCGTACTCGGGCAGGTCGAGGGCGCCGATGCGGCGCAGTACGAGGGCGGCGTCCCGGTCGGCCTCGCGGTCGGAGGCGGCGAGCGCGTCGTGCGCGACGGCCAGGGAGCGGCGGACGCTGAGGTCGTCGTACTCCAGGTGGTGCAACCGCCCTTCGGTGGCGGCCAGTTGACCGGCCAGCACCTCCGGGGTGAGGGCGCGGCGGGCGGCCAGCCGGGCGGCGACCACTCGCAGGGCGAGCGGAAGGCGGCCGGTGAGTTCGACGAGGGGGTGGCCGGCGTCGATCCCGTCGTCGCGTCCGGACACCGCCCGCAGCAGTGCCGCGCTGTCCTCGGCGGACAGGGGCGTGAGCGGGATGCGCCGGGCGCCGTCGAGGGCGGCGAGGGAGGAACGGCTGGTGATGATCACGGCGCAGCCGGGGCCCGCGGGGAGCAAGGGGCGTACCTGTGCGGCGTTCGCGGCGTCGTCCAGGACCAGCAGGGTGCGGGTGGGGGCGAGCATCGAGCGCAGCAACGCGGCGGCGGCGTCGGGGTGTTCGGGGATGGCGCGGGGGTCGGCTCCGACGTCCCGCAGAAGCGCGGCCAGGGCCTGGGCGGAGGTGAGGGGGAGCATGCCCGGAGTGGCGCCGTGCAGGTTGACGTAGAGCTGGCCATCGGGGAAGCGGTCCGTCAGGGCGTGGGCGATGTGGAGGGCCAGAGCGCTCTTGCCGAGGCCGGCCATGCCGGTCAGGACTGTGATGACGGGGCTGGCGGGGCTGGCGGGGCTGGGGGCAGGACCGGCGAGGGTACGGCGGAGGTCGTCGGCGAGATGGGTGCGGCCGGTGAAGTGGGCGGGGGGCGGGGGGAGTTGGGCTGGGCGGATGGGGGGTGCGGGGGTTTTGGCGTCGTCGGCAACGGCTCCGGAGGGTACCGGGGTGTGGGGCTCGTCAGGGGCTTTGGAGGGCGCCGGGGTGTTGGCTTCGCCAGCGGCTCCGGAGGACGCTGGGACTTTGGCCTCGCCAGCGGCTCCGGAGGGCGGCAGGCTGTTGGCCGTACCCGCAGCTCCGGAAGACACCGGGCCCTTGACCTCGCCCGCAGCTCCGGAAGACACCGAGCCCTTGACCGCACCCACAGCTCCGGAAGACACCGAGCCCCTGGCCCCACCCACAGCTCCAGAGCGCTCAACGCCGCCCGCTTCCTCCGCCGGCTCCCGCAGCACCTCCAGGTGCGCCCCGCGGACGGCGACGCCCGGCTCCACGCCGAGTTCCTCCACGAGCCGGTGCCGCAGGTCGCGGTGGACGGCGAGCGCCTCCGCCTGACGTCCGCTGCGATGCAGCGCGAGCATCAGCTGGCGGTGGTAGGCCTCGCGCAGCGGGTGTTCGGCGGCGAGGGCGGACAACTCCGGGAGCAGGACGTCCGGTCGGCCGTCGGCGAGGGCCAACTCGGCGTCGTAGCGCCACTCCAGGAGCAGCAGCCGGGCCTCCCTGAGGCGTTTCACGAACGGGTAACCGCCCAGGTCGGCGGGGAGTCCGCTCAAGGGTGCGCCGCGCCACAGGGCGAGCGCTGCGGTGCACTCGCACAGGGCGCGGCGCCAGTCCCGGGAGGCGTGGGCGGCGCGCGCGGTGGCGAGGTGCGCCTCGAAGACATGGACGTCCAGCTCGCCGTCGTCGACGCGCAGCAGATACCCGGGGGACACGGCGCGCAGTCGCGCCGGGTCGTCGAGGAGGCGGCGCAGCCGGGTGACGTGGTTGTGCAGGGAGGCGTGCGCGGAGGCGGGCGGCGCGCCGCCCCAGAGCGCGTCCTTGAGCGCGTCGACGGAGACGGTACGGCCGGCTTCGAGCAGGAGGGCGGCCAGGAGGGCCCGGAGCTTGGGGCTGCCGACGGGGCGGACCACGGCGCCGTCGCCGCCGGGGTCGTAGAGCACCGGCGGCCCCAGCAGTCCGAACCGCAGCTCGTACCGCTCCACGCCGCCCACTGCCTTCCCGCGCCCCGCGCGCCACGGCGTAGCCCGGCCGTCGTGGCGGATTTCCGCCGGTCGACGGCGGTATTCCGCCACCCTGTCCCCGACGGGCCACCCGCCGGGATCCGCTGCCGTTCCGCCCGTCCGGCACGATGGCCCCGGCGTCTTCACGCCAGTCGGCCGACTGCGGCACGGCGAACCTTTGGCCACATGTTAGCGATCCGTTGGTGGAACCTGATGTGATCACTACATCGGATCCGGCTCGACGGTGCGCGCGTAAGACGCGTTGCTCGGGGGAGTGTTACCGCCGCGGCCGGTCCGGGGACGCACAGGGTCCCGGTCGTCGGAGGTGAACGACCGGGACCCGCGTCCACCCCCCTCGCCGCGCAGGTGCCCCTGCCCCCGGTCCGCGCGCTTCCACTACCGCTTCCGCTTCCACTACCGCGCAGCAAAAAAGACCCCGGCTCGGAGCGATCCGACCGGGGTCCTGGTGGAGCCGCCTTCGGGATTCGAACCCGAGACCTACGCATTACGAGTGCGTTGCTCTGGCCATCTGAGCTAAGGCGGCGCGCTGTCCGCACTATGGTGCGATCAGCAACGTCGGTAAGTCTACACAGTTTCGGAAGGTGCTCCGTACCGGCCCCGGCGGGGGTGGGACCGGGGCCGGTACGGGGGCTATGAGCAGCGCTTCCGGTCCGCCGGCGGGGTCCCTCGCAGGAGGTACGCGTTGACCGTGCGGTCGATGCAGTCGCTGCCCCGGCCGTACGCGGTGTGGCCGTCGCCCTCGTAGGTGAGGAGGCGGGCCGAGGAGAGCTGGGCGGCCAGCGCGCGGGCCCAGCGGTACGGCGTCGCCGGGTCGCGGGTGGTGCCGACCACGACGATCGGGGCCGCGCCCTTCGCCTCGATGCGGTGCGGCTCGCCCGTGGGGGCCACCGGCCAGTACGCGCAGTTCAGAGAGGCCCAGGCCAGGCCCTCACCGAAAACGGGGGACGCCTTCTCGAAGGTCGGCAGGGCGTCCCGCACCTGCTCGGGGGTGTCGAAGGCGGGCGGGAGGTCCAGGCAGTTCACGGCGGCGTTGGCGAACATCAGGTTCGAGTAGCGGCCCTCCGCGTCCCGCTCGTAGTAGCTGTCCGCGAGGGCCAGCAGGCCCGCGCCGTCGTTCTCCTTCATCGCCGCGGTCAACGCCTCGCGCAGCTGCGCCCAGGCCCCCTCGTCGTACATCGCCGCGATCACGCCGATGGTGGCCAGGGACTCACCCAGCTCGCGGCCGTCCGCGTCGCCCGTGGGGATCGGCCGGGCGTCGAGCTTGCCGAAGAACGCCTTGAGGTTCTTGCCGACCTCGCCGGTCTTCCTGCCCAGCGGGCAGTCGGGCTGCTGGACGCAGTCCCGCGCGAACGCCTGGAACGCCGTCTCGAAGCCCGCGGTCTGGTCGAGGTTCAGCCGGCGGGCGGGCAGCGACGGGTCCATCGCGCCGTCCAGGACCAGCCGGCCGGCGCGCTTGGGGAACAGCCCCGCGTACGTCGCCCCGAGGAAGGTGCCGTAGGACGCCCCGACGTAGTTCAGCCGCTCGTCCCCCAGCACCGCGCGCAGGATGTCCATGTCCCGGGCCGCCTCGACGGTGGACACATGGCGCAGCAGCTCCGGGGAGTCCGCCCCGCAGCCCTCCGCGAACGTCTTGTACGCCTCGACCAGCGCCGTCTGCTCCCGCTCGTCGTCGGGTGTCAGATCGGTCCGGGTGTACGTGTCCATCTCGGGCCCGTCGAGGCATTCGACCGGTTCGCTGCGGGCGACGCCCCGCGGGTCGAGGGCGACCATGTCGTAGCGGGCGCGGACCTCGGCCGGGTAGCCGATCCCGGCGTACGCCTGGAGGTAGGCGACCGCCGAGCCTCCCGGCCCGCCCGGGTTGACCAGCAGCGACCCGATCCGCTTGCCCGGGCCCGTGGCCTTTTTGCGGGCGACGGCCAACCGGACGTCGCCCTCCCCCGGCTCGGCGTAGTCGAGCGGCGCCTTCAGCGTGGCGCACTCGAAGCCGGGGATCCCGCACTCGCGCCAGTTCAGCTTCTGGCCGTAGTACGGCGACAGCGCGTCCGGGGTCGCCTGCGGCAGCGCGGCCAGCGCGGCCTCCGCCGCCGGGCTCGCGGACGTGGTCGAGCCGCCCGTGGAGCAGGCGGAGACCACCAGGGCGGCGACGCCGATCAGGGCTCCGGCCGCGCGGACTCCGTGGGGCCGGGGACGGGCGTGCCGGTGGGACCGGGGACTTGGGGTGGGGGTCGGGTGGGGGCGCCTGAGGTGCATCAAACGAGCGTAACTCTGTGCAGCGGCACGAGAGCCCTCCGTGAGGATCACAGCTCATACGGGTTACGTGGTCAACCTGCCGTTGATCGTGACGGGGACGGGGTGGGGGTGAGCTGCCCGCCTGGCGCGTGGGCCGCGCCGTATGGTGACCGGTTGCCGCCTGGAGCCGCCGGTCTCAGCCCGCTCTCAGCGCCATCGTCATCGCCTCCACCGCCAGCAGCGGAGCCACATTGCGGTCCAGCGCGTCCCGGCACGCGGCGATGGCCTCGATCCGGCGCAGCGTGGCTTCCGGGGAGCTGCCGCGGGCGAGCCGCTCCAGGGTGTCCTCGGCGTCGGCGTTGGCGATGGCCACGCGGGAGCCGAGCTGGAGGGCGAGGACGTCGCGGTAGAAGGCGGTGAGGTCGGTCAGGGCGAGGTCGAGGCTGTCGCGCTGGGTGCGGGTGCGGCGGCGCTTCTGCTTGTCCTCCAGGTCCTTCATCACGCCCGCCGTGCCGCGCGGGAGCCGGCCGCCCTGAGCCGCGCCGAGGGCCGTCTTCAGCTCCTCGGTCTCCTTGCCGTCCATCTCCTCGGCGAGCTGCTTGGCGTCCTCGGCCGCCGCGTCGACGAGTTCCTGCGCGGCCTTGAGGCAGCCGCCGATGTCCTCGACCCGCAACGGCAGCTTGAGAACGGCGGCCCGGCGCTCGCGCGCGGCCGGGTCCGTGGCCAGCCGGCGCGCCCGGTCGACGTGGCCCTGCGTGGCGCGGGCCGCGGCGGCGGCGACCGCGGGCTCGATGCCCTCCCGGCGTACGAGCATGTCCGCGATCGCGTCGACGGAGGGCGTGCGCAGGTTCAGGTGGCGGCAGCGGGAGCGGATCGTGGGCAGGACGTCCTCGATGGACGGGGCGCACAGCATCCAGACCGTACGGGGGGCAGGCTCCTCCACCGCCTTCAGGACGGCGTTGGCCGACTTCTCGTTCAGCCGCTCGGCGTCCTCGACCAGGATGATCTGCCAGCGGCCGGTGGCCGGTGAGGTGAACGACTTGCGGACGGTGTCCCTCATGTCGTCGACGAGGATCTGCGAACCCACGGCGGCGACCGTGCTGACGTCGGCATGGGTGCCCACCAGCGCCGTATGACAGCCGTCGCAGAAGCCGCAGCCGGGGGTCCCGCCGAGGGCGCGGTCGGGGCTGACGCACTGGAGCGCGGCGGCGAAGGCCCGGGCCGTCTGGGCGCGGCCGGCGCCGGGGGGGCCCGTGAAGAGCCAGGCGTGCGTCATCTTCGACGCCTCGGGGGGCGGGACGTGGGTGGCGGCCGCGGTGACCAGGGCGTCGGCGTCCCGGGCAGCGGCGATGAGCTGCTCGCTCACCTTCTCCTGCCCGACGAGGTCATCCCACACGGTCATGCCACACGCCGCCTTTCCGTCCACCTGCAGCGGTACGGCATCCATTGTGCGGGTCGCCACTGACAACGAGGTCCGCCCACCGCCGCGCGGACGCCGACCGCCAGCTCAACACAGCCCGCGGCCCCACTTCTCGCCACCGCAACCGGCACGGACACGAGCCGAAGGCGCAGCGCCGCCCCGGCCCGCTTCTCGACACCACACCGCACCGACACGAACCAGCGGCTCAGCACCGCCCCGGCCCGCTCAGCAGCACCACAGCCCCGACACCCGACCGAGGACTTGAGCGCCGCCCCCATCCCCGACACCGGCCGACGACTCAGCGCCGCCCCCGCCCCCGGCCGCGCTCGTCGTCGGGCTCGTCATCCCGCGGGCCGAGCAGTTCGTCCGCGAGTGACGGCAGATCGTCCAGCGGCGTCTCCTCCGCCCAGTCCGACCGCGGCCGCCGACGCCGCCGACCCGACTGCGCTCCGCCACCCCCGGAACCGCCCTGCCCGTCGCCCCGCGCATCGCCCCGCGCCTGACCGTCGGCGTCAACCTGCGGCAGCTCCCGCGTACGGTCGTCCGCCCCGTCGCGCCGAGCGTCATCCCGGGCATCATCCCGGACATCGTCCCGGGCATCGTCCCGGAAGAACCCCGGGGGAACCCGGTCCGCCGGATCCCCGCCCCGCACGGGAGGCAACACCGCGGTCTCGTCCGCGGCGCCCGGAGCGAGCTTCGGCAGCACGGCCGTCTCATCAGCGGCCCGCGCCGGAGCCGCCGCCGCGTCATCAGCAGCCCGCACCGGAGCAGCCGCCGCCTCATCCACGTCCCGCACCGGACGCAGCACCGCCGTCTCCTCAGCGTCCCGCACCGGAGGCAGCACCGCCGTCTCGTCGGAGGCCCCCGAGGGCTCCCCCGTCCGCGGCAGCACGCTCGTCTCCTCCGAGGCCCCCGACGGCTCCCCCGGCCGCGGCACCTCCGCGGTGTCCTCGGAATCAGCGCCCCCGGCATCAGCCACTCGGGAATCCACCACCCCGGCATCAGTCACCCGGGAATCCGCAGGCCCCACATCCGCACCCGGCGCACGCCGCGCACCCGCCGCACCCGCGGCCACAGCCCCCGCCCCAGCCCCCGCCCCAGCCCGCGGCAACACCGCAGTGTCCTCCGCAGGCCCGCCAGAGGCATTCGTCGGCGTCACCACCGGCGTAGCGACCGTCGCCGCATCCTGCGCGGCCGCAGGCACCGCCGGAGTCGCCCGCTTCGGCCCCGCCCCGGCCACCTCCGCCGCCGCGGCCGCCGCCTCGGCCAGTCGCCGCGCCTCCTCGGCCCGCAGCAGCGCCTCTTCCGCCTTGCGCTGCTTCTCCAGGCGCCGCGCCTCGGCCTCGGCGCGCAGCCGGGCCTCCTCCTCGGCCTGCCTGCGGCGGCGTTCCTCCTCCGCCCTGCGGCGGGCCTCTTCCTCGGCGCGGGCCTTCTCCTCGGCGAGCAGCCGCTGCCGCTCCTCCTCGGCACGGCGAGCCGCCTCCTCGGCGCGCTGCCGGGCCTCCTCCGCCTGCCGTTCGGCCTCGCGGCGCTGCGCCTCCTCCAGCTCGCGGCGCTTGCGCTCCTCCTCCTCGGCGCGCAGCCGGGCGAGCTGCTCCTGGCGCTCGCGCTCCTGCCGCTCCTCCTCGGCCTTGCGGGCGGCCTCTTCCTCGGCCTTGCGGCGGGCCTCCTCCTCGGCCCTGCGCCGCGCCTCCTCCTGCTCCCGGATCTCCTGCTCGGACAGCGGCAGCGCCTGGTCGAGCCGGTGCCGGATGACGGTCGTGACGGCCTCCGGCTCCTGGCCCGCGTCGACCACGAGGTAGCGGCCGGGGTCGGAGGCGGCCAGCGTGAGGAAACCGGACCGCACGCGCGCGTGGAACTCCGCGGGCTCCGACTCCAGCCGGTCCGGCGCCTCGGTGAAGCGCTCGCGCGCGGTCGCCGGGTCGACGTCCAGCAGCACGGTCAGATGCGGCACCAGACCGTTGGTGGCCCAGCGGTTGATACGGGCGATCTCGGTGGGCGAGAGGTCACGGCCCGCCCCCTGGTACGCCACCGAGGAGTCGATGTACCGGTCGGAGATGACCACGGCGCCCCGCTCCAGCGCGGGCCTGACCACCGTGTCGACGTGCTCCGCGCGGTCCGCGGCGTACAGCAGCGCCTCCGCGCGGTGCGAGAGCCCGGCGCTGGAGACGTCCAGCAGGATCGAGCGCAGCCGCTTGCCCACCGGCGTGGCGCCCGGCTCGCGCGTGACGACGACCTCGTGGCCCTTGCCCCGGATCCACTCGGCGAGCGCCTCGGCCTGGGTGGACTTGCCGGCGCCGTCGCCGCCCTCCAGGGCGAGGAAGAAGCCGGACGCGGTGGGCGCCTGCTCGGGGTCGTCACCGCCGCGCAGCGCGTCGCGCAGATCGTGCCGCAGCGGCACACCGGACCGGTCGTCCACCTTGGCCAGCACCAGCGCGGCCACCGGCAGCAGCAGCGCGCCGACCAGCATCAGCGTGAACGCGGCACCTCCGTGCGCGAACACGAACCGGCCGCTCTCCAGCCGGTGCGGGCCGATCGCCGCGGCCACCAGGGGCGCGACGACCGCGCCGAGCGCCACGAACACCCGTACGACCGCGTGCAGATGCTCGGTCGTGCGGGGGCGGCGGAACTCCTCGGTCTCCTGGTCCAGCAGCGTGTGACCGGTGTTGGCGGCCACGCCCGCGGCGGCGCCCGCGAGGGCGACGACCAGCAGGACGGTGGTGACGTCCGGGACGAGACCCGCGGTGAGCAGCGCGACGCCGGTGAGCGCGATGGCCAGCGCCAGCAGGCGGCGCCGCGACAGCGAGACCAGCGCCTTGGGCGCCGTACGGATGCCGACGACGACTCCGCCGGTCAGCGCGAGCACCAGCAGGCCGTACAGCACCGGGCCGCCGCCCAGGTCCTTGGCGTGCAGCACCGACACGGCGACGGTGGCGGCCACCGCGCCCGCGACGGACGCGCAGGCCGGCACCAGCAGCGGGATCGCGCCGGTTCGGCCCTTGTCGACAGCGGTGCCCGTCTTGGGGCGGCGCAGTCCCTCCAGCGGGGAACGCGCGCGTGGGGTGCGGGTATCGGGCAGTTCCAGGAAGGTCAGCACGGACAGGGACGCGGCGAACAGACCGGCCGCGACGTACGAGGGCAGCGCGGCCTGGTGCTCGCCGAACCAGTCGATCCCGGTGGCCAGCAGGTTGTTGAACAGGGCCGCGGTGACCAGCGCGGCGGCCGCGAGCGGCACCGCGAGGAAGCCGGTGCGCAGGGACAGTCGGCGCAGCGCGTCCATGTGGTCCGGCAGCGGGCGGACCGTCGCGCCCTCCGGTGGCGGGGCGGGCAGCAGGGCGGGCGCCGCGCTCTCCCGGCACACGGCCCAGAACCGCTCGGCGACTCCGGTCACGAAGACGGTCACCAGCAGCAGGGCCAGGGCGTTGTCCGGCGTCCAGTCGATCCACAGCGGCGCGACGATCAGCAGCGCGGCCCGCACGCCGTCCGCGCCGACCATCGTCCAGCGGCGGTCGAGCGGCCCTTCCTGGGAGGTCAGCGAGGTGAGCGGGCCGAGCAGGACGGCGCCGAAGAGGAGGGTCGCGAGGATCCGCGCCCCGAAGACGGTCGCCACTGCGAACGCCACGCCCCGGTATCCCCCGCCGAAGGACCCCTCGGCGATGGCCGCTTGGAGCGCGAGGAGGACCAGCACCAGCAGGGCGAGGACATCGCCCACGCTGCCCACCAGCTGTGCGCTCCACAACCGCTTGAGCTGCGGTCGGCGCAGCAGGGCGCGGACGGCGCGTTCGCGCGAGTCCGCCGCGAGGGCGTCGTCGGGGGCCGGCGGATGGGCCGTTGGCTGCTCGGCACGCGTCATGCATTCAGCCTATCGGCAGCCACCGACAGTCCGCGGGGGCCGTCCGAACGTACGCCCGCCCCGACACCAAAGAGTGATGCCGGGGCGTTCGTTTCGCGAAGAAGTCCGGGGATTCAGCCGGGTCCGGCTCAGTCCTCCGCGGCCGGCTTGGCGGCCGTCGCCTTCTTCGCCGCGGTCTTCTTCGCGGTCGTGGTCTTCTTCGCCGCGGTCTTCTTGGCGGCCGTCGCCTTCTTGGCCGGGGCCTTCTTGGCGGCGGTCTTCTTCGTCGTCGCCTTCTTCGCCGTCTTCTTGGCGGGCGTCTTGGCGCGCTTCTCGGCGAGCAGCTCGAAGCCGCGCTCCGGGGTGATCTCCTCGACGCTGTCGCCGGAGCGCAGGGTCGCGTTGGTCTCCCCGTCGGTGACGTACGGTCCGAAGCGGCCGTCCTTCACCACGACCGGCTTCTCGCTGACCGGGTCGGTGCCCAGCTCCTTCAGCGGCGGCTTGGCGGCGGCCCGGCCACGCTGCTTGGGCTGGGAGTAGATCTCCAGCGCCTCTTCGAGGGTGATCGTGAAGAGCTGGTCCTCGGACTGCAGCGAACGCGAGTCCGTGCCCTTCTTCAGATACGGGCCGTAGCGGCCGTTCTGCGCGGTGATCTCCTGGCCCTCGGCGTCGGTGCCGACGACCCGCGGCAGCGACATCAGCTTCAGGGCGTCGTCGAGCGTCACCGTGTCCAGCGCCATCGACTTGAACAGCGAGGCCGTCCGCGGCTTCACGGCGTTCTTGCCGGTCTTCGGGGTGCCCTCGGGGAGGATCTCGGTGACGTACGGGCCGTAGCGGCCGTCCTTGGCGACGATCTGGTGACCGGTCGCCGGGTCGGTGCCCAGCTCGAAGTCGCCGCTCGGCTTGGCGAGCAGTTCCTCGGCCAGCTCCACGGACAGCTCGTCGGGCGCCAGGTCCTCGGGGATGTCCGCGCGCTGGTGGTTCTCGGAATCCTTCTCGCCGCGCTCGATGTACGGGCCGTAGCGGCCGACCCGCAGCACGATGCCGTCGCCCACCGGGAACGAGGACACCTCGCGCGCGTCGATCGCGCCCAGGTCGGTCACCAGCTCCTTGAGGCCACCGAGGTGGTCCCCGTCGCCGTTGCCCGCCTCGGCGGCGCCGCCGGCGGCCGCGGCCTCGCCCTCACCGAAGTAGAACCGCTTCAGCCACGGCACGGACTGCGCCTCACCGCGGGCGATGCGGTCGAGGTCGTCCTCCATCCTGGCGGTGAAGTCGTAGTCGACGAGCCGCCCGAAGTGCTTCTCCAGGAGGTTGACCACGGCGAAGGACAGGAAGGACGGCACCAGGGCCGTGCCCTTCTTGAAGACATAGCCGCGGTCGAGGATCGTGCCGATGATCGAGGCATACGTCGACGGGCGGCCGATCTCGCGCTCTTCGAGCTCCTTGACCAGGCTGGCCTCGGTGTAGCGGGCCGGGGGCTTGGTGGCGTGCCCGTCGACCGTGATCTCCTCGGCGCTGAGCGCGTCGCCCTCGCTGACCTGGGGCAGCCGGCGCTCGCGGTCGTCCAGCTCGGCGTTCGGGTCGTCGGCGCCCTCGACGTAGGCCTTGAGGAAGCCGTGGAAGGTGATCGTCTTGCCGGAGGCGCTGAACTCGACGTCCCGGCCGTCGGCGGCGGTGCCGGCGATCTTCACGGTCACGCTGTTGCCGGTCGCGTCCTTCATCTGGGAAGCGACGGTCCGCTTCCAGATCAGCTCGTAGAGCCTGAACTGGTCGCCGGTCAGTCCGGTCTCGGCGGGCGTGCGGAAACGATCACCCGAGGGGCGGATCGCCTCGTGCGCCTCCTGCGCGTTCTTGACCTTCCCGGCGTAGGTGCGCGGGGCGGCGGGCAGGTAGTCGGCGCCGTACAACTGCGTGACCTGCGCACGGGCGGCGGCGACGGCGGTGTCGCTGAGCGTCGTGGAGTCCGTACGCATGTACGTGATGTAGCCGTTCTCGTACAGCTTCTGGGCGACCTGCATGGTCGCCTTCGCGCCGAAACCGAGCTTGCGCGACGCCTCCTGCTGGAGCGTCGTCGTACGGAAGGGGGCGTACGGCGAGCGGCGGTACGGCTTGGACTCGACCGAGCGGACCGCGAACCGCGTCTGCTCCAGGGCGGCGGCCAGGGCGCGGGCGTTCGCCTCGTCGAGGTGAAGGGTGTTCGCGCTCTTGAGCTGTCCCAGGGAGCCGAAGTCGCGGCCCTGGGCGACCCGCCTGCCGTCGACGCTCTGGAGGCGGGCGACCAGCGACGACGGGTCCGACGAGTCCCCGGCGCGGCCGGTCGCGAAGGTGCCCGTCAGGTCCCAGTACTCAGCGGAACGAAACGCGATGCGCTCGCGTTCCCGCTCCACCACGAGCCGGGTGGCGACCGACTGGACGCGGCCCGCCGACAGCCGCGGCATGACCTTCTTCCACAGGACCGGCGAGACCTCGTAGCCGTAGAGGCGGTCGAGGATGCGGCGGGTCTCCTGGGCGTCCACCAGCTTCTGGTTCAGCTGCCGGGGGTTGGCCACGGCTGCCTGGATCGCGGCCTTGGTGATCTCGTGGAAGACCATCCGCTTGACCGGGACCTTGGGCTTGAGCACCTCCTGGAGGTGCCAGGCGATGGCCTCGCCCTCGCGGTCCTCATCGGTGGCGAGGTAGAGCTCGTCCGAATCCTTCAGCAGGTCCTTGAGCTTCTTGACCTGGGCCTTCTTGTCGGCGTTGACCACATAGATCGGCGCGAAGTCATGTTCTACGTCCACACCGAGGCGGCGGACCTCACCGGTGTACTTCTCCGGCACCTCCGCGGCGCCGTTGGGGAGGTCGCGGATGTGCCCGACGCTCGCCTCGACAACGTATCCGGGGCCGAGATAGCCCTTGATCGTCTTCGCCTTGGCAGGCGACTCGACGATGACGAGTCGGCGGCGGCCGCCCTTCGCGGTCTCGCTGGTCGGGGACAACTTCGCTCTTCTCTCCGGTCGACGCTGGGTGATCTCCCCAGGCCTTGCTCTCCCGGGGTCGGGTACTGGTGACGCTGCGGAGTGTGACGGTACATCCCGCCCCCGTGTCAAACGGGAAAAGCCCGCAACGGCCACTCGAACGGTAACCCGACTACCGCCATTCCTGCCGCCCGGAGTGCCCACCGGCCTTTTCGAGCGTTTCCGGAGGAGTGCCTCCCAGTTATCGGAGTCCCAGCGTGGGCCCGGTACCAACAGCGGTTCTCACAGGCGGGTGAAGCACCACACGGCGAGGACGAGCGCGATCACCGCGGCACAGCTCGCGAGGGTCGCGGATGCGACGGGGTTCACACCGTGGGCGACCGGTTCCCGGTGCCGCACCCGGGCCGCCGTCCACACCAGGAGCCCGGCTCCGAACAGGGCGAACACCAGTCCCGCGAAGATCGCCGGTCCGCTCTCCATGGCGCCCCTGCCCCCTTTTCCCCGCTCCCCGCATGCCTCGGCACCGCGAGGCTGACACGCGCGGGAAGCGGCCGGGCGAACCCGAGGTGAACGCCGGGCCGACGCGGCGGCGGGGCCCGCGGGGGTCGTCGCCAGGGGTGCCGCCGGAATCCAGGCGAAGGATGTCGGCCGCCGATCCGGGCACAGGATGTCGGCCGGCGATCCAGGCGCAGGATGTCGGCCGAATTCACGCCCCTTGAGCGGCCCGCGAGGAGCCCTGTGAGGCACCCCCGGCCCCAGGCACCCCCGGATGCCAGGGACCCCGACCCCAGGCACCCCCGGCCCCCGGCCGCCCCGCCCTCACGCCGGATCCAGGAACCCCTGCTCCACCAGCAGCCGGATCTGCGCGGGCGTACGGTCGCGCAGCAGCACCGGGTCCTCGCCGACCAGCTGGGCGATGGCGTCCAGGATGCGCCCCGCGCTGAGCGTGCCGTCGCACACGCCCGCGAACCCGGCGCCGACCGTGTCCACCTTGGTGGCCCGGCGCATCCCGCGGTTCTGGCGCAGCACGACATGCTCGGGGTCCTCGGCGCCGGGCAGTCCGACCTGCTCCTGGACGATCTCCGCGGCGAGCCGGAAGTGCCCTTCGAGCAGGGCCGCGTCGTCGTGCGCCCGCAGGTAGTCGAGGCGGCCGAAATGCGCCCGTACCGTGTCGCCGAGCGGCTGCTCGACGGGGTGCGGCCACTCCTCCACGGTGACGGAGGGCACGGCGGCGTCCGTCCTGCGCAGCGTGATCCAGCCGAAGCCCACGGCCTTCACCTTGCGCGCCTCGAACTCGTCCAGCCAGGCGTCGTACCGCGCCTGGTACTCGGCGGGGTCACCGCGGTGGTCGCCGGCGTCCCGCAGCCACAGCTCGGCGTACTGCGTGACGTCCTGCACCTCGCGCTGGACGATCCACGCGTCGCACCCGCGCGGCACCCATGACCTCAGCCTGTCCTGCCAGTCCTCCCCCGCGACGTGCTGCCAGTTGGCGAGGAACTGCGCGAACCCGCCCTCGTTCAGCCGCTCCCCCGCCCCTTGAACGAGCGACCGGCACAGATCGTCCCCGCCCATCCCGCCGTCCCGGTACGTCAGCCGCGCACCCGGCGAGATCACGAAGGGCGGGTTGGAGACGATCAGGTCGTACGTCTCGTCGTCCCGGACCGGCTCGAACAGCGAGCCCGCGCGCAGATCCGCGGCCGGCGCGCCGGACAGGGCGAGGGTCAGCGCGGTGATGTGCAGCGCGCGCGGGTTGAGATCGGTCGCCGTCACGCGCGTGGCGTGCTGGGCGGCGTGCAGGGCCTGGATCCCGGAGCCGGTGCCGAGATCGAGGGCGGCGGGGACGGGCGTACGGACGGTGATGCCCGCCAGGGTCGTGGAGGCGCCGCCGACGCCGAGGACGACGCCCTCCTCGGTGCTGCCGATGCCCCCGGCGCCGCCGACGGCGCATCCGAGGTCCGAGACGATGAACCAGTCCTCGTCCGCGGGGCCGCCGTAGGGCCGTACATCCACGGTCGCGGCCAGCTCGTCACCGCCGGCCTCGACCAGCCAGCCGGTCTCCAGGCACGGGTCGACGGGCAGCACGTCCGCCACGCGCGCGTGCGGGACGGGCTGCTGGAGAAGGAACAGCCGGACGAGCGTCTCCAGCGGCGTGTCCCCGCGGGTCGCCCGGAGCGCGGGGACGGTCTCGCTGCGGGCGAGCGCCGCGTACGCGGGCGCCCCGAGCAGTTCGAGCAGCCCGTCGGCGGTGAAGGAGGCCCCGAGCAGGGCCTCCCGCAGCCGGGCGGTGACGTCGGAACGATCGGAAGCGGGCAGAGCGGGCAGCCTGGAGGTACTCACGCCCCCATTGTGACCCGCACTACCCGCTCCTCGCGGCTGCTCGGCGTCAGCTCGCCGCGGCCGTGGCCGCCCCGGACGCCGCGTTGCAGCTGGACTGCTTCGCCATCGCCTGGCCGACCTCGCCCTCCTCCAGTTCCTTGAGGGCGTTGCTGCCGCTGGTGCTCAGCTTGTTCAGCTCGGTGGCGATGTCCTTGAGGCCGTCCGCGAACTTCGCCTGGTCCTTGGTGTCGAGTTCGTCGACCTGCTTCTTCAGGGAGGCGTAGGACGCGGAGATGCTGTTGAGCTCCTTGACCGCGTCCTGCTGCTTCTTCTCGCTGTTCTTGGCGTCCCCGGCGTCCGGCGCGCCGGCCTTGTCCACGGCGTCGCCGATCGCCTTGTAGGCGTCGGACATGTCCTGGAACGCCTTGGCGTCGGTCTTCTGGACGTCCTCCGGCGAGCTGTTGTCCGAGGTCTCCTTCTGGATGGCGATGTTGGCGGCCTCGATCTTCTTGGCCTGCGGCTTTACGGCGTCACAGACCTGCTTGGCCCAGGCGTCGAGCTTCTCGTTGCCGTCATCACTGCTGCATCCCGACAGCGCCATTACCAGTACCGCACCGCCGGACAGCGCGGCCGTGAGCTTCTTGTTCACCGGATTGGTCCCTTCCATGGCTCTCGGCCCCGGAACATACACGGCAGAGGGGCGAGATCCCTACGCCGACTGTCCGTTGCGTCCACTTCTGGACCATTTGCACCATGTGAGAGAAGGCTCACGAAGGGGACGTGAACGCACAGAGCGGGCGGGAAGCGCGTCCGTACGCGCCTCTCGCCCGCCCTGGTGAGCCGGGCCGTGCGACTAGGTCCCCGAAATCACCGCCCGGTCGTCCGAGTCGGCCGTCCGCTCCGCGCTGTCGTCGTCGCCCATGGCGATCCCGCGCCGCTTGGAGAGGTACACCGCACCGGCGATCACCAGGAACGACAGCACCGCGATCAGTACCCGTGCGCCGATGTTCTCGTCGTCGCCGTACGAGAAATCGATCACCGCGGGAGCGATCAGCAGCGCCACCAGGTTCATCACCTTCAGCAGCGGGTTGATCGCGGGGCCGGCGGTGTCCTTGAAGGGGTCGCCGACCGTGTCGCCGATCACCGTGGCGGCGTGGGCCTCGCTGCCCTTGCCGCCGTGGTGGCCGTCCTCGACGAGTTTCTTGGCGTTGTCCCAGGCACCGCCGGAGTTGGCCAGGAACACCGCCATCAGCGTGCCCGCGCCGATCGCGCCCGCCAGGAAGGCGCCGAGGGGGCCGACGCCGAGCGTGAACCCGATGAAGATGGGCGCCATCACGGCGAGCAGACCGGGAGTCGTCAGTTCCCTGAGCGCGTCCCGCGTACAGATGTCGACGACCTTGCCGTACTCCGGCTTCTCCGTGTAGTCCATGATCCCGGGCCGCTCGCGGAACTGCCGCCGCACCTCGTAGACCACCGAACCGGCCGACCGGGACACGGCGTTGATGGCCAGTCCGGAGAAGAGGAAGACGACCGCCGCGCCGGCGATGAGGCCGACGAGGTTGTTGGGCTGCGAGATGTCCATCATCAGGCTCAGTGGCGCGTCGTCGCCCGACAGCTTCTCGCCCACGTCCCGCGCGCCGGTGGTGATGGCGTCGCGGTAGGAGCCGAAGAGCGCCGCGGCCGCGAGGACCGCGGTGGCGATGGCGATGCCCTTGGTGATGGCCTTGGTGGTGTTGCCGACCGCGTCCAGGTTGGTGAGCACCTGTGCGCCCGCGCCCTCGACGTCGCCGGACATCTCGGCGATGCCCTGGGCGTTGTCGGAGACCGGCCCGAAGGTGTCCATGGCGACGATCACACCGACCGTGGTGAGCAGGCCGGTACCGGCCAGCGCCACCGCGAACAGCGCCAGCATGATCGACGTACCGCCGAGCAGGAAGGCTCCGTAGACGCCGAGGCCGATCAACAGGGCGGTGTAGACGGCCGATTCGAGGCCGACGGAGACACCGGCGAGGACGACCGTCGCGGGACCGGTCAGGGAGCTCTTGCCGATGTCCCGCACCGGCCGGCGGTTGGTCTCGGTGAAGTAGCCGGTCAGCTGCTGGATGACGGCGGCGAGCAGGATGCCGATCGCCACGGCGACGAGCGCGAGGATCCGCGGGTCGCCGCTCTTGCCCTGGATGGTCGCGTCGGTGACGCCGTCCAGGTCGGCGTAGGACGAGGGCAGGTAGACGAAGACCGCGATGGCCACCAGGACCAGCGAGATCACCGCGGAGATGAAGAAGCCGCGGTTGATCGCCGTCATGCCGCTGCGGTCGCTGCGGCGCGGGGCCACGGCGAAGATGCCGATCATGGCCGTGATCACGCCGATCGCGGGCACCAGCAGCGGGAAGGCGAGTCCGGCGTCGCCGAAGGCGGCCATGCCGAGGATCAGCGCGGCGACCAGGGTGACGGCGTACGACTCGAAGAGGTCGGCCGCCATGCCCGCGCAGTCGCCGACGTTGTCGCCCACGTTGTCGGCGATGGTCGCGGCATTGCGCGGGTCGTCCTCCGGAATGCCTTTCTCGACCTTGCCGACCAGGTCGGCGCCGACGTCGGCGGCCTTGGTGAAGATGCCGCCGCCGACCCGCATGAACATCGCGATCAGCGCGGCACCCAGACCGAAGCCCTCGAGCACCTTCGGCGCGTCGGCCGCGTACACCAGCACCACACAGGAGGCTCCCAGCAGACCGAGCCCCACCGTGAACATGCCGACGACGCCGCCCGTGCGGAAAGCGATCTTCATGGCTTTGTGCGAGACGGCGGTGAGATCCTTTTCCGGCTCACCCTCCGCCGGGGTCGCTTCCCTGGCCGCGGCGGCCACCCGCACATTGCTGCGTACGGCGAGCCACATGCCGATATAGCCGGTGGCCGCCGAGAACGCGGCGCCGATCAAGAAGAACACCGATCGGCCGATGCGCTGATTCCAGTCGTCCGCGGGGAGCAGCATGAGCAGGAAGAACACGACCACGGCGAATACGCCGAGCGTGCGCATCTGCCGGGCCAGATAGGCGTTGGCGCCTTCCTGGATGGCCGTCGCGATCTTCTTCATGCTGTCGGTGCCCTCGGCCGCCGCGAGCACCTGGCGCAGCAGGATGCCGGCCACCACGAGCGCCGCCAGGGCGACGACGCCGATGACCACGATCAGTCCGCGGTTGCCATCGGTCAGGACTGCGGCTGCGAAGGTTGTGGGCTGATCCAACTGATGAGGGGTAGAAAGCCCCGCCATTCGTCCTCCTTGACGCTTGGGCTGAGCTCAAGATGTGGACGGATTGTAGGTACCGGAACCTGATCAAAACAGTGCGCGGTAAACGGAATTAATCTTCGCATGCCCTTCAGCAAATGATCGACCCCCGACCACGGAACCCGAACGAGCTAATGCCTCAAAGGCATTGACGTCGCGATTCGGCCCAGCAGGAACCTGATCGAATTATCGGGGGGATTGATCGTGAAGGAATTCACGAAATGCCGAAGGGCCCTACCAGCGGTAGGGCCCTTCGGGTGATCTTCGCGGAGAACGTCAGGGAAGTTCGGTGACGGCCGGAATGCTCGGCCAGGTCATACGGATCAGCCCGCCGTGCTCCCCGGCGGTGACCTCGACGTCGTCGACGAGCCCGCTGATGACCGCGAGGCCCATCTCGTCCTCCTCGGCCTCCACGTCATCGGCCCCGGCGCCCGGCGCCCGGTCGCCCGGGGCGGAGCGCGGCGCCTCGTCGCCGACCTCGATGGAGAACTGCTTCTCCTCCTCGATCAGCACCACCTTCACCGGTGCCGTGACGCCGCCCAGCTGATGCAGTCCGACGGCACGGCTGCAGGCCTCACCGACCGCGAGGCGCACCTCGTCGAGTACGGCCTCGTCCACTCCGGCCCTGCGCGCCACCGCTGCCGCCACCAGTCGGGCGGTCCTGACGTGCTCGGGCAGCGCGCTGAAGCGGAGTTCAACGGTGGCCATGCATCCCCCTCGCAACTACGGGCGTGCTGTCCGGAGGGCCGGGCCGCCGAAGCCCGGTCCTCCTTCTCGAACTACTTCCGTCCCGGGGCCGAAGCCCGAAGGCGGTGATCAGTCGGTCGCCGCCACCGCTTCCTCGACCGAGGTGTGGATCGGGAACACCTTGGTGAGGCCGGTGATGCGGAAGATCTTCAGAATGCGCTCCTGGTTGCAGACCAGGCGCAGCGAGCCCTCATGGGCACGCACCCGCTTCAGGCCGCCGACCAGCACGCCGAGCCCGGTGGAGTCGAGGAAGTCCACGCCCTCCATGTCGACGACGAGGTGGAAACTCCCGTCGTTCACCAGCTCGACCAGCTGTTCGCGCAACTTGGGCGCGGTATATACGTCGATTTCGCCACCGACCTCGACGACCGTACGATCGCCGACGGTACGGGTCGACAGGGACAGGTCCACGGATCCTCCAGCACCTTGCTAATCGAGCGGTCGTCCCGCGGGACACCTCGGCTTGAAGCCCCCAGGACGGTTCGCCAGCCGCGATGGCATTCAATCACTTACCGGCGGGCGTGCACGACGCCTTGGTCCCATTGTCCGTCACGCCAGTGACACACTCGGTGCCGATGGCCGAGAATCACCGATCCGATCGACCCCCGACGGGCCCCGCTTCCCGGGTGGACCCGGGCACGGTCCTGGGCCGGCTCGCCTCGGGGCCGAGCCGGGCTTCGCGCATCACTCATACGGAGCATGTGCCCCCGCGGGAGGGTCGGCATGCCGTCTGGCCTGACCGGATTCGATCCGAGGTGATCGCGGCCGTGCGGGCGTGCGGTGTCGATCACCCCTGGGCCCATCAGGCACGCGCCGCCGAGCACGCCCTGGACGGCGAGTCGGTGGTCGTCGCCACCGGCACCGCGTCCGGCAAGTCGCTGGCCTATCTGGTGCCCGTGCTCTCCGCCCTCCTGGACGGCTCCGAGGCCGCCAACGGCCGCGGCGCCACCGCGCTCTACCTGTCGCCGACCAAGGCTCTCGCGGCGGATCAGTGCAGATCGGTGAAGGAACTTTCACAACCGCTCGGCAATTCCGTCCGGCCCGCGGTGTACGACGGGGACACGCCGTTCGAGGAACGCGAGTGGATCCGCCAGTACGCCAACTACGTCCTGACCAACCCCGACATGCTGCACCGCGGCATCCTCCCGTCCCACCCCCGCTGGTCCTCCTTCCTGAAGTCGCTGAAGTACGTCGTCATCGACGAGTGCCACACCTACCGGGGCGTCTTCGGCTCGCACGTGGCCCAAGTGCTGCGCCGGCTGCGCCGCCTGTGCGCCCGCTACGGCTCCTCTCCCGTCTTCCTGCTGGCCTCCGCGACCTCCGCCGAGCCTTCGGTCGCCGCCCGCCGCCTGACCGGCCTGCCGGTGGTGGAGGTGGCCGACGACGCCTCACCGCGCGGTGAACTGGTGTTCGCCCTCTGGGAGCCCCCGCTCACCGAGATGCAGGGCGAGAGGGGCGCCCCGGTCCGCCGTACCGCCACCGCCGAGACCGCCGACCTGCTGACCGACCTCGCCGTCCAGGGCGTGCGCTCGGTCGCCTTCGTCCGCTCCCGGCGGGGCGCCGAGCTGATCTCGGTGATCGCCCAGGAACGCCTCGCCGAGGTCGACCGCTCGCTCGCCCGGCGCGTGGCGGCCTACCGCGGCGGCTACCTCCCCGAGGAGCGCCGTGCCCTCGAACAGGCCCTGCACTCCGGCGAACTCCTCGGTCTCGCCGCGACCACCGCCCTGGAACTCGGCATCGACGTCTCCGGCCTGGACGCCGTGGTGATCGCCGGCTACCCGGGCACGCGCGCGTCGCTGTGGCAGCAGGCGGGCCGGGCCGGCCGCTCCGGCCAGGGCGCGCTCGCCGTCCTGGTAGCCCGGGACGACCCGCTGGACACGTTCCTCGTCCACCACCCCGAGGCCCTGTTCGACCGGCCCGTGGAGTCCACCGTCCTCGACCCCGACAACCCGTACGTCCTCGCCCCGCACCTGTGCGCCGCGGCGGCGGAACTGCCGCTGACCGAGGAGGACCTGGCGCTGTTCGGCCCGGCCTGCGAGGAACTGCTCCCCCAGCTGGAGGCCGCGAAGCTGCTCCGCCGCCGGACCAGTGCCTGGCACTGGACCCGCCGGGAACGGGCCGCCGACCTCACCGACATCCGCGGCGGGGGCGGCCGCCCGGTCCAGGTCGTCGAGTCCGGTACGGGACGGCTGCTCGGCACGGTCGACGCCGGCGCCGCCCACGCCACCGTGCACGAGGGCGCGGTCCATCTGCACCAGGGCCGCACCTACCTGGTGCGCTCCCTGGACCTGGAGGACTCCGTCGCCCTGGTCCAGGAGGCCAGCCCCTCCTACGCCACGGTCGCCCGCGACACGACGTCCATCACCGTCCTGGAGACGGACACCGAGATCCCCTGGGGCGACGGGCGCCTCTGCTACGGCTCCGTCGAAGTCACCAACCAGGTCGTCTCCTTCCTCCGCCGGCGCCTGATCACCGGCGAGGTCCTGGGCGAGACCAAGCTCGACCTCCCTCCTCGGACGCTGCGCACGCGCGCGGTGTGGTGGACGGTCACCGAGGACCAGCTCGACGCGGCCCGGATCACTCCGGAGATCCTCGGCGGCGCCCTGCACGCCGCCGAGCACGCGTCGATCGGCCTGCTGCCCCTCTTCGCGACCTGCGACCGCTGGGACATCGGCGGCGTCTCCGTCCCCCTGCACCCCGACACGCTGCTCCCGACGGTCTTCGTCTACGACGGCCATCCCGGCGGCGCGGGCTTCGCGGAGCGCGCCTTCCACACCGCCCGCGCCTGGCTCACCGCCACCCGCGAGGCCATCGCCTCCTGCGAGTGCGAGGCCGGCTGCCCGTCCTGCATCCAGTCCCCGAAGTGCGGCAACGGCAACGACCCGCTGCACAAGAGGGGCGCGGTACG
Source organism: Streptomyces sp. NPDC002784 (assembly GCF_053592135.1). Taxonomy (NCBI): domain Bacteria; kingdom Bacillati; phylum Actinomycetota; class Actinomycetes; order Kitasatosporales; family Streptomycetaceae; genus Streptomyces; species Streptomyces sp. NPDC002784. The sequence continues at coordinate 82,043 of NZ_JBSFVD010000014.1, read as the reverse complement.
GCTGCTCACGGAACTCCTGCGGGGGGCGCCTGAGAAGGAGACCCCGGCGGAGACGGGGGCCCCGCCGGAGACGGAGGCCCCGCCCGCGCCCTGACCTCCGCGGCGAACGGTCCCCGGCCCGCGGCCGCGGACACGTCCGAGACGTCACCCACGAGCACACACTGCACCAGCCGGGTGCCCTGGTCCCGGGCCACCCTCTCCGCCCGCTCACAGGCCGCTGCGGCGCCTTCCGCCCAGTGGTCCGCCGCCGCGAGGGCGGCGAGATCGGCGCCGCCCGCCGCACGGTGCCGGGTGACCACGGCTTGGCCGAGGGCAAGCACGACCGCGAACACCACGCAGAGGACGGCCAGGGTGGCGACGGTCCATACGGTGGCGGAGCCGCGGTCGTCGGGGCGGCGGTCACCCGAGTGCGGGTCACCCGAGTGGGGGTCACCCGAGCGCGGGTCACCCGAGTGCGGGTCATCCGAGTAGTGGGGGCTCATGGACCCACCCCGGTGCCGGGCCCGGCTTCCGGCACCGCCCCGACTTTCGGCTCCGCCCCGGTGTCCGGCGCGACCTCGGTGTCCGGCACCGCCGCCAAGTCCGGCACCGCCCCGGTAGGCGGAGCAGCCGGCCCCACCCCGCCCTCCTCCACCGCCGCCACGGCCTCCTCCCGTACCTCGAAGGGCAGTCCCCGCAGCACCGGCGGCTTGGCCACGACGAGCACCCGGACCCGGTCCCCGGTGCGGCTGACGGTGACCTCCGCGCCGGACGGGGCGGCCTCCCGGGTGACCGCGGTGACCGCGTCGGCCGGGTCCTGGCGCGCCGCGGCGCGGGCGCCCGTGCGGGCCGCGTCCACGCACTGGATCTGGGCGGCGATCACGAGCAGCCCCCACACCAGCGCCATCGCGAACATCACCAGCACGGGCAGCACCACGGCCGACTCCGCCGTCACGAACCCCCGGTCGGCGCCGCGCCGTTCACATCCGCGCATCGAGCGCCCGCTTCACGATGGCCTGGAGTTCCGCGTTGACCTGCCCGCTGGTGACCACCTTGTACAGCACCACGGCGAACGCCACCGCCGCGATGATCCCCATCGCGTACTCGGAGGTCACCATCCCCGAGTCCCGCCGTCCGAGGCAGGCCCGCATGCGCGCCCGTACTGCGTCCACTGCCCTGTTCATCGCCTTGTTCATTGCCTTGTTCATTGCAACCCCCGTAAGGATTAGTTCCGTTGACACAACTGCTGGTCAGAGCCGAAGGCCGGTCATCCCCCACCCCCTTCCAGCACCCCGTCGGCCAGCCCGATCACCACGGGCAGCACGCCCACCGCGATGAACGCGGGCAAAAAGCACAGCCCCACCGGCACGGTGACCAGGACCGCCGCCCGCCGCGCCCGGGCCGTCGCGGCACGCGCCCAGCTGGCGCGGGCGTCGGCGGCGATGCGGGCGACCGGTCCGGCCGCCGGAAGCCCGGACACATCGGCCCGCTCCAGCAACCGCGCCAGCGCCCCGGCGCCCGGCAGCGCCCCCAACTTCCGCCACGCCTCGCCCGGTTCACCTCCCAGCCGCACTTCGGCCGCGCCCCGCGCCAGTCCCTCCCCCACCGGCCCGCCCAACGCCTCGCCCACGGCCTGCGCCGCGATCACCGGCCCGGCGCCGGCGGCGATGCAGGCCGCCAGCAGGTCAGCGGCGAGGGGAAGTTGCCGGGCCGCCTCGGCGGCGTCGTACACCGCGCCTTCGGAAGCGACCCGCCGCCCCCGCCACCGGTCCAGGGCAACCGCACCGGCCAGCCCCACCCCGGCCCCGGCGACCCCACCGACCAGCACCCACCCGGCACACCCCACCGCCACGGCGGGCAGCCACCGCCGCACCAAGCTCCGCACCGGGAACCTCCGTGCGTCCGGCGCCACTTCCGCGGCGGCCATCAGCCCGGCGAGCCGCCGCCGAACCCTCCGCTCCCCCCGCACCACCCCCACCCACCGCACGAGCCACGCCAGGCCCAGCACGATCCCCACGATTACCCCCAGCCTGTGGACAACTTCCGCACTCACCACGCCTCCCTTCGCCAAGCCCTCAGCCGAACCACACCCCGGAACACCCGACCCGCCCTCGCCCCCACCCCGAACCGCACCCCGACCCCCACCCCGACCCGCCCTCCCTCCTCACACCGCCTCCGCTCCCCGCACGATCCGCATCGCCCACCACACCCCCAGCCCCTCCAGCACCCCACCGGCGAACAGACACCCCAGCCCGGCACCGCTGTGCAGCAGCACGCGCAGCGGATCGGCGCCCATGACCGCGCCGAGCAGCAGTCCCAGGACCGGCAGCCCGGCGAGCATCAGCGCCGTCGACCTGGCGCCCGCCAACTGCGCCCGCAGATCGGCCCGCTGGTCACGCTCGGCCCGCAGCGCCGCTTCGAGCCGGTCGAGTCCGGCCGCGAGCCCCGCGCCCCGGTCCACGGCCACCCGCCAGCACGCGGCGAGACCCAGCAGCCCCTCGGCGCCCGGTCTCCGCGCCGCCGCCGCGAGGGCGCCGGGAACGTCGCCGCCGAATCGCGCGGCCGCCAGCACCGCCGCCTGCGCGTCCCCGAGCCCGCCGGAGTCGAGCGCCGCCCGCAGCAGCGCCTCGCCCGGCTGCCGTCCCGCCCGCACCTCCCCGGCGAGCACCGCGCACAGGGCGATCACCGCGTCCCCCCGGCGTTCCCGGGCCCGCCGCGCCGCACCGGCCAGCCGCACCCTGCGCAGCAACGGCACCGCCACCGCACCGGCGACGAGCGGCAGCACCGACGCCCCGAGCACCGCCAGCACGACCCCGGCGACCGCCGCCCCCCACTCGGCCCGCAACCGCCGCCGGATCCGGCGCAGTTCACCGGCCGCCTGCCGCCACCCGGGCGGCCCGGCCGCCACCACCCCACCACCGGCGAGCAGCAGCCGGGCCCGTCGAGCCCCGGCGTCCCGCCCGCTCAGCAGCCACAGGGCGGCCCCGGCACACACCACGGCCGCGCCCGTCGAAGCCCCGCCCACACCCGTCTCACCCATCCCCGCTCCCCCACTCGAAGTCCTCGTCCCGGAGCAGCCCCCGCAGTTGCCCCCACCCCCGCTCGACCACGAAGGCCCCCGCTCCCCACCGCAGCGCCGGAACCGTCCGCACCAGCCCCGACGGATCCCGCTCCAGCACCTGCACCTCGGCGATCCGCCGCCGGCCGTCGCGCCCCCGCACGAGGTGCAGCACCACCGACAGCGCGGCCGCCACCTGGCTGTGCAGCGCCGCCCGGTCGAGCCCCGCCGCCGTACCGAGGGCCTCCAGCCGGGCCGGGACATCGGCCGCCGCGTTGGCGTGCACGGTGCCGCACCCGCCCTCGTGACCCGTGTTGAGCGCGGCCAGCAGATGGACCACCTCCGGTCCGCGCACCTCGCCCACGACCAGCCGGTCCGGTCGCATCCGCAGCGCCTGGCGGACCAGGTCCTGGAGCGTCACGAGCCCGGCGCCCTCCTGGTTGGCGGGTCTGCTCTCCAGCCGTACGACGTGCGGATGGTCGGGGCGCAGCTCCGCCGAGTCCTCGGCGAGCACGATCCGTTCGCCCGGCCCGACCAGGCCGAGCAGCGCGCTCAGCAGCGTTGTCTTCCCGAACCCCGGACAAAGACACCACTGTTGAGCGACACTCAGGACATGAAGACCACCCAGACGGGGGGCGGCCGGACGCGCGCCGTCATCTACTGCCGCATCAGCCAGGACCGCACCGGGGCCGGCCTCGGCGTCGACCGCCAGCGCGAGGACTGCGAGGCCCTCGCCGCCCGAAACGGCTGGGACGTCGTCGAGACTTACGTCGACAATGACATCTCCGCGTACTCCGGCAAGAAGCGGCCGGGGTACCGACAGATGCTCGCCGACCTCGACGAGGGCAAGGCCACCGTCGTCATCGTCTGGCACACCGACCGGCTCACCCGCTCGATCGTCGAGCTGGAGGAGTACATCGAGCTGTCCGACCGCCGCGGCATCGCCACGCACACCGTGCAGGCCGGGACCGTCGACCTCGCCACACCGTCCGGCCGGATGACCGCGCGGATTCTCGGCGCCGTCGCCCGCCAGGAGTCCGAGCACAAGGGTGAGCGCGTCGCCCGTGCCCGCCGCCAGAAGGCGCTCAACGGGGACTGGATGGGCGGCATCCGCCCGTTCGGCTGGGGACTGCCCACCGGCGAGATGCGCACGAAGGTGGACCGGAAGACCGGGGACGAGGTCGAGGTGCCCGAGCTGGACATGATGAAGGCCATCCCCGAGGAGGCCGAGGCGCTGCGCTTCTGGACGGACGAGATCCTGTCCGGCGGATCGATCCGGTCACTCGTGAAGTGGTGCGCCGATAAAGGCATCACCACGACCCGCGGGAACCCGGTCACGCACACCGACATGCGGGACATGCTGCTGCGCCCGAGGAACGCCGGGATCGCCGTCTACCGAGGCGAGGAGGTCGGCCGGGGCAAGTGGGACCCGATCGTCGACGAGGCGAAGTACAGGGCCGTCTGCGCGATCCTGCGGGACCCCTCACGGACGACGACGCCCGGGGCTCAGCCGAAGTGGCTGGGGTCGCTGCTCTACCGGTGCGGGCGCGGCGAGTGCCCGCACTTCGTGTACGTCACCCAGTCCGGCGGGCGCCAGTACCCGAGCTACCGGTGCCAGACCGGGCACGGCGGCGGCCGACGCGCCGAGGTCGTCGACCAGTACGTCGAGGACACCGTCGTCGAGCGCCTTGAGCGGGACGACGCGCCCGAGCTGCTGGAGCCCGCGCCGGACGGTGTGGACGTGGCGGCGCTACAGGCGGAGAGCGAGACCATCCGCCGGCGCATGACCGACCTGGCGGGCCTGTTCGGGGCCGGGCAGATCGGTATGGAGGCGTTCACGACGGGCACGGACACGGCGCGCGCGCAGTTGGAGGGCGTCACCCAGCAGCTGGCGCGTGCCGCCACCCGTGATCCCCTGGCCAGCCTGGTGGGTGCGCCGGATGTGCGGAAGGCGTGGAAGCGGCTCGGCCTGGACCAGCAGCGCAACGTGCTCCGGGCGCTGGTCGAGGTGACGCTGAAGACGCCGCGGCCGGGGCGCATGCCGGACGGCGGGTACTTCGACTACGACGCCGTCGCGTTCGATTGGAAGCGGGGCGCTCATTCTCCGTCGTCAACGTAGACGGGGTGCACCTGCACAATCAGCTCTTCCCCCTGCGCAGCCCGAAGGGAGTCGATACGCCCGAGGAGATACTGGTACTGCTGTTCCAGACGGCGCATTTCGGCATTGGCATTCTCGAAAATTGCCAATGCCCACTGGGCTTGACGCCGCGCTTCTTCTTCGCGCTCTTTCGCAGTGCTGTATTGGTTGCGCGCGGCGTTGCATCGCGTGCCGACCTGAACCATGCGCTGTTCCATGGCTTTCGCTTCGGCTTCCAGCTCTTCACTGGTGGGTGGGGCCTTCAGTTCCTCTGGAGCATCGTCACTGAAAGAGGACCCAAGCAGCCACTCTACCGTCGTACCGAGAGCGTAGGCGATGGCCTCACCCTCGGCCCCCTTGATCAACCGCGTCCCGTTCTCAAGCCTCTTCAACTCATCGACACCCAGGCCACCGCCGACCGGCAGCACCCCTTGAGCCTCGGCAACGCCCTGCGCCACCTGCTCGATCGACAAGCCCTTCATCCTGCGGTAGCGCTTCATCTGCCGAATGAAGGAGTCTTGAGCGAGACTTGCAGATTCCTGCAACTCGATATCGCGCATGCGGACGTGCGGGATTCCTGACTTCGCCGCCGCCTCGGCGGCATGCCCTGGCTGCGACTCGCCCTCCGCTCCGAAGTACTTGGGGAAAAGACTTGGCTGCCCCAGGACGAGCTCCGGATCCGCACCGGAGAGGATCTGTTCCACAGCGCCCGCAGGCCACCCGAGCCCCTCGGCGATCCTGGGGATGGACTGAGGCATTCGTCCGCGCGGGACGCGCCCTTCCTCGGCTACCTGAATGCTCTTCTCTGATACGCCAGCCATGCCGGCGAGCGCCTTTCGGCTATGTCCTCCGCCCTCCCTGCTCTCGCGCAGAGCTCGACCGAGCTTGGACCAAGCTTCGGCGTCTGGCGTCAGACCGGCCACGGCTGGACCTCCTGTCAACGATTGGTAACGACAACAGCGTATGACTTTGGCAGCGAAGCGGCTTCGTGTCCAGCGCGCTTGGTGCCGTTACCAAGTAACGAGACCAACGTTTCTGGTGTCAACGCTTGGCATCGACGCCAGACGACGGGTAGCGTCTGTGGTGTGAAGACGAACGGACGCCTGATCCGCCGTCGGCGCCTTGAGCTGGGTCATGGGATGAACCGGTTCGCGGCGCTGGCCGGGATCAGCGGGGCAGCGCTCAGCCGCATCGAGAACGGCCAGCGGCAACCGCGTCCCGAGACGCTTAAGAAGATCACCGATGCACTCGGCTGCCAGATCCGCGAGGTCACAGCCGAGATGGACGGCACCGGTCCCGCGTGCGAGGCGGGACCGTCTGCCGGAAACGACGAAGAGGCCGCGTGCGAGGCGGCCTCTCCAGTCGAGCAATCCGCACTCCCCAGCTAGAAGAGATCGGAACAGCTCTATGAACAGCTTCGCACAGTCGCCGGACCTGACAGCCCAGCGCATCGGCTCCGCCGATGACGACCAGATCACGTACCAGGCCGCCGCCGTATACGTCGCGACCGCGGCGTACACCGAGGCCCTCACCATGCCCAACCCGGCCGCCACGCTGGACGACATGTGCGACGCCCTCGCCGAGATCATGCCGAGCCTCCTCCGCGTCGTGAAGGCCGAGGAAGGAACCGAGTTCGCCGAAACCTTGCAGGCCGCCATCGCCGCCCGGCTGTGGGCGGCCGCCGCCATCGAGCACAGCCGCATCGAGGCCGGCGACGGGTACGGCTACCTCTTCGACATCCTGGCCGACAGCCTCAAGCGCGGCGCCGACCCCCACATGATCAGGACGACCGCGCTCGACGCACCCGGAAAGATCCGCGCGCTCGCCAAGGCTGCCGCGTGAGTGCCGCCACCACCCCGGCGGCCGGAGACACCTCCGGCCGCCCGGCCCACAGCGAGCGGAGGGAACACTCCGCCGATTCCGTGGTGTCCTTGGCGGAGGGCGCGGGGCCTGAGCAATCGCAGGAGGATTGCATGGCCTCTCCGCGCCGCCCGGCCCGGCCCGTCCGCTTCGAGGACCCGGCCAGGAACGCCGCCTACTGGGCGCGCATCGACAGCATCGTCGACCAGGCGCCGCCCCTCACCGACGATCAGCGAGCGATCATCCGCGCGGCGTTCCACACTCCCGCGGCACGGGAGGCGGCATGACCACCGTCCTCGGCACCCTCTTCGTCGACCTCGAAGGCATCCGCGCCCGCTACGAGTGCCTCCGCTCCGGCTGCATGCAAACCGTCGAGGGCCCCGTGTACGGCGCCGAGGACGTCAGGGCCTTCGTCGCCGTCATCCGCAACGACCACCGCGCCCGCTGCATCGCGGACGCCCCGCAGCAGGGAGGGCACCGGTGAAGGGCACCGTCCACATCCAGGTCGGCCGGTTCGACGCCAAGGTCCACAGCCCGTTCGAAGTGAAGGACTACATCAAGGACCTGCCCCGAACCTGGCGCCGGTGGGACAAGGACGACAAGTGCTGGGTTGTCGAACTGCACGCCGTCGACGCCCTCAAGTCCAGCCTTCGCATCGCTGGATTCACCGTCCGCACCACACACGACGCGGGCTCTGGGCAGCGGCGCACCGCCCCGCCGCCCCGCACCGAACGCAACACGGACACGTGGGCCGACTCCATGTATCTAGCGCTCGGCAAGGAGCTCGGAGACAAGGCGTACAAGGCTCTCGTCCCCGTACTTCACCCCGACCGCGGCGGCGACACCGTCGGCATGCAGCAGCTCAACGCCGCCCGCGACAAGGCCAAACTCCAACCCGCCCGGTGACGCGAGCGCGGCGCCACCAGGGGGTAGCGCCGCGCCATCACGAACACCATCGGCACCACGGGAAACGAGAGACACGTTCGTGAACACCATCTCCGAGCCACTGGCCGCAGACCCGGACATCATCCGGGCATGGCTCGCCCCCCGCATCAAGGCGCCGGGCCTCGTCTCGATCTGCGCCAAGGACAACTGGACCGGGATCCAGACCGACGACCTCGACCGCGCTGTCGCCTGGGCGCTCGACCAGGACCGCGCCGGGGTCGAGGGCATCTACTGCCGTGTCACCACCGTCACGTCACGGTTCCCCGCCGGAGCCCGAGGTAGCGCCCGCGACTCCCGCGCGCTCATCGGCATGTGGTCCGACATCGACTTCGGAAACGACCTCCACAAAGCGACCGGCCTGCCCGCCGACGCAGACGAGGCGCGCGACATCCCGCGGTTCGCGAAGCTCCCCGAGCCCACCCGCGTCGAGCACTCCGGCGGCGGCCTGTACGCCTGGTGGGAGTTCGAGCGGCCGCTCGTCATCGGCGAGGACATCGACTTCGACGAGGCCGCCGAGCTCGCCGGGGACTGGCAGAACATCCTGCACGCCGGCGCCAAGGCGATGGGCCTCGGCTACGGCACCGGCGTGCGGGACCTGGCGCGAGTGCTGCGCCTCCCCGGCACCGTCAACCGAAAGCCCGGACGTGCTCCGGTCCTGTGCCAAGTCGTCGAGGGCGGCGGGATCCACTACAGCCTCGACGACATCCGCAAGTTGGCCACCGACCTGAAGCCAAAGCCGAAGAAGCGGACGCCGCCGAAGACGTCCACGCCGCAGGGCAAGACATCACGCCCCGCCCCGCCCCGCGGCGGCCGCGGCCCCCTGGAGATCCTCGGTGACCACGCCTGCTGCGGTGAGATCCTCATGCATGTCGGCGCCACCTACGCCGAGCAGTACCCGGGCAACTGCTCGTACTGCGGCGGCGACTGCCAGCGGTGGAACCGGCCCGGCTGGACAGACGGCTGCTCCCGGGACGGGATCGCCGTCCACAAGGATGGCGCTGCGGTCACCATCCGCAGCGACAACTTTCCCGGCATCGCCCCAGCCGCGGTCGGTCATGTCCTCTCCCCTGGGCAGCTGTTCGCCGCGCTGCACCATGGCGGCGACGAGTCCGAAGCGTCCCGCGACATCATCCGTGCCGCGCATGGCCGTGACGGCGCAACCAGCGCCGCGCGGGCTCTGCCTAGCGGGATCCTCGACGACGTCCGGCAGGCCACCGCACGCGACGAGGGCGAGCCGGCCGAGCAGCCGGAGCCCGAGGTTGTCGACGACGAGCCGGAAGCTCCGCCCGCTGGGTCCCCGGCCGCACTACTGATCGACTTCCTCGACCAGATGAAGACCTACGTCCATCTCACCGACCACGGTCACGTCGTCTTCGCCCTCGCGGTGGCCGTGTCCTCAGACCTCGACGGCGAACCACTGTGGGGCATGCTCGTCGGCCCGCCGTCCGGCGGAAAGAGCGAGGCGGTCAAAGCCCTCGACGAGATCGCCGACGAGCACGTCGACGACATCACGGGCCCCGCCCTGCTGTCGTGGATGCCCGGCAAGAACCCCAAGCCAGCAGGAATCCTCACCCGCATTCCCAGCCGCGCGTTCGTCAGCATCAGCGACTTCTCCACCGTGCTGGCCACGTCCGACCGGGGCGGCCGCGACACCCTGTTCGCCCTGCTGCGACGGGCTTACGACGGACACGTTGTACGCGAGGTCGGCAACTCTCCGCGGCCACTCACGTGGACGGGGCGCCTCACCCTGCTCGCCGCGGTTACCCCGGCCATCGACAACTTCTCTTCGCACACGGACGCCCTCGGCCCGCGCTGGCTGTACTGCCGCCTGCCGGAGACGGACAACACCCACAAGAAGGCGACCGTCCGTAAGCGCCGGAAGATCGAAGGGCTCGCCGAGAAGCAGGCCGAGGCCCGGCGCAGGGCGTCCGCCCTGGTGTGTGCCGCGCGCCGAGTCGTGGCGGACGTCGAACTCGACGACGAGATGTACGACCAGCTCGAGGACGCGGCCATGCTCACGTGTCTCGGGCGTGCCGCCGTCCCGCGCAACGCCTACGGCCGCCGGGAGATCGACGGCATCCCGATCATCGAGGAGCCCGCCCGCATCACCGGGCAGATCGTGTCTCTCGCCAAGTCGCTGCTCGCGCTCGGCGTCCCTCGCGGTGAGGTCTTGGCGCTCGCGGGCAAGTGCGCGCTGGACACCGTTCCGCAGGCACGACTGGCCTGCCTGAAGCAACTGGCAGGCGGCGAGCCGATGACGGTGTCCGAGGTCCGCCGGCGCACGGGGCTCAACCGCCACGTCGCCCGCCGCGCGCTCGAGGACATGGAGGTGCTCGACCTGACGACGTGCCCTCGGCACGAGAAGGACGAGGACTCGGAAGAGGTGGGCTTCCCGACCTCGAACCCGTGGCATCTGGGCGAGGAGCGGGCTCTCGTGACGCGCGTGCTCGCCGCACAAGCAGCAAACGAACAGGCGAGCGATTCCGAGGACTCGCCCTTGGCACGAAGTGTTGGTTACCCAACCCCAACCCCCCAAGAAAGAGACCTTAACGGTCTTGGGAAGCGCTCGTCAGAGGGTTCCGGTACGCGCGCAACCCACACTTCGGGCCAAGCAACGCCCCAGGCAGCGCGGCCCCCCGCGCCCGAAGACAGCGGCCTGTGGGACGTCCCGCTCGAAGAGCCCGACGACTACTGGGCCGAAGCCAGCTGATCCCCCGGCCGTCGCCCGACAGCCGACCAACCCGAAGGAGACCAGCCGTGGCTGGAGAGACCGTCATCACCATCGTCGGCAACCTTGTCGACGACCCCGAACTGCGCTTCACGCCGGCTGGCGTGGCCGTCGCCCGTTTCCGCGTCGCATCCACCCCGCGCACCTTCGACAAGCAGACGAACGAGTGGAAGGACGGCGAAAGCCTGTTCCTCACCTGCTCGGCCTGGCGAAAGCTCGGCGAGAACGTCGCCGAGTCCCTCACGAAGGGCATGCGCGTCATCGTCCAGGGTCGCCTGAAGCAGCGCTCTTATGAGGACCGCGAGCAGGTGAAGCGGACCGTGTACGAACTCGACGTTGACGAGGTCGGGCCGAGCCTCGCCCGGGCCACGGCAAAGGTCGAGAAGAACCCGGCGGGCGGCGGCAACGGCAACCGTGGCAACTCGCCCACGGATGACCCGTGGGCCACCGCCCAGCCCGCCAACGGCCAGCCCCAGGGCGGCGGCTGGGGCGGCGGTCAGCAGCAGCCAGCCGCGCAGGGCGCCGGCTACTCCGACGAGCCCCCCTTCTAGGCCGGGGAGACCGACGTGACCCCGAACGAGATCCAGATGCTGTGCGTCGGCGTCGCCTTCGGCGCCCAGGGCATGGCGGTTCTGCACATGTGGTGGAACGCCAAGGACGCCCGCCACGACCTGGCCGTATCCCGCACCGCCCTCAAGCGCTCCGCCGGCGACCGCTATCTCAGCAGCCTGCGCCTCTATCAGATCCAGCACCGGAGCCGGGGGTGAGCGCCTCCTGCGGGCTGTGCGAGCGGGAGATCACGGCCGGCTATCTGTGCACGAGGGACGCCACGCAGTTGGCCATGCGCCTGGACGATCTGCCCTTGCTGTTCGAGGAACTGACCGAGTGCCTCGTGCCGCGACGCTCGGGCCCCGCCGAGTACGTCACGGCGGCCGTGGCCGGGCCGCGGTCCCCGCTCGACGAGGACGTCCTGGACCTGGTCGACGGCGGGCATGTCGCCAAGGTGCTGGAGCTGTGGCGGGCGGACGTGCAGCGGGTGCGCTGGCCAACCCACGAGGCGCCTCCCACCGAACGCGGCATGGCCCGCCGTGTGGCGGTCGCTGCCCGCTGGCTGGCCATGGAACTCGACTGGATCGTCGTCGAGTATCCGGCCGCCGGCGACCTGGCGCGCGAAGTGCGGGAGCTGGAGGCGGGCATGCGGTCGGTGGTCGGTGATCCGGCACCGCGGCGGCAACGGCTGGGCACGTGCGTCGCGATCGACGCCGAGGGCGTGGTGTGCGGGGCGGTCATCTCCCGACTGCCGGGCCAGAGCCGGGTGCCGTGCCGGTGGTGCGGCTACGTGTACGAGTCGGAGCAGGACTGGCTGCTGCTCTTGCACTTCCAGGTGCGGGAGCCTGCTACTCCGGCTTCGCGGGACGCGGCGGGAGTTCGTCCGTCTCATGCGTGAGCCAGCGCAGGAAGTCGCGAATGACGGCGCCCCTGTTCCGTTCGCCGACAGCGGCGCCCGCCTTGGCCCACAGCTCTTTCTCGACCCGGACGGTCTGGCGGGGCGTCTTCTCGACGTTCGGCATCAGCTCTCCACTCTCGTCATGACACCCCGAGGTTAGCCCTTGCGGTGTCATGACACCAGGGCTACGGTAGGTGTCATGACACCGGCCGCGAGGCCCCGTCACCACAACTGAAACGGCCCCCGCCGGTGCTACCAACACCGGACGAGGGCCTGACCGAGAAGTCCTACCTGCCTACACAGGAGGAGATCCGGCTATGGCCGATCTTTCCATGCCCACCCTTGCGCCCGGAACGGGCCGCCGCCTCGTCGCCGCGGGCATCATCCGCCGCAGCCCCGGCCGCACCCTCACCGTGCGCGTCACCGCGGCCGGCGCCACCGGAGTCATCGCCAAGGCGGTGACCCGATGACCGAGCACACCATCACCGAGCCCAGCGACCTCGACGTCGCGATCAGCGTCGCCCAGCAGCTCCTCGACAGCGACCAGGTGCTCTCCCTTCGCGAGGCCCTCCGCCTCCTGCTCCGCGCCCTCGACGCCGAGCCGGTCACCGAGGAAGAGGCCGCCCGCCGCTTCGTCGCCAGGCACTTCCCCGAGGTCACCGCCTTCCTCGCCGCCGAGCGGGGTGAAGGCCAGTGAGCCCCGAGCCCCGTACCGCCGTCGTGCAGGTCTTCGTCACCAGTCCTCTGGAGATCGACGAGCCCGACTGGTGCACCGGCGCCCACGACCCCCACGCCCAGTACAAGGTCGACATCTCCCACGACGGGCCCGAGCACGTGATCGCCCCCAGGGGCGAGGAGTTGTTCCGGGCGTTCCTCACCCAGGCCCCGTTCGCCACCCGCGACCGCAGCGTCGGCCTCTACATCGAGGCCTGCGACCTCACGGGCACCCACACCCCCGACGAGGTCGAGCAGCTCGCCGACGACCTCGCGGCCGCGGCCGAGCAGCTGCGCGCCCTCGGCCGCGACCTCGCGCGGATCCTCGCTGGGGGTGGCTGCTGATGAGCCTCTTCGGCCGCAGCGCCAAGTCCAGCCGCGACTACCCCGCCTCCGGCACCTCCGCCACCGGCGACGCCAGCCGCTTCCGCCGCTCCAAGACCACCGGCGCCCGCCAGGCCGGCGCTGACGCCGAGGACTGGGAGCAGGCCGACCGCAAGCGCGACAAGCAGGGCACCAGCATCTGGCGGTGGAAGTGAAGCGCGACCCGCTCCTGTGGGCCGCGCTCATCGCGGTACTCGTCGTCCTCGCGTCCGCCGAGTACCGGCTGGCGGTGGCGTGCGGCTTCGGCCAGTACGTCGCCGCCGGCGTCCCGGCCGCCCTCGACGTGTACGCCCTCGCCGCCCTCCGCGCCCGCCGCGACGTCCTCGCTGTTGTCGTCACCCTCATCGCCGTCAACGCCGCCAGCCACCTCGTCGAGGTCGGCCTGCTGCCCGTCGACGTGCCCCTCGTCGTCGCCGTCTCGGCGGTCGCCCCGCTCGTCCTGTGGCGCGTACACCGGCTCTCCGACCACCAGACGGAACCGGCGGCGGAACCCGCCCCGGAACCAGCACCGGCTGCCCCGGAACCGCCGGGACCGCTCACCGTCGAGCGCCAGCCTGCACCGGTCGACACGGCCCCCGTCGGGCCCGTCCTCGGCCCATGGAGCCCGCTCGCGGAACTCGCTCGCGGAACCAGCGGAACCGAGCCCGGAACCAGCCCCGACCTGCTCGGCGATCACTTCGCGGGCGTCCGCACGGTCATGACCGCCCCCCGGGCGGAACCGGCACCGGAACCCGACCGGAACCCGGTTCCGGCGGCCGACACCGGCGCCGCGGACCTCACCACCGAGGACACCGCGAACACCACCTTCGCCAAGCGCGTCGCCACCGTCCGGAAGTGGCTCCAGGCGGAACCGGAGCTCACCGGAACCGACATCGGAACCAGACTCGGCGTCAGCGACAGCTACGGCCGCAGGCTCCTTCGCGCAGCCCGCGAGGACACATGATCCTCACCGCCTACTTCGCCGGATCGGCCCTCCTCGCCCTCCTCGGGCTGTGCGCCCTCGCGCTCCACGCCGTCCCCCGCATCACCGGGACCGTCGCCTTCATCCTCACCCTCGCCGCGCTCGGCGTGGCCATCGTTCGCTGAAGGACCGCAGCTCATGACTTACGTGACCATCGGCGGAGTCACCGTCGGACTCATGATCCTCGCCTGGTTCATCACCACCTGGTGGCCCGGCCTCAAGCCCCTCCGCAAGGACCCCGTCCGCCACACCGCGGCCCTCCTGCCGTTCCTGCTCTCCTGGTCCTACGGAGCCCTCACCGTCCTCGGCATCGGCGGCCTGATCGGATGGGCCGCCCACACCACCGTCTGGATCACATCCTGGCTCGGCGACGTCGCCCTCGTCTGGGGAGTCGGCACCGACGCCGGGCAACGCGCCGGCGGAGCGGTCTACCTGCCGCTCACACAGACCGGCGGCGCCCTGGTCCTGATCCTCACCGTGATCGTGATCGTGTCGGCCAAGAAGTCTTCGCGACACGGCACGGCGATCACGGCCGGTGCATGGTGCGGGATCCTGCTCGGCACCTCCGCAGGGATCGCCGGGTTCGCTGCGGTGCCGCTCGCCACGGCCGTGAACTGGCTCGGCGGCGCGATCTACGGATCCGTGTGATGGGCCGCCGCAAGCAGGCCGAGGCGGAGCCCGAGGAGCAGCCGAGCCGGGCGGCCGGGGCGTGCGTCCTGGTCCTGCTCGCGGGCGTGGCGCTGGCCGCCGTGTTCGCCGTGTCGCTCACGGCCGGGGTGCTCCTCCTGTGGGTGGTCGGTGGCGCGGCCGTGTGGCGCTCGGCCCGCCGCATGTCCGATTCGTCCGCCCCTCCCCCACCGGAAGAGGCGCGCCCCTCCTGCCGCGAATGCGCAGGTCACCAGCTTGTCAGCGTGACCCCTCTCGCAGGCCAGAAGGGGATGTGGATCTACACGACCGCCGCTCCCGACCGGCCCAACCACACGCACGTGCACGTCGTCGCCGAAGAGGCGGACACGCCATGATCCGACTCACAAGTCGTGCTGCATCATGACGACATGGAGTCGCTCTACGCCCCACCCGGCCACCTCACCGCCGCACAGACCCGGCAGGCCCTCGGCATCACCGCCGGCGCCCTCCGGAACCTCGTCTACCGCGGACAGTTGCAGCGCTCCGGCGGCACCGAACGACACCCGTACTACGCCGTCCCCGACGTCGCCGCGCTCGCCGCCAAGCGCCGCGAACGCCAGAGCGCTTGACCGCAGGTCAGACGCTGTGTGACGATCCGCGTGTACAACTGTGCCCTCAACCGGCACCACTAGACGCACACGAAGCCCCGGCCAATCCCCCCGGCCGGGGCTTCGTCGTGCTCAGGGGGAAGCGTGGCCACCGATCGCAGTGAGCTCACCAGCTACGAGTACCGGCAGATGCGCGCCCGCACCCTCGCCGCCTCCGACGTGTGCATCGTCTGCGGCCACAGCGCATCCGATGCCGTCGACCACGTCCACCCCGTGAGCAAGGGCGGCGCACGCAACGACCCCGACAACCTCGCACCCATCCACGGCGTGGCCGGCTGTCCCGTGTGCCTCCGCAAGTGCAACAGCGAGAAGGGCGACCGGCCCCTCGCCGACGTCGTCCAACTGGTCACGTCAGTCGACTGGTTCGCCGGACCGTAGCGCCCGCCTGGGAGGCCCTGAGCATGGAAGACCTAAAGGTGTGGCTGCGCACCCAGCTCGACGAGGACGAGCGGATCGCGCGGGGCGTCGAGGACCGCAGCGCCCCGTGGGATGGTCAGTGGATGGCCGACGGCAACAGCGCGGTGCGAACGGTCAACGGGCACGTGCTGTTCTACCGGCACGGCCCCGACCCGTTGAAGCCCGGTCTCACCGACCACGTTGCGGAGCATGATCCGGCTCGGGTGCTGCGGGAGCTCGACGCCAAGCGCCGGTTCCTCGACAGCCTGCTGCCGGACCTGGAGCAGGCAGACCGTTGCATCGAAGGCGAGTGGGGCAGCAGCGACGATCTCACCGAACGCACCCTGCGCCTCCTCGCCCTGCCCTACGCCCACCGCCCCGGCTACCGCAGCGAGTGGGCAGACACCCTGTAGGAGGACGTCATGCCCGTACCCATCGAGACGCCCTTCGGGCCGATGGACGCCGTGGCCGACTGGCTGCGCGCCAACGACGTCGAGCCGAACGACGTGCCGATCGAGGGGCCGATCACCATCGAGGAAGGGCACATCCGCTACGCAGCCCTGCTGCGCAACGAGGCCGGCCGCCGCTACGTGGACGAGAGCACGGGCGAGGCCGCACGTGAAGAGCGCACGGTCCAACTCAAGATCGATCCGCCCGAAAACGTGCAGATCAAGGCCATGGAATCCGAATGATCTGACAGTCCCGGCCAGGATCTCCTCGGGATTTTTAGAAATCGGACATATCGCAACCCCGCGCCCAGCTTTTATTTTTCTCCCCCCGGGCCGATGACCCCGGATGATCTTGGAAGGGGGCCGGCATGGGGCCCGTCGAGGAAGCCGTGCGCGCCGACATCGAGCAGCTCGGCGACCTGGTCGGCGTCGAGCCGTCCCTGACCGAGGTGGCGTACACGCTGGCCGGCCGGATCGACGCCGCGCGGACCGCCGAGTGCGACATGTGCGGGGAGGCGATCCCCCAGGAGGACCGGCTGCTGCCCCAGTTGACCCGCGAGCTCCGGCAGACGCTCGCCCAGATCCTGGAGGGACGGGCGCCGGACGATGACGACGACCTCGGAGACCTGGGCACCCCCGACTGAGTTCGCCGAGGATCTGTACGAGCGGTACGGGCTGACCTGCCCGCCGCGGTGGGGCACACCGCGGCACCCGGACCGGCCGTCGCTGGGCCCGAAGCTGTGGAAGGTCATGGCCAAGCTCGGCGCCCCGCCGATGCCGTGGCAGAAGTACGTGTCTGACGTCGCCCTGGAGATCGACCCGGGCACCGGGCTGTTCGCGCACCGCGAGGTCGGTCTGTCGGTGTCCCGGCAGCAGGGCAAGACGGAACTGACGCTCGGCGCGCAGGTCCACCGCGCGCTCGCCTGGCCCCGGCAGAACATCGTGTACGCCGCCCAGACCCGCGGCATGGCGAGGCAGCGGTGGGAGGACGAGTTCTGGGAGAAGATCTCCAGCTCGGACCTGGCGAAGATGGCGCGCATCCGCAAGAGCAACGGCAACGAGGCGATCCTGTGGGGCCGCACCCGCTCGCGGATGGGCATCACCGCGAACACCGAGAAAGCCGGGCACGGGCCGCCCTTGGATCTCGGGTTCATCGACGAGGCGTTCGCGCACGAGGACGACCGCCTGGAGCAGGCGTTCAGCCCCGCGATGCTGACCCGGGCCATGGCTCAGCTGTGGTGGGCGTCAGCGGGCGGCACCACGAAGAGCGTCTGGCTCAACAAGAAGCGGGAGAACGGGCGCCGCCTCGTCGAAGCTCTGTGGGAGGCGCTCGCCGTCGACCTCGCGGCGCCGCGGCCGAGGGCCTGCTACTTCGAGTGGTTCGCCCCGGACGACATGGATCGGTCGGACCCGGCGACGTGGCGGGCGACGCTGCCCGCGCTCGGCTTCACGGTGACCGAGGAGAT
Source organism: Streptomyces sp. NPDC002784 (assembly GCF_053592135.1). NCBI lineage: Bacteria > Bacillati > Actinomycetota > Actinomycetes > Kitasatosporales > Streptomycetaceae > Streptomyces > Streptomyces sp. NPDC002784. The sequence continues at coordinate 64,224 of NZ_JBSFVD010000014.1, read as the reverse complement.
CATCGCGGCTGAGCTGGAGAAGATGGACCCGGCCGAGTTCGACCGGGCCTATCTGAACCGCACCAGGAAGCCGACCCCGCCCGTCGACCCGAACGTGCCGAAGGGCAAGTGGCCCGGCCTGCTCGACGCGGCGAGCAAGCCGGTGGCGTCGAGCGTCGCCCTGGCGATTGACGTGTCGCAGGACCGCAACCGTTCGGCGATCTCCGCCGCGTCGCTGCGGCCGGACGGGCGGGTGCACCTGGAGGTTGTGGCGTACCGGCCGGGCACGGACTGGGTGGTGCCCGCAGTGGCGCGGCTGCACCGGCTGTGGAAGCCGGTGGCCGTGGCGGTCGCATCGGGGTCGCCGGCCGCGTCCCTGATCGACGATCTGGTGACGGCCGGGATCGACGTGCCCAAGGACAAGGCCAACCCCGACCGCGGCGACCTCGCGGTCATGCGGAGCGGGGACATCACGGAGGCGTGCGGGCAGCTGGCCGACGCGATAAACCAGGGCACGGTGCGCCACCTCGACCAGGTCCCGCTCACCGCCGCCGTGAACGGAGCCAGGACGCGCCGCCAGGGCGACGCCTGGACCCTGGACCGGACGAACTCCCTGGTGGACATCAGCCCGCTCTGCGCGGCGACGTGGGCCCGGTGGGCGCTGGTCATCCGAGGCCCGCACGTGATCGAGGACTACGACATCGCGGACTCGTTCGCGTGAGGGGAGGTGAGCATGGGCGCCTGGACCAGGCTGAAGAACGTGTTCGCCCGCGAGGCTCAGATCACGTCACCCGAGGATCTCCTGGCGCAATCCCGGGAGCGGCGCTCCGGCCGGGTACCGGTCACCACCGAGACGGCGCTGCGCAACAGCGCGGTATGGGCGTGCCTGCGGCTGCGGGCGGACCTGATGTCCAGCTTCCCCATCGACGTCTACCGCTACGTCAACGGCATTCAGGTCGAGGTGCCCAAGCCTCCCGTCCTGGTCTCGCCGGGCGGGACGGAGATGGGCATCAAGGAGTGGGTCTACTCCAGCCAGTTCGACCTCGACCGCGGCGGCAACGGCTTCGGGATCATCACCGAACGCTCCGGGGTCATCGGCCCGGACGGGCGCGGCCTGCCCGGCCGGATCGACCTGGTCGAGCTCGGGTCGGTGTCGGTCCGCGGCAACGGCCCCACCATCACGAAGTACGTGATCGGCGGCAAGGAGTACGAGCCGTGGGAGGTCTGGCACGAGAAGCAGTACACCGTCGCCGGGTGCCCGCTCGGTCTGTCCCCGGTGGCGTTCGCCGCCTGGACGATCGAAGAGACCCTGTCCGCCCAGCAGTTCGCACGGGACTGGTTCGCCGGCGGCGCCGTGCCCCTGGCCGAGCTGAAGAACACCGCGAAGACTGTCGACAAAGACGCGGCCCGCGTCGCCCGCGAGAACTTCCGCGCGGCCGTCGACTCCAGCGGCCTGTTCGTTCACGGCATGGACTGGGAGTACAAGCCGATCCAGGCCGTCGCCTCACAGTCCAGCTTCCTCGAGGCCCGCCAGTACGGCGCCCAGGACATCGCCCGATTCTTCGGCTGCCCCGGCGACCTGATCGACGTCGCCGTCTCGGGCAGCAGCGTCACCTACGCCAACATCGGGCAGCGCAACCTCCAGTTCCTGATCATGAATCTGGGTCCGGCCGTCGGCCGCCGCGAGGACGCGTTCAGCCGCCGTCTGGTGTCCGGCCCGCGGTTCGTGAAGCTGAACACGGACGCGCTGCTGCGCATGGACCCCGAGGCCCGCGCCCGCACGATCGGCGCGCGCATCACCAACCGGACGCTCACGCCGACCGAGGCCCGCGCCCTGGACAACCTGCCGCCGTTCACCGAGGACGACTACGCCGAGTTCGACCGGCTGTTCGGGTCGCGCTCGGTCCCCGCCCAGCCCACGACCGCCGTACCGGGAGCATCGTCATGACCGCCTTGACCCGGGCCGCTGCGGCGGCCGACCGAGCCCAGCACATCCGCCAGCGCGCCGACCGTCCCTCGCAGCGGCGCTGTGCCGAGCAGGCCAGCGCTCGCGCCACCGTCCGCGCCACCCTGTCCGGCGTGCAGCTGCGCGAGAGCGGCGACGGTGGCGCGCTGGAGTTCGTCGGCCAGGCCACCGTGTATGAGCAGGCCTACGAGATGTGGGACATGTTCGGCCCGTACACCGAGGTCGTCTCCGAGGGTGCCGGCGCCGACTCCCTCGCGCGCGCCGATCTCGACGTGCCGCTCGTGCTCGGACACGACCAGCTGCGCCGCCTGGCCCGCACCACCAACGGCAGCCTGTTCCTGACCGAGAGCGCCACCGGCCTGGACGTCCGCGCGCCCGCCCTGGACCCGGCGGACTACGACGTCGCCTACATCGCGCCCAAGCTCCGCGCGGGCCTGGTCGACGAGATGTCCTTCGCGTTCCGCATCGAGTCGGGGCAGTGGTCCCCGGACTACACCGAGTACCGCATCAACCGGTACGACATCCACCGCGGCGACGTCGCGATCGTCGGCTACGGTGCGAACCCCTACACCACCTCGACCCTGCGCCAGCCCGCCGCGGCCGCGCCGTCGAGCCGGGCCCGCGCGCTGCTTGAGATCGCGCTCGCCCGCTGACCCCTGATCTTCCCGCCGCCCGGCGGGAGTTACTGCCCTGCGCTCTGCGCGCACGAGTCCGCCCGGCGCCATGGCCTCGGGTGGCCGTCTGACCTGGACACGGGGCGCCTGTCACCACGACCAGAAGGGACGAGCCATGACGCTCGCCGAACTGATCGCCCAGGCGCGCACCGCGCTGGACACGGCGATCACCGCCCGACAGCAGGAGCAGGACGCGCTGATGGCGCTGCGCTCCGACGAGAACCTGACCGAGGAGGCCGTCGCCGCCCGGGTCGCCACCCGCGATGCCGCGGACGCCGAGGTCACCCGCCGCCAGCAGACCCTCACCGAGCTGGAAGCGGAGCAGGCCCGCGAGGAGGAGCTGACCGCGCTCCAGGCCCGCACCACTCCGGCCGCAACCCGCGCCCCGGCCTACGACCAGGTCCACCGGGTCGGCCAGGACGAGCGGACCTACCGGCCCGACCAGGACCGGCGCGGCGCGCAGTTCCAGCGCGACGTCGCCGCCGCGTTCCTCGGCGACTACGAGGCACGCGACCGCCTGACCCGGCACATGGCCGAGGAGCGCGCCGAGCGCGGCACCCAGGTCGAGGCCCGCGCGGTGGGTACCGGCGCCTTCGGCGGACTCGTCATCCCGCAGTACCTGACCGACATGTACGCGCCGATGGCCCGCGCCAACCGGCCGTTCGCCGACGCCTGCCGCCACCACACCCTGCCCTCCACCGGCATGACGGTGGAGATCTCCCGGATCACCACCGGGTCCAACGCGGACAACCAGTCGGCGGAGAACGCCGCCGTGGCCGAGCAGGACATGGACGACACCGCCCTGTCCATCCCGGTCCGCACCGCGGCCGGCCAGCAGACCGCCTCCCGGCAGTCCATCGAGCGAGGCGCCGGCGTCGAGGACGTCATTCTCGACGACCTGTTCCGCGCCTACGGCAGCCGCCTGGACACCACGCTGCTCAACGTGGCCACGGTGGGCCTAAGCAACGTGGCCACCGCGGTGGCGTACACCGACGCCAGCCCGACCACGGCCGAGCTCTACCCGAAGGTGATCGAGGGCCTGGCCGGGGTCGAGGGCGCGCTGCTCGACCAGGCCTCCGGCGACAACCTCGCCGTCATGCACTCGCGGCGCTGGTACTGGATGCAGAACGCGATGGGCACGTCGTACCCGCTCATCACGCAGCCGGGCGTCGTGGCGCAGACCCTCGGGGCGAACTACGCCGAGGCCTACGGGCGCGGGGTGCGCGGCATCCTGCCCAACGGCACCCCCGTGATCGTCGACAACAACATCGCGGTGAACCTCGGCGCGGGCACCAACGAGGACGAGATCTACCTGGTCGACCGGCAGGAATGCCACCTGTGGGAGGACCCGGACGCCCCGGTGTACATCCGTGCCGAGCAGCCCAAGGCAGCCAACCTCGGCGTCCTGCTGGTCGTGTACGGCTACTACGCCTTCACGTTCCAGCGGCAGCCGCACGCCCGGAAGATCGCGGGCACCGGCCTGATCACGCCGACGTACACCGGCGCCTGATCCCCCCTTCTCGCGCGGGCCCGCTACGACTCCAGCGGGCCCGCGCGGTCCATCCCGGCATCGAGGAGACAACCGTGAGCAACACCCCCCAGACCGAGGACCCGATGGTCGCCGCCCTGCTGCGTGAGCGTGAGGGCTACGTGCAGCGCAGCATGGACGACCGGGTCGCCCAGGTCGACGAGCAGCTGAAGCTGCGCGGGCACAAGCCGCCGCGGCGCGGCCAGCCCGAGCAGGCCCCGGTCGAGCCGCCGGAGGACCCGCAGAAGGCAGTGGCCGCCCAGCGGGCCGAGCCGCCCAAGGGGCGCCAGCAGCAGGGCAAGAGCGAGACGTGACGTGGCCAACGAGTACGTCACCCTCGCCGAGCTGAAAAGCCAGTTCGGCGTCGAGCCGGACGACGACTCCCGGGACACGGACCTGAACCGGGCTCGCGCGTCTGCCTCGCGCAGCATCGACAAGACGTGCGGCCGCCGTTTCTGGCTCGACCCGGAACCGGTGGCGCGGACGTTCAGTCCCCGCGGCCGGATCGTCCGCGACGACGACGGGGACCTGTTCCTCGTCGACGACGTCGGCAGAGCCGACGGTCTGATCATCGAGACCGGCTCCAGCGCGTCATGGTCGGCGGTCACCGAGTACGAGACCAGTCCCGACAACGCCCTCGCCGACGGCCGGCCCATCACCGGATTCCGGCGGGTGCTGGGCACCTGGGGGACGTCCACGTCGCGGTTGCGGGTGACGGCCCGCTTCGGGTGGCCGGCCGTACCGGACGACATCCACGAGGCGGCGCTGATCCTGGCCTCCCGGCTGTACAAGCGCAAGGACAGCCCCGAGGGCATCATCGGCTCGGCCGAGTGGGGCGTGCGCAACCTCAGCCGCCGGGACCCGGACGTGTGGAACCTGATCGAGCCCTACATCATCCCCGGGTTCTGAGGAGCGCCCCATGCAAGTCTCCGCCGTGCGCGAGGCGTTGGCCGAAGCGGCCCGCGCGGTCGTCCTTCCGGCCGGGCTGCCCAAGCTGACGTGCTCGGGCTACGTCCCCGATGCGGTCACCGCGCCGCACTTCTTCGTCGCCGAGTACGAGCAGGTGTTCGACAAGGTCATGGGCCGGGGGCTCGATGAGCTCACCTTCACCACACGGGTTCTCGTCGGCCGCGCTGATGACCGCTCCGCGCAGCAGCTGCTCGACGCGATGCTGTCCGGCTCCGGCCCGGCCTCGCTCAAGCAGACGATCGAGGTGGCGCGGGGGGCGGCTGGCGAGTACGCGCTGGGCGGCTTGGCGCACGACCTGCACGTGATGCGGGTGCAGGGCTACCGCTGGTACGAGCACGCCGGCGCGACCTACGTCGGCGCCGAGCTGATGATCAAAGTGATCGGAGAGGGAAGCGCATGAAGATCCGCATGTTGGTCGCCATGCCCGAGGGCGCCACGCGCAACGGGGAGGCATGGCCGGGCGAGGGCGAGACGGCAGACTTGCCAACGGCGGAGGCCGCGCACCTGGTCGCCTCCGGCGTCGCCGAGGAAGTCGCCCTCGACGAGCCGGCCGCGCCGCCCGAGGTGCGCCGCGGCCGCCGCAAGATCGAGCCAGAGAGCGAGGGGTGACGTGCCCAAGACGATCCTGACCAACGTCCGCACCTTCGCCGTCGGCGTCGACCTCACCAGCAACTCGAACAAGGTCGAGGTGTCGTCCGAGGTCGAGGACAAGGACGGGACGAACTACGGCAGCCAGGGCTGGAAGGAAGTCCTTGGCGGCCTCGGGTCGGCGGAGATCGCCGCTGAGGGTCAGTGGGAGGCGGGCGACCCCACCAAGGTCGACGATGCGTCGTGGTCCCAGCTTGGCGGGGTCGGCCCCTGGTCGATCAGCGCGAACAATGGCGCCGCCGTGGGGGACCTGGCGTACTTCACGTCCGCGCTGCGCTCCGACTACAAGCTCGGTGAGGCGGTCGGCGAGGTCGCCCCCTGGACCGGCACCGCGAAGAGCAGCTGGCCGCTGGTGCGGGGGCAGTTCGCCCACCCGCCCGGCATCGCCCGCACCGCCACCGGCACGGGCAGCGGCCTCAACCTTGGCGCCGTCGCGGCGGGCAAGCGGCTGTACGCCGCGCTGCACGTGCTGTCCGCGGCGGGCACCACCCCGAGCCTCACCGCCCGTGTCGAGTCGTCCGTCGACAACACCTTCGGCACCCCCACCACGCGGCTCACCTTCACCGCCGCGACGGCGGTCGGTGGGCAGATCCTGCGTACTGCCGGGACGGCGATCACGGACCCCTGGTGGCGCGTCGCCTGGACGATCTCCGGCACCACCCCGTCGTTCCTGTTCGTCGCCGCCCTCGGCATCCAGTAACCGAACCCACCACCCTGCGAGCCCGGCCACGTCGGGCCTGTCGCCATGCCCTGAAAGGGGGCCGTCATGCCCAAGATGGTGCTGCTCGCCGAGTACCTGTCCATCAACGGGACCGTCCTGAACACCTACACCAAGAAGGCCGAGGTCGCCGTCGAGGTCGAGGACAAGGACGTCACCAACTACGCCTCGCTGGGCTGGAAGGAAGTCATCGGCGGCCTGAAGTCCGGTGAGCTCGGGGTGGAGTTCCTCCAGGACTTCGCCGCCGCTCAGCTCGACTCGATCATGTGGCCGCTGCTGGGCACGGTCGTCGCGTTCGAGGTGCGCGCCGACCAGGCCGCGGTGTCCGCATCCAACCCCAAGTACACCGGGAACATCCTGATCAAGGGCTGGTCCCCGATCACGGGCTCGGTCGGTGACGAGGCGACCGTCAGCCAGACGTTCCCCACCTCCGGCGCGGTGACCCGGGCGACCGTCTGATGGCCGGCGGAGGGCCGCCGTTCTCCCTCGGTGTGGAGACGCACCAGGGCCTGGCCGCCCTCACCCGGGCGATCCGCGCCGAGGAGGACGGCAAGGAGCTGCGCAAGGAGCTCGCGAAGAACATGCGCGAGGCGCTGAAGCCCGGGGCGGCCGAGGCCAAGAGCAGCATCATGGCCATGCCGTCCTCCGGGCTCATGGCCACCGCGCCCGCCCTGCGGTCCTCCGTCGCCCGCAAGATCAGGCCCGAGGTGAAGCTGGGCGGCCGCTGGTCCGGCGCCCGCGTGAAGGCCGTCAAGACGAAGAACGTCCGCGGCTTCCCCAACGCCCCGAAGCGACTGAACCGGGCGGGCGGCTGGCGCCACCCCGTGTACGGCAACCGCGAGGTGTGGGTGCAGCAGCACGGAAAGGTCGACTGGTTCGACGACGCCTTCAAGGGCCGTGAGGGCGCGTACAAGGCCGCGGTCGAGGAAGCAATGGAAGACATGGCCCGGCGCATCGCGTCGCGCGCCGAGTAGGGGAGAGCAATGTTCCTGGTCTACAGCCCCGAGGGCAGCGAAGAGCCCAAGCGGTGGAAGTACAACCCGCGCAAGATCATGTCCGCTGAGCGGGAGTGGATCGAGCGGCGCACGGAGCGCAACTGGTCGGAGTTCACCAAGGACGTCGTCCAGGGCTCGTCGCTGTGCCGGCGGGCGCTGCTGTACACGTACCTCAAGCGCGAACACCCCCCGGTGCGGTGGGACGACGTCGACTTCGCGTGGGACGAGCTGAAGCTGGAGTACTCCAAGGGTGAGCTGATCGAGCTGCGGGCCACGATCGCCGAGTCGGCGACGGGTGACGAGCGGGCGGCCGTCCTGGACAAGCTCGACGCTGAGATCGCCGGCGCCTACGACGACCCCGAGGACGAGGGAAAAGCCCAGCTGCCCGTCGCCGACTGAGGCGCCTGGGCGACGCCGCGCACCTGCTGCACATGCGCCCGCGGGACTGGGATGACTGCACCGTCGAGGAAACCGACCTGCTGCTCGACTGGCTCGACGCCTACGAGGAAGCCCAGAACAAGGCACGCGCAGAACTGGATAGATAGGGGCTGACCGCCCCTCGTGAGAGGGGTGGTCATGAGCGATACGTCGCTGGTGTTCAACCTGGTTGCCCGGGACAACACCGAGCAGGGCCTGTCCTCGGCGCGTGAGCGGTTCGACACCGCGGCCGTCGGCATCGGCGCTGGCGTGGCGGCCGCGCTCGGCGTCGGTGTCGCGGCCAACCTCGACATGGAGGCGGCCAACGCCAAGCTGGCCGCGCAGCTGGGCATCGGGCCGGCCGAGGCCGCCGAGCTGTCGCAGGTCTCCGCGAAGGTGTACGGGGAGGCCTGGGGCGACTCGGTCCAGACCGTCAACGACGCGATCCGCGGTGTCTACCAGAACATCGGCGACACCTCGCAGGCCGAGGGCGGCCTGGAGGGCGTCACCACCAAGGCTCTCGCCCTGGCGGAGACGTTCGATCAGGAGGTCGGTCCGACCACGGCCGCGGTCGGGCAGATGCTCAAGACCGGCCTGGCCAAGGACGCCGACGAGGCGTTCGACATCCTCACCCGCGGTTTCCAGACCGGCGCCAACAAGGCCGATGACCTGCTGGACACCGTCAACGAGTACGGCACCCAGTGGCGCAAGTTCGGCCTCGACGGCGAGCACGCCATGGGCCTGCTGTCCCAGGGCCTCCAGGCCGGCGCGCGGGACGCCGACGTCGTCGCGGACGCCATCAAAGAGTTCTCGATCCGGGCCATCGACGGATCGGCCACCACCATCGACGGGTTCAAGGCGATCGGCCTGAACGCCGAGGACATGGCCCGCCGCATCGGCAAGGGCGGCAGCTCGGCCACCGAGGCGCTCGACGTCACCTTGGACCGGCTTCGCTACATCGAGGACCCCGTCAAGCGGTCCGCCGCCGCGGTCGCCCTGTTCGGCACCCAGAGCGAAGACCTCGGCGAGGCCCTGTATGCGCTCGATCCCTCCCAGGCGGTCGGCGCGCTCGGCGAGGTCGGCGGGGCCGCCGACAAGATGGCCAAGACGGTCGGCGACAACCCGGCCGCCGCCCTTGAGTCCTTCAAGCGCAAGGCCCTGCAAGAACTCGGCGCCGTGGCGGGGGTGTTCCTCACCTTCGCCACCGAGAACGAAGAGGTCATGCGGCCGCTGGCGTACACGCTGGCGGGGCTGGCCGCCACGGTGCTCATCGTCAAGGGCGCGATGATCACCTACGCGGCCGTCTCTGCCATCGTGACCGGCGCCCACACGATCATCACCGCCTCCGCGTGGGGCGTCATCGGCACCTGGCTGCGGATGATGGGCATCGGCATCATGGCCTACCTGCGCATCGCAGCGGGGGCCGTGGCCTCGGCGCTCACGACCGCCGCGGCGTGGACGGGGGCGGCGCTGGTGTCGATCGGGACCTGGCTCGCCGCGGTGGTCCGGGCGGCGCTCGTCTCCGCCGTCCAGTTCGCGGTCATGGCGGCGAAGGCGGTCGCCTGGGCCACGGTCATGGCCGCTCAGTGGCTGATCGCGATGGGCCCGGTCGGCTGGGTGATTGCCCTCATCGTCGGCCTGGTCGTCCTGATCGTCGCCAAGTGGGACGCCATCCGGAAGTACACGCTGATCGCCTGGGACTGGGTGTGGAAGAAGATCCAGGGCGCCACCGCGAGCATCCTCACCGCCGTGCAGGGGCTGGGCAAGGTCCCGGGCTGGGTGGCCGGCTACTTCGGCCGCATGAAGGACGCCGCGGTCGAGCGGGCCCTGGCGCTGGCAGCGTGGCTGACCGGTCTGCCGGGCCGGATCTCCAAGTCGATCGGGTCCCTGGGCGGCCTGCTCACGTCCAAGGGCGTCGCCGTCGTACAGGGCCTGTGGTCCGGGATCAGCTCGATGGGTGGCTGGCTGAAGTCGAAGATCCTCGGGTGGGCCAAGGACGTGATTCCGGGCCCGATCGCCAAGGCGTTGGGAATCTCCAGCCCGTCCAAGGTCACCACCGCGCAAGGCCGGTGGATCGCCCGCGGCCTGGTCGACGGCCTCACCGGCTCTGCCAAGCAGATCAAGGCCGCCAGCCACAAGCTGGCGGACATCGTCCGCGACTCCCTCGCGCCGGGCAAGAAGCGCTCCAAGGCCTTGCAGATCATCGGCGCGGGCACCGGGATGCTGCTCGCGCTGGCCAAGCGGGAAGAGGCCCTCGCGTCGAAGATGAAGGCCGCGAACAAGAAGGTCGCAGACCTGATCAAGGCGCGTGACAAGCTCGCCGCGGACGTCAAGAAGGGCGTTCTCGACTCGGCGAACATCACCCAGATCACTGGCGGGGGCGAGGTGTCCGCCGACTCGATCCTGACCAAGCTCGGCGACAAGCTCGCCCAGACCAAGTCGTGGGTCGCGAACCTGGCCAAGCTGCGGGCCAAGGGCGTGCGCGGAGACCTGATCGCGCAGATCGCCCAGGCCGGCGTCGAGGGTGGATCCGCCGCGGCCTCCGCCCTGGCGAACGCCGACAAGGGCACGATCGCACAGATCAACTCCACCCAGTCCCAGCTGGTCGCCGCCGCAGGAACGGCCGGGACCGTGGCCGGTGACGCCATGTACAAGACCGGTATCCAGGCCGCGCAGGGCATCGTCAAAGGGCTGAAGAAGGAACAGCGGTTCATCGAGAAGGCCATGCTGACGATCGCCAAGGGGATGAAGAAGGCGATCAAGGATGCCCTCGGCATCAAAAGCCCGTCGGCCCTGATGGCCAACGAGGTCGGCCGGTTCATCCCGCCCGGCGTCGTGCAGGGCATCAAGCGCACCGCCCCGCAGCTCGACACCGCCATGCGCTCCCTGGTCCGCCCTGAACTCGCCACCCCTGCCCAGCCGATCACCACGCCGACGATGGCGCCGATGCTCGGCGGTCAGGGCGGCGGCCTCGTCCGCGTCCGCATCGACCTCGCCGGCGCGGACTCCGAGTTCAAGCGCATGTTCCGCAAGCTCGTCCGCGTCGACGGTCGCGGCAACGTCCAGATCCTCACCGGCTCATAAGGAGGCCTCGTGCCGTTCCCCCAGACCCCTCTCGACGTGCAGATCGAACTCCGGGTCGGCGGGGTCTGGACGGACATCACCACGGACGTCTACACCGCCGAGAAGATCACCATTGAGCGGGGGCGCCCCGACGAGGGGCAGCGCACCGACCCGGGCAAGTGCTCCCTGACCTTGAACAACCGGCTGGGCAAGTACTCGCCCAGGAACCCGATGTCGCCGTACTACGGGGCCATCGGCCGCAACACCCCGATCCGCGTCAGCGTGCTGGCGGGCAGCCAGTTCCTGCGGCTGCCCGGCGCCAGCACCGACTTCGCTTCCACCCCCGACGCCGCACCGCTGGACACCCTCGGCGACATCGACGTGCGGATGGACGCGCAGCTGGTCAACTGGCTGGACGCCGCCGACGTGCTGAAGACGACCGAGCTGGTCGGCAAGCTCACCCTCGCCGCCGGCACCAAGAGCTGGTTCCTGGGGGTGAGGTCCAACCGGCTGTACCTGGAGTGGAGCGCGGACGGCACCAACACTCTCGGTGCGTCCTCGACGGTCGAGCTTGTCGTGCCCCCGTCCGGGCGCCTCGCGGTGCGCGCCACCCTCGACGTCGACAACGGCGCCGCGGGCAGGACCGTCACCTTCTACACCGCTCCCTCGGGCACCGCTGGACCCTGGACGCAGTTGGGTGCGCCGGTCGTCCAGGCCGGCGTCACGAGCATCTTCAACAGCCCCACCCCGGTGCGGATCGGCAACGCCGTCGACGTGGCGATGACGACGTCCGCCGGGCGCTGCATGGCGGTGGAGATCCGCAACGGCATCAACGGGGCCATCGTCGCCAACCCGGATTTCACTGCGCAGGCCATCGGCGCGACCAGCTTCGCCGACGCGGCGGGGCGGACGTGGACGCTGAACGGCGGCACCCAGATCACCAACCGCAGGACGCGGTTCGTCGGTGAGGTCTCCAACTGGCCCTCCCGCTGGGACGTGTCCGGCAAGGACGTCCGCGTCCCCATCGAGGCCGCCGGCGTCCTGCGCCGCTACGGCCAGGGCGCCAAGCCGTTCGACTCCACCCTGCGCCGCCGCATCCCCGCCTACTCACCGGCCGCGTACTGGCCCCTCGAGGAAGCGCAGGGCGCCAGCCAGGCCTACAGCCCGATCGCCGGAGTGCAGCCGCTGAAAGTCAGCGGCGGCGTGGAGTTCGCCTCCGACGACACCCTCGGCGGCGCCACCACCGTCCCGGCCTGGGGCGAGGACGCCGAGGGCCGCGGCGCGATCCCCTCGATGCCCGCCGGAGCGTGGCACTGCGAGATGGTGTTCAAGCTCGACTCAATGCCGTCCGGTCTGAACACCATGCTTGAGGTCACCACCACCGGCACGGCGAAGAAGTACACGATCCGCGTGCAAACCAACAACGTCAACGTCAGAGCCTTGAACTCGGACGGCGCCGAGCTGGCCCTCATCAACATCACCGCCCCGCAGTTCACGGGCCGCTGGAACCGCCTCCAGCTGTGGGCCCGGCAGCAGGGCGCCAACGTCGAGATGCACGTGGCCTGGCTCCGTGTCGGCGCCAGCGGCGTGGCCGTCTCCACCCTCTACGCCGCCACCGAGGGCCGCCCGACCCAGGTCAAGATCCTGGGCATCCCCGGCAACCTCCGCCTCGGACACCTCGCCATGTTCTCCGCCATCAACAACATCGCCTTCGCCAACGCCGACGACGGATTCGCGGGAGAGAGTGCGGGCGTTCGCCTGCGCCGCCTGGCGAGCGAGGAAGGCAAGCCCGTCCTGGTCCACGGCAACACCGCGATCCAGGAACTGATGGGCGCCCAGAAGCCGGACACCTTTCTCGACCTGGTCGAGGAGGCTGCCGACGTCGACGGCGGCATCCTCTACGAGCGCCGCGACGTCCTCAGCCTCGCCTACCGCGACCGGCACACCCTCTACAACCAGGCTGCGGCCTTGCAGCTCGACTACCTCGCGCCTGGCTTGGCCCACCCGCTGGAGCCGGTCGACGACGACCAGGCGATCCGCAACGACCGCACCGTCCAGCGCGAAGGAGGCAGCAGCGCCCGCGCCGTCCTTGAGGAAGGGCCGGTGTCCGTCCAGGCCCCGCCAGGCGGGGTCGGCCCCTACGACGACAGCGTCACCCTCAATCTGAACTCCGACGACCAGCCAGCCCCGCACGCCGCCTGGCGCCTGCACCTGGGCACCGTTGACGAGGCCCGCTACCCGGTCGTCAACGTCGACCTGGCCGCCGCGCCCGCCCTGATCGACGCGGTCACGCAGCTGGACTCCGGGGACCGGCTCACTATCGCCAACCCGCCCGCCTGGCTGCCACCCGGCCCCATCGACCTGATCGCGCAAGGGTCCACCGAGGTCATCGGCCACCCCGTGGACTGGGATTTCTCCTTCAACTGCACCCCCGCCGCGCCGTGGCGGGTCGGTGTCCTCGACCAGACCGCACCCCGCATCGACGCCAACCCCGGCGGATCGCTGCTCGCCGCGGCGGTCGACGCCGCCGGCACTGAACTGATCGTGCACACCCCGGCCGCCGGCGCCGCCAGCCTGGCGGTCCCGTTCGTCACCTCCCGCGACCGGCTCTCCGCGAACCCCGACTTCGAGACCGACCTGGCCGGGTGGACGGCCACCGGCGGAACGATCGACCGGGTGGCAACCCCGGGCCCTGCACCGTTCAGCGGGGACTGGAGCCTGCTCCTCACCCCCAACGGCGTGGCCGCCACCGCGTTCGCCGCGTCGCCCGCTTCACCGGTCACCCCGGGCACCGCCTACGCGCCCTACGGCTTCCTGCGCTGCGCGAGCGCACGGTCGGTGAGCCTGTCCGTCAACTGGTACGACGTCGGCGGCGCCTACCTGTCCACCAGCAGCATCAGCAAGACGGTGGAGGCCGGCGTCTGGACCGAGTTCACCGGCAGCGTCACGGCACCGGCGGGCGCCGCCACCGCGCGGGTCCTGCCCACGCTCACCGGCACGCCGCCCAGCACCGACAAGCTGCACGCGGACGTCGTCTTCCTCGGCTCCGGGGTGGCGGGCGCCTCCGCCCGCGACTTCCCCTTCGACGTGCGCCTGGGCGGCGAAGTGGTCCGGGTGACCGGCAATGCCTCCGCGCTGCTGGACACCTTCGCCCGCACCGTTGCGGGCGGCTGGGGCACCCCGGACTCCGGCTCGGCCTGGACCGTCACCGGCGCCACCGCGGACTACTCCGTCGGCAGCGGCTACGGATCCGTGGCCCAACCGGTCGTAGGCATCGCCCACCTGACGCTCACCCCCGCACCGAGCGCCGACGTCGACCTGTACGCCGACATCGCCACCAACGTCCTGGCCTCGGGCGCCAGCCTGTTCGCCGGGCCGCTGCTGCGGGCCGTCGACAACAACAACCACTACGCGGTCCGCCTCGACTTCACCACCACGGCCACCGTCACCATGACCATCCGCAAGCGCGTGGCGGGCGTCGAGACGCAACTCGGCTCGCACACCAGCGGCCTGGCGCACGTCGCCGGCACCTTCTACCGGGTCCGCTTCCAAGCAGCGGGCACCACGCTGCGCGCGAAGGTGTGGCTGGCCACGGCCGCCGAGCCCCGGCAATGGCAGATCGAGGTAACCGACCCGTCGCTGACCGCGGCCGCCAACATCGGCACCCGCTCATTCGCCAACACCGGCTCCACCGCGGTCAGTCCGGTCATGCGCTTCGACAACATCCACATCGTCACCCCGCAGCGCATGACCGTCATGCGGTCCATCAACGGGATCGTCAAGCCGCACGCCGCCGGGGCTGAGGTCCGCGTGCACCGGCCCGCCGTCGTCGCCCTGTAGGAGGCGCTGTGACGTTCATCGAGTTCCCTGTCTGGCAGCCCGGCATGATCATCACGGAGGCGCGGGCCAACAGCGCCGCCCTGGTGGGGCGGACGGTCTTCCGGGCCACCAGGGACACGTCCCAGTCCATCCCCAGCACGGGATCCGGCAACCCGGACGGCGCGAACGCCCTCAGCTGGGAATCCATCCCACTCGACGACCTAGGCGGCTGGTCCTCGGGCAGCCCCACCCGCTACACCTGCCAGCTCGCTGGCTGGTACAAGATCAACGCGAAGATCTCCTTCAACGCCACGGCCACCCCAGGCACCGCGAGGGCCTTGGGGATCTTCGGCAACGGCACCTTGCTGCCCGGCGGCCACTTCCGGTCCGCGATCGCCGCCACCAACGTGGTCCATACCGAAGATGGTTACCTCACGACTCTGCTGGCCGTCGGCGACTACATCCAGCTCGCCCCCGGGCACAGCACCGGCTCGAACCTCGACACCGCGACCGGCGGCACCCGGCCGACGCTGGAGATCGAGTTCGCCCGCCCCGCGTAGCCCTGCCCACCCTCCGCCCCGAGCCGTCCGGCCGGGGCGTTCCGCATATCTGGAGCACGCATGGCCACACCCCTGTCCGCGTCCAAGTTCCTCGCCGCGCTGCGCGCCGAGGGCGTGAAGGTCGTCGAGGTCGGCGCCTGGGAAACCCACAACCGCAACCATGTCGGCGCGTGGGGCCCGGTCAACGGCGTCATGCAGCACCACACCGGCCCGTACTCCACGGAGAAGGGCATGGTCGAGCTGTGCCGCAAGGGCTACTCCGGCCTGCCGGGGCCGCTCTGCCACGGCGTCATCGACCGCTCCGGCACCGTCCACCTCGTCGGCTACGGCCGCGCCAACCACGCCGGGGCCGGCGACAGCGACGTGCTCGCCGCGGTCGTCCGCGAGGACGCGGACCTGCCGGTCGACAACGAGACGGACACCGACGGCAACCGGCACTTCTACGGGTTCGAGGCGATCAACACCGGCGGCGGCCAGAGCTGGCCCGCCGTCCAGGTCGAAGCCATGGTGCGCGTGTCCGCCGCGCTCTGCCGCGCCCACGGATGGCACGCCGAATCGGTCATCGCCCACAAGGAGTGGCAGCCCGGCAAGCCGGACCCCGCGGGCGTGCACATGGACAAGTTCCGTGACCGCGTCGCCGAGCGGCTCAAGCACCCCGCCAGCTGGTCGCCGACCGCCCCGAAGCCACCGGCCCCCAAGCCCCAGCCGCCCACTCCTGAGGAGCGGCTGACCGCCCTGGAAAAGCGCGTCACAGCGCTGGAGAAGGAGTCCCGATGAGGTTCTCGAAGTACGCCAAGGCGGCTGTGTCCGCCGTCGCCGCGGGCGCGGGCTCTCTGTCCGTCGCCGTCACCGACGACACCGTCACCGCGGCCGAGGGCTGGGCGGCCCTGATCGCCGTCCTGGCCGCGCTCGGGTTCACGTGGGCTGTGCCCAACAAGCAGGACGCTCAGGGCGTCTGATGGGTACGCCCGACCCGGGCGTGTACATCAGCAGCGCCCAGATGTACCAGGAGTTGAGGTCCCTGAGCGACGGCGTGACCCGGGTGGAGACGAAGCTCGACAGCATCGGGCAGGGACTGAACGATCTGGGCAAGGACGTCGCCGATCACGAGTCGCGGCTCCGCGCCCTGGAGGCCATGCCGAAGACCAGCGACATCGAGCCCCGTGTCACCACGTTGGAGAAGGGCCGGTGGCCGCTGCCCACGATCGGCGTCCTCGCCGGTGTGGCCGGCGCCGCCACGGGCGCCATGGCCCTGTTCGCCCGCTGATACCTCGAACGCCCCCTGTACAGCCACCTCGGCCGTGCAGGGGGCGTTTCGTCATGCCCCCTGCGGCCTTCCACACTTCCTCGCTGCTGGGTCGGCGTACCGTGACAGCGTGGCAAACGACGACCTGGGGCGAAATCTTCGACGCCTGCGCCGCCTGGCCTCCCTCACCCAAGAGGAACTGGCCGAGCGCTCTGGCGTGTCGGTAGACGTGATCCGACAACTTGAGCAAGGACGGAAACACTCGGCGCGCTTGCCCACTCTCCACGCGCTGGCGAACGGCCTTGGCGTGGAGCTGACGACGCTTCTGGGGGACCCTCCCGCCGTTTCATCGAGGGGAGAGAGCGACGGGCCGCGTTTCGTGGCGGTGCGACGTGCCATCATGCCGGCGCTCTGGGCGCCGGAGCCGGAGCCGCCGGGGCCCGGCTTCTCGCTGGAGAGTCTGCGCGAGCAGGTCGCGGACGGCTGGACGCAGTACCACGCCGCGGAGTTCGAAACGGTGATGAAGACGCTTCCAGACGTAATCTCGGATGCGCGTACCGCCGCGGCATCGACTGACGGCGAGGACCGACGGGCCGGTTTCGCTGCTCTGGGCAAGGCCCTGCAGCTCGCCGGGCACGTCGCGGTGCGAATGGGGAAAACGGATCTCGCTCTGATCAGTCTGGAGCGGGCCATAGACGCCGCGGGCCGGTCGTCCGACCCCCTACTACGCCCCATGATCGTCAACTCTGTTGCGTGGGCCTACCAGCGGCAAGGTCGTCTTAGCGACGCGCTCAGCATCGCGCTGCACGCTGCAGACGACCTACGAGGCGCGGGGCACACGGACACCGCTGATGGCCTCAAGGTCTGGGGCGCGTTGACGATGTCCGCCGCGACGTCTGCCGCACGCAGCAACGACTACGAGCGCGCAGCCGCGCTGATGGAGAAGGCAGAGGCAGAAGCCGCCCGCGTGACCAAGCTGCCGCAGGGCGGCGACAGCCGCATGGTCAGCGTGTTCAGCCCGTCCTCGGTGCGTATTGAGCGGGTCCGGCTGGCCGTCCAGTACGGCCACCCGGAGGATGCCCTGGCGCTCGCCAAGGGGATGCGGCTGGGCAAGGACGTCCCGCCGTCCTGGCGGACATGGCTGCTGCTGGATGTGGCCCGAGCCCATACGGATCTCGGGGACGCGGCGGGGGCAGTGAAGTCGCTGGAGTCGCTTCGCCGTGTGGCGCCGGCGTGGATGCAACATCACACCTTGGCGGTGGCCATCGTCCGTGATCTGTGGTCGCTGCCCAACCACCCGCCGGGGCTGCGGCCGTTGGCCGAGTTCCTGGGAGTTGGCGACTAGCGTCGCGAAAGTGGGATGTTCCATCCCTGTGACCCTGCGTAGCGCACCGATTCCATGAGTCGTGCAGTGCCCCGGCGACCGCGCGAACGGCCCCGGGGCTTGGCCGACTACTGAGGAGTCGACATGGCCGAGGGTACGCAGACCCCAGCGCCCGCGCACAACTCCGCCGCGGCGGGCGCCCCGCCGGCGGACATCCCCACGATGCGCGCGACTGTCGCCGAGGTACTGCCACCTGACGTGACCCCTGTCGACCTCACCACGCTGGAGACGCTGACAGGCCTGGTGGTGGGTCACATGCAGCTGCTCATCCCGGAGATCGAGCAGGCCGCCGCGGCACTGCCCGCCGACGACGTGCCCCGCTACGTGGCTCTGGCCTGTGTCCGTGAGGCCCGCGGCAAGCTGACCGCCCGACCCGGGCTGATGCCGCACGACGCCGCCGCGCACGTGCGCAAACTCGGCCGGTCGCTCCTGGCGTTGTGCGACCACTACGAGACGCTCACCGGCGTCCGCATGTGCCTGGCCTGCGACCAGCCCCTCAAGCCGGGCGAGCCGACGCGCCCCTTCGACCAGGGCAGCCAGTCGGGAGGCTCGGCCGTCTCTGGCCGGATCCACGAACGCTGTGCCAACACCGTCCGCATCCACTAACCGGCGGCGCCTCCCCCCGGCGTGAAGGGGGCCCACGGCGACCGCAGGGACAGGGTCGCGCCCGTAGACGCCCGCCCCGGCCGAGGAACGCAAGCCCCTGCCGGGGCGGTCCAAGCCCCGCCCTGGTTCCCAACCCCTGGACAGGTCGAGCCCGGGCGGGGCCATCCCAGTACGGCACGAGGCCCCAGAAGGGACAGTTCATGACCGTCACGCTCGAACAGCCAGCCACAACCGGCACACGGGACCCGAAGGAACTCCTGAACGCTGTCGCTCCGCACATCACGGAGCTGACCGTCAACGTCTTCGACTCCGGCATGACCCTCTGGGACCGCGAGGTCGCCCTGCTCCTGCGCGACCACACCATGGTCCGGGACATGGCCGAACGGATCCTCGGCAACGCCGTCATGTACGTCATGGGCTCCATCGAGAACCCCGACCAGCACCTCGGAGTGGGCAAGCTCGTCGACATCGGCGTCCATCAGCTCATCCTCGACACGCCCGTCTGGTGGGGCATCTGCCGTCTCTACAACGGCGGCCGGTTCAAGCACCACGCCCCGTTCATCGAGCGCCGCCGCGACGGCCTGTGCCTGCGCACCGGCGACTTCCTCCGCTCCCAGGGCTGGGCGGTCGACGAGGAGCTGTGGGCCATCGACGGCGCGGACTGTTCCCCGTGCGACGACAAGGTCCCCGACAGCCACTGACCCCGCTACAGTCGCCCCCGTCCTCACGGCTCCCCGAGGGCGGGGGCTCCCGCATCCCGACGACCAGAGGAACGCGCTGTGCCCGTACCGCACGACATCGCCGCCGAGACCGAACTGTGGGACGCCTTCGCCGAGTCGGCGTTCAAGGACGACGCAGAGCCGTCGTTCTGCTGGACCCAGTACGCCGGCCACGGCCCCGGACCGGAACTCCTGGCCGCCCCGGAGTCCGTGCTGGAGATCGGGTGCGGCACCGGCCGCGCGCTGGCCCACCTCGCACAGCAGGGAATCAAGGCCACCGGCGTGGACCTGTCGCCGCGCATGGTGCAGCGGGCAGGCGAGAAGTGGGCGCCGCTCGGTGTACGGATCGAGCAGGGCGAGGTCCTCGACTGGCTGGCCGCCGACGAGGGCCGGTATGACGCGGTGTACTCCATCTTCGGCGCAGCCTGGTTTACAGACCCGTCCCGCCTCTTCCCCCTGGTTCGCGAGCACCTGGCGCCGGGTGGTGTCTTCGTGTTCTCTCAGCCGCCGGCCATCCCTGGCGCGTATGGGCCGCAGGGCATGTACAAGGGCGGGTTCGCGGGGAAGGCGATGTTCACCTACCGGTACAGCTACCGGCCCGCGGTGTGGGAGCGGCTGCTGACCCGGGCCGGGTTCGCGGCGGCTGCGGCGGCGGTCGTGGACGCCCCGAAGGCCGGACACATCGGCACGCTGGTCGTCCGGGCCCACGCCTGACCACTCACCGCGGCCCCGGCCTGGTGCCTCCCCCGACACCGGCCGGGGCCGCTTCACGTCCCGTCAGGCGAGGCTGCCCCGCTCACAGTCCGGGCGCGCCCGGGCGCTCGCGCCCCTGACCGGCCAGTCGGTGTCGGGCAGCACGTCATAAGTGATCTCGTGGTCATGCCCGCGAGGGTGGAAGGGGAATCGTCCGTCCACGACGTCATAGGCGTGGATGGTCGCGTCGGTCTCGTCGACGCCGCGGAGTAGCCCCGCCACGTCATTCGCCTCAACGGCGACTTTCAAGTTGGTCATGAGGACAGACTGGATCGCCGCCCTCGCCGATGCCAGGAATTGGCGAAACGGATCTCGGACCGGCCCCCGCACGCCCGACTGGCAGCGGCAATCGGAGCCACCTTCAATTCGAAGGTCTATCCACAGCGTGTGGAATCACGGCACAAACCAGCAGGTCAGGGGCTTGCTTCCGACCTCTTCGCGGCGCCGCCAGGCATCATCCATTGAGAGGCGTTACAACCATAGTTTTGGGTTGCCGCTGCCGGTGCCACCGCTGATGAGGAAGGACAACCGCGCCTCGATCAGCGCCCGCAGCACCCGGTCCCCGCCCGGCGGTACCGTGCCCGCCGCCACCAGCTCGTCCAGCGTGAACGCGCGCGGCCGTACCACCCGCAGGGACAGGCAGGTGCAGCCGACGGCCACCGGGGGCAGCACGGCGTGCAGCCGGGTCCCGTCCGGCAGCCGGGCGTCGGCCCAGGGCCGCGCGTCGTCCAGGCGCCGTCCGGCCACCGCGGCCAGCCGCTGCGCGAGGCGTCGTACGGCCGCCGCGTCGGGAAAGCGGACGCCGGTCAGCTCCAGGCCGCCGCCGCGGTCCACCCAGACCCGGTCCGGTGCCGAGACCAGCACATCGGTGACCGACGGGTCGGCGAGCAGCGGCTCCAGTGGCCCGCTGCCGACCAGTTCGGACCGCAACTGCTGCGCGGCGCCGAGGATTTCGGCGTCCCCGAGCACGCGCCCTTGTGCGCGCAGCGCCTGCGCCACGCGCGCGGGGGTCGGTTCGGCCCCGCTCTCCGCGAGCCTGCGTCGCACGCCGTCGAGCAGGGCCGGTGTCATGTCGGATCCGGCCGCGAGCGCCTCCGGTCCCAGGTAGGTGCTCATGCCGTCCCCGCCTCCAGCAGTGCCCGCTCCCAGAAGGCGCGGCAGAAGCGCGCCAGCGGTCCGCGTCCGGCCGCGGCGGGCGGCGTCCTGCCGTCCTGCGGGCGGCTCAGCCCCGCTTCGACCGGTACCTCTCCGGCCAGCGGCAGTCCGAGGAGCCGGGCCACCTCGCGGTCGTCGAGGCCGGGCGCGTACGGCCCGCGTACCGCCACCCGCAGGTCGCCGAGCACCATCCGGACCGCGGAGGCCACCCGTCCGGCGGCCGCGACGGCGCGCAGCTCGCCGGGGACGACGAGGATGCCGAGGTCGAGCTGGG
This sequence comes from Streptomyces sp. NPDC002784, assembly GCF_053592135.1. Classification (NCBI taxonomy): domain Bacteria; kingdom Bacillati; phylum Actinomycetota; class Actinomycetes; order Kitasatosporales; family Streptomycetaceae; genus Streptomyces; species Streptomyces sp. NPDC002784. The sequence continues at coordinate 42,751 of NZ_JBSFVD010000014.1, read as the reverse complement.
CGAGCACTTCGGCGACGCCGTCGTCGATCCGGCGCGGCAGGTCGACGACGACCGTGCCGCTGCGGCGCCGGGCGGCGGCCAGCACCGCCCGTACGGCCTGCGGCGGGACGGCGACGCAGTCCCCGCGGTCCCAGCTGAGCACCCGCAGGTTGTGCAGCCGGGGCAGCGACTCCTCCAGGGCGCCGCCCCCGACCCGCCCGCGTGAGGCGGCGAAAGCCGGCCAGCGCAGTCCCTCTGCCGTCTCGCCGCCGAGGAGTACGTCGAGTCCGCCGCCCAGCGGATCGGCGTCCACGAGGAGGGTGCGCAGTCCCTCCCGCGCGGAGGTGACGGCCAGGGCGCACGCGAGCGTGGACGCACCGGCCCCGCCCCGCCCGCCGATCACGCCGACGGTGAGGGCGGGCCGGCCCACGCCCTCGGCCACGTCGGCGATGCGGTCGACCAGCCACTGCTCCCCGTCCGGGAGCATCAGGACGTGGTCGGCGCCGATCTCGACGGCCCGCCGCCAGACCCCGGAGTCGTCCTGGTCCCGGCCGACCAGCACCACACCCCGTCTGCGCGGAGCGCCGCGCACCCGGCGGGCGGCGTCGTCGCCGACCAGGACCAGCGGTGCGGCCTCCCAGTTCCCGCGCGGCTCGGGGAGGCCGTGATGGACCTCGGGCGTGGCGCCCGCTGCCGCGCACAGCCGCAGCAGGTCGTCCAGCAGGCCGGCGTCCTCGGTGACGATCAGCGGTGCTCCCGGCCGCCCCGAGGCGGCGGGCGGCGGTTCTTGGGTGGCGGCTGCTGCCATGGCGTCCCCCTGTGTCGCGTCTGTCGCGGGGCCCCTGCGGCCGCGCGATTCCCAAAGGTGCGGAGAACCGGCGTCCGGTCTCCGGATGAGCGGCCGATACGAACCGGCCAAACGCGCCCGACTAACCGGAACCGGTCATGAAGTCCGCCCCGGCGGGACGCGTTGGGAATCACGGTGCAGCGATGCCGGAAATCGTGTGGATCTTGGTCGATAACTGTGGACAACTCGATGGTTGTGAATATCGCCGTCACCCATACCGGTGACCCGTGTACTGGTCCCGTACGACTTCCGGAGAGCAGTCCATCGACTACCCACAGTGACGGATCATGGGCATGCAGAAGAGGCGGCCTGAGCCGCCTCGCTGCGACCTCGCGGTCGGTCAAAGAAGGGGGAAAACGCACCCGGACATGCGACGACCCCCGCCGGGGGGGAGAGCGGGGGTCGTCTCCACGGCCGACTCGGGGGGGGAGGAGCCGGGCCGGGTTAGCACGGTCGCGAACGATCCGTGACTTCCATGGTGTACCCGAGAGGCCTCTCAGGCAAACCCACGCGCCCCACCTTACGCCGAATGGGCTGCGCCTATGCTCAGGGTCGTGGAAAACCACTCCTTGCCCCGCACAGCGGCCTTCTTTGACCTGGACAAGACGGTCATTGCGAAGTCGAGCACGCTCACCTTCAGCAAGTCGTTCTACCAAGGCGGTCTGATCAACCGCCGGGCCGTCCTGCGGACCGCGTACTCCCAGTTCGTGTTCCTCGCGGGCGGCGCCGACCACGACCAGATGGAGCGCATGCGCGAGTACCTGTCCGCGCTGTGCCGCGGCTGGAACGTCCAGCAGGTCAAGGAGATCGTCGCCGAGACCCTGCACGACCTGATCGACCCGATCATCTACGACGAGGCCGCCTCCCTCATCGAGGAGCACCACACCGCGGGCCGCGACGTCGTGATCGTGTCGACGTCGGGCGCGGAGGTCGTGGAGCCCATCGGTGAGCTGCTCGGCGCCGACCGCGTGGTGGCCACCCGCATGGTCGTCGGCGACGACGGCTGCTTCACCGGCGAGGTGGAGTACTACGCGTACGGCCCGACGAAGGCCGAGGCGGTCAAGGAACTCGCCGCGTCCGAGGGGTACGACCTCTCCCGCTGCTACGCCTACAGCGACTCGGCGACCGACGTGCCGATGCTCCAGTCCGTCGGCCATCCCCACGCCGTGAACCCGGACCGCGCGCTGCGCCGCGAAGCACTCGCGCGCGGGTGGCCCATTCTCGACTTCCACCGCCCGGTCCGGCTCAAGCAGCGGCTGCCCGGGTTCTCCGTCCCGACCCGTCCGGCGCTCGTCGTGGCCGCCGCCGTGGGAGCGGCGGCGGCCACCGCGGGACTCGTCTGGTACACCAGCCGCCGCCGCACCGCACTCGCCTGACCTGCGCCGATGCCGACCCTTGGGCCGGTTCGGCAGACCCCCGCCCGTTTAGCTCCTCTTTGAACGCAAAAGTAAAGAACGGCAGCCAGGGCTTCCGCTTGCTCCGGACCTGGAGTAGAAAGGATTCAACGGCCCGCGAGACCAAGGGCATCCGCGAGGATCACCTTTAAACCGCAACTGGCCCCACGGACCGAGCATGGACACCGGGCACCCACGCGACGTCGACCCGTCGATTACGGGCCAGCCGCACCAGGGCACGGGCAAAGTCCCCGACCTGATGGGCAACATATCGAGGACGCTTGGTAACCCGGTGAACATGCCAGCGGCGGTACGAATCTCTTCGTACCGCCGCAACCCTTTTCCGAGGACTTCTACGCCGCTCCGCGCTGAAGCGCCTCGCACACCGCCGTCGATTCGCGCGCGCCCAGCTCGATCGCCTTGCCGCAGTGGGCGATCCAGGCAGCCATGCCCTCGGGAGTACCGGAGACGTATCCGTCGAGCGCCGCGAGGTAGGCCGCGGAGCCGAGTTCGCCGTGGCCGACCTCCGAGGGGCAGACCGACTTCGGGTCGAGGCCGCTGCCCACCAGCACGATGCGCTCGGCCGCCCGCGCGACCAGGCCGTTGTGGGAGGTGAACGGGCGCAGCGCCAGCAGCTCGCCGTGCACCACGGCGGCGGTCACCAGCGCCGGCGCGGACCCGCCCGCGATGATCAGCTCGGACAGGCCGTCCAGCCGGCCGTGGACCTCGTCGGCGCCGGGCAGCGGCAGCTCGACGAGCGGCTCGTCGACCGGCTCGCCGGCCCCGCGCGGGCGCCCGACCTCCGGCCCGTTGGTCGCCGCCGCGACCAGATGCAGCCGGGCCAGCACCCGCAGCGGCGACTGCCGCCAGATGGACAGCAGCTGGCCCGCCTCCGCGGTCAGCCGCAGCGCGGCGCCCATCAGGCGCGCCTCGCCGTCCCCGCTGAAGTCGGTACGCCTGCGCACCTCCTCCAGGGCCCAGTCGGCACCGGACAGCGCCGCCGAGCCACGGGCCCCGCGCAGCGCCGCCTCGGAGGTGATCTCGTTGCTGCGGCGGCGCATGACCCGGTGCCCGTAGACCCGGTCCACGGCCTTGCGCACGGACTCCACGGACTCGGCCACGCCGGGCAGCGCGCCCAGGGCCGCGAGCGGATCGGCGGTCGCGCCTGTCGTACTCATGAGTACGACAGTACGCAGTCCAGCGCCCGGCCCCACGATCGAGTGGCCTTCTTCACGTTTGCCCGCCCTTGGTGCCTGAGGCGCCACTACGCTTACTGAACATGAAAATTGCTTTCGTCGGGAAGGGCGGCAGCGGCAAGACCACCCTGTCGTCCCTGTTCATCCGGCATCTCGCCGCGACCGGGGCGCCGGTGGTCGCGATCGACGCCGACATCAACCAGCACCTCGGGGCCGCGCTCGGCCTGGACGAGCCCGAGGCGGCGGCCCTGCCGGCGATGGGCGACCGGCTCCCGCTGATCAAGGACTATCTGCGCGGCGCGAACCCGCGGATCTCCTCCGCCGACACGATGATCAAGACGACCCCGCCCGGCGAGGGATCCCGGCTGCTGCGGGTGCGCGAGGACAATCCGGTCTACGACGCCTGCGCCCGGCCGGTGGAACTCGACGGCGGCACCGTCCGTTTGATGGTCACCGGCCCCTTCACCGACGCCGACCTGGGGGTCGCCTGCTACCACTCCAAGACGGGAGCGGTGGAGCTGTGCCTGAACCACCTGGTGGACGGGCGCGACGAGTTCGTCGTGGTCGACATGACCGCCGGCTCGGACTCCTTCGCCTCCGGCATGTTCACCCGCTTCGACATGACGTTCCTCGTCGCCGAGCCGACCCGGAAGGGGGTCTCCGTCTATCGCCAGTACAAGGAGTACGCCCGCGACTTCGGCGTCCGGCTCAAGGTCGTCGGCAACAAGGTGCACGGACCGGAGGACCTCGACTTCCTGCGCGCGGAAGCCGGGGACGACCTGCTCGTCACGGTCGGGCACTCGGACTGGGTGCGCTCCATGGAGAAGGGCCGCCCGCCCCGGTTCGAGCTCCTGGAGGAGGCCAACCGCAGCGCCCTGCACCAGCTGCAGGAGGCCGTGGACGCCACCTACGAGAGCCGGGACTGGGAGCGCTACACCCGCCAGATGGTGCACTTCCACCTGAAGAACGCGCAGTCCTGGGGGAACGAGCGGACCGGGGCCGACCTCGCCGCGCAGGTCGACCCCGCCTTCGTGCTCGGCGAGAGCGTCACCGCTCCCGCCTGAACGGCGCTACTGCGTGAGCGGCGCTACTGCCGGGCCGCCGGCGCCCCGGGGACGCCCTTGGGCGCCGGAGCCGGGCGGTCCGACAGGAAGGACTCCCAGCCCTGCTTCGGCGCCTGGCCGACCGGCAGGGTGGTGAGCTTGGCCAGCACCTTCGGGTCCTGCGCGTCCAGCCAGTCGGCGAGCTGCCGGAAGGAGACGCAGCGCACCTCCTCCTTGGTGCACACGCTCTCGATGACCTCCTGGATGGCCCGCATGTAGGTGCCGCCGTTCCAGGACTCGAAGTGGTTGCCGATGATCAGGGGCGCGCGGTTGCCGTCGTAGGCGCGGCGGAAGCCCTGGAGCAGGCCGTCGCGCATCTGGTCGCCCCAGAACTCGTACTTGTCGGGGTCGCCCTGGCTGGTGGTGCCGGACTGGTTGACCATGAAGTTGTAGTCCATGGTCAGCTGCTCGAAGGTGTGTCCGGGGAACGGCACGAGCTGCATCGACAGGTCCCACAGGCCTTGCTTCTTCTTGGGCCAGACCTGGTTGTTGACGCCGCTGGTGTCGTAGCGGAAGCCGAGTTCCCGGGCGGCCTGCATGAAGTTCTCCTGGCCCTCCAGGCAGGGCGTGCGGGCGCCGATGAGCTCGCGTTCGTAGTCGAAGGGCAGCGGGGAGGCGTCCTTCAGGCCGGTATTGGTCTTCCAGGACTTCACGAACTGCTTCGCCTGGGCGATCTCGTCCTTCCACTCCTCGACCGACCATTCGCCGACCCCGCGGCCCTTGCCGCAGAAGTGGCCGTTGAAGTGGGTGCCGATCTCGTTGCCCTCCAGCCACGCGCCGCGCAGTTGCTCGACGGTGGCGGCGATGCCCTGCTCGTCGTTGAAGCCGATGTCGGAGCGGCCCGGTGAGTGCTGCGGCGGCCGGTACAGGTCGCGCTTGTGCTCGGGCAGCATGTACACGCCGCTGAGGAAGTACGTCATCGTCGCGTTGTTGTCCCGGGCGACCTTGCGGAAGTGGGAGAACAGCTTCTGCCCGTCCTCGCCCGCGCCGTCCCAGGAGAACACCACGAACTGCGGCGGCTTCTGACCGGGCTTCAGCCGTTCGGGCCTGGGCAGGTGCGGCTGGGCTCCGGTGTACGCGGTCGAGCCGTCGCCGATCAGGCGGACCGCGCTCTTGGGCGGCGCCTGGGCCGGCTTGGCCTTCTGCGGGCCGGAGGCCCCTTCCTCGGCGCCGTCGCTGCCGATTCCGCAGCCGGCGATTGATGCGGCACAGACCGCGGCGACCACGGCGCCCGCGGCGATCCTCTGGGTGGCGGCCATGTTCCGCCCACCTACTTCCTTCTCTCAGGCCAACGCTGAATGGGGCGTTTTCTGGTGATCTGCCGGGAAAAGTGCCGACAGCGCCGCCAAGGTCGCACGGGAGCAGGAAGGAATTAGTACGACAAGCCGATCAATGGGCCACTTCACTCATTCCGGTGAGCTATTCGCCCATTTGCCCGGAAACTCTATGCTCGCCCTTTACTCTGCATTACGATCCGTTTACCGAGCGTTGATTCATCCCGCCGCTGCACGCCGTGACCCACGGCCGCGACCCGACCCCCCGCCGACCGGACGGGGGACCACCAGATCCGCGACCGCGCTGCCCCGGAGGAGACGGGAATCCATGTCAGCCTGCGTCCCTACCCGCGCCACCGACCCCACTCGGACCGAGCGCACCCAGCCCCCCGAGCCGCCCACGCGCCGCCGCCGCTTCCGGCTCGCCGGCGCCGATGTGTCCGCGTCCATCGCGGTCTTCCTGATCGCCCTGCCGCTGTCCCTGGGCATCGCCCTCGCCACCGGCGCGCCCCTCCAGGCCGGTCTCGTGGCCGCCGCGGTCGGCGGGCTGGTCGTCGGCCGGCTCGGCGGCTCCCCACTTCAGGTCAGCGGCCCGGCCGCCGGTCTCACGGTGGTCACCGCCGACCTCATCCAGCGCTACGGCTGGCGCACGACCTGCGCCATCACCGTGCTCGCCGGACTCGCCCAACTCGGCCTCGGCTGCCTGCGCGTGGCGCGCACCGCGCTCGCGGTCAGCCCCGCCATCGTGCACGGCATGCTCGCCGGCATCGGCGTCACCATCGCCGTCGCCCAGCTGCACATCGTCCTCGGCGGCACCCCGCAGAGCTCCGTCCCCGACAATCTGCGTGCCCTGCCCGCCCAGTTGGCGGATCTGCACCCGGCCGCCCTGTCGGTGAGCGCGCTCACCCTCGCACTGCTGCTGCTCTGGCCGCGCCTCCCCGGCCGGGCCGGCCGCCTGCTGCGCAAGATCCCGGCCGCGCTCGTCGCCGTCGCCGGAGCCACCGCGGCCGCCTCGCTCGCGGGACTCCGGCTGCCCAAGGTGGACCTGCCGTCCTGGAGCAGCCACGCCCTCGCGGGGCTCCCCGAGGGCCCGGTGCTCGGGGTCGTGGCGGCCGTGCTGACCACCACCCTCGTCTGCAGCGTGCAGTCGCTGCTCGGCGCGGTCGCCGCCGACAAGCTGGTGGCCGGGCGCCCCGGCCCGCCCGCCCCCGTCGGCCGCTCCGACCTCGACCGCGAGCTGCTCGGCCAGGGCGCCGCCAACATCGTCTCCGGCGGCCTCGGCGGACTGCCGGTGGCGGGAGTGGCGGTGCGGACATCGGCGAATGTGCACGCGGGTGCCGTGAGCCGGAACTCCACGATGCTGCACGGCGTTCTCGTAGTAGTCGCCACGCTGCTGATGGTCCCGCTCCTGGAGCTCATCCCGCTCGCCTCGCTCGCCGCCCTGGTGATGGCCGTCGGCATCCAGATGGTGTCCCTGCACCACATCCGCACGGTGACCCGCCACCGCGAAGTGCTGGTCTACGCCGTCACGACCGCCGGCGTCGTCTTCTTCGGCGTCCTGGAGGGCGTGGCGCTGGGGATCGCCGTCGCCGTCGCCGTCTCCCTGCACCGCCTCGCCCGCACCCGGATCACCCACGACGAGCAGGACGGAGTCCATCACGTACACGTCCGGGGCCAGTTGACGTTCCTCGCGGTCCCGCGGCTCAGCCGGGCCCTGCATCTCGTACCCCACGGAGCGCCCGCCGTCGTGGAGTTGGACGGGTCCTTCATGGACCACGCGGCGTACGAGACGCTCCAGGACTGGCAGAACACGCACACCGCGCGGGGCGGCTCCGTCGAGCTGACCGGCCGCCGCGCGGGGCTCAAGATCTCCGAACCGGGGGTCCCCACCACCGTGCACAACGAGCCCGGGTCGGCCGAGGCGGCCGCATCCGCCGGCTGCCGGTGCCGCCCCTGGACGCCCTGGCGCAACCACCAGTGCGAGCAGCCCCACCTCGAGCCCGCTTCCGGCGCACGGCAGGACAGCCCCGGCGACGGCTCCGGAGGCGGTACGCCCGGGCCGGACCGCGGCCGCAGCGGGCATGAACTGGCGCGTGGCATCAGCGCGTTCCAGCGCCACACCGCACCCCTGGTGCGCGGGGAGCTGGCGCGCCTGGCGCGGGAGGGGCAGCGGCCCTCGCAGCTCTTCCTCACCTGTGCCGACTCGCGTCTGGTCACCTCGATGATCACCTCCAGTGGTCCCGGGGACCTGTTCGTGGTGCGCAATGTGGGCAACCTGGTTCCGCCCCCGGCCGACGCCGGGAGAGGCGCCCAGCCCGGCGAGGAGTACGGGGACGACTCGGTGGCGGCCGCTATCGAGTACGCGGTGGAGGTGCTGAAGGTGCGTTCCATCACCGTGTGCGGGCACTCCGGGTGCGGGGCCATGCAGGCGCTGCTCGCCGCCGAGCCGGGTGGCGCGGCGACCCCGCTCAAGCGGTGGCTGCGGCACGGGATGCCGAGCCTGGAGCGCATGGCCGACGCCGGCCGGCCGTGGCCACGGTTGGCGGGGCGGGCGCCGGCCGACGCGGTGGAGCAGCTCTGCCTGACCAACGTGGTGCAGCAGTTGGAGCATCTGCGGGCCCATGAGTCGGTGGCCCGGGCCCTGCGCGAGGGGGCGGTGGAGCTGCACGGGATGTACTTCCACGTGGGTGAGGCGCAGGCGTACCTGCTCACCGGAGCGGACGAGGGCCAGGTCTTCGACCACGTACGGGCGGAGGAGGTGACGGTCTGAGGGGCGACCCGGGGTCCGGAGCGGGAAAAGCAGGACCGAGGCTGAACTCCGCCTGGTCAGCGTCCGTGGGTACGGGTGACAGCGAGTGCCGCACCACGGCCGTGGACACAGCCACATAGGTCTAAACCAATTTCCCGTCGGCCCTTGTCATCGGGCCCCCGGGTCTGATGAGCTGTGGCCTGGGACACAACGGACACCCTGGGAAAGGGAGATGTCGTGAGCAACGAAAGCCTGGCCAACCTCCTCAAGGAGGAGCGACGCTTCGCGCCGCCCGCTGACCTGGCCGCGAACGCCAACGTCACGGTGGAGGCGTACGAACAGGCCAAGGCTGACAGGCTCGGCTTCTGGGCCGCGCAGGCCCGCCGCCTGAGCTGGGCCAAGGAACCGACGGAGACGCTGGACTGGTCGAACCCGCCGTTCGCGAAGTGGTTCAAGGACGGCGAGCTCAACGTCGCCTACAACTGCGTGGACCGGCATGTGGAGGCCGGACACGGGGACCGGGTCGCCATCCACTTCGAGGGCGAGCCCGGCGACGGCCGCGCGATCACCTACGCGGAGCTGAAGGACGAGGTCTCCAAGGCGGCGAACGCGCTGCTGGAGTTGGGTGTGCGGAAGGGCGACCGGGTCGCCGTCTACCTGCCGATGATCCCCGAGGCGGCCGTGGCGATGCTCGCGTGCGCCCGGATCGGCGCCGCGCACTCGGTGGTCTTCGGCGGCTTCTCCGCCGACGCGCTCGCCACCCGGATCCAGGACGCCGACGCCAAGGTCGTGATCACCTCCGACGGCGGCTACCGGCGGGGCAAGCCGTCCGCGCTGAAGCCGGCCGTGGACGAGGCCGTCACCAAGGCGGGCACCGTCGAGCATGTGCTCGTCGTGCAGCGCACCGGCCAGGAAGTCGCCTGGGACGCGGACCGGGACGTGTGGTGGCACGAGATCGTCGGGCGGCAGAGCGCCGAGCACACCCCGGAGGCCTTCGGGGCCGAGCACCCGCTGTTCATCCTCTACACCTCGGGGACCACGGGTAAGCCGAAGGGCATCCTGCACACCTCCGGCGGCTATCTCACCCAGGCGGCCTACACCCACCACGCCGTCTTCGACCTCAAGCCCGAGACGGACGTGTACTGGTGCACCGCCGACGTCGGCTGGGTGACCGGGCACTCCTACATCGTCTACGGGCCGCTCGCCAACGGCGCCACCCAGGTGATGTACGAGGGCACGCCGGACACCCCGCACCAGGGCCGGTTCTGGGAGATCGTGCAGAAGTACGGGGTGACGATCCTGTACACGGCTCCCACCGCCATCCGTACGTTCATGAAGTGGGGCGACGACATCCCCGCCAAGTTCGACCTCAGCAGCCTGCGGGTGCTGGGCTCGGTGGGTGAGCCGATCAACCCCGAGGCGTGGATCTGGTACCGCAAGCACATCGGCGGCGACCGGACCCCGATCGTGGACACCTGGTGGCAGACCGAGACCGGCGCGATGATGATCTCGCCGCTGCCCGGCGTCACCCAGACCAAGCCCGGCTCGGCCCAGACCCCGCTGCCCGGCATCTGCGCGACCGTCGTCGACGACGAGGCCCGCGAGGTGCCCGACGGCGGTGGCGGCTACCTGGTCCTGACCGAGCCGTGGCCGTCCATGCTGCGCACCATCTGGGGCGACGACCAGCGGTTCCTGGACACGTACTGGTCGCGCTTCGAGGGCAAGTACTTCGCCGGGGACGGCGCGAAGAAGGACGACGACGGCGACATCTGGCTGCTGGGCCGGGTGGACGACGTGATGCTGGTGTCCGGCCACAACATCTCCACCACCGAGGTCGAGTCCGCGCTCGTGTCGCACCCGTCGGTCGCCGAGGCGGCCGTCGTCGGCGCGGCGGACGAGACGACCGGGCAGGCCATCGTCGCCTTCGTGATCCTGCGCGGTACGGCCGCCGAGACCGAGGACCTGGTGGCGGAGCTGCGCAACCACGTCGGCGCCACCCTCGGGCCGATCGCCAAGCCGAAGCGGATCCTGCCGGTGGCCGAGCTGCCCAAGACCCGCTCCGGCAAGATCATGCGCCGCCTGCTGCGGGACATCGCCGAGAACCGCGAGCTGGGAGACGTCACCACGCTCACCGACTCCACCGTCATGGACCTCATCCAGGCCAAGCTCCCGGCGGCACCGAGCGAGGACTGACCTGCGCGGCTCTTCGGACGCCCGGCGCCCCACCGCGCCGGGCGTTCCCCCGTGCCGGTCCGGCAGGGGTACCGGGCGTGCGGCCCCGCCGTACGTTAGATAGGCTAAACATCACGTAAGACCCTCAAGGTGCGCCGGGAAGTCTGGTCGGCAAGTGTTTGTGCTGCCCACTCACCGGAGGTACCCGTGTCCGCGCCCCGCACCCCCCGCAAGGTTTTCGGCCGGCTGTCGCTGCCGGAGCGGACCTTCGTCACGGACGCGCTGCGCGCCGAGACCGTCGGCGGTGTGCTGCTGCTCGTCGCCGCCGTCGCCGCGCTGCTCTGGGCGAACATCCCCGCGCTGCGGGACAGCTACGACAGCGTCAGTCACTTCCACATCGGGCCCGCGGCCCTCGGCCTGGACCTGTCCATCGAGCACTGGGCCGCCGACGGGCTGCTCGCGATCTTCTTCTTCGTCGCCGGGATCGAGCTCAAGCGTGAGCTGGTGGCCGGTGAGCTACGGGACCCCAAGGCCGCCGTACTGCCGGTGGTGGCCGCGCTGTGCGGCATGGCCGCGCCGGCGCTCGTCTACACCCTCACCGCTGTCGCCGGCGGCGGCTCCCTGAGCGGCTGGGCCGTGCCCACCGCCACCGACATCGCCTTCGCGCTGGCCGTGCTCGCCGTCATCGGCACCTCCCTGCCGAGCGCGCTGCGCGCCTTCCTGCTCACCCTGGCCGTCGTCGACGACCTCTTCGCGATCCTGATCATCGCGGTCTTCTTCACCGACCAGCTCGACTTCGCCGCGCTCGGCGGCGCCGTCCTCGGCCTCGTCGTCTTCTGGCTGCTGCTGCGCAAGGGCGTCCGCGGCTGGTACGTCTACCTGCCGCTCGCGTTCGTCATCTGGGCACTGATGTACAACAGCGGCGTCCACGCCACCATCGCCGGTGTCGCCATGGGCCTGATGCTGCGCTGCACCCGGCGCGAGGGCGAGGAGCACTCCCCCGGCGAGCACATCGAGCACCTGGTCCGGCCGCTCTCGGCGGGCCTGGCCGTGCCGCTGTTCGCGCTGTTCAGCGCCGGTGTCACCCTCTCCGGCGGGGCGCTCGGCGAGGTGTTCACCCAGCCCGAGACGCTGGGGGTCGTGCTCGGCCTCGTGGTCGGCAAGGCGGTCGGCATCTTCGGCGGTACCTGGCTCACGGCCCGCTTCACCAAGGCGTCGCTCAGCGACGACCTGGCCTGGGCCGATGTGTTCGCCGTGGCGTCCCTGGCCGGGATCGGCTTCACCGTCTCGCTGCTCATCGGTGAACTCGCCTTCGAGGGCGACACCGCCCTGACCGACGAGGTCAAGGCGGCCGTTCTGCTGGGCTCCCTCATCGCGGCCACGCTGGCATCGGTGCTGCTGAAGGTGCGGAACCGCCGGTACCGCCAGATGACCGAGGCCGAGGAGCGCGACGATGACCTCTCCGGCATCCCGGACATCTACGAGGAGGACGACCCGGCGTACCACCTGCGGATGGCGGCCATCCACGACGCCAAGGCCGCCGAGCACCGCCGGCTCGCCGAAGTGAAGGCCGCCGAACAGGCGCGGCTTGCCGAAGTGACGGGTGGGGCAGGCGAGGAGGACGACCGTCGGGCATGATCTGACGGGACGGTACAAAAGACGAGACCTCACCCACAGGGTCAGAAGAGGGAGAACGCGATGAGCGCACCCGACGGCAGCCCGGTCGGCGCCGAACGCAGCATCGGCCAGCTGTTCGCCTCGGCGACGACCGACATGTCGGCGCTGGTGCACGACGAGATCGCGCTGGCCAAGGCTCAGCTCAAGCAGGATGTCAAGCGCGGGGCGACCAGCGGCGGCGCGTTCATGGTGGCGGGCGGGGTGCTGGTGTTCTCCCTGCCGATGCTCAACTTCGCACTGGCGTACGGCATTCACACCTGGAGCGACTGGAATCTCGCCATCTGCTTCCTGCTCTCCTTCGCCGCGAACGTCCTGGTCGCGCTCGTCCTCACGCTCATCGGCTGGGTCTACGCGAAGAAGACCACGAAGAGCAAGGGCCCCCAGAAGGTCGCCGCCTCGATGAAGGAGTCCGCGGGCGTCCTGCAGAAGGCGAAGCCGCACCCGCGTCCGGCGCCGGCCCTGGAGGACCGGTCGCCCGCCGCCATCGAGGCTGTGGCACGCTCATCGTCATGACGGACCCGGTCCCCACCCCTTCGGCACAACCCGCCTCGGTCGTACGACTCGATGGTCCCTGGACCCATCGGGACGTGGCGGCCAATGGCGCGCGCTTCCATATCGCCGAGATGGGTGACGGGCCGCTGGTCCTGCTCCTGCACGGATTCCCGCAGTTCTGGTGGACCTGGCGGCACCAGTTGCCGGCGCTCGCCGACGCCGGGTTCCGGGCCGTCGCCATGGACCTGCGCGGCGTCGGCGGCAGCGACCGCACCCCGCGCGGCTACGACCCCGCCAACCTGGCGCTCGACATCACCGGCGTGATCCGCTCCCTGGGCGAGCCGGACGCCGCCCTCGTCGGCCACGACCTCGGCGGCTATCTGGCGTGGACGGCGGCCGTGATGCGGCCCAAGCTGGTGCGGCGGCTGGCGGTGGCGTCCATGCCGCATCCGCGGCGCTGGCGCTCGGCCATGCTCTCCGACGTCAAGCAGACGGCCGCGGGCTCCTACATCTGGGGGTTCCAGCGGCCCTGGATCCCGGAGCGCCGGCTCACCGCCGACGACGGGGCGCTGGTGGGCCGGCTCGTCCGGGACTGGTCCGGGCCGCGGCTGCCGGAGGACGACGCGGTGGACACGTACCGCCGCGCGATGTGCATCCCCTCCGCCGCGCACTGCTCGATCGAGCCGTACCGCTGGATGGTCCGCTCCCTGGCCCGTCCCGACGGCATCCAGTTCAACCGGCGGATGAAGCGCCCGGTCCAGGTGCCGACCCTTCATCTGCACGGCTCGCTCGACCCGGTGATGCGCACCCGCAGCGCGGCCGGTTCCGGCGAGTACGTCGAAGCCCCCTACCGCTGGCGCCTGTTCGACGGACTCGGACACTTCCCGCAGGAAGAGGATCCGGTCGCTTTCTCCACCGAACTGATCAATTGGCTGAAGGATCCCGAACCCGATCGGTGACCGTTCCGACGCACCCGGCATCCGCATTTGAACACCTGTACTACGAACAGCCAATTGCCCGGCGCATAGGCCAATTGGGGGCCCTGGGGGCGGTTATCGACCTTGGGGCAGGGGCAGACGTCGGGGTATGGGCTGGACGCACGACTACAGTGACGTAGCACGCACTCGCCGCTCGGGCAACGCCCTGAGCCCCCGCCGAGGCGGTGCCGCCCCGCAGCTCGCGGGCACCGACCCCAGGGTGGGCATTCCGCGCATCCTGCGCCGCCGGGCCCGCTGGGTCTCGGTGCGCCTGCGTCACCCCCGCGGCTGAGTTCCCCGGGCGGGTTCCACCCGGCTCACAGCGCGCAGCTGTCGCTGTCCACCTGCTGGTTGGCGGTGCGGCCGGCGGCGATGTCGTCCTGGATCTCGTCCGCGGTGAGCGCGTAGCCGGTGTCGGCGTCGTCGAGCGACTTCGCGAAGACCACGCCGTACACCTTGCCGTCGGGCGTGAGCAGCGGGCCGCCGGAGTTGCCCTGGCGGACGACCGCGTACAGCGAGTAGACGTCACGGTGCACGGTGCCGCGGTGGTAGATGTCCGGGCCGTTGGCCGGGATACGGCCGCGCACCCGGGCCGCGCGCACGTCGTACGCGCCGTTCTCCGGGAAGCCGGCGATGATCGCGTCGTCGCCGCTGCGGGCGTCGGTGGAGGTGAACTTCAGCGCGGGCGCGTCCAGATCGGGTACGTCGAGCACGGCGATGTCGCGCTTCCAGTCGTACAGGACGACCCGCGCGTCGTACTTGCGGCCCTCCCCGCCTATCTGGACGGTGGGTTCGTCGACGCCGCCCACCACATGCGCGTTGGTCATCACACGGCGGTCGGCGTAGACGAAGCCGGTGCCCTCCAGGACCTTGCCGCAACTGTCGGCGGTGCCCACGACCTTGACGATGGATCGCTTCGCGCGGGTGGCGACCTTGCTGTTCGCCAGGGCCGGGTCGGGGGGCTGGACATCGGTGATGGGCTCGTTCGCGAACGGGCTGAAGACCTGCGGGAAGCCGTTCTGCGCGAGGACCGAGGAGAAGTCCGCGAACCAGGTGTCGGCCTGCGCGGGCAGCGCCCGGGAGACCCCGAGCAGCACCTTGGAGTTGCGGACCTCCTTGCCGAGCGTCGGCAGGGTGGTGCCGGCCAGCGCCGAGCCGATCAGCCAGGCGACCAGGAGCATCGCGACGACGTTGACCAGGGCGCCGCCGGTGGCGTCCAGGGCGCGGGCCGGGGACCAGGTGATGTACCGGCGCAGCTTGTTGCCCAGGTGGGTGGTCAGGGCCTGGCCGACGGAGGCGCAGACGATGACGACGACCACGGCGACGACGGCGGCGGTCGTGCTCACCTCGGAGTTGTCCGTCATGGCGTCCCAGATCACCGGGAGCAGATAGACGGCGACGAGACCGCCGCCGAGGAAGCCGATCACCGACAGGATGCCGACGACGAAGCCCTGGCGGTAGCCGACGATCGCGAACCACACCGCGGCGACCAGCAGCAGGATGTCCAGCACGTTCACCGCTTCAAGCCTCGCCTCGTCACTTCACGCCCCCCGGATTGCGGAACACGGCGTCCACCCTGTCATGACCGCCAGTCCAGCGGGACCTGGTTCTCCCGGTCCCAGGGCAGCTCCCAGCCCGCGAAGTGCAGCAACCGGTCGATGATCCCGGCGGTGAACCCCCACACCAGGGCCGATTCGACCAGGAATGCCGGACCGCGGTGGCCGCTGGGGTGGACGGCGGTGACGCGGTTGGCGGGGTCCGTGAGATCCGCCACGGGGGCGGTGAAGACCCGGGCCGTCTCGTTCGGATCGACGACACCGACCGGGGTCGGCTCGCGCCACCAGCCCAGCACCGGGGTGACGACGAAGCCGCTGACCGGGATGTACAGCCGGGGCAGGACGCCGAAGAGCTGCACGCCGGACGGATCGAGCCCGGTCTCCTCCTCGGCCTCACGCAGAGCGGCCCGCAGCGGCCCGTCGGCCTTCGGGTCGCCGTCCTCGGGGTCGAGGGCACCGCCGGGGAAGGAGGGCTGGCCCGCGTGCGAGCGCAGCGAGCTCGCCCGCTCCATCAGCAGCAGCTCGGGGCCGCGCTCGCCCTCTCCGAACAGGATCAGCACCGCGGACTGCCGCCCGGCGCCGTCCTCCGGCGGCAGGAACCGGCTCAGCTGCAACGGCTGGACCGTCTCCACGGCACGCGCCACCGGATCCAGCCAGCCGGGCAGGCCCTCCTTGCTGAGCGCCACCGGCCCGCCCTGTGTGTTGCTCGCGCGTGTCATCGCCACCCCCGTCGTCCTGCCGTGTCCAACGCCGGGCCACGCCTGGATCGTTCCTGGGCCGGTCCCTGAGATCGACCCCGAGAAGACCCCTGAGGCCGCCCCCGGGACGGCCCCCGGCCTCGCTGCCGACGGCCCGTCATCCGGCCCCCAGCGGCGGGGCCGCCCTGCCGCCGGCGTCCAGATACGCCTGCGGGGGCTTCAGACGCTGGCCGGGGAAGCCGCCCTTCTCGTACTTGAGCAGCTTCCTCGCCTTCTCCGGGTCCGTCTCGCCCTCGCCGTACGCGGGGCAGAGCGGGGCGATGGGGCAGGCGCCGCAGGCCGGTTTGCGGGCGTGGCAGATACGGCGGCCGTGCCAGATCACGTGGTGCGAGAGGTCGGTCCAGTCGCTCTTGGGGAACAGCGCGCCGATCTCGGCCTCGATCTTGTCGGCGTCGGTCTGCTCGGTCCACCGCCAGCGCCGTACCAGCCGCTGGAAATGGGTGTCCACGGTGATGCCGGGCCGCCCGAAGGCGTTGCCGAGCACCACGAAGGCGGTCTTGCGGCCGACGCCGGGCAGCTTGACGAGGTCCTCGAGCCGTCCCGGCACCTCGCCGCCGAACTCCTCCGACAGGGCCTTGGACAGCCCTATGACCGATCGGGTCTTGGCCCGGAAGAACCCGCACGGGCGCAGGATCTCCTCGACCTCCTCGGGGTTGGCCGCGGCCAGGTCCTCGGGGGTGGGGTACTTCGCGAACAGGGCCGGGGTCGTCTGGTTGACCCGCAGGTCGGTGGTCTGGGCCGACAGGACCGTGGCGACCAGGAGCTGGAAGGGGTTCTCGAAGTCCAGCTCGGGATGGGCGTACGGGTAGACCTCGGCGAGTTCGCGGTTGATGCGGCGGGCCCGGCGGACCAGGGCGGTGCGCGACTCGGCCTTGGCGGGCTTCACGGCGGCCTGCTTAGCGGCGGTCTGTTTCACGGCGGCCTGCTTCACTGGGGCCTGTTTCACGGCGGCCTGCTTCACGGCGGTCTGTTTTACGGGCGGCGTCTTCTTCGCCGCAGTCGGCGTGCGGTTTGCCGCTTTTGCCGGTTTCCTTGCGCCACCGGGGTCCTGTTCGCCCACAGCGGAATCACGACGTACAACCACCCGCCCAGCCCCCTTGGCCTGTGCTCTCACCGGCGTTTTGGACACCCGGCCAGCCTAGAGCCCGACACTGACATCCGCCCCGAGCCCTGAAGATCGGCGCCCAATTGGACCCCTGCCGCTTACCCCGGGACACGTGTGCGGCATCCTTGTGACAGATCACACTGTTTGGACCGTCCGGCAAAACGGGGAACACGGTCCCCTGGTACCAAGGGGGAACAAGATCCCCTGAGCAGGTCGACAAGGAGAGAACTCGTGGACGACGTTCTGCGGCGCAACCCGCTCTTCGCGGCGCTCGATGACGAGCAGTCCGCGGAGCTCCGCGCCTCCATGAGTGAGGTGACCCTCGCGCGCGGTGACTCCCTGTTCCACGAGGGCGACCCCGGTGACCGGCTCTACGTCGTCACCGAGGGCAAGGTCAAGCTCCACCGCACCTCCCCCGACGGCCGCGAGAACATGCTCGCCGTCGTCGGCCCCGGTGAGCTCATCGGCGAGCTGTCGCTGTTCGACCCGGGCCCGCGTACGGCGACCGCCACCGCGCTGACCGAGGTCAAGCTGCTGGGTCTCGGCCACGGCGACCTCCAGCCCTGGCTGAACGCCCGCCCCGAGGTGGCCACCGCGCTGCTGCGCGCCGTCGCCCGCCGGCTGCGGCGCACCAACGACGCGATGTCCGACCTCGTCTTCTCGGACGTCCCCGGCCGTGTCGCCCGCGCGCTGCTGGACCTCTCCCGCCGCTTCGGCGTGCAGTCCGAGGAGGGCATCCACGTCGTCCACGACCTCACGCAGGAGGAGCTGGCCCAGCTGGTCGGCGCGTCCCGCGAGACGGTCAACAAGGCCCTCGCCGACTTCGCCCAGCGCGGCTGGCTGCGCCTGGAGGCCCGCGCGGTGATCCTGCTGGACGTCGAGCGCCTGGCGAAGCGGTCGCGCTGACGCTGGTCTCGGCCGTACGGCTGTTCAGTTCAGGGCTCGTCTCCTCATGGGGCGGGCCCTGTGTCGTACTCCGGCCCTCGGGCCCGCGCCGCGCCGTGCCGTGCCGCGCCGTGCCGCGCCGTGCCGCGCCGTGCCGCGCCGAAAGTGAGCTGCCCGGGCTCCGCTCCCGGGGCACAGTTGATCCATGGCTGTAACCGTGCGGCGCCCCGGACTCGACTCCCAGGGCTACATCGAGCGCGAGGGGTCCCTCGGACAGATCGCGCACGACTTCCGGCCGGTCGTCGCCGCCGCGCGGGACCGGCTGCTCGACGTGTTCGGGGCGCGGATGCACAGCGCGTACCTCTACGGGTCGATTCCGCGCGGCACCGCGCGCGTGGGGCGCAGTGATCTCGACCTGCTGGTGGTGCTGCGCGCCGAGCCGGCCGAGGGGGACCACGAGGACGCGCGGATGCTCGGTGAGGGGCTCGACAAGGAGTTCCGGCGCATCGACGGGGTGGGCACGCTGCTGTACGGCCGGGCGCGGGTGCTGAGCGAGCCGGAGCGGTACGACATGGGCTGGTTCCTCGCCTGCCTGTGCACGCCACTGCTGGGCGAGGATCTCGCCGAGTACCTGCCGCGCTACCGGCCCGACTCGCTGCTCGCCCGGGAGACCAACGGCGACCTCGCGCTCCTGCTGCCCCGCTGGGGCGAGCGGATCGCGGGCGCCGCCGACTCCGACCAGGCGCGCAGGCCCCTCGTACGGTTCATGTCCCGCCACCTCGTGCGCACCGGGTTCACGCTGGTCATGCCGCGGTGGAACGGCTGGACGAGCGACCTGGGCGAGATGGCGGAGGCGTTCGGCGCGTACTACCCGCGGCGGGCGGCGCAGATGCGTGCGGCGGCCGTCCTTGGGTACGAGCCGACCGGCGATCCGGCGGTGCTGCGGTCGTACGTCGACGACCTGGGTCCCTGGCTGGCCGAGGAGTACGCGCGCGTGCACGGCGTGAAGACGCCGCGCCCCGACTGAACCGGTCGAACCGGTCGAACCGGCTGAACCGGCTGAACCGGCCGAACCGGCTAGATCAGGCCGTGCTCGCTCAGGTAGTCCAGCTGCGCCCGCACCGACAGCTCCGCGGCCGGCCACAGCGAGCGGTCCACATCCGCGTAGACATGGCCTACGACCTCCGCGGGCGTCCGGTAGCCGTCCTCGACCGCCGTCTCGATCTGGGCGAGGCGGTGGGCGCGGTGGGCGAGGTAGTACTCGACGGCGCCCTGGGCGTCCTCCAGGACGGGCCCGTGGCCGGGGAGGACCGTGTGGACGCCGTCGTCGACCGTGAGCGAGCGCAGGCGGCGCAGGGAGTCCAGGTAATCGCCGAGGCGGCCGTCGGGGTGCGCCACGACCGTCGTGCCGCGGCCCAGGACGGTGTCGCCGGTCAGGACCGCCCGGTCGGCCGGGAGATGGAAGCACAGGGAGTCGGCGGTGTGCCCGGGCGTCGGTACGACCCGCAGCTCCAGACCTCCCACCTGCACCACTTGTCCGGCGGCGAGCCCTTCGTCGCCGAGCCGCAGCGCCGGGTCCAGGGCGCGGACCTTGGTGCCGGTCAGCTCGGCGAAGCGGGCGGCGCCCTCGGCGTGGTCGGGGTGACCGTGCGTCAGCAGGGTGAGGGCGACGCGCTTGCCGGCCTGCTCGGCGGTGTCGACGACGTTGCGCAGATGGCCCTCGTCGAGCGGGCCGGGGTCGATCACGACGGCGAGGTCGGAGTCGGGCTCGGACAGGATCCAGGTGTTCGTGCCGTCCAGGGTCATCGCGGAGGCGTTGGGCGCGAGGACGTTCACCGCGCGCGCGGTGGCGGGGCCCGAGAGAACCCCGCCACGCGGCCGGCCGGGAAGAGTGCGTGCGTCCGTCATGCGGGGGCTCCACCGGTCGGTTCGGTCGGGATGTGCTTGGTGAACTCGTCGTGGCCCGGCCAGGACAGCACGATCTCGCCGTCCTCCAGGCGGGCACGCGCGATGACGGGCGTCATGTCCCGCGCGGGGGCGACGGCGAGCGCCTCGGCGGCCGTGGCGCAGGGGGCCAGCTGGCGCAGGGTGGCGATGGTGGGCGGCATCATCAGCAACTCGCCCTTGTCGTACGACTCCGCGGCCTCCTGGGGCCGGATCCACACCGTGCGGTCGGCTTCCGTGGAGGCGTTGCGGGTGCGCTGGCCCTCCGGGAGGGCGGCGACGAAGAACCAGGTGTCGTAGCGGCGGGACTCGAACTCCGGGGTGATCCAGCGGGTCCAGGCGCCGAGCAGGTCGGAGCGGAGGACCAGGCCCCGGCGGTCGAGGAACTCGGCGAAGGACAGGTCGCGGGCGACGAGGGCGGCGCGGTCGGCCTCCCAGTCGGCGCCTGTGGTGTCGCCGACGACGGAGTCGGGGGTCGGGCCCGCGAGCAGGACGCCTGCTTCCTCGTACGTCTCGCGTACGGCCGCGCAGACGATCGCCTGGGCGCTGCTCTCGTCGACGCCGAGCCGCTGCGCCCACCACGCGCGCGTGGGGCCCGCCCAGCGGACGTGGTGGTCGTCGTCGCGGGGGTCGACGCCGCCGCCCGGGTAGGCGTACGCGCCGCCGGCGAAGGCCATGGAGGCGCGTCTGCGGAGCATGTGGACGGCGGGGGTGCCGGTGGCGGTGTCCTTCAGGAGCATGACCGTGGCCGCGCGCTTGGGGGGCACGGGGGTGAGGGTGCCTTCCGCGAGCGCGCGGATGCGGTCGGGCCACTCCGGGGGGTACCACTGACCGTTCGCCATGTCCGGAGGCTATCTCGGGGCGCGCGGATGTTCGAGAGGTGCCTGGGGTGAGAGCGGTGGAGGGTTGCGGGGGCCGGGTTTCGCTTGCCCGCGCGTGGGGGTGCCGCGGGGTGGAAGGGGGGGGCGCGCTGAGAGGCGCCGCGGCGTGGGATGACTGCCGGGTGGGACGCGGTCCGGCGCTGACCGTGTGCCGCTGCGTGGAGGTGACCGCGGGGTGGGACGCGCGGCCCGGCGCTGACGGGGTGCCTCCCCCAGAGGGGGGACCCCCAGCGCCCACCCGTGCCGCCCCAGCGGCACGACTGCCCGCAGCGGCGGGCAGGTACGGCTGGCCCGCAGCTAGGCGGACAAGGCTGGCCGACGCGCAGCGGCGGGTACAGCAACCCGAGGCCCCGCAGCCGCGCAAGCCGTACGACGACAGCTGCCGAGCGGGCACCGCCACAGCGGCATCCGTACGACGGCTGCTGCCGGGCGCCCAACCCCAGCGGGATGCGGGCGCAGGCAGTGTCGGCCGCCTTCGCAGAGCCGGTCCGACTCCGCCCCCGCCCGCCGCTGCCCGTTACGCCTGTGTCAGTTCCACCTGGATCTCGACCTCCACCGGCGCGTCCAGCGGCAGGACCGCGACGCCGACCGCGCTGCGGGCGTGGACGCCCTTGTCGCCCAGGACCTCGCCCAGGAGTTCGCTCGCGCCGTTGAGGACCGCGGGCTGGCCCGTGAAGTCGGCGGCCGAGGCGACGAAGCCCACGACCTTCACCACGCGCGCGATCCGGTCCAGGTCACCGGCGACCGACTTGACCGCGGCGAGGGCGTTGAGGGCGCAGATGCGGGCCAGTTCCTTGGCCTCCTCCGGCGTGACCTCCGCGCCCACCTTGCCGGTGACCGGAAGCTTGCCCTCCACCATGGGGAGCTGACCGGCGGTGTAGATGTACACGCCCGACTGCACCGCCGGCTGGTACGCGGCGAGCGGAGGGACGACCTCCGGCAGGGTCAGACCCAGTTCCGCGAGCTTCGCCTCGACCGCGCTCACGCGCGCTTCTCCCGCTTCAGGTAGGCCACCAGCTGCTCCGGGTTGTTCGGCCCGGGCACGACCTGGACGAGCTCCCAGCCGTCCTCGCCCCAGGTGTCCAGAATCTGCTTCGTGGCATGGACGAGCAGCGGCACGGTTACGTATTCCCACTTGGTCATGTGGCCGACTTTAGCCGCTGCCGTATCGGCCCCCGCGCACACGTTGTCCACAGCCTCCGGAGTGATCCGGCGGCCGACTGGTTAGGCTCGAATACGTGAGCAGGCTCCAGGTCGTCAGCGGCAAGGGCGGGACCGGAAAGACCACGGTCGCCGCCGCGCTAGCCCTCGCCCTCGCCACCGAGGGGAAGCGGACGCTTCTCGTCGAGGTGGAGGGCAGGCAAGGCATCGCTCAGCTCTTCGAGACTGAGGCGCTGCCCTATGAGGAGCGGAAGATCGCCGTCGCTCCAGGGGGCGGGGAGGTGTATGCCCTGGCCATCGACCCCGAACTGGCCCTTCTGGACTACCTCCAGATGTTCTACAAGATGGGCAGCGCGGGCAGAGCGCTCAAGAAGCTCGGCGCCATCGACTTCGCCACCACCGTCGCCCCGGGACTGCGGGACGTCCTGCTGACGGGCAAGGCCTGTGAGGCCGTACGGCGAAAGGACAAGAGCGGGCGGTTCGCGTACGACTACGTCGTCATGGACGCCCCGCCCACCGGCCGCGTCACCCGCTTCCTGAACGTCAACGACGAGGTCGCGGGCCTCGCCAAGATCGGCCCCATACACAATCAGGCGCAGGCGGTCATGCGCGTGCTGAAGTCGTCCGAGACGGCCGTGCACCTGGTGACGCTGCTGGAGGAGATGCCGGTCCAGGAGACCGCGGACGGCATCGCCGAACTCCGCGCGGCGCGGCTGCCGGTGGGCCGGGTCATCGTGAACATGGTGCGGCCCCAGGTGTTGGACGCGGCCGAGCTGGAACTCGTACGCGGCACACCCCGTACGGCCATCGCGCAGTCCCTGTCGGCGGCCGGACTCGGCGGGGCGCGGCGCGGCGGACACGCGGAGCGGCTGGTGGACCCGCTGCTGCGGCAGGCCGAGGAGTACGCCGAGCGCTTCACCCTGGAGCACGAGCAGCGGGCCGTCCTCGGCGAACTGGGCCTGCCGCTGCACGAACTGCCGCTGCTCTCCGAGGGTATGGACCTGGCAGGGCTGTACGAACTGGCCACCGAGCTGCGAGAGCAGGGGATGACATGAGCCCGGAAGCCCAGACAGGCGCCCATCACCACCTCGCCCCCGCCCGCACCCTGGAGGTGGATCCGCTGCTGGACGACCCCGGGACCCGCATCATCGTGTGCTGCGGCTCCGGCGGCGTCGGCAAGACCACCACCGCGGCGGCGCTCGGCCTGCGGGCCGCCGAGCGCGGCCGGAAGGTCGTGGTGCTCACCATCGACCCCGCGCGCCGGCTCGCCCAGTCCATGGGCATCGACTCGCTCGACAACACCCCGCGCCGGGTGAAGGGCCTCGACGACTCCGCGAGCGGCGAACTGCACGCGATGATGCTCGACATGAAGCGCACCTTCGACGAGATCGTCGAGGCGCACGCAGACCCCGAGCGGGCCGCCGCGATCCTGGGCAACCCGTTCTACCAGTCGCTCTCGGCGGGCTTCGCGGGCACGCAGGAGTACATGGCGATGGAGAAGCTGGGCCAGCTGCGGGCGAAGGACGAGTGGGACCTCATCGTCGTCGACACGCCGCCCTCCCGCTCCGCGCTGGACTTCCTGGACGCGCCCAAGCGGCTCGGCTCGTTCCTCGACGGCAAGCTGATCCGGGTGCTGCTCGCCCCCGCCAAGGTGGGCGGGCGCGCGGGCATGAAGTTCCTGAACGTCGGCATGTCGATGATGACCGGCGCCCTCGGCAAGCTGCTGGGGGGTCAGCTGCTGAAGGACGTCCAGACGTTCGTGGCCGCGATGGACTCCATGTTCGGCGGCTTCCGTACCCGCGCGGACGCGACGTACAAGCTGCTCCAGGCGCCCGGGACGGCGTTCCTGGTGGTCGCGGCGCCGGAGCGGGACGCGCTGCGGGAGGCCGCGTACTTCGTGGAACGGCTGGCCGCCGAGGACATGCCGCTCGCGGGTCTGGTGCTCAACCGTGTCCACGGCAGCGGCGCCGACCGGCTGTCCGCCGAGCGGGCGCTCGCCGCCGCGGAAAATCTTGAGGAGGCCCGCATTGTCGATCAGGAGGGCGGGAAAGCTGGACTTCGTAACTCTCCCGACACGTACGGCAGTTCAGAATCTCCCGCATCCGAGGCCGCCGAGGAAGGCTCCCCCGCCGCCATGGACACGGCCACGGCAGGCCAGGATGTGTACTCCACCGACCAGCTCACCGCCGGCCTGTTGAAGCTGCACGCGGACCGTATGCACCTGCTCTCCCGTGAGCAGCGCACACGGGATCGCTTCGCCGCGCTCCACCCCGAGGTGGCGGTGGCCGAAGTGGCCGCGCTGCCCGGCGACGTGCATGACCTCGCGGGACTGCGCGACATCGGAAACCGGCTGGCGGCCGGCCGACCGGAGCTGCCCAACCCCGGGGCCTGACCGACCTGAGCCGTCAGCTCACCGCCGCGTAGTTCTCGTACACCTCGTCATCGTCGAGGGGCAGGATGCCCGCCCCGCGCTCGTACTCCGTACGAGCCGTCTCCAGCAGCCGGCGCCACGAGGTGACGGTGGGCCGCCTGCGCAGCAGTGCGCGGCGCTCCCGCTCCGTCATGCCTCCCCATACGCCGAACTCGACGCGATTGTCGAGCGCATCGGCCAGGCATTCGGTGCGTACCGGACACCCGGTGCACACCGCCTTGGCCCTGTTCTGCGCTGCTCCCTGAACAAACAGTTCATCCGGATCGGTAGTGCGGCAGGCCGCCTGCGCACTCCAGTCGGTTACCCAGCCCATACCGGCGCCGTCCTCTCCCGAATCGAGGCTCCCCCACGGCGGCAGCGGCATATTCACCGCCGCCAGTTGAGGACGTTACGGAAGGTGGGCACAGCGCAACACCCCCAGCGGGCCCAATCTTGAATGGTCCGAACGGACTATGGGTAAGCGGCAGATCACCCGGGGGAGTGAGCTGGTGACATGCGTGATCATCCCGGCAAAGCGGGACAGTTCAGTTGAGTCACAACGGGCGCCAGGTGACACACAAGGCGGATTCGGACACGCCCCCATCAGAAAACTGATGGCCGACCGGAACGATTCGGGGTCGCCGGACGTATTGATACGTGGACCTACTGCTGTGACAGTTGAGAGCAGCTTAGGCCAAGGCATATACGCGTGTCCGGCGAATGAGAACGTAGGCTGCCCCTATGCCAAAGAAGCGCTCGGGCGGTGGTCTGTCGCCAACGGAGCAGGCCGCCAAGTTCCTCGGTGTCAGTGTGCTCTCGGGAGCCGTCCTGGCAGGCATCGCCCTGCCCGCGGTCGGGGCGCTGGGGCTGGCCGCCAAGGGCTCGGTCGAGAGTTTCGACGAGCTCCCCGCCAACCTCAAGACGCCGCCGCTGAGTCAGCGCACCACGCTCCTCGACGCCAAGGGCGGCACGCTCGCCACGGTCTACTCGCGTGACCGCACGGTGGTCGACCTCAAGGACATCTCGCCGTACATGCAGAAGGCGATCGTCGCGATCGAGGACGCCCGCTTCTACCAGCACGGCGCGGTCGACCTGAAGGGCATCCTGCGCGCCCTGAACCGCAACGCGCAGAGCGGCGGGGTCGCCGAGGGCGCCTCCACGCTCACCCAGCAGTACGTGAAGAACGTCTTCGTGGAGGAGGCCGGCGACGACCCCACGAAGGTCGCCGAGGCCACCCAGCAGACCCTCGGCCGCAAGATCCGCGAACTGAAGTACGCGATCCAGGTCGAGGAGGAGCTGGGCAAGAAGAAGATCCTCGAGAACTACCTGAACATCACGTTCTTCGGCCAGCAGGCCTACGGCGTCGAGGCCGCCGCCCAGCGGTACTTCTCCAAGCCCGCGAAGGACCTGGAGCTCCAGGAGGCCGCGCTCCTCGCCGGCATCGTCCAGTCGCCCTCGCGCTACGACCCCGTCAACGACGAGGCCGAGGCCACCAAGCGGCGCAACACCGTGCTCCAGCGCATGGCCGAGGTCGGCGACATCTCCCAGGCGGAGGCCGACGAGGCCAAGGACAAGCCGCTGGGCCTGGAGGTCAGCAAGCCGAAGAACGGCTGCATCACCGCCGTCAAGGGCGCCGGCTTCTTCTGCGACTACGTCCGCGCGGCCTTCCTGAGCGACCCGGTCTTCGGCAAGACCAAGGAGGCCCGGGCCAAGATCTGGAACCAGGGCGGTCTGACCGTCCGGACCACCCTCGACCCGCAGGCCCAGGAGTCGGTCCAGCAGTCGGTCAAGGACCACGTCAACCAGAGCGACGACGTGGCGACCGCGGCGACCATCGTCGAGCCCGGCACCGGCAAGATCCTCGCCATGGGCCAGTCCCGTCCGTACGGCTTCGGCAAGAACGAGACCCAGATCAACCTCTCGGTCGACGCGGCGATGGGCGGCGGCGCGGGCTACCAGCCCGGTTCGACGTTCAAGCCGATCGTGGCCGCGGCGGCGATCGAGGGCGGGATGCCGCCGAACAAGGTGTACGGGTCGCCGTACCAGATGGACTACCCGACCCCGGTGTCGACCTGCGAGGGCGGGACCTGGGACGAAAAGGGCGTCCCGCTGGAGAACGAGAACGAGTCCGAGGTCGGCCCGTACGACATGCGGGAAGCGACCGCGAAGTCGGTCAACACCTACTACGTCGAGCTGATCAGCGACATCGGGATCTGCCCGGTGACGGAGATGGCCGAGAAGATGGGCGTCGAGCGCGCGGACGGCGGCAAGATGGCGCAGGCCCCCTCCATCGCCCTCGGCACCCAGGAGATGTCCCCGCTGACCATGGCGAACGGCTACGCCACCTTCGCCTCGCGCGGGATGTACTGCACGCCGGTCGCCATCGAGTCCATCACCCAGAGCGTCGGCGGCAAGGACAGGTCGCTGGAGGTCCCGAAGTCGACCTGCTCGCGCGCGATGTCGGAGAAGACCGCCGACACCATCAACACCCTGCTGCGGGGCGTGGTCGAGGACGGTACGGGCCAGCAGGCGGGCCTCGGCGCCGGCCGCGCCAGCGCCGGTAAGACGGGTACGACGGACGAGCGGTTCGCGGCCTGGTTCGTGGGCTACACCCCGAACATGGCCGGTGCGGTGTGGGTCGGCGACCCCGCGCACAAGCGGAAGATGCAGAACATCACCATCGGCGGCGTCTGGCACGCCAAGGTCTTCGGTGGCCAGGTGCCCGGCCCGATCTGGCGCGACATGATGGCCGGCGCGCTGGAGGGCAGGGAGGCCCCCGAGTTCAGCCTCGTCGACATCCCGAGCAGCGACACGGGTGACCGGGACCGCGGTGACGGCGACGGTGGTGACCGTGGCGGCGACGGTGACAACGACAACGGCAATGGCGACGAGAACGGCAACAACGGCAACGGCAACGGCGGCCTGTTCGGCGGGATCGTCGACGGCGGCACGACCACCGGCACCGATGGCGGCACGAGCACCGGCACGGACGGCGGTACGACCGTACCGACGCCGTCGTTCTCCATCCCGGAGGACTTCTTCCAGGGGCAGACGAACGGGAACGGCAACGGCGGCCGGGACTGAGCCCAGCCGGGACTGAGCTGAGCGGGACGACTACGGCCCCTTTCCCTCTACGGAGGTCCTCTGCGGAGGTCCGCTAGGGAGGTCCGCTAGGGAGGTCCGCTACGGAGGGGAAGGGGCCGTAGGTCTGTCTGTCCTCGGGGCCGGTCAGCCCGTGAGGAGCTTCTTCACGGCCGCGGCGACGCGGCCGCCCTCCGCCTGACCCGCCACCTTCGGGTTCACGATCTTCATGACCGCGCCCATGGCCCGCGGGCCCTCCGCACCGGCCGCCCTGGCCTCGTCGACGGCCTCGGTGACGATCCGCTCCAGCTCCTCGTCGCTGAGCTGCTGGGGCAGGTACGCGGCGAGCACCTCGCCCTCCGCCTTCTCCCGCTCGGCCGACTCGGCACGGCCACCCTGGGCGAAGGCGTCCGCGGCCTCGCGGCGCTTCTTCGCCTCCTTGGTGATCACCTTGAGGACCTCGTCGTCGGACAGCTCGCGCTTCTGCTTGCCCGCGACCTCCTCCTTGGTGATCGCGGCGAGCGTCAGCCGGAGCGTCGAGGAGCGGAGCTCGTCGCGCTCCTTGATCGCGGCGTTGAGGTCATCCTGCAGCTTCGACTTGAGCGTGGTCATGACGTCGATTGTCGCAGGTACGGGCGGGAGAAAGCCCCTCGATTTCCCCGGCGGTCCCTTGCGGGGCGGCCCCGGCGGTCCCCGGAGGGGCGGCCGGGAACGGGAGTTGGGACGATCTGACACGATGGAGGTATGCGCGCGCGATACGGAGTACCCCTGGGAATGGCGGCGGCCGGCGCTGCCGGTCTGTTGTATTCGGCAGGTTTCGAGGCCCGCTCCTTCCGCCTGCGGCGGGTGACGGTCCCCGTCCTCCCCGCCGGTATGCGTCCCCTGCGCGTGCTGCAGGTCTCCGACATCCACATGGTGAGCGGACAGCGCAAGAAGCAGCGCTGGCTGCGCTCGCTGGCGGGCCTGCGCCCCGACTTCGTGATCAACACCGGCGACAACCTCTCGGACCCCGAGGGCGTACCGGAGGTCCTGGACGCGCTGGGCCCGCTGATGGAGTTCCCGGGCGCGTACGTCTTCGGCTCCAACGACTACTACGGCCCCAAGCTCCGTAATCCCGCCCTCTACCTGATCGAGAAGGCGCAGGGCAAGCACGGTCTGAACGGCAACCCGCCGGCCGTCGGCGCGCTCCACAATCCGTGGGAGGACCTGCGGGACGGCTTCGACACGGCGGGCTGGGTGAACCTGACCAACACGCGCGGCGCCCTGAAGGTCGACGGCGAGTCGGTGGAGCTGACGGGGCTCGACGACCCGCACATCAAGCGGGACCGGTACGCCGAGGTCGCGGGCGGCCCGTCGGGTACGGCGGACTTCTCGATGGCCGTGGTGCACGCGCCGTACCTCCGCGTCCTGGACGCCTTCACGGCGGACGGCTATCCCCTGGTCCTGGCCGGCCACACGCACGGCGGCCAGCTCTGCATCCCCTTCTACGGCGCCCTGGTCACCAACTGCGACCTGGACACCGACCGGGTGAAGGGCCTCTCGACGCATACGGCGGACGGCCGTAAGGCATACCTGCACGTCTCGGCGGGCTGCGGGGCCAACCGCTACACCCCGTTCCGCTTCGCGTGCCCGCCGGAGGCGACGCTGCTGACGCTGGTGGAGGCGCGGCGGTAAGGGGGAAGCCGCGTCTGTCGTCTGCGTAACCCGCACGGACCGCCCGCATGGCCCGTTTTGCCCCATTTGCTTAGCGTGAGGGGCATGACCGCCCCCATACCCAGGGACATCCCGGACCTGCCCGCGATCCCGGGCATTCCCGGGTTCCTGCCCTCGCCCGTTCCCGCCACGGCCGTGGTGGAGCCCGTACGCCGCCGCCTGGCCGCCGCGTTCCGCCTGCTGATCGCCCTGCTGGCGGCCGGGGCGGTGACGATCGACCTGGTCCTCGGCAACCCGCTGCGGGTGCTGAGCTACTTCACGATCCAGAGCAACATCCTGCTGGCGCTGGTCATGGTGCCGGCGGCACGCCGGGCATGGGCGGCCCGCCGCCCCCTGGCGTCGGGCCTGACGGGCGCGGCCCTACTGTACGTGGCCACGACGGGCCTCGTGTACCACCTGCTCCTGGCGAACGCGTCGAGCCCGTTCTCGATGACGGGAGACACGGCACCGCCGACGGGCTGGCACGCGGTGACGAATCTCGTCCTGCACACGATCACCCCGGTCGCGGCGGCCCTGGACTGGCTCCTGCTGACGGCGCCGGGCAGCCTGCACCTGCGCCAGGCGGCGGCCTGGCTCCTCTACCCCCTGACCTACCTGACCTTCTCCCTCGCCCGAGCCGAACTGCTCCCGCCCGGCACCCCGGCCCGCTACCTCTACCCCTTCCTCGACGTGGGCCAGCACGGCTACAAGAGCGTCCTGGGCAACGCCCTCCTGATCGGCCTGTCCATCTACGCCCTGGCCGTCGTCCTGGTCGTCCTGGACCACACCCGCCCCAACCCGGTCCGCCACCGGGCCCACCACCGCGCCAAAACCGGATTTCGTCTCCAGCCACCGGTGGGCTAAAGTAAACGACGTCACCGCGTCGAGCGGGGACATCGGGGTGTAGCGCAGCTTGGCAGCGCGCTTCGTTCGGGACGAAGAGGTCGTGGGTTCAAATCCCGCCACCCCGACAGAGAAACACCAGGTCAGGCCCGGTGCTGAGAGATCAGCACCGGGCCTGATTTGTTGTGAGTGACTAACTGCGTGACTACCGCTTCGGAACGGCTCCAAAGATGCCGTCCATGGCGGTCGCTCCGGTCTGGATCACCGGGCGGATCTGCTTCCGGTAGACCTCTTCGGTGACGGCCGTACTGGAGTGGCCGACCAACCTGGAGATCTCCTCAAGCGGGATCCCCTTGTCCGACAGGATCGACACGAAGCTCTGCCGGAGCTCCCGCGGCGTCCACTCCTCCGGGACGATCCCGTCGACACCCTTGATGGCCTTACGGAACTCTCGCCGCACGTTCGCTGAGTCGAGCTGCGTGCCGACGGCCGACGTGAAGACGAGTCCGTTCTCCTGCCACTTGTCGCCGGCCGCGAGCCGCTGCCAGCCCTGACGCTCCCACTGGATCCTGAGCGCGTCGATGGCACGGCCGGGCAGCGCCAGCGTCCGGCGCGACTTCCTGGTCTTCGTGTCCCCAGTGCTGCGGACCGAGCGCCATACGGCGATGTGCGGCGGGATCTCGGGGTTCGCGTCCGGGTCGCCATCGAGGTCGACGTGATCCCACCGCAAGGGACGGATCTCTTCCGTACGGCCGCCCGTGAGCAACGACACCACGATGTACGCGTACAGCGGGGAGTCTTCCGCAGCGACCAACACGCCTTCCGCCTGTGCGAGCGTCAGGGACTTCGACGGCCGACCAGGGCGGCCGGCGGGGACCGAGCAAAGTTCCACGACGTTGCGCTTCACCTTGTCTCGCGCCATGGCGCGCTTGACCGCGCGGTTCAGGCACGAGCGGATCGCTTCCAGGGAACGGGTGCTCAGCACCTTCGCCTTTTCGGCAAGCCACTTGTCCACGTCGTCGGCGCTGAGGTCGCGGAGTTTCCTCGCCCCCAGTGCCGGGATGACGTGGGTGTTGCACAGGATCGTGTTCGTCGTGACCGTCATGGCGTCCCGACCGTTGAGCCCGTACGCGAGCCAGTCGGTCACCGCGTCCTTGACGGTGTAGCCCGTCGGCGCGATGGCAAGACCGTCCTCGTAGTCCCGGAGCACTTCCTTCAGCTTGTCCTTGGCAGCGGTCTTGGTCTTGCCGCTCGCTCGCTTCACGATCCGCTTGCCGCTCGCGTCGAAGCCGAGACTGGCCGTGGCGATCCAGCGTTGGCGCTTGTCATCCCAGTGGAGGCCACCGTCTCCCCTACTGCGGCGCTTGCTCACTTCTTCTCTCCTGCCTCGCGCTCCAACAGCGCGGCGTACTCGTGGATGGCGGATGCGGGGATGAGCCGGGCACGCCCCTCCTTGACGGTGCGGAGGCGGCCGGTGCGTATCAGGCCGTAGATCACGGTTCGGCTCAGCCTCAGGACGCGCTCGGCGTCCGAGACCTTGTAGAAGATGGGTTCGACGGACGTGGATCGCTCCGGGAGGGCGAGAGTCATGGCGTCTCCTGCCGGGATGCCGCCACAGAAACCACGAAATACACAGAAACCCTGGATTGGCGGGCTGACCTGCGGTGATGCCGCGCGGTGCGGGCTGCCACAGAAATCGCCGGAACTTCCACAGAAATAGGCGGCCGGACTGGCGCGGCCGGTGTCGGACTATTTCTGTGGCTTCTCGGTTCGTTTCTGTGGCAGCGCTCCGCAAGCCCCTGACGCGGCTGTCTGTGCTGGTCAGGGGCCTGCCGGGGGATTTCTGTGATTCTGTGGTTTCTGTGGGCGGGGTCAGGCGGTCTGGTCGGTCAGGCGGGGGTGGACGAGGTAGCGGGGAGAGGGCGGCCGGCCGCGTCCTCCGGTGCGCTGGACGGCTTGGGCGCGCACGTAACCGTGGTCTTCCAGCAGCGCCAGCACCGGATCAAGGTCGTTGGCCGTGCGGAACTCGGAACGGGAGAGCTTGACCATCAGGTCCCGCTTGCTGACCTCGCGCCACCCGTGGTTGCGCAGCGCTTCCAGGACGGTGCGGGCTCGCTCGGTGATGCGGTCGGCGCCCATGGAGTCGAACGCGGCGAGGCTGTGGCTGATGAAGTACTCGGCCAGGGCGATCGCGTCGCGCATGGTCGCTTCCGCCACGGGCACCGTGTGCCCCTTGGTGAGGTGTTCGGCGAGGTGGAGCAGGGCGGCCATGCGCGCGGTGGCGCCGACCAACTTGCCGCCCCAGTCGCCGATCTGCCCCATGATGCCGCCGCGGGCTTCCAGCATCGGTTCCACCCGCGCCTGAAAGGCTTTCAGGGCGGTGACGGCTTCGGGGGTGAGTTGGATGACGGCGGGGTCGGTCCACTCGGCAAGGAACAACGTCAGGTCGAGGACGTGGCGCCGGTAGGTCTCCATCACCTGCTCGGGGATGGGGTCGGGGTCGATCTTGCGGCGGCCGACCAGCGACTCGGGAACCGAGTAGAGGAACCTGCCGAGCAGACCGCGGCCCTTGAACCCGTCCTGCTTTCCGATGTCGTCCAAGACCTGCGGCTGGACACACAAGCCCATGGTGAGGGCGGGGTGCTCGATGTATTCCTCGCGGGTCTGCCGGTCGACCTTGAGGCGGTCGCCGGCGTGGCCTTTGAGGAAGACGCCCATGTTGGGCTTGCCTGAGTAGCGTCCGGCGATGATGTCGAAGATGTCGCCCTCGGCGGACATGACGGCGATCCGGCCGCCCTGCTCCGCCATGCGTGAGGTGACCGTCTCGGCGGTGGTGTCGTCGGCGAGCAACTGCGGTTTGGCCGGCACGGTGACGCTGTCCGCGGTCTGCGCCAGCGCGATCGCCGTGGCCACCATCTCGTCACGCTCGTCCGCGCTCGCGGATGCCGCCTTGGCCGTGGCCTTGTCGGCCGCCTCCTTGGCGAGACGCGCGGTCATCTCGGCTTCCACGATGGCCGGTTGGACGAGCGTGCGCAGTTGCTGTTCGGCCTCGTACAGCGGATCCGTGAGCAGGCCGAACACGGCGGACTTCCGGTTGGCAGGCGGCAGCGAGACGACGACGTAGAGGTTGGTGGGCTCGCGCCAGTGCCCGCGCACCTGCACCACCGACCGGCCGCCGGCCGCCGTGGCGAGCACCGACAGGGCGATGCATCCGGCGAGGTCGACGGGGGTCTGTGTCTCCTCGGCGACCGCGGCCACGAACTCCCGCAGCCACCCCGGCAGCGCGCCCACGGGGAAGGGGGCGAGCGTGCGGGGTCCGGCGAGCGGTACGGGGTCCTCCCACACGGGGGCGGGGGGTTCGTCGAGGGTGGGCAGTCCGGCCCACAGGTCGGGGCTGTCCACAGGCTGTGTGGTCATGAGGCTGTCCTCCCTCCGGAGGCGTTCGGCCGCGGGTCAGGACGAAGAGCTGAAAGGACGCCCTGACGGGCGGCGACCCTTCGGCCGCCTACGGCCGCCCGTGGCGGGGGCTGTGCGGCGTCCTGCGGGCTGTTTACGGGGGTTCGGGATGGTTTGTTCATGCCGCACGCTCCGAGGCCGTCTCAAAGCCGTTGGCGACCGCGCGGCGCGCGTAGGGCTCAGGGACGCCGACGGAGACGGCGGCGGCCACGATCTCTTCGCCCATGGCGTCCAGTCCGCACGGGCCAGGGCAGTGCGCGTGCTGGGCAGCGAGGAACCGGGCCACCCCGAACGCCTGTGATCCCGCACCCGATTCGGTGTGCGAGCGCACCTTGGCGAGGCCACGTTCAAGGCCGGTGCATACGTACCGCTCGGTGTGGCGGCATCCGGTGGCGACCGTCCGGTCCCACGTGGCGCGGCCGGAGAGAGAAGAGACCACCTCCCGGCGCGAGGGGGTGGTCTCTTCCTTCACGACCAGGTCGCGGACGGCCGACGGCAGGTCGGCCATGCGGCCGGAACCGGGACCGAGCCAACGGGCGTAGGACATGAGCGACTTGATGTCGACACCCGCCCGGACCGCGTTGTGCGACCGCATGGCGCCCCGGTAGATCCAGTGCTCACCGCGCGTTGTCGGCACGGTCCGGGTCGCGGGCAGGGTCTCGCGTGCCCACGCGACGGCCGCCGGGGTGTCGAGGTCCACCACGGTCAGCCCAGCCTCGCCGGGGTGGTAGGCAACGGCGACGGCCTGACGCCATGCCGCCGTCCATGCCGGCGAGGTGATGACGCCAGGGTCGGCTGTGGCTGCGGCCCATGCGTGGCAGACGCCGGGGCACTGGCAGGGTCCCGCGCTCTTCATGTTCGGCCGTCCGCCACATGCGTTCTTGGTGCACGCGCGGCAGTTCCCGAACGGCACCTTGCCCTCCCGCAGGGGCAGCACCGGCACGCCCGTCGCGGCGAGGTCCAGCGCGGCGCGCTGGTGGTCTCGCCTGATGGGGTTGGGTTGGGTCATGCTGGGGGTCTCCTGTTCTGTCGAAGGGACGGAGAACCGGGGCGGTCGCGGTCTTTGGCGAGAGGCGACCGCCCCAGCCATAGCTAGTGGTGCCTGGCCCAGTGGGCGTATTCCTGGCGGACGTAGCCGCGGGGGTTCTTGGCCGCATGAGTCGTCGCGCGGTCCATGTCGAGCAGATACAGGGCGGCGGCTTCTGCGGTCTCGGTGGCGTCGCCGTGCGGTTCGTCAGGCTCGTCCAGCAGGGCGATGCGATCGAGCAGTGCGGCTTTGCGCAGGTAGTAGTCCCGATCCATCTCCGTGAAGCACTCGGTGGTGGCCAGGGTGCGGGCCGTCCAGCCGATTTCGCTGATGATGCTCGGGGCGAGGGCGTACGCCTCTTCCGGCGTCGGCCACGGTCGGGGCTCGGGGTGGTGGTCGGCCGTGATGTACAGGCGGGTGCGCTCACCGTCGCGGGTCGGGTACGTGCGCGTGGTGCCGGTGGCGAACGTGCCGCTCAGTGCGGTGGTGACGCGGTCGGTGTCGGCCGGGTCACAGATGATGCGGATCTCGAACATGGCTTCCTTTCGTCAGGCTGCGTCGAGGAAGGGCTGTTGCCAGGGCGGCAGGCTGGCCAGGACGCGAGTTCGCCAACGCATCGCATAGTCGATGCAGTTGGCACAGTTCTTGTGGGTGTGGCCAGGCAACGGGGGTCTGCGACGGGCGTGATAGCTCCACGCGGCGGAATCGGCCGATGCGAGCAGGTGGCCAACCCGTTCCAGTCCCAGCGTTTTGAAGCCGAACCCGTGCAGCTTCAGCCCCCGCGCGGCCATCGCGGTCACGATCGCCGCGCCCTCACGGGTGGACTGCAACCGGCAGACCGAGCCGAGACCGACCGTGGGCTCGCGGGTCAGGTCGACCCCGGCTCGCTCGTACAACTCCGCGCACCACTCGTAGTCCGCGACCGTCCGCCCCTGAAGGACAGGGGCTATGCGCAACTCCGGGGCAAGGGAGCGCAGTTCCAGGAAGTTGGCGACGGTGCGGCGTATGTGCTCCGGCACGCTGAGGTGGGTGCCGACGAAGACGTTCGGTCCGGCCGTGCCGCCGTGGATGATGAGGTCCTCACACATCCAGTCCTGCGGGGCAGCCCAGTCGTACGGGCCGACACATTCCCAGATGCGGCGCAGGTCCTCGATGTACTGGCGCGGGGTGCGCGTCCAACAGCCGTGGCGCTGGAGCTCCGAGAACCCGCCAGAGTCCACCGCGTACGGACCGCGCGCCTCATCCAGCTTGACCGCGTTCACGAAGTGCTCGGACTTCAGGAACAGCGGCACGCTGGTCAGCCGGACCCAGTGGCGCTTGTGGGTGGTCAGGTAGAAGCGCAAGCCGTGCCCCCTCAGCCGTTGAAGTGGTTGCGCTTGAACACAGCCTTGCGGATGTGGAAGGTGTTGCCGCCGCTGTGGCCGCTCGCGCTGAAGACCTGCACGGCGATCCAGCCTCCGAAGATGACGGCGGCGAGGATGATGAGCTGGTGGACCAGCGCGGCGAGCGCGGCGATGAACGTGGTCAGCAGGACCAGGCCGCCGCACACGGCGCCGAACCCGATGCCCCCGAGGGCGATGTTCACCGCCGTACGCGAGACGGCCGGCTTGGTCGCGACCGGCTCGGGCTTGGCGGGCTCGATGGCGTAGCCGGTGACGACGCGGCCGTCCGGCAGGACGACGCTCGCCACGGCCGGGATGCTGCCCGGCTGCACGGGCACGAGCGGCGCGGCGTGCGGTACCGGGGCAAGCGGCGTGGGGTGATGAACCTCCACGGCCGCCACCTCGTGCGCGGCGGGGCGGTTCCAGTCGTAAGGCGTGGTGGGTTCGTTCACGTCCTGGTCTCCCTTCTAGCGGCCGATGTCGGCGAGGGCGCCGGTCACGGCGGTGACGAGCTGGTTGACGGTGTCGCTCGTGTCGGTGGCTGCGAGGTAGAAGCCGAAGAGCGCGGCGATGACGGCCGCGCCGAAGCCGAGCGCCTTGAAGCGCAGCAGCAGGGCGAGGCCACCAGCGAGCAGGAGCACGAGCGGGATGGTGATGACCATGGGTCCTCCGGGGTGGGTCAGCGGGTGCCGACGCGGTAGGTGCGCGCGGCGCGGTTGTAGATCCAGCGGCCGACGCGTATGCGCTTGCCGGTGGCGTGGCAGCGGCGGCAGTCCTTGCCGCGCTTGAGTCGTCCCTTGCGGTCGGCCTTGAGGGCGTGGCCCATGCCGGAGCACTTGCGGCAGTCGCCGAAGGGGCTCAGCCAGCACTTGGCGCTGTAACCGAGCGTGACGATTAGTAGGCAGGCGATAGCGAGGAGGGGAAGGCTCATCAGGGGGCCTCTCAGGCGGGGTTTTGAGGGTTTCCGCAGGTCGGCCGCTAGCCGCTAGCTACCTGATCAGACGCAGTTTTGGTCGCTAGCAGGGTCGCTAACGCTAGCGACGGTTACCGCTAGCGTTAGCGACCTTTCGGGGCTATCCGGCGGCCCGCTTTTCGTTGCGCTGCGTAATCGCGGCGGCGAGGTCGTCGCGCTTGATGCCGCGCTTGTTGACCGTCTTGCCGTCGATGCGGCGGCCGATCTGGTCGGTGGCCACACCGAACGGCTTGAGCGCTGCCGTGAGCGCTTCCGCCTTGGGCTTGGCGTCCAGCTCGGCCCACGCGCCGTAGACCTCGGGGCGCAGGTCGGCGAGGCGGTCGACGATGGTCTCGGACCACACCTTGGCCTCGCCCTTGCCGAGCACGGCCGCCACGTCGTCCAGGATCGTCGCGGACACCTCCGGGGCCGGAGCCTCGCCGGCCGCGTCGCCGGTCAGCGTGCCCTCGGCCTCCCGCAGCGCGGCAGCCCTGGTCAGGATGCGTTCGGCGTCGCGGCCGTCGGCGAGGTAGGTCCGCACGATGCCGGAGTCGTCCGACATGCCCTTGAGCAGGCCCACGCCCTTGTGCGACTTGAGCAGCTTGGACGCGTCCAAGCCCTCGGAGTACGAACCCGCACCGAGGATGACGTCAGAGACCTGATAGGCGCCGACCCGCAGGGCGAACCGGGCCTGGTGCTGGTCACGCAGCTCGGAGGGGCAGGCCTTGTCGTCCGGCTTCTGCGTGGACGTCATGACCGACACGCCCACCGCCGGGGCGACCCGGGCGAGGTAGACCAGCAGAGACAGGATCTCCTTGCCGTGCTCGGGGTGGGTCAAGTACTCCTGCACCTCGTCGACCACGAACAGGGTCAGGGGCATGTTCAGCTTCTTGTCCCGGCTGATCTCCGGAGTGAGCTTGCCCTCGGGGCAGATGTGCAGCGGCAGTTCCGAGAGCCGGTGGTAGCGGTCTTCGACGTCTGCCTTCAACTCCCGCAGCGAGGTCAGCAGGTGCACCACCGGGTCGAACCCGTTCTTCGGGACGATGCCGAACCCGATGCGGTGGGCGACCTTGGTGAACTTGCGCCAGTCCGGCGATGCCTTGCCGTCGAACACGTACAACCGGACGTACGGGTCCAGCGCGGCAGCCAGGGCGATGGTGCGGGCGGAGAACGTCTTGCCCTGCCTGGGGACGGCGCCGACCAGCAGGGACAGCCACAGCATGGTGGCCATGACCGGGTTGCCCCGCTCGTCCACGCCCCACGGGAACGGCTTCCAGAAGTCCACCCTGGTGGCCCCAAGAAGTGGGGTCTTGCCGGAGGGGACGGCGAGCGGGTCACGGTCGGCGATCCAGTACGACACGCGCCGTCCGCTCGTCTCGTCCTTGTCGAGTAAGAGTTGAGTCGGGGCGATGTCCATGCCGGAGGCGAGGCGCGCGTGTGCCTTGACGGCGTCCTCGAACGTCTTGCCGTACGGCAGGTCGACGACCACCCGCCATCCGTCGCCGTCCCTGCCGATCGGCCGCGGGAAGGCAATGGACTGATCCTTGGTGGTCAGTCCGGACGCGTCGTGAGCGCGGATGACGATGTCCGAGGACAACTTGCGCTTGCGGAACGTCACCTTGGCCATGTCGATCAGCGGCCGGTCCGCCGGCGCCCCGACCGCCCCGAGCGTGGTCGTCAGGGCGGCGATAGACAGCAGCAACAGCCACGACGGAGCCATGACGTACAAGGTCAGGGCGGCAGCGAGGCCGATAAACCCGGCGATCGTGGCGACGATGCCCCGCAGCCTCACGCGGTCGTTGCGCTGCCGCGAGAGCTTCAGGTACTCGGTCGCGTCCTCGTTGGCCACCGAGGCGAGGCGCAGGGACTTGCCTTCCGCGTCGAACACCCACCGGCCGATCGCGGCCGACCAGCGCCATGCCCCGCGCGGCGAGTAGAACAGCACCTTGGGCGTGTAGAT
Source organism: Streptomyces sp. NPDC002784 (assembly GCF_053592135.1). Lineage (NCBI taxonomy): Bacteria > Bacillati > Actinomycetota > Actinomycetes > Kitasatosporales > Streptomycetaceae > Streptomyces > Streptomyces sp. NPDC002784. The sequence goes on along the minus strand of NZ_JBSFVD010000014.1, from coordinate 3,798 downwards.
GCACGGCAGGCGAACGGCGTGGTAGCCGATCACTGTGGAGTAGTGGCGGACGGCCCACTTGCGGACGGCCTTGCGCTGGTCGGGAAGCTTGACCCAGTCCGGCAGGACCGGCATGCGGGACTTGTCCTTGGCCTCCATCCACTCACTGACCGAGGGCGGGTAGGCCTCGCGCGGCGGGTCGACCGGGGCGCCCTCGGTCAGGCCGTCGCCCTCGGGGTCGTCGGCGTCGTCGGGGAGTTCGGCCTCCCACTCGCCCGGCTTGGCCTCGCCCTCGCCGGGCGTGGCGGACGGGGTGGTGTCCTTCTTGAGGGGGAACGGCAGCACGGCGGCCGTCCGCTCGTCGGTGCCCTCCGGCTCGTCCGGGGGCGGGAATGCAGGGTTTTCCGTCACGATGTACGGGCTCCTTCGGGAGTCGAAGGGTCCGGCCGGCTTGCTATGGAAGGTGGGCGGCCGGACCCGGGGTTCGGATGGTTCAGGCAGCGCGCCGTTCCTCGGGGTAGGCGCAGGGCACGCACATACCGAGCGAGGTCGGGATGACGTATCCGGCGTCCGCGCGGCAGGCCGGGCAAGTGCGGCGCGCCAGGTTGGCCTTGGCGAGCGCGGCCCACTTGCGCGCGGTCATCGGTCGCACCGGCTTGGCGCGGTCGACGCGGTAGAGGTAGGCGACCAGTGGGCCGCGCCGGTAGCGCGGACGCAGCACCTGAGCCGCGATCGGCTGGCCACCGGGCCGTAAGCCACGGGCACGGAGTTGACGGCGGGTCGCGAGGCCGTCGGGGGCGTACCGCCACGGGTAGGTGGGGACGCCGAACCTGGTGCCGTTCGGGTCGAAGCACTTGCCGAACGCCCCCGCCATCACGCGGCCTTAGAGCGCTCGGCAAGGATCGTGTCCCGCAGCGTCCGGGCGTTCGCCGGCGAGGTGCGGATGGTGCGGCGGATGCCCTCGGCAGTGATCTGCGCGTCCTGCCAATCGGCCGTCGCGGTCCGTGCCTCAGCAAGCAACTGATCGGGCGTGCGCTTGGGTCGGGGCGATCGGGCCACCTCGGGAAGTCGGCCGGTCGCCCGTCGGGGTCGGGGGGAATCGGCCGCCACCGCCCGCCGCTCGGTCGACTCGATCGGCGCCGGGTCGATCGGTGCAGCGATGGCCGGTACGGGTTTGAGGGGGAGAGTCGACTTGACGTAGTCGACCGCCACCGGATCGGGCATCGGCAGACGCGTCAGGGCGATCGGTGCTGGGGTCGATTCCGGCAGGTCAGCCGTAGACCGATTCCTCTTGGTCTCGGTAGATTCCTCCGCATTTTCGATCCCGGCGAACATGGCCGACAGGGCGGCGTCTGCACCGTCCGTGACCCGATCGCGCTGGACGTCCAGCAGCCTCGATCCGAGCGCCACGTCACCGACGCCGACCTTGCGGGCGAGGCGCCACGACTTGCGCTCCGACCGGCCCCGGATCTTCTCGTCGGGGTGGTTGGCAGCGCGGGCGCGGTGGTAGGCGAGAGCCTGCACGATCGCGGCGGCCTTGCGCTCGGTTTCCGCGTCGCGGCCGTCGGTGTGGACGACGATGCGCCGTGCGAGGAACGCCATGCCCTCGGCCGACACGCACATGCCCATCGGGGTCACGGCGTAGATGACCGTCCGGCCGGCGTCGGGTCCCGCCATCGCGGCCATGACCGAGGCAGCGGCGGGCAACGCCCACAGCCCGACGCGGATGGGCCGCGGCGAGGACTGTCCCAGCATGGTCAGCCCCAACAGGACCAGCCCGAGAACGGCGGTCGCGCCCTCGCCGGCCGCGACCGCACCGAGCGCGGTGCCCTCGCCGTAGGCGTGACCGATGTTGCTGAACGTGCCGATGCCGCCGGCCACACCGGTGAGCAGCATGGGGACGAACGCGGCAGTCAGGACGACCTTTTGGGTCTTGGTCAACGGCTTGCGGGTCTGGGGGGTGTTCATGCCGCTTCCCCCGTCCCGCCGGAACGGCCGGCGCGGTCGACGGAGCGCAGGAGGGGCACGGTGTGGGTGAGGGCGTCGGCGTACAGGGCGTCCCAGGCGGCGATCTCGTCGCCGTCCTCGCCCATCGCGCGCAGGTCGGCGAGGATGTCGCGGGCCGCGTCCTCGCGGGCCTGCCGTTCGTCGGCCGTCTCGGGCCGGAGGGGGCCGCGGAACAGGTCGACGTCAAGACCGGCCGGCCGCTCGTCGAAGCCGAACGCCAGCTCTTCGAACTCGGTCTGGTTCACGACCTGGTGGTTGCCGATGTAGCTACGCATGACGGAACTCCTGACATCGAAGGGATGCCGGGGCGGTCGCGGTCCTTGGCGAGAGGCGACCGCCCCGGGAAGACGAGAACCGGCCCGCAGGTATGGGCCGGAGGTGCGGCGCGGCTAGGCCGCGGCGATGATGAGCGCGGCGACCAGCAGCCACAGGTGGTGGAAGGACTGGTCAAGCGCGTAGGCGCCGGTACCGATGTGCGGGTTGTCGTCGTGGCCGGCGCGCGGGGCACCGAGCCGGTAGAACTCGCCCTTGCCGGTCACCTTGGCCAGCCACGCGAGCGTGGTGCGCCGGTCGGCCCACCAGTGCGAGGCCGCGTCGATGGCGAGGCCGGCCACGGTGCCGAGCGCGGACAGGTGCAGGTCCAGCAGCCAGGCGACCGGCAGCAGGACGGCGATCTTGGTGGCGGTCAGGGTGACGACGTGCCGGGCGTCCGCGAGGCGGCCGACCCAGCCGGGACGGCCCTTGTGCGCGGACTGGTGCGAGGTCTGCACCCAATGGTCACCCACGCTGTGGGCGACGTACAGGGCGATGAACACGGCGGCGAAGACGGCAGCAGCCATCGGGGCGACTCCTAGTCGAGGTGGAAGGGTCGGGCGATGGTTCAGCCGTTGCGGACGCGGCCGGAGACGGTGTTGGCGGACACGCTCAGGTGCCGGGCACCGGACAGGCGGACGTCACCGGAGACGCTGTTGGCGCTGACGTGCCCGGACGCGCCGTTGGTGGCCTGCACCTCGATGTCCCCAGAGGTGGTGCCCAGGGTGGCGGCGTGGCCGTCGTACAGGTCGATGTCGATGTCACCGGAGACCGACTGTGCGGTGATCTGGTCGGTGACGCGGCCGGCGTGGATGTCGCCGGAGGTGGTGTTGGCTCGGAGCTCCCGCACGCCATCGGCGTCCAGGTCGCCGGAGACGGAACGGAACTCCATCCGGTCGACGTAGCCGAAGACCTCGGCATCGGCGGACTGCGAGACGACCGCGAGGGAGGAGTGCGGGGGCAGGCACACCGTGGCCTCGATCGGGCGGACGGTCTGCATGCCGCTCATGCCGCCGGAGACGACGCGGCCGTTGATGATGGTCATGCCCGTCACCGAGCCGTAGACCGTGCCGACGTTCTGCACGATGCGGTTGCCCCGACGGCTCTGCACCATCACGTTGTCGGGCATCTCCGGCACCTCGATGCCGAACGCCTGCCCGTTCTGCGTGCTGCGTGCGCGGTTGACGGCGTCGGCCGCCGGCCCCGTGGCGTCGTCGGTGCGCAGGACCACGCGAGCGGCGGTCAGGCTGTCGAGCACCTGGACGCGGATGCTGCCGACCGGCAGCGAGATACCCAGGACGATCGGGCCGGAGGTCTCGGAGACGAAAACGCGCTCGGTCATGGATGAACTCCAGGAAGTCGATGGGACGTTGACGCGTGCGAAGTGCCGGGGTGGTCGCGGTCCTTGGCGAGAGGCGACCACCCCGACGAAATCCCGGGCCGCGAGTGCGGCCGGTATGGAGCGCTGGTGGATCCGTGCTCGGCTCCCCTCAGCCCCGC
>NZ_JBSFVD010000013.1:0-200434 GCF_053592135.1 Streptomyces sp. NPDC002784 | reverse complement strand
GCGTCAACGTCCTGTGGGCTCTGATCCGTGACCGACGGTGTTACGAAGTGACACCCCCAGCGACTACGGCAGCTTGACAACAGCATTAGGAAGCGACGGCGGTCTTGTCCGGCTCGGCGACGGTCGCCTCGGTGTCCGCGAGGGCGGCCAGGTACCGCTCGGCGTCCAGCGCGGCCGCGCAGCCGGAACCGGCCGCGGTGATGGCCTGGCGGTAGGTGTGGTCGACGACGTCGCCGGCGGCGAAGACGCCGGGGATGTTGGTGCGTGTGGAGGGGGACTGGACCTTCAGGTAGCCGTTCTCGTCCAGGTCCAGTTGGTCCTTGAAGAGTTCGGTGCGCGGGTCGTGCCCGATCGCGATGAACAGGCCGGTCACGTCCAGGTCGCGGGTCTTGCCGGTGAAGGCATCGCGCAGGACGACGCCGGCGAGCTTGCCGTCCTTCTCCTTGATCTCGGCGATCTCGCTGTCGAAGGCGAAGGAGATCTTGTCGTCGGCGAAGGCGCGGTTCTGCATGACCTGGGAGGCGCGCAGGGTGGAGCGGCGGTGGACGACGGTGACCGAGCGGGCGAAGCGGGTGAGGAAGGTGGCCTCCTCCATGGCGGTGTCGCCGCCGCCTACCACCACGATGTCGCGGTCGCGGAAGAAGAAGCCGTCGCAGGTCGCGCACCAGGACACGCCGCGGCCGGACAGTTCGTCCTCGCGCGGCAGGCCGAGCTTGCGGTAGCCGGAGCCGGTCGCGACGATCACGGCCTTGGCCCGGTGGACCGTGCCCGCAGTGTCGGTGACGGTCTTGATGTCCCCGGTCAGGTCGACCTCGACGATGTCGTCGTCGACCATCTCGGCGCCGAAGCGTTCGGCCTGGGCCCGCATGTTCTCCATGAGGACCGGGCCGTCGACGCCCTCGGGGAAGCCGGGGAAGTTCTCGACCTCGGTGGTCGTGGTCAGCGCCCCGCCGACGAAGATCGCGCCGCCGAAGACGAGCGGCTTGAGTTCGGCGCGGGCGGTGTAGAGGGCGGCGGTGTATCCGGCGGGGCCGGAACCGATGACGATGACCTCGCGGACGTCCGTGCTGATGTTCATGCGGTCGGCTCCGGCGCGATCTCCTTGATCAGGCCCTCGACCAGCACCTTGATCTCGTCCCGGATCGGGCGGACGGCCTCGACGCCCTGGCCCGCCGGGTCCTCCAGCGTCCAGTCCAGGTATCGCTTGCCGGGGAAGACCGGGCAGGTGTCGCCGCAGCCCATGGTGATGCAGACGTCCGACTCCTTCACGGCGTCGATGGTGAGCATCTTCGGGACCTCGGCGGAGATGTCGATGCCGACCTCGCGCATGGCCTCGACGGCGGCCGGGTTGACGTTGTCGCCCGGGTTGGAGCCGGCGGAGCGTACCTCGACGCGGTCCCCGGCCAGGTGGGTCAGCCACGCGGCGGCCATCTGGGAACGGCCGGCGTTGTGGACACAGACGAAGAGCACGGAGGGCTTGTCGGACATCAGGAGGTCTCTCTTGTCTCACGACGGCATCAGGCGCAAATGAACTCAGCACCCGGTGGTGTCAGCCACCACTGATGTGAGAGTATCAGTCCATGATGACGTCAGTCGACACTGATCTGATGCGAGTCCTCGCCGACCCGCTCCGCCTCCAGATCGTCACCCTTCTCGCCAAGGAGACGCTCTGCTCCACGCACCTGATCGAAGAGACCGGTGCGAAGCAGACCAACGTCTCTAACCACCTGAAGGTGCTGCGCGAGGCCGGGGTCGTCGAGACGGAACCGTGCGGCCGGTACACGTACTACAAGCTGCGCCCTGACGTCATCGCCCAGCTCGCCGGCCAGTTCGCCGACCTGGCCGAGTCCGCTCGCAATGCCGCCGAAAACAAGAGGGCCTGCCCGTGACCCCCACTGAAACAGCCGTGACCGCCGAGGAGCCCTCGGTCGTCGCGAAGCTGTCGACGCTCGACCGTTTCCTCGCCGTCTGGATCCTTGTCGCCATGGGCCTCGGCCTCGGCCTGGGCAGGCTCATCCCCGGCCTGAACGACGCCCTGGCGAAGGTCGAGATCGGCGGCATCTCCCTGCCGATCGCCGTCGGCCTGCTGATCATGATGTACCCGGTCCTGGCCAAGGTCCGCTACGACAAGCTCGACGCCGTCACCGGCGACAAGAAGCTCATGGTCTCGTCGCTGGTCATCAACTGGATCGTCGGCCCGGCCATCATGTTCGCGCTGGCCTGGATCTTCCTGCCCGACCTGCCCGAGTACCGCACCGGCCTGATCATCGTCGGCCTCGCCCGCTGCATTGCCATGGTCATCATCTGGAACGACCTCGCCTGCGGCGACCGCGAAGCCGCCGCCGTACTCGTGGCCCTGAACTCGGTCTTCCAGGTACTGGCGTTCGGCCTGCTGGGTTGGCTCTACCTCGACCTGCTGCCGGGCTGGCTCGGCCTGGGCGACGGCGAGCACCTCGACATCTCCATGTGGAAGATCGCCCTGAACGTCGTCATCTTCCTCGGCGTCCCGCTGCTGGCCGGGTTCCTCACCCGCCGCATCGGAGAGCAGAAGCTCGGCCGCGAGAAGTACGAGTCCAACTTCCTCCCGAAGATCGGCCCCTGGGCCCTGTATGGCCTCCTCTTCACGATCGTCATCCTCTTCGCCCTGCAAGGGAAGACGATCACCTCGCAGCCGCTGGACGTGGCCCGCATCGCGCTTCCGCTGCTGGTGTACTTCGCGGTGATGTGGTTCGGCACGTTCGCCCTCGGCAAGGTCATCGGCCTGGCCTACGACCGCACCGCGACCCTCGCGTTCACCGCGGCCGGCAACAACTTCGAGCTGGCCATCGCGGTCGCCATCGCCACCTTCGGCGTCACCTCCGGCCAGGCCCTGTCCGGCGTGGTCGGCCCGCTCATCGAGGTGCCGGTGCTGGTGGCGCTCGTGTATGTCTCCCTGGCCTGGCGGCGGAAGTTCAGCGCCGCACAGCAGCTGACGCCGGCGCGGCAGGAGGGCTGATGCACTGCCTGGACTGTTACAGCGCAGAACGGCAGACACCCGCACTTGGCGTCTGTCAGCAGTGCGGCAGCGCGGTGTGCGGGGAGCACTCCCAGCTGGGCGAACAGTTCCTGACCTGCATCAAGCCCGTCTCCCGCACCCACTTCGTCGACCCGCCGGTGCGGCGTCTGCTGTGCCTGCGCTGCACGCAGGCCCATGAGGCGTACGCCGCATGCTGCCCAGCATCCGCGCACACAGCTCGGACGCCATGACGGGCATCACCCATACAACGCAGGTGGTGGTGATCGGCGGCGGCCAGTCCGGGCTCGCCGCCGGCTACCACCTGCGCCGCCTCGGCTTGGACTTCGTCATCCTCGACGCCCAGTCCACGCCGGGCGGCGCCTGGCAGCACGCCTGGGACTCCCTGCACCTGTTCTCCCCGGCCACCTACTCCTCCCTGCCGGGTCGTCCGATGCCGCTACAGGCGGGGCAAACGTACCCGGACGCAGGCCATGTGGTCGGCTACCTGACCGAGTACGAGCAGCGGTACGACCTTCCGGTGCACCGCCCCGTACGCGTCACCGGGGTTCACCGCGACGGCGAGTTCCTGCGTGTCGAGACGGACGCGGGCGTCTGGCAAGCCCGGGCCGCCATGAGCGCCACCGGGACCTGGTGGCGCCCCTTCCTGCCCGCCGTCCCCGGCCGAGCGGACTTCCGCGGGCGCCAGCTGCACACGGTGGAGTACCGCAGCCCACGCGACTTCGCAGGACAGCGCGTCGTCGTGGTCGGCGGCGGCAACTCCGGTGCCCAGATCGCCGCCGATCTGGCGTACGAGACGGAGCTGACCTGGGTGACCCAGCGTCCGCCCCGCTTCCTCGCCGACGACATCGACGGCCGCGCCCTTTTCGACGCGGCCACCGCCCGCCGACGCGCCCTCGAAGAGGGCCGCACCGACACCGGCGGCGTCGCGTCACTGGGCGACATCGTCGCCGTACCGCCCGTCCGCGAAGCCCGCGACGCCGGACGACTGAAGGCGGCACCCATGTTCGTACGCCTCGACCGCGACGCAGCCGTCTGGGCCGACGGCACCCGGGCCCAGGCGGACGCGGTCATCTGGTGCACGGGCTTCCGCCCGGCACTCTCTCATCTGGCACCGTTGGGGCTGCGCGGGGTTCGCGGCCACATCGCCACTGAGGGAACGCGGGCCGTGGACGAGCCGCGGGTGCACCTGCTCGGATATGGCGACTGGACCGGCCCCGCCTCCGCCACGCTCATCGGCGTCGGGCGTCCTGCCCGCGAAGCCGCCCGCGACATCGCGGCCCTGCTCGCGTAGGACCCGACCGCCCGAGGATCCCTTCTGGGCCCACCGGCATCGGTCCGTACCGTGCCAGGGCCGTCTGCCGGAACGGCCCCGCGTCGTCAGCGGGAGCGGATTATCACGTCGCCAGCTGTACGGGGGTGCCAGCGTTCACGGTTCAGACCGCGGCTGGTGCGATGGTCAGCAGCTTGCCCATCGCGGCCAGCACGGACGGCTCGACCCGGTAGTAGACCCAGGTGCCGCGCCGCTCGGAGGTGAGCAGCCCGGCCTCCTTGAGCTTCTTCAGGTGGTGGGACACGGTCGGCTGCGAGACGCCGACGTCGGAGATGTCGCACACGCACGCCTCGCCACCCTCGTGCGAGGCCACTGCGGAGAACAGTCTCAGCCGCACCGGATCGCCCAGCGCCTTGAACATCCGCGCGGCCGTCTCGGCCTCCTCCGCGGTGAACGGGCGCTCGGTGAGCGGCGGGCAGCACGGTGCTGCGGCCTGACCATCAGCGGGGCCCAGCAGCGGCAGCACCTTCGTATTCGACATGCATCTATGTTGACACATGTCGAACCAGTGGGGCGAGGGCTGGGCGGCTTCAGGTGCGGGACAGGTGGGCGGCGATGCGCTGCGCAGCTCGGGCGGCATCCCTCCCGACCCCGCGCAAAGAGTTCGACGACAGGCTGCGCTGCCACTCCAGCCCGACATACGCCAGCCCCGCGTGCGTCAGCGACATCCCCTCCCGGTGGCGAGGGTGCCCTGTGACATCGAGGGTGCCGAGCGGGGTGAGGTAGCCCAGGTCGGGGCGGTAGCCGGTGGCCAGCACGATCGCGTCCACCTCCTCCGTGCTTCCGTCGGCCCAGGTGACCTTGGTGCCGTCGATACCGGTGAACACCGGGCGCCGGTCCGGTCGTCCGGAGGTGACGGCGGCCCGGTAGCGGCCGTAGTCGATGACCAGCTGGGTCGGCGGCGCGGAAAGGAAGCGGCCGGCGGGTAGCGTGTCGAGCCCGGTGCGGGCCAGCCACCAGTGCAGGTCCCGGCCCAGGATGCGCTGCCGGGCGAACCGCACCGGATGCCGCGCCGCGAGCGTCACCCGAGCCCGCCCGGCGAGCTCGGCGGCGATCTGCACCGCGGAGTTCCCGGCACCGACCACCACGACCCGCTGCCCGTCGAACGGCTCGGGCGCGCGGTAGTCGGCGGCATGCAGCAGGGTTCCGGTGTAGGTATCCAGCCCCGGAAGGTCCGGCTGGTGGGGGTGGCCGAAGGTGCCGGTCGCCGCGATCACGGCGCGCGCCGCCAGCTGCCCGCCGCCCTCCAGGTCCAGCGTGAACGCGCCGCCTTCGAGGCGGACTTCACGTACCCGGGTCCGGGTGCGGATGTCGGCGTCCAGCCGGTCGGCGCAGCGCAGCAGATAGGCGACGACCTCGTCGCGGTGCGGGTAGCGGTCCGGGTCGCCGCCGAACGGCAGCCCGGGCAGGGAGCTGTACCGGGCCGGCGAGAAGAGGGTGAGGCTGTCGTAGTAGCGCGGCCATGAACCTGCCGCCCGCTCCGACGCCTCCAGTACCACCGGCTGAAGTCCCTGCCCGCGAAGGGCGTGCGCGGCGGCCAGCCCGGACTGGCCACCACCGATCACCGCGACATCGACCTGTTCCACGATCCCTACCCCCTGAATTTGATGAATGTCTATGTTGACGCCCATCAATACAGGTGCCATGCTGGGTCGCGCAAGCCATCGACGAATGTCGAAGCAAAGGGGAATCTCGTGAACGCGCCCACCACCGACCAGCTGCCCGTCGTGGTCGTCGGAGCCGGCCCGATCGGCCTGGCCGCCGCCGCCCGCCTCATCGAGCGCGGCCTCGAACCGCTCGTCCTGGAGGCCGGACCGTCCGCCGGCACCGCGGTGCGGGCCTGGTCGCACGTGCGGCTGTTCTCCCCCTGGGCCGAGGTCACCGACCCTGCCGCGGAGAAGCTCCTTGCCCCGACCGGCTGGGTCCGCCCCGACGGTGCCGCCTACCCCACCGGCGGCGACTGGGCCGAGAAGTACCTGCAGCCGCTCGCCGACGTCCTCGGCGACAAGGTCCGCTACGGCGCCACGGTCACCGGCGTCGCCCGCGCGGGCCGTGACCGCATCGTCGACTCCGGCCGTGACGAGCAGCCCTTCACCGTCCACATCCAGTTCGCCGACGGCCGCGAGGAGCTTCTTGCCGCCCGCGCCGTCATCGACGCCTCCGGCACTTGGTCCACCCCCAGCCCGATGGGCGCCGACGGCCTGCCCGCCCTTGGCGAGAAGACGGCCGCCGAGCGCATCTCCTACCACGTCCCGAACCTGGGCGACCCTGCCGTACGCGCCCGGTATGCGGGCAAGCGCACTGCAGTCATCGGCTCCGGGGCCTCCGCCTTCACCGCCCTCGCCTACCTCGCCGATCTCGCCGAGGAGGAGGACGGGACGCACGCGGTGTGGATCCTGCGGCGCGGCATCGGCGCGAACACGTACGGCGGTGGTGAGGCGGACGAGCTGCCCGCGCGTGGAGCGCTGGGCCTGCGTGCCAAGGCGGCCGTCGAGGCCGGCCACGCGAGCGCGGTCACCGGATTTCGTACACAGGCTGTGGAGCAGGAGGGCGATCAGCTCGTCCTAGTCGCGGAGGACGGCCGCCGCCTGGACCCGGTCGACGAGGTCATCGTCCTGACCGGCTTCCGCCCCGACCTGTCCTTCCTCTCCGAACTCCGCCTCGGCCTCGACGAGCGCCTCCAGGCCCCCACCGCGCTCGCCCCGCTGATCGACCCGAACGTCCACTCCTGCGGCACGGTCTACCCGCACGGCGTGAACGAGCTCTCCCACCCGGAGCAGGGCGTCTATCTGGTCGGCATGAAGTCCTACGGCCGCGCGCCCACGTTCCTCGCCATGACCGGTTACGAGCAGGTCCGCTCCATTACCGCGGCGCTCGCCGGGGATCGCGAGGCCGCCGAGCGCGTCGAACTGACCTTGCCGGAGACCGGAGTCTGCGGCGGCGCCGGCCTGTTCGACGACCCCGACGCCGCCCAGAGCAGCGAGGGCGGCTGCTGCGCTGCCCCGGCCACCCTGCAGATCGGCATCGGCGCCCCAGCCACCACCCCCGGCGGCTGCTGAGCCCACCCACCCCAGGAGGTTCGTCATGACATCCCGCGTACAGCTCGCCCTCCGCGTCCCCGACCTCGGCGCATCCGTGGCCTTCTACAGCAAGCTGTTCGGCACCGAGCCCGCCAAACTCCGCGACGGCTACGCCAACTTCGCCATTGCCGAGCCGCCGCTCAAGCTCGTCCTCATCGAAGGCACTGCAGGTGAGGGGACCCGCATGGACCACCTCGGCGTCGAGGTCGAGACGACCGAGGCGGTGCACGCCGCTACCGCCCGCCTGGGCGCGGCCGGGCTAACCACCGACGTGGAGAACGACACCACCTGTTGCTACGCCCTCCAGGACAAGGTCTGGGTCCACGGCCCCGGCCAGGAACCCTGGGAGGTCTACGTCGTCAAGGCCGACGCCAACTCCCTGGCCAAACAACAGGGCAGCCCCTGCTGCGCCGGCCCGGCCGAGGCCGACACAGACTCCAGGGAACCTGCCGTAGCCGGTGGCTGCTGCTGATCCGCCGATGACCGACCTCCACACCAGCGGGGCCGTGACCGGGACGGGGGACCGGTCACGGCCCCGCGCCGCGCTGCCAGCCCTGTGCGCCACCCAGATCACCAGCTGGGGAATCGTCTACTACGCGTTCCCCGTCCTGAACCCCGAGATCACGCAGGCGACAAACTGGTCGGCTGGAGCGACCGCCGCGGCGTTCTCGCTCGGCCTGGTCATCTCCGCGCTCGCCGGTATCCGGGTCGGGAGGATCCTCGACCGGCACGGCCCGCGCGCCGTCATGACAGCAGGATCAGCCCTCGGCGCCGCCAGCCTGCTTGTGGTGGCTACGGCCCCCAACCTGCCCATGTTCATCGCCGGTTGGGCGCTGGCCGGAGTCGCGATGGCCGCCACGTTCTACCAGCCTGCGTTCGCTGCCCTCACCCGCTGGTGGGCCCCGGACCACGTCCGGGCGCTGACGATCGTCACCCTCGCTGGCGGCCTGGCCTCTACCGTCTTCGCGCCGCTGACGGCCCTGCTAGCCGACCACCTGTCCTGGCGGCACACCTACCTCGTGCTGGCCGGGATCCTCACCGCAGTCACCATCCCCGCCCACGCCCTCGCGCTGCGAGCGCCGTGGCCGGACGCCCCATCCAGTCCTGCGCACGCCGCCGCAGGCGCGGCCCCGGTGGTGCGCAGCCGACCGTTCCTGCTGCTTGCTGCGGTCTTCGCCCTGTCGGCCTTCGTGATGTACGCCGTCGTCGTCGCCCTCGTACCGCTCCTCCTGGAACGCGGGTACACCACAAGCCAGGCAGCATGGGCGCTCGGACTCGGCGGCGCCGGACAAACCCTCGGCCGCACCCTGTACGCCACTCTCGCCCGACGCACCGCTGTGGCCACGCGCACGACGACCCTGATCGCCGCCGGCGGCATCACCACCGTCGCCTTCGCCGCCGTACCCGGGCCATACGCCCTGCTCATTGTCGTGTCGCTCGCGGCCGGCATGGTCCGCGGCAACCTCACCCTGCTCCAAGCCACCGCCGTCACCGACCGTTGGGGCGCCACCCACTACGGACGCCTCTCCGGCCTGCTCGCCGCGCCAGCAACCATCGCCGCAGCCCTGGCCCCCTTCGCCGGGGCCATGCTCGCCGCGCCACTCGGCGGATACAGCCACCTCTTCGCGCTCCTCGCCATCATCTCCATGGCCACCGCAGTCACCGCGCCCTGGACCGCTCCTGCTGACGACACTCCGTCCGGAGGGCCACTCCGCTGACAACCCGCGCAGTGTCCGCCCGGGCCTTGCTCGTCTCCCCAGGTGCTGTGCGGGGAGTCGAACGGGATCGGCTGGCCGCTAAGGACTCACAGGAGTGTGGCGTGGGCGAGTGGTGTGGTGGCCGGTGACGGACTCGGGCTCCACCCCGAAGGTGTAACCCCGCTCACGGAGATAGCGCGCGACGCGCCCTTCGGCCACGTCGCCGATCCTGGGTGCTGTCATGCGGGCAGTATGCCCCCAGCCGGGGTCGGGGCGGCCTGAACGCTCGACTTGGCCGAAACGACCACTGGGCGGGGTACGGGCCGAATCGGAACTGTCCTGCGTGTGCGGCCGTCAGTTCCTGCGGCGGAAGGAAGTCGTTCTCACCTCAAGGGCCGACAGGCCGCCCCGTCGTGCCAGCGGTCAATCATGCGTACTGGGCGAGGAGGCTCTCGGCTCGGGCTAGATCCTCAGGGGTGTCCACCGCTACGCCGTGGTCCTCGACAGTGATCATCTGCACGGCGTGGCCGTGTTCGACGAAGCGCAGCATCTCCACTCCTTCGGCGCGCTCCAAGGGCCCTTGCTGGAGCTGGCGGAAGCGTTGGAGAGCTGGGCCGGTGAAGCCGTAGAGGCCCAGTTGGCGGAGGTACTTCGGTCGGTCGCCCTTCGGGTAGGGGATTGGCTGGCGTGAGAACATCAGGGCCTCGCCTTGGGCCGAGACAACGACCTTGACGACGTTGTGGTCCAGGACGGCGCCGACGTCGGCCAGTTCGGTGTACGCGTTCACGGCGAGCGCGCCCGGCGGCAGGTACTCCAGGGCCTCGGAGATGGCGTCGATGGCGGTCGGCGAGATGAACGGCTCGTCGCCCTGGACGTTGATGTACGCCTCGGCCGGCAGGAGCTCGGCGACCTCCGCGACGCGATCGGTGCCGGTGAGGTGCTCTCCGGTGCGGATGCACTCGATGCCCAGCTGGCGGCACGCCGCTTCGATGCGTTCGTCGTCGGTCGCCACGACGGCGCCGTCGAGACGTTTGGCTTCCAGGCACCGCTGGTGGACGTGCCAGAGCAGCGGCTTGTCGCCGAGGCGGGCCAACGGTTTACCGGGAAAGCGCGAAGCGCCCCAACGGCAGGGTATGACGGCGACGTGCCGGCGCGGTGTGGCGTCGGGCGTTAGAGCTGTGGTGGCGGCCACGGCGTCCTCCTGGTGGTCGAGTGGGGGCGGGCCTTCAGGGCAGCAGGGCAAGCTTGGAGCGGACGGTGGGCGAGGCGACGCTCGTGAACGGCCGCCATTCGTAGCCGTCGACCTCCTCTTCCTGGAGGGTCACCGCGTGCTCTGCGCCGAGACGGAAGACCCAGCGGAAGTCCACGTGGTGGTGGGCCGGCTCGTCCTTCGAGGGGTTCGCGTCGATGGTGTGGACGTCGATGTCGAGGGGAACGTCCTCGAAGCCGGAGAGGGGAACGACGGCGCTGGGCGGGATGCCTGCCTCCTCGTGCAGTTCGCGCAGGGCGGCGTCGCGCAGGTGCCGGTCATCCGGTTCGTTGTGGCCGCCGGGCGCCAGCAGTTTCCCGGACGCCTTGTGCACGATGTGCAGCACGTGCCGGGCGCCGTTGATGACGATGGCGCTGCATGTCACGTGGGCGGGGAACGTCTTGCGGTTCGTGGGGTCATCTGCGGCGGCGAGCGCGGCGAACAGCAGGGTGAGGGAGTCGCGTTCGTCCGAGTGGCGGGCGAGGTACGCCTCGGCGACGGAACGGATGTGGTCGACGGAGGGAGGCACTGGGGTCACCTTTCGAAGTGGTGGAGCCAGGTTCTGGCGATGGCGTCGCGGTCGGCCGCCGGCATCTCGTGCAGTCCGGGCTGGAAGCGGGTGTGGCTGAGCGCGGCGGTGGCGGCGAGTATCTCGGCCTGGACGAGATGGATGTACGCGCCGACGGCAGCGCCGTGCACGAAGTTGACGGCACCGCCGTCGGCGAGAACGTAGAAGTAGTGGCCGGTCACCTCGTATCGCGTCAGCTGAGCGCTGACTGGGGTGCGCTGGTAGAGCTCGTCGAGGCTGCCGAGTTCGAGCTCGTCCTCGGATGAGGTCACCGATCCGAGGTAGGCGCCATTGCGCAGGGCGGCGAAGTCGCCCTGCCGCAGGGCGAGGTTGCCGGTGGCGCACAGGACGAGTTCCGCGTCGCTCACGGCCTCGGCGGTGGAGGTGCTGGTGCGGAAGCCGAGGGAGTGCGCCTGAACTCGCTTGACCGGATCGCTGTCGTACACGGTGACGCGCAGGTCCTGGGCGCGCAGGGTCTGGGCGATGGCGCGGCCGATCTTGCCGAAGCCGATGACGCAGGCGTTGCGGCTGGTGAGGATGTCCCCGCGGGCGCGGACGAGGGCTTCGGTGGAGAACACGATCGAGCGGCCGACGAGGTGGTCTTCGCAGTCCTTGAGCGGGGAGCGGGCCACCGAGACGACCGGGCACGGCAGTTTGTCGAGGGCGGCGTACCGCTGGTGTCCGTTCTCGGTGTCCTCGACGATGCCGAGGATGCGGACGGAGAACTTGCCCACGAGAGTGTCGAGGCTTGCCGCGAAGTGGCCGCCGATGTCCACTAGGACGACGTCCCGGCCGCCCGCTGTGTCCTCCAGGTAGTCCAGGGCCTGGGTGTTGTCGGTGAACCGTTCTCGGGTCAGGTCGTGGACGGGGAAGGTACGGCGGACGGCGTCGAGAGTCGGCTGGTGGATCGATCGGGGTTTCGGCAGCACGGCGCCGACCGTGGACACCGCGGTCATGGCCCGCAGGAACGCCGGCCGTTCGGGGAGCAGATGCGTGATGACGAGCGTCGTGATCGCGTCGCCGGCGGGGAACTGCGTCGTGATCTGCCGGAAAAAGGCGTCCAGCCGCGCTCGCGCGGGACTCTCCACTGCGTTTCCTCTCGGGCTCCGGGCCGCGGGGTTACGCGGCTCGGCTGTAGTTCGGGACATGGGAGGCCAGGGCCTGCATGTGGGCGCGCAGCCCGTTGTGGAGGTCGACTCGCGGCTGCCACCCGAGGACTTCTCGGGCACGGCTGGGGTCGGCGCGGGTTAGGAGGACGTCACCGCTGCGCGCGTGGTCCTGCTGGAGCTGGATGTCGCGGCCGGTGAGGCTGGTGGCAATGTTGATCACTTCCAGCAGCGATGCGTTCGACCCGCCGCCCACGTTGATCGCGCCGTGCGCTGTCGGCACGGTCGCGGCGGCGATCGTGGCGGCGACTACGTCATCGATGTAGGTGAAGTCGCGTCGCTGGTGACCGTCTCCGTATAGGCGCAGCGGCTGTCCGGTCAGAGCGGCCTGCAGGGCGCGGTGGGTGAACATGTCGGCGCGCTGGCGGGGGCCGTAGACGGTGAAGTACCGCAGGGCGACGACGCTGGGACCGGCGGGGCGCTCGGCGTAGGCGAGGCAGAGCTGTTCCTCGGCCAGTTTGGTCACGGCGTACGGGGAGGCCGGCTTCGGACGGTCGGCCTCGACACTCGCGCCGCCGTCGGTCGGCCCGTAGACGCTGGAGGAGGACGCAACGACCAGTCGCGGGACGCCGATGCGGGTGCAGGCTTCCAGGACCCGGTGGGTGGCCAGCACGTTAGACGCGAGGTAGTCGCTGAACTGCGGCCCCCAGGACGGCCGTACGCCGGGAATGCCGGCGAGGTGGAAGACCGCTTCTGCGTCGATCAGGAGTGGGTCGATCGCGCAGTTGAGGAGGTCGGCGGTGATGTGGTGGTACCCCGGGATACCGCGCAGGGAGGCGAGGTTGGCGATGGCCGTGGCGTCGGCGGAGGGGTCGTGGCGGTCAACGCCGATGACGGTGGTGCCGGCCTGTACGAGGGCGTGTGCGAGGTGGGAGCCGATGAATCCGGCGGAGCCGGTCACCACAGCCCGGCGCGGGGCGGCGGTGGTCGGGTGCTGCTCGTGCTGCGGCACGGGAATCTCCAGGAAGGTGATCGAAGGGAGGAAGTCAGGTGAGGCGGGACAGGACGGTTCGGCCGTGCGCGCTCAGGGCGAGGTCGTTCTCTTTGTGGCCCTTGACCAGGGCGGTGGTCGCCTCGATGGCGCCGAAGGACTCCAGAAGCCGCCGCTCGGTGTCGGTCAGCGGGCGGCCGTACCCGTCGAGGAAGGCGGTTCGCAGATGGGGCGCGGCCTGCCAGCGGCGGAATTCGAGCCGGGCGAAGTCGCGGACGCGGGCGTCGCGTCGCATGTGCTCGAAGTCGCAGACGCCGAAGGCATCGCCGATCAGCCAGTTGCGCGGCTGGTAGTCGAGGTGGCAGATCGCGCTGTCCATGAGGCTGTTGCCCAGGATGGCCGCGTGGTGCTTCAGCAGGTTCCGCTCGGCCGTGTCGATGAGGCCGACGTGAGCGGCCCGGTCGATCCAGCGCTGGAGGCGTTCGGCGAGCGCGGCGCCGACGGCGCCGCCCTGGGGCATGGCGGTTGCCCGGTGGAGCTTGCCGAGGACGTGGCCGGCCTCATGATGGGCCAGTTCCTCCTCAGGTGAGCCCGGGGCCGCGGTGTCCGCCCGATCGCCTGCGAGCGCGGTCAGCAGAAGGGTGCGGGTGGCGTCGTCACGGCCGACCAGCTTCGGCGCGTGGCCGGTCAGGTGGGTGCCCCAGGTCCGGTAGGCGTGGAGTTCCCTCGCGTATCGGTCGGGCTCAGCGTGCTGTTTGGCGACGAAGTGCTGCCCGTCGTCGGCCACCACGCGCACGACCCGGGGAGGGAGCAGGGGGTCCGGCGCGATCTCGACGGCGCCGAGGAGATCGTGCGCCAGTTGGATCCGGGGGTCGTCCGATGTGGCGATCACGGGGTCGGCTCCGGTGTGAGGAGACTGAGGTGCTCGGTGTCGTTGTGCCGATCGAGCATCCAGCGGGTCTGGCCCAGGCGGTTGCGGTGGTGCTGCCAGCGAGTGATTGAGGCGTGGTTGTGCGTGAAGCCCGCCGGCGAGCCGATCGGGATGTCGAGGAGCAGGGTGTGCGCGGTGATCACCGTCTCTCCGTGGGCGGCGAACACGATGCGCTTCCCCTTGTTCTCCTCGATGAGCTGACTCAGGTTCTTGCTGGCGCGCTTCAGGTACCCGTTCCAGGTGTCGGAGCCAGCGGCCCAGGGAGTGTCGGGGTGCGCATGCGGGCCGCCGTTGGCGGCTGTCTTCACCGCATCCCAAGGTTTGCCGTCGGCATCGCCGTGGACGGGGCCGTCGAGCCGGTCGTCGAAGTGCAGCGGAATCTGGAGCGTCTGGGCGATGATCTCGCCGGTCTGGACGAGGCGAATCCGCGGGCCCGCGTAGACCATGTCGAAGGGCCTCTTCAGGTGCTCGGTGGCCAAGCGGCGCGCGGCCTGTTCGGCCTGGGCGTACCCGAGGTTGGTCAGTCCGGTGCAGGTGCGCGGGCCCCCGACGAGGCCGTCGGCGTTGCACTGGGCCTGGCCGTGCCGTACGAAGACGAGTTCGGTGGTGATCATGGGGTTCCTCGGAGGTGGGAGCGGAGCGGCCAGTGGTAGCCGTTGCGCCCGACGTACGGGGCGGTCAGGACGGCGTGCAGGGCCAGGAAGTCGTCGAGGCGTCCGCGGTTCGTTGCGTCGAGCCGGGAGCCGTAACATCCGGCCGCCGTGTTGTACGCGCAGAGGGCGGCGTTGACGGCTTCGTCCGTGAGTGGTCCGTACGTCAGGTGGAGTGTCGCGATGAGCTTCGCGAGGTCGTATCCCATCGGGGCTAGGGACAGGTCGTCGGTGTCGACGGTGACGATGTCCCCGGGCGCGGTGATGATGAAGTTCCGGGGGTTGCTGTCCTTGTAGAAGGCGAGCGGTCCCTGCGCGGTCTCCTTCAGCAGGCCGAGCATCGCGTACAGGGCCACCTTGTTCGGCAGGTAGCCCTGCTCGTGGCGTCGCCGGAGCGCGATCTCCCGCGGGCCGAGGTAGTCGTCGAACGGCGTTCCGTCGTTGAAGCGGTGCGGAGTGCCCAGCGATGCCGACTGCAGGTCGCTGCGCCATGCGGCACCGTGCGCGCGGCCCAGCAGTTCCGCCATGCGCGGCAGGTCGTCGGGGCGTACGGAGCGGCCCTCGACCCGCTCGAACGCCAGACTGGCCGGTCCGATCTCGTGAAGGGCCGGCTGCCGCAGCGGCTTCGCGTGCTCATTGATCCACCGGTAGTGGCGGACAGCTCCCGCCGCGCGCTCCGGTGTCTCGTAGTGCTTGGTGAACGGTGGGAGGGTCATGTCGGCTCCTCCTTCGCCTGTGCGACGACGAAGGTGATGAGGGACCGAGTGGTCAGCGGCTGGTCCGGAAGGAACTCGTGCAAGGTCGCTGCCAGGGCCCCGGGGTTCCCGTACAGGCCGGGCGCGAGGTCGTACTTGGGGTTGGTGGCGAGGTACTGCGCGAGCTGGTCGTGGCCGTCGAAGGTGAAGGCGTGCTCCTCGTCCAGGGTGGCGATCACCTCGAGCGAGGAGGTGGCTAGAGCGGCGAGGTTGCCGCTGTGCGCGGCGGTGTAGAGGCTCTCGTGCTTCTCGGCCCGCGCATCGAGGCCGGCCGCAGCGACCAGCTGGTCCATCTCCCGGTAGCTGTCGAGTCCCTTTGTGACGAGTACGGCCAGGCCCCCGGGGGCCAGAACTTTCGCGATCTGCGCGATGACGTCGTTCGGCCGCGGCGAGTGGTAGAGGCAGAACGCGGCGACGGCGACATCGCACGACCCGGCGGGCAGCGGGAGGTCGTGGAAGTCCCCTTCGACGAATTCCGCCACCGTGTCGGGCAGTTCCTCGGAGCGGGCGCGGGCCTGGACGAGCAGGGCGGGGGCGGCGTCCAGGCCGATGACGCGCCGGGGCCTCAGCTGCTCGACGATGGCCAGGGTGCTCGTGCCGCGACCGCAGCCGATGTCGAGCACCATGCCGAGGCGGTTCGGATGCGCGTGGTGGGCCTGCACCAAGCTGACGATCGTCTCGGGCACGGGGCGACCGGACGTCTTCGCGCGCATCAGGGCGCTGGTCCGTCCGGCCAGCCGGGAGGCATGCCCGTACAGCTCCTGCTGGCGGGCGGGGTCCAGGAACGGGTTGGGCTCGTTCATGCCGCACCTCCGCTCCGGGGGCGCGGGCCGTTCAGGACTGCTCGGCGGCCACCTTCCGCAGCCAGCGGCGCGTCTGGCGCCGGTTGGCCAGCAGGACCACGTCGGCTCGGCCGGCGGCGTACTCCTCGATCTTCGCCATGACCCGGGGCCGCATCTTGCGGCGGTACGTGGCGACGTACTTGATCACGCCCCAGTGGATGCGGTTGTGTACGCCGTTGCCCTTGTGCCCGGCCCCGTGCCGGATCTGCCGGGAGAAGATCCCATACAGGGCGGCCACGGTCGACACGTCCATCAGGATCACCGTGTCGCAGGCTTCGAGCCGCACCGGCAGCGTCGAGTTGTAGTTGCCGTCGATCACCCACCGCGGCTTCGCGACCAGCTCGCGCTGCACCTCGGTGAATTTGTCCATGGGCAGCGCGTTCCACTCGTCGTCGTAGAACGCGGCGTCCAGGTGCGTCACCGGGGCGTCGAGGATCCTGCCCAGTTCGCGGGCCACGTGGGATTTGCCGCTGCCTCCGCAGCCGACGATGGCGACCTTCTTCATGGTGCTCCAGCGTAGAGAGGTTCGGGTGTGCGGCGGGGCCATCCCCCCGGACACGTTCAGATGATCCAGGCGTCAGAGCCTGTCGATCGGACTCCATCAAGCAGCTCCCCGACCGGTCGCCGTGGTCTGGACGAGCCCGTGCAGTGCGGATTCGAGGGTGTCGACCTGCTTGTTCAGACCGAACAGGCGCAGGCGGTCCACGCACGCCGCGATCAGGTCGGCGTGCTGCTGGGTGCTGGCGATCTCGCGGAGGTAAGACAGCCGCTCGATGACGTCTCGGCCGGAGCGCACGATCAGCTCCTCCGGTACGAACTGGTCCGCGAAGCGGACGTCCGCCGGGACCATAGGCAGGCACCCGGCGAGCACGGCCTCGAAGATGCGCTGCGTCATCTGCCCGACGGCGGCGTATCGCTCGGGCAGCATGAGGACCGTGGCGAGAGACCGGCCATAGACGTCGGCGGCGGCTTCGAAGGGGATTCGGCCGACGAAGTGGACGTCCGGCCAGCGGTCGGTCTTCGTCCACTTCCCGGCGACCAGGTGTTCGACCCGGGCGGCGGCCGGGGCGAAGAAGCGGTCGAAGGGCTCGTCGCGGTCGTACTGGTTGCCCACGTAGCCGAGCGCGAGGTCCCGCGGTCGCGCGGCGAGGGTGGCGGGGTCTGCCTGGGCGATGAGGTGGTCGGCGACGGGGAAGAGGAGGGAGCGCGCGCCCAGGGTCGGCGCGAGGGCGGCCTCGCAGACGAGGGTGTGGGCGGTACGCCGCCACACGCTCTCGGCCCGCAGGGTGCGGTCCTTGTCCCAGATCACGGTGGGCGTCCGGTGCCGCACGGTGTAGTGGTTGATGAGTTGGGCCTGGCGGTGCAGGTCGCAGGTGTGCCCCTCGGTCCCGCAGACCGTGGTGTTGCGGCCGGTGATCGCCCAGCGCCATTCCAGGAACAGGACGTCGATGCCCGGGGTGCCGTCGTCGAAGGTGTACGCGCCGCCGAGGTCGTCGCCGGCTTCGAGGCGGTCGCGGTCGGCCTGCAGGAAGACGATGTCGTGGCCGCGGGCGATGAGGGCGTCGATGAAAGGGCGCCGGTGGCTGCGTCCCCCGTCCGGGGTATCGGTGACGCCGTTGCCGAGGAAGCCCCAAAGGCTGTATCCGATCCTCACTTGGTGATCCACCGCCCTTCGAGGAGCAGGGCGTCGAGTCCGGAGTTGGCCAGGCAGTCCAGCGCCATCTCGGGCGTCCCGCAGATCGGCTTGCCCTTGACGTTGAGGGAGGTGTTGATCAGCACGGGTACGCCGGTACGGCGGCCGAAGGCGGTCAGGACCGCGTGCATGAACGGGTTCTGCGACCTGGTGACGGTCTGCAGGCGGGAGGTGCCGTTGGCGTGCACGATGGCCGGCACGCACTCGCGCGTCTTGTCCGTCACGCCGGAGGCCATGGACATGTACGGTGCCTGCTGGCCGAGCGTGAAGAACTCGCCGGCGCGCTCGGCCAGGACCATGGGGGCGAAGGGCCGGAAGGGTTCGCGGAATTTCACGGTCGCGTTCAAGCGTTCGACGACGCCGGGCTCCAGCGGGGAGGCGAGGATCGACCGGTTGCCAAGGGCGCGCGGCCCGGCTTCGACGGCCCCTTGGAACAGGCCGACGATGGTGCCGTGGGCCAGCTGGTCGGCGAGGAACTCGGCGGTTTCGATGCCCAGGGTTTTCTGGTGAAGGCCGGGCCAGGGCGTGAGGTCGAGGGGCTGGTCCTCGTAGGAGGGGCCGAGGTAGCAGCTGCGGGCGACGCCGGCCAGAGGGCGGGGGCTGCGTCCGTCGACATGTACGGCGAGGGCGGCGCCGATCGCGGTACCGGCGTCACCGGGCGCGGGCGGCACGAAGACCTCGTCGAAGATGCCGGCCTCGATGATCTTCCCGATGCTCACGCAGTTCGTGGCGACACCGCCACCCACGCACAGGCGTGGGGAGCCGGTGAGCACGCGAGCGCGGCGGGCCAGGTGCACCATCACCTGCTCGGTCCGCTCCTGGAGAGCAGCCGCCAGGTCCCGGTGGAGGTCCGTGAGCGGTTCGCTCGGGTGCCGTTCGGGGCAGGTCTCGGCAACGAACTGCCGGGATGTCCTCGGGTATCCCGACGTGAGGGTGCGCGTAGGGAAGTAGCCGGGATTGATGCGGAAGCCCGTAGCCGTCGTGCGGACCGCCTGGGCGAACAGGTGGCGGAAGCGGGCGGGGTCGCCAAGGGCGGCCAGCGCCATGACGGTGCCTTCCTCGTCGCCCCGGCGCCAGCCCAAGTGCTCGGTGACGGCGCCGTAGACGTACCCCAGGGAGGCCGGGTCGTTGATCGCTTCCAGGGTCTGTGTGCGGGGGCGATGTGTGCCGTGGCCGCGGGCGATAGTGGTGGTCTGCCGCTCGCCGAGACTGTCGACCACCAGTACGGCGGCTTCGTCCCAGCCCGAGGCTGCGAAGGCGGTGAGCTGGTGGGCGCGGTGGTGCAGGATCGGCGCGACGCGGGCAGAGGGGAACTGCCGGCCGAGGATGCGCAGGCGCCGTTGGGTGCGCACGGCCACCTTGGCGAACCCGTGCGCTCGGGCCAGGCTTCGCTCGCGTGTCGCCGGGGAGAGCGCCAGGCGCAGGGCGGCGGGCGACTCGGTGAGGTAGCGGGCGGGCTGGAAGTTGTAGGCGACGGCGTCCACTTCGGCGGCGGTCAGTTTGGCCTGGCCGAGCAGCCACTCGATGGCCCGGGAGGGGTAGAGCTGGGTGTGCTTCTGCTCGGAGAGGCGCTCCTCCTCCACGAAGCCGACCAGTTCGCCGTCAATGAGGAGGGCGGCCGACGAGTCGTGGGTGTACGAGCACAGGCCGAGGACGACCGAAGGCGTGCGCTTCATGGCGGCGATCACCTCGCCCCGGCCGTCGCGGCGGGCTTGGTCGAGCGCCGCTTCAGTTCTCCGTACCAGGCGGTGACGGCCTGGCCGAGGGGACCGTCGATCTTGTCGGCCGCCCGCCATGCCTGCTCGCGCTCACCGTCCTTCCACAGCCGGTAGCTGCGCAGCGTCTCGGCCATCGTGTCCCAGCCGGGGTGGCCGGTCACGTCGCGGGCCTCGACTTGGTCGAGCAGGGCGTCGAAGCGCGTCCACGGTGTTCGCAGCTCGGGCATGAGCGGGCTCGCCGTGAGTGAGGTCAGCAGCTCGGCCTGCTCGACGTGCTCGTCGTAGATGTGCAGCGAGCCGACATGCAGGTGGAATTCGCCCAGCTCCGCGTCGAGCCACCCGGCGACCAGCTCGTGCAGCACGGTGTAGAAGAACACGTCGTACGGCATGCCGATCCACACGTCCTGGCCGCGCATCATTGTCGCCATGTGCAGGCGGCCGTCGCGCAGATGGAAGCGGAAGCCGAGGGTGCAGGGCACGTCCTTGTGCCCTGCGGCGTCCTGGGCCGGGTCGTAGAGGTGGATCAGGGCCCGCCGGGAGTCGGGGTCCTCCTTGAGGATCTCCACGACACGGGCCAGCTGGTCCACCTTGCCGCCCCAGTTCCGCATCCTGGGCCCGTACGCGCCGAGCAGTACGCCGTCGTCGGCGTACTGCCGCAGCCGGGCGTTGTAGTCGAAGATCCACGGGTCGTCGGAGCCGGAGAGGTGCCAGACGGTCTCGGCGACCGCGAAGGCCGGGTTCACGATCCGGGCCGGGGGAGCGTAGAGCAGGCGGGCGCGCGGCTGGGTGAGCAGCAGGTGGACATCGCGGACTTCCCGGGTGGCCATGCCCCGGGGGCTGACCTGCTCGCCGGACTTGGCCAGCGTGATGGCGCCGGAGAACAGCTCGGCCATGCTGTAGGCGGTGAGGTGTGTCATCGGACAGTTGCTCCTTGGCCCAGGGGCGACGCAGAGGCGCCCGGGGCATCGTGGTGGACGTATTCGGATGAGCTGGTGGCGGATTCGGCGCGGTGGGTGATGAGGCGAGCGACCTGTGCCGCGCTGTCGCCGCGCCACCGGCACACCGCGTCCATGGCCGTCTGCGGGATGGGCGTGTGCGGTTCACGCAGTGCGCAAAGCGCTTCTGCGACGCCACCGGCGTCGTGGCACCGGGTCGCGAGGCCGTGGCCGGTCAGGTCCAGCGTGCGTTCGCCCGGCGGGCCGATTTCGAGGACCGGGACGCCGAGCAGCGCGGCCTCGATCCCGCACGTCGAGTACGCACTCGCCAGGGCGTCGGCCCCGGCGAGGCAGCCCCGCGCGCCGACCCGCGGGTCGGCCACGGCCACGAGCGGCCCTCCGTCCTGCTTCAGCAACGTGGCGAAGGCATCGGCGCCCTGCGCCGGGTGCGGAGCGATGACGAGACCCCAGTCGCCGTCCGCCGCACTCAGGCCGTCCAGGAGGAGATCCGCCTGGGTCTTGAGGTGACTGGGGCTGAACGGCTGGCAGGCCCACACCGCGATCCGGGCAGGGGCGCGGCGGTTGCCCGGAGCCAGCACCTTCTCCAGGTACCGTCGCTGTGCCTCACGGCCGAGGGCGGCCAGCGCGTCGAAGCGAGGCTGTCCCAACACGTGCACCTCGCCCGCGGGGTGGCGGACCCACGCTCGGGCCAGGGGGAGGTCCCGTTCGCCCATGACGACGATGTCGCGGCTGTGAAGTGCCGGCCAGGCGACCGACTCTGCCGTCCATGCTCCGTGCTGGACGTGGACCGTGTTCGCGCCGTGACGCTCGGCCGCGTGCGCGGCCAGTGCGCCCAGCGGGCTGGTGTCGTTGCTCAGGAGGACGGTGTGCGGCCGGGTCGCGGACAGGACACCGTCGAGCCAGCTCTCTGCTCGGAGGAGTGTCCGCCATGACGGCTGAGTGCACCCGCCGCTGGTTTCGAGGAGTACGGACAAGAGCCGTACAAGACGCGCGAGTTGAAGGCTATATCCCTTGACGCGAACGATGTGCTCGTCGTCGGGCAGATACAGGCCCTCGGCAGTGCCGGAGAGGGTGAAGAGGTCGCTCGGCGCCGAGCGCAGGTCGATGCCCGACGCCGCCGACGCGGAGCACCGCTCCGCAGGATCGGTGGCGAGGTCGAGCAGTAGGTTCGTCCGTCCATCGCGCTCCAGTTCGGCGAGAACCGGCATCAGGGTGGCCGCATGCCGAGAGGTCCACGACAGCGCCACGACGTCCGCCTGCTGCAGGTCCGCAGGGAGCGGGCTCGGCTCCGTGTTCGCCGTGCTGGAACGGGAGCGGTTGCGTAACTGGGCGGAGCGGGTCGGGTTGTGCGGAGCCGCTGCCCCGAGCAGGTACGCGATACCGGACCAGGTGACGGTGTAGGCCAGGTACTCCCGTGAGCTGCTCGTACGGAGTCCGACTAGCCCCTCGTACGGGGCCAGAGCCAGGGGCCCCGGAGCCGACGCGAACGGTTCCCAGGCGTTCAGGGCCAGGAACTTCCGCACGATCTCGGCCACGAAGCGCCGAACGGGAACGTGCTGGACGTGAAGCCAGCCAGCTCCGCCCGGTGTGGAGGCTAGCGAGGCGCCGTAGCGTTCCAGGGAGTCCATGACGCTCTCGACGAGAGCGGGCAGCTCCTGCCGGTCGACGGGGATGGCCTCCAGATCCCCGGTCCGGATGTGGTCGGTCTTCACGTGGTCCAGGGCGCCGCTACCGACGAGAGCCCACCTGGGCTTGCCGGCGAAGCTGGAGCGGACCAAGCCCAGGCCACCGGTCGCACGGAGGCTCACGACAGGCTCCCCTCAATGAACGGCTCGGGGGAGAGCAGGAGTTGCAGCAACTCCTTGGGTGATCCGGCGACCTCGGGTGCGGGAGAGGTGGGCTGCCCGTATCCCCACTCGGCATGGACGTAGGCGACACCAGCGCGGGCGGCCGATTCTTGGTCGACCGCCATGTCCCCCACGTACACGGCTGCGGCGGGATCGACTCCGAGATCGACCAGGGCGAGGAGGATCGGGTCGGGGGCCGGCTTCGCCCGGCCCGCCCCCGCGGGGGTACGGATGGTCGCGAAGGGGCATCCGAGGTGCGAGAGGAGCGGGGCGGCGCGGTCGACGTGCTTCGACGTCACCACACCCAGCCGCCAGTCGGCGGCCACGAAGGCGTGGAGCACCTCGACAACGCCGGTGAATTCCTGCGCGAGGTGGGCGGCGACGACGGCTTGCGTTTCGTACGTCCGGCGGACTGCCTCGATGTCGGTCACGCCCAGCCGCTGCATGATGTCGCCGAATTCGCGCCCCAGGTGACGCTCGTAGTCGTGAAACGGAAGGGTGATGCCGTGAACCTCTTGGACCTTCCGCCACGCCTCCTGCATCACCGGACGGGTGTCGAGCAGGACGCCGTCGAGGTCGAGAAGAAGTGCACGCTGCGTGCTATCGCCGGCTGTGATGACGGGCGTAGGCGGAGCCGGTGGTATCGGAGCGGGAAGGGTCATGGTCGTCCTCCTCATCGGGGGTGGCTGTCGGCAGCAGGGCGCCGCGACTCAGAGGGCCGAGACCGGTTCGAGTTCGCACTCGGGGTACTGGTTGGGCCCGCCGGCCTCCTCGAACGCCACATTGAGCAGCGCAACATGCATGCGGTCGCGCCGGCCTCTGGATTGCAGCGCACGTCCGTGGCGGGACAGGGCCCACGCCTTGAGGGCCGTGGGGTCCTTCATGAAGTTCTTCGCGTTCTGCCGCAGCACGGCCGGTGTGAAGACCCCGAGGTTGAGACCGGTGCGCCAGAACTCGAGCCACCACTGGCACATCAGCAGGGGGCCCGATTCACTCTCCTTGACGTAATCGGGGTGGTTTCGTACCCATATCGGGTCCAAGTCCGGATGTGTCGTCGCGACTTCGAGCATGCGGCCGTGGGCCTTGTGCATCGCCAGCTCCAGGAGCTGCCGGTGCTGGAGGTGCCGCTGGGCGGTGTGCACCGCGGACGCGACGGCAACGGTGGCGGCCAGAGCGAGAACGGGACGGTTCATCTGCAACCTAATTTGCTCGCGGGTGGGTGGGGATGACGCGGGGCGACTCGCACTCCTCTGACGGACCACGTGGGCGACGGCTGCGGGGGAGGCGGGTGAGCACACGTCGGATGCGACTGGATCGAGGAAACCGCTGTCAGGCACCGTGACGGGACGATGAAAACGGATCACCCACGGTTCACTCATCCACTCAACCGGCGGCAGCTTCTCTCTCACCGGCTCGACTTGAGGTAAGGAAATGCCGGGCTGACGAGTGGACGCTGGTGCCGACGAAGTCACAAGGTCCGGTGGCGCGGGTCGGACAGGAACAGCGCGGTGTGTCTGCCGAGCCAGCAGCGTCCCTGTTGCGCCCAGCCGTTCTGGAGGTCCTGCACTTGTTCCTCGGTGAAGCCGCGCTGGCAGGGCCTCTCGTCCGGTTCGCCCCGGCGCTCGGACCAGACACGGACAAGGACGTACAACTGCCCGCCAGGGCGCAACCAACGACGAGCGTCGACCATGAAACGGGGGTGGTCGATGAACGGCAGGATGTTGCGGCAAACGATGAGGTCGAGTGAGCCGGGCTGCAGCCGAGGCGGGATTGCCCCCGCGTCGAAATCGTGCACGCCGTAGCGCAGCCGACCGTTAGCGCCTTGCCGATGCGCGGTCCGGATCGCGATCGGCGAGAAGTCCAGGCCCAGCACGTCGTAGCCCCAACGGGAGAGCTGTCGGCTGAAGCTACCGATGCCACAGCCGACGTCGAGAACGGATGCCCCGGCGTGCGGGTTGACGTGCTGGAGAAAGCGGTCGACCTCGGCGTCGGTCACGAGGCGGTCTATGGCCCGACCCTCGCTGTACCAGGCATCCCACTGGTCTGGACTGAGGCGATGCAACAGCGACTTCATGCTGTGTCCTGCGGGTCATCAGTCGAAGCCGAGGCCGCCCCGCTCCCCGAAGTCGGCAGGCGGGAGAGCCGGTGGAAGCGGGAGAGGTTGAAGCCGCCACCCTGCACCTCGCCGGCGGGGACAGCGAAGAGATCGAGTCCAGCCTCGCTGGGCGGTTCCGGGGCGGCCTCCTGGATGGCGAGGAGAGCCTCGCCCTGCTCGCGGTGCGGCAGGAGCCGCGGCGCCCGGTCGGTGTGTCCCTCGAATGTCATGGTGGGCCCCTGGTCAGGTGAAGTTGAAGGTGACGGCGAGCACGGCGAACACGGTGGCGACGAGGAGGACCTGGGCGCTGATCTGCCTCCAGCCCCAGCCCTTCTTGTCCATCCAGCGCAGCGGACGCCTTCAAGTCGGCGCAGTAGGCTCCTCGGGGATCACGAGGTGTACGAACGCCTGGTACCGCTCGCCCAGATGCTTGATCACGGCGTGGTACTCGTCGTCGCTGGAGCTGATGTTGTGCCGGTCGAGAACGATCACGCCGTCCGCGAATTCGCCTTGGACCAGTCGTTCGACTTCCCGCCAACCGGGGCGCTGCCAGGGGGGCGTGTAGATGCTCCGGCCCGTGCGCGAGCCGGGGAAGTACGTCGTGGACACGGGGACGGCAACATCGTGGAGCCTCGCTCCTATCGCGTAGCCGTGCTGCTCGGCCTCGGCCTGGAGGGTGTGCCAATCCTCGTCGGGACTGGCTCCCGGACTCAGCACCAAGCTGTACGCCAGGACGCAAAGCTGTCGGTCGCCGCTTTGGCGTTCGTGCTTTCCGACAGCCTCGCGATGGAAGTGCTGACGGAGCTTACGGAGCTGCCCATTGCGGGACTGGCGCTCCAACGGGTCGGGACTGCTGTGACGCCACCGGATCCGATCGTTGCCGCCATCCGGCCAGCCGCCGGACGACTGCGCCTCCCGACCCTGATCACGGTCGGCCACGGGGCTCAACACGTCGGATCGAAGGTTGGTTGCGTCGTGCGGCGACATGGGGGTGCTTCCGTAAGAGTGGGGATGACCGCATATGTAGTCCGGCCGCTGCCGGCCACGCCCCACCGGTGTGACAGGCGTGCTACTAGGAGCAGCCCTCGTCCGCCCAGGTCGTTGGCGCCGGCGCGTCGTCGCTTGGCCGGGGTGGTGCTCCCGTCGGTGACCTCGATCCGGAGCTGGTGGTTGCCGTACCGCACCCGCAGCCCCACAGCCCCAGAGCCGTGACTGATCGCGTTGGTCACCAACTCTGAGACGACAAGCTGGGCGTCTCCTGCCGGGGCGTCCGGCAGGGCCCACTGCCTCAGCACGGCCGCTGTGGTGCCTCGTGCTTGAGCGACGTGGCTACTCGCCGGTGCCATGACCATCTCGAAGACACGGGATGCCGGCGGAGACGCGGTCGGCGCGCTGCTGGCGGCGGTGGGCCCGCCGTCAGTCATCCCAGGTTGGGAAGGCGTTGCTGCCCGGTGCGTGGTCATGTGCCCATCGCACCGTGGTGTCGCGATCCGGAACAGGGGAAACCTGAGGGGGAAAACTTTGTCAAGGGGGGAAAACGAGGGGGGAGTTGGGGTCAGGATTGGATTCCCCCACCGATTGAGGTCACACTCATGGCAGTAGATCCGTTCGCCGAACTACTCCGTCAGCTGCGCCGCAACGCGGACCGATCGCAGGATGAGCAGGCGGATGCGATCAACGCAGCCTCGGGCCGGGCGACGGTGACCCGCCGAGAGGTCAGTCGGTACGAGAATGGTGAGAACGTCCCTACGAACCACACACTTGGGCACATCGCTGTGGCCTGCGGCGTCCCGCTGGAGCCGCTCCTCCGGGAGGCAAAGGCCGCCCGAGTCAGGCGGAGGAAGAAGGACGACGCTGAAGGGGAGGACCTGGACGACGTGAAGCGCCGAACGCTGCTGGGAGGCGCCGTCGTCGGCGCAGCTGCCGCTGCCGAGCCTTGGGGCCGACTCGCCTACGCGCTCAGCAAGGGAGCCAGGATCGACCCCGAGTCCGCGTCGGTGCTCATCGATCACGCGGCCGAGTTGCATGTGGACGAGCTGAGTGAAAGCGCACGCAGTTTGCAGAACCGGGTCGAGTCTCACCTCGACGCGATCACGGCGGCCCTTCCTCGTGCTGGCGGCCACGAGCGAGCGCTGACCATCGCGGCGGGGGAAACCGCGGCCCTTGCCGGATGGGTCGCCTGGGACCTGGGGGAACACGATAAGGCTGTTGCCTATTACCGGGTGACCTCGGAGTGCGCGAAGGAGGCCGGGCACCCGCCCTTGCGCGCCCTGGCGCTTGGCTACGCGAGCTACGGTGCCGCTACCCCGGGCAAGGCGCTGGAGATGCTGTCACAGGCGGCTCAGGATGTGCGGGGGCATGGCAACGCGACCGCTGCGGCGTGGGCATTGGGACGGTACGCGGAGGAAGCGGCTCAATCAGCTGACGAAGCCGGCGCTCTCCGGGCCCTGGAGCAGGCGAGATTCGCGTATGACTTCGCGAATCACACGAGCGAGCAGGCGTGGGTCCGCTTCGTGACGCCGTACCGGATGGACTCACTGGCGCTGTCGGTATACGGCGAACTCAAGCGCCAAGAACTGACGGTCACAGCCGACTCCGCGGTCGAGCGCCTCGGTAAGGAACTGCCTGACTCTGGAGTAGTGGTCCTCGGGGACCTGGCGTCGGCGCTTCTGCGCGGCGGCGACGTAGACCGTGGGGCCTACGTCGCGCGCCAGTTCGCCGCAGCTGCGGAGTCAAAGCCGAACACCATGGGACGTCAGCGGGCGCAGAGCATCGCTGCCTGGCTCCCCGACACGGAGCGCGACCTGGCCGGCCACTTGCTGGCGTTCGCGTCGTGAGCCATCCCGGCGAGCAGGCTCCGTGACGGCGAGGCGCCGGTGGCGTGCCCTATTGCGGGTGAGTCTCCTCGACCACCCAGGACAGGTACGCCTCCGATCCTCCGGTCACGGGCAGCGTGATCCACTGGGGGACGTCATACGGATGCTTCTCGTGCAGCCACGCCTCCAGTGCCGGGAGACGGTCCGCTGACGTCATGTACGAGATCCGCCACTCCTGCGCCGTCTCGACCTTCCCCTTCCACCAGTAGAAGGCGGTGATGGGCGCATCGATGTGAACGCCCGCTGCCAGCTTGCTCTCAACCGCGCCTCGGGCCAGCGCCTTCGCCTGATCCTCGTCGTCACTGGTCGTCTGCGCGATCACAATCTCGTGGGCCATGCATCTACCTCTCCAGCTCGGGTACCGCGACCCTACTCAGCCGTCCAGCGCAGGCCGACGGGCGGTCGTTACCAGTTGCAGTCCTACGCGGAGCCGGACGAGGACGAATGCTGGACCGACCGCGAGGCACGGGACGCAGCTCTCACGGTCGCGGCCCAGGCGTCCACGATCCGCATGTCGCCGAAGGTCTGGGGCTTGACGAGGGCAGACGCCGAACCCTCCACCAGACCTACGGCTTGTGGATCCAAATCTTCGCCTGCGTGCCCTGGGACGCGGCGCACACGACCTGCAGAGCCTGGACGCCGGATGGCCTGGCTGGCTACTGATGGCGGTATGACACGGCCTGCTCACGGATGATTTGGGGACCAGCTCTGGGGACCAGTGCTCGGGGCATGGATCTGCCTTGCTGCGTCGCCCGTGGTAGAGGCGTGGGAAAAGAGGGAAATCGCCCAGGGCCGAAACCGGGGGCGGTCAGCACAGGTTGCTGCGCGAGACAGACCCGGATTTCGCACTGCTTCACGGCCCTGGGCGTGTGCCTCCGGGGCGGCGACAGCCGCTGACTAGTCGGCCAAGTACTGCCGCCTCAGAGTGAACGTCCAGGTCGTCAGACCCGGCCGGCTCAGTGGTGTGGAACTCACCTGCGCTGCCGGGACGCACTTACGACCCGGCCGCGTCCTGTGCTCGTCGCGTCATCCAGACCTGTGAGCGCGACGGCGTACCCGTCCCGGCCGACGGCTCCTACCAGGGGTTTGGCTGGCCTCGGGTCATCGATGGCTTGGTGCTGGCGTAGTGCGGTGTAGCAGCCCACTCCCGTGCTTGCAGTCGTGATGCGCTCGCGGCAAGGAGAAGTAGGCGAGCTCGTGTCCAGTTCGCGCCCGGAACACACGTTCATCCGCCTATGACGCGTCCGCGGGATGGCATCGGCGGACGTGCTTGGGTTGGGGACCACGTCTGGGGACCAGTGGTGGATGCATGCATTACTGTCGGCATGGTGGCACGGACTGCTGAGATGCTGGCTACCCAGCGCGCCGGATGCTTGCCGCGTTGGCTCCGGGCTCGGTGCCGGCAGTGAGCGTGATGTGCCAACCATCCGCGGTACGGCGGTGTTCGGAGGCGTACAGCGGAGGCAGAGTGCGCTGGACCGGGCCGATGGGGACGTTCTGGCCGAAGATCCTGATCTCGTAGGCGGGGTGGTTCTGCCTGAGCCGAACAGGCTGTGGCGCGGTGAACAGCCCTCGTATGGATTCGGTGTCATCGGCTTCCATGGTCACTGAAGTGACCACTTCATCGACCGCTCCACCCGTCAGCAGTGTGTGGGCCTCGTGTATGGCGCGAAGGTCTTCGGGGCTCGGGTCTTTGGGGACCATCAGAGTGGTCACCGCCAGCTGCTCGATGGCGACGAGCTGTTCGAGTACCCGCAGCACCGGCACCGCGCCGTCATGGCGCGGTGTGATGCGGAAGGGCGCGGGGTCGTTCACAGCGTGTCCCGCCAGGGTCATTTGAAGGCATCTTGCCGGCTCCGCATAGGAAGCGAACCGGACGACGTCCAGCCATTGCCCAGGCCGTAGCGCCTCGGGGACGTTCACATCGATCTTGATCGAGGACTCCCGCGTCGTGCGGTCCAGGCGAAGCCGACAGGTGATCGCTCCTGTGGGGTCGGCTCCCACGAGGGTTCCTCCATGGGAGCCGGAACGGATGGACGTCATGTGCAGCCCGAGCACGGCGAGGCGTTTGCCTGCTGGGTCGGTAACGATCAGCTGGGCCGGCAGGTCCCGGGGCTCGGGAACCGCTTCTAGGCGGACGCGGTCGGAGCCCTGCGGCGGTAGGAGCGAGGGCGGGCCGGACAGGTGCACGTAGTGTGCCGGCAGCTCGATGGGGTCACCGTACCGTCGGCAGCGCTCGAATTCCGAAGCGGCGGACTCACCCTCCGGGGTGTCGGGGTCGGTGATGCTGAGCGCGATGTGGAGTGGCTGGTCGCGATCGGCTCCCGGATAGGCGGGGAGAACTTCAATGTTGGTGTGCGGTCCCGGGCCGGCGGTGATGCGGAAGGTGTAGTGCGGGTCCAGCTCGGCCAGGCGGTCGCACAACTGTCGGAGCCGCGCGGCTGCGTCGGCCGCCGTGTCAATTGGCGAGATGTGATTCCGGGCGATCTCCTGAAGCAGGTGCCCCAGCTCGGCGTGATGGTCGGCGAAATAGAACCGGCGCACAGCCGCGTGCTCGGCCAGTCGGGCCTTGATCCAGGTGGCCCCGCGCCACGAAAGGGGGAACGAGAACCCCTGCTGAAGGCCGCTGAACCACTTCTCCTCGGTCGGGTTGAGGTCGATCGGCACGATGACGTCCCAGCTGACGGGGTTCAGCAGCGCGGCCCGACCCAAGGACTTCTCGACCTTGTCCCGGCGCCCCTTTGTCATCCGGCCGGTGAAGGATTTCATCTCGAAGACGTGGAGCCCGTCGGGGGCCGTGAGCTGTGCGTCTCTGCCGCCATCGCCGCCTGAACCATCGACGCGCAGGAGCTGCGGGTGCATGCAGCTGAGTAGGACGGCGACGGCCTGTTCGTAGGCCCCTGGATCCTTCGGCCACTCCACGTCACCCACGCCTGCCACCCTCCGAGGCCACGAGCCGATCTGGCCCATCTCTCACGGTATCGTCGGCCACTGACAGAGCCCCCGGAGCCGTCACAGCCGAGCGAGCGGTTATCGGCCCGGGCTCGGCTGTGGGGCTGGACCTGGTCTGCGTTCTGGGGACCAGCTGGGGACCAAACGGCATGCGCGGTGCCGAACTTCATACCGCGAAGCGCACGGTATCTGCCCTTGAAATAGCCGATTCATCCATATAATCCCGGTAGCCCGCACTCCTGGGGGTCAAGGGGTCGCAGGTTCAAATCCTGTCGTCCCGACGGTGCGAAGGGTCTTCGCGGGCAGCGGCTCGCGAGGGCCCTTTTCCCATGGGCATCGGCCGACCGGGTCTACGCGTCCGGGCACCGCACGTCACTCGACTCCACCCGTCGCCCGCCCGCGCCGGTGACGGTCACCGGCACCGGTTCCGATCCCGGGTCGGCGACCCGCTGCGCCGCGGTGGCCGTACAGCTGAGCTGGGCCGCGACGAGATCGCTCAACCGGCCCGCCGCCGGGGCGAGTCGGACGGTGATCCCGTCCTCCCCTTCGGTCACCGTCACGAGGTCGGACGGGCGGCGCCTCTGCGGCGGGGGGCCCGGGGCGTCCGGATCCGTGGGGATCGGGGTGGCGGTGAACAGGCCCGACGCGGGCGGCAGTCGCGTGGTGATCCGCTTGCGGCGCTCCCCGTCCGTCGGGCCCAGGAGCAGCGTCTCCAGGGCCTTCGCGGCATCCACCGGCGCGGTGGTGCGGCGGGGGACGGCGACCAGGGCGCCGTCGACGACGTAGTAGACCCGGATCATCGGCGTCACCCCGCTCGCCGGGCCGCCCGCCTCCACCACTCCGGTCGTGGGGATGCCGCAGGAGGTGAGCGCGCACAGGGCGGCGAGCCACAGCGGCGCGGATCGCCGGCGGGGCGTCATGAGCCGCTTCCCGGGGCCGGCTCGTCGTCGGGCAGGGGGAGTCGTACGGTGAAGACGGCGCCCCCTTCGGGCCGGTTCGCCGCGCTGACCGTGCCCCCGTGCATGCGGACGTTCTCCGCGGTGATCGCGAGGCCCAGTCCGCTGCCCTCGGTCCGGGTGCGGGCGGCGTCCGACTTGTAGAACCGCTCGAAGACATGGGGCAGCACGCTGTCGGGGATGCCGGGCCCGCTGTCCAGGACCTCGATCACGGCGAGCCGTGCCCCGCCCGACAACCGCAGGCGCACGGGACGCGCCCCGTGCCGCAGGGCGTTGCCGACCAGATTGGCGACGACGACGTCCAGACGGCGCGGGTCGACCCGGCCGCGCAGGGTGCCCGGCGGGGGCAGGTCGCAGTCGACGAGGCCGGTCCAGGCGCGCGCGGCGAGGGTGCGCCGCAGCGACTCGGCGAGGTCGATCTCGTCCAGGTGCAGCACCACCGCGCCCGCGTCGAAGCGGGAGATCTCCATCAGGTCGTCCACCAGCCGGGCCAGCTTCACGGTCTCCTCGCTGATCAGCCGGACCGCGGTCGCGGTGTCCGGATCCAGGCGGGCGGCGTCCTCGTCGAGGACGTCGGTCACCGCCGACATGGCGGCCAGCGGCGTGCGCAGCTCGTGCGACACGTCCGCGGCGAACCGGCGGGCCCGCGCCTCCATGCCGCGCAGTTCGGCCACCGACTCCTCCAGCGCGGCGGCCGTCTCGTTGAACGTGTGCGACAGATCGGCCAGTTCGTCCGAGCCGTGGACCGCGAGGCGGGTGTCCAGGCGGCCCTCGGCGATGCGCCGGGTGGCGTGGCGCAGCGCCCGTACCGGCCGGAGCACGCCGCGCGCGGCGAGCAGCGCCAGCAGCACGGCGAGCGCCAGAGCGGGCACGGTGGCCCGTTGGGCGGCGGTGACCAGGGCGTCGCCATAGGCGCGTTCCGTGGTCTGCGGCACCGTCAGGAAGACCTGCACGCCGGAGGGGTGGGTGCCCCCGTCGGACGAGGCGAACAGGACCGACATGCCGACGACCAGCGCGGTGTGGTCGCCGCTGGCCACCCGCTGGAACACGGTCGCGGTCCGGGAGCGCACGGCGTCGCGCAGGGCGGGCGTCAGTTCCTCGAAGGGGTCGTCGGGGGCGGAGGTGGCGCTCAGGCCGCCGTAGGCGGCCAGGACCCGCCAGGTTCCGGAGGGGTCGGCGCCGGCCACGTCGGTCGCGAACCGCCGCAGTTCGTCCTCGCCCGGCGGGAAGGAGAGCTCCTCGGCGAGCCGGCCGACCTGGGTGCGCAGCAGCTGGATCACGGTGTCCTGGCTCTGCTGGAGCACACCCGTGCGCGCCTCACGGAAGGTCAGGGCGCCGGTGGTCGCGGCGGTGACGGCGGCGACCAGCGCGAAGGCCACCACCAACCGCGTTCGCAGACCGCGCAGTTGCGGCACCCGGGGCCGCCTCACCGGGCCGCGAACCGGTAGCCGAAGCCGCGCACGGTCTGGATGTAGCGCGGCTCGCGCGGCGGTTCGCCCATCTTGGCGCGCAGCCGCTTGACGCAGGCGTCCACCAGGCGCGCGTCCCCGTGGTAGCTGTGCTCCCAGACCGCCTCCAGCAACTGCTGGCGGCTGAACACCTGGCCGGGGGAGGCGGACAGGGTGAGCAGCAGCCGCAGTTCGGACGGGGCGAGCGCGATCGGCACGCCGTTGCGGGCGACCGAGAGGCCGGCCCGGTCGACGGCCAGCTCCCCGTAGGTGTCGATCTTCGGGATGCCGGGTTCGCCGGACGTACCGCCCGCCCTGCGCAGCACGGCCCGGATGCGCGCCTGGAGCACCCGGGCCTGGACGGGCTTGACCACGTAGTCGTCGGCGCCCGCCTCCAGGCCCACGACGATGTCCTCGTCGTCGCCCCGCGCGGTCGCCATGATGATCGGCAGGGTCTGGTCGAGGGCGCGTATCTCGTGGCACACGTCGAGACCCGGCAGGCCGGGCAGCATGAGGTCCAGCACCACGACGTCCGGCCGGAACGACCGCACCCGCTCCAGACCGTGCTCCCCGGTCGCCACGGCGGCGACCTCGTGCCCCTGGCGGCGCAGGGCGAGTGCGACTCCCTCCCGCACGGCACGGTCGTCTTCGATCAGCAGAACGCGTGGCATGCGCTCAGTATCCGTACGGCAGCCGACGCCCAGGGACTTTGTTACGGGATGATCATATGAACCCGGATCGGCGGGCGCGTTATCGCTTCGTTATTGTTTGCGCCCGGTCCGATCACATGGCGGTCACAGCCTGGCCGACATGACCACGCGTACCGCTCGTTCTCCCCGTGGCCGTCGGCGGGGCGGCCCGTCCCATGCCTCTCCGCGCAGGCGGCGGGGGGTGTTGTGGGCAGGGCTGGTCGCACTGGCCGTGCTGGGGGCCTTCGGGTTCGCGGCGACGGACGACGGGGGCGGAGCGCACGCCGGCCCGGCCGGGCCCACCGGGACCCCCGCTTCGGCCCGCGGCGCACAGCCCTCGTCCTCGCCCTCCGCCGACCCGTCCGAGCCCGACATCCCGGCCACCGGACCGGGCACCTTCACCTCCGCCGCCGGCTCCGGCGCACAGGCGGGATCGGGCACGGCCCTGCGCTACCGGGTCGAGGTCGAGGACACCGTCGACCTCTCGGCCGCCGACGTGGCCCGGCAGGTGGAGCGCGTCCTGGCCGACCCGCGCGGCTGGACCGCGGACGGCCGCTCGGCGTTCCGGCGGGTGCCGAGCGGTCCGGCCGACTTCGTCGTGAAGGTCGCGACACCGGGCACCGTGGACCGGATCTGCGGACAGTACGGGCTGGACAACGGCGGCGAGTACAACTGCAACGTGGAGCGGAACGTGATGGTGAACCTGGAGCGCTGGCTGCTGGCGACCCCCGTCTACGCCGAGGACGTCACGGCCTACCGCGCGCTGATCATCAACCACGAGGTCGGCCACTTCCTCGGCCACGGCCACGTCGGCTGCCCGGGCCCCGGACAGCCCGCGCCCGCGATGATGCAGCAGATCAAGGGCCTCAACGGCTGCGTACCCAATGTCTGGCCGTACGACGAGGAGGGGCGCTACCTCACCGGACCGGCCGTCTCCTGACCACGGCGCACACAACGCCGCGGCCGGGCACATCACCCTCCCCCGAAGGCGATGTACCCGGCCACTCCCCCGGCGCCGGACTTGCGGTCCGTCCGCCCGCGTACGGCTGTACCCGTGCTGTTACCAGCACATCACCGCGGTCTCCCCCGATCCCCAGGTGGAGTACAGACGCACACGGACGAAGTAGCGGCGGCCCTTGACGAGATGGGCCCTGATCGTGGCGTTCCCGGCCATGCCCCCGTCGTCCCGGCCGGCGAGGTAGCGGGGTTCCCCGTCCCGCTCCTCGAAGACGACCACCACGGCGTCGCTGTCGCCGAACGTGGCCACCGTGTACTCACGCGTCTCCGGCGGCTCGACGGCGAAGTCGGCCTGTTCACCCGGGCCGAGAGCGATCGGCGCCGAGCGGAACGGCACCAGCGCGGGCGGCCGGGGTGGGCCGGCCGGCGGGTACCAGCGCAGGACGTACTCCTTGTCGGCGGGGGAGAGCGCGCCGGGCGGGTTCAGGCCCGCGCGGAACTGCTCCGGCTCCAGGATGAGCCCCGCCTCGAAGGGGTACTCCATGATCGACTGCGGGTCCCAGACGGAGCCGTTGACCTCGTCCGGGTCCAGCTTGCGCAGGATGTTGAAGAACGTCGTCTCCCGGCTCCAGAAGTTCGGCGGGCCCGCCAGGTCCGCGAAGACGGTCTCGTCGTCCCAGTGGATGCCGGCGAACGGACTCTGGTGCTCGTGCAGCATGCCGAGCGCGTGCCCGATCTCGTGCAGGGCCGTGCCGCGTTCCGAAGGCGCGGTCAGGTCCCAGCCGAAGTTCATGGTCCGTTCGTGCTGGCCGACCTGGAGCGCGTCCTTGCCCACCGTCGACCACGAACCGTCACCCAGCTGGAACCCGATCCGCAACTCGGCCTCCGAGCGGTCCTGGACCTCGGTGAACGACACCCCGATGCCAAGGCCCTGCCACTCCTGGAAGCACTCGCGCACCACGTCCCGCTGCTCCTTCGAGCCGACCCACGACACCCGCCGGGACCCCCCGGTCCCCGGTACGGGAATCACGGACGCGTCGCTGTCGCCGTCGAAGAAGTAGTAGTGCAGGACCGTGTGGTTGACCCACATCCGGCGTCCGCCGATGAGCGCACGCTGCCGCTCGGCGGTCAGCCCCGGTGCCAGAACGGGGGCCGACTGCTGCGCGAGGGAGCAGTAGCGAGCGGTCATGCGCCAAGGTTGCCGTCGGCGGCGGCCGGGCGCCTGAGTCGGGGGCTACTCAAGTCACCCTGTATCAGGGATGAGTAGGGGTGCTCTTGTAGGTGTGATGACATTCGAACGGGATGCGAAGACCCTGGAGCTGCCCTGGCCGTTCACCGGACGGGACAGCGAAGTCGAGCTGATCCGCCGGTCCCTGGCCGCGGGCCGGCACGGCATCGTGGTGACCGGAGCGGCGGGCTGCGGCAAGACGCGGCTCGCCGCCGAGGCCACCCGTGGCACCGACAGCGCCAAGGTGGCCGGCACGCCCGAGGCCCGCACCATCCCCTTCGCCGCC
Source organism: Streptomyces sp. NPDC002784 (assembly GCF_053592135.1). Lineage (NCBI taxonomy): Bacteria > Bacillati > Actinomycetota > Actinomycetes > Kitasatosporales > Streptomycetaceae > Streptomyces > Streptomyces sp. NPDC002784. The sequence continues at coordinate 164,518 of NZ_JBSFVD010000013.1, read as the reverse complement.
TTCGCCCACCTGCTGCCCGAAGCGGTCACCCTGCACCGGGCCGTGCAACTCCTCTCCGCGGTACGCCTGTTGGTGGTCGACGACGCGCACCTCCTCGACGACGCGTCCGCCGCCCTGGTCCACCAGCTGGCCGTGCAGGGCCGCACCCGGCTCGTGGTCGTGGCCACCGACGGCGTCCCCGCGCCCGGGGCGGTCTCCCGCCTCTGGACCGGCGAACTGCTGCCCCGTCTCACCCTGGACCCGCTGCCGCCGGAGGAGACGGCACAGCTGCTCGGCGACGACCTCGAACCCCTCACCGTGCACCGGCTGCACCGGCTGTGCCAGGGCGATCTGCGACTGCTGCGCGACCTGTCGGGCGCGCTGCGCGAGCGCGGACTGCTCACCCGCGTCCCGGGCACGGACGGCTGGGCCTGGCGGGGCCCGCTGCCGCTGACGGCGACCGTGCGCGAGCGCGCCGCGCACGTCCTGGACCGCACCCACCCCGAGGAGCGCGAGACCCTCGAACGCCTCGCCTTCGGCGAACCCCTCGCCCCCGACATGGACCTCTTCGACCTGTGGGCCCTCGAACGCCTGGAGGCCGGCGGACTGATCCGCATCGACGACCGGGGCGCCGTACGCCTCGCCCACCCCCTGCACGGCCCGGTGCTGCGGGCCGCGGCCGGCCGGCTCCGGGCGCGGCGCCTGGCCCGCACCCCGGACCAGTGCGCGGCGGCCCTCGACGCCGAGACGGCCGTACTGGCGCGCAGTGTCCGCCTGGCCGACGTCCGGGCGGTGTCGGCGCCCGTGGGGGAGTGGCTGGTGGACGAAGGCGCGCGGGTCCCGGCCGGATACGCGGCCCTGCGCGCCCGGTTCGCCCGCATCGGCGGGCGGCTGAAGGAGGCCGAGGCGTGGGCCAGGGAGGGCCTGCGGGACGCGCCGCGGGACCCGGACTGCCGCGGTGAACTCGCCCTGGCCGTGGCGCAGTCGGGCGAGGTGACGGCCGCGGCCGACGGCGCCGGGGACGGCTGGCCCGCCGTCGCGCGCGGGGACCTCGACGCCGCGCTGGCCACCGTGGAGCCGTACGACGCCGTACGCCTCGGCGCGCCAGAGCGGGCCGCCGGACGCCTCGACGGCGTCTTCGCGCAGCATGCCGACGCGCTCGCCCGCGGCGACGGGCCCGCCCTCGACCGGGCCGCCGAGGCGCTCCAGGAGCGCGGGCTGCTGCTGTACGCGGCCGAGGCGCACGCCCAGGCCGTACGGGCCCATCGCGACCCCCGCGCGGCCCGCACCTCCCGCACCCGTGCCGTCGCCCTCGCCCGCCGCTGCCAGGGTGCCCGCACCCCGGCCCTGTCCGGCCTGGTCCTCGGCGAACTGACCGCCCGTCAACGGCAGATCGTCACGCTGGCGGCCGCCGGCCTCAGCAACCGCCAGATCGCCGAACGCCTCACCCTCTCCGTCCGCACGGTCGGCAACCACCTCTACAGCGCCTACGCCCGCCTCGGCGCCAGCGACCGGGGCGCCCTGCCGTGGCTGGTCGACCTGCCGACCGCACAACCGGCTTGAACGAGGGCGCCGGCTGCTCCGGCGCGCAGGGCATCCGCCGCGGCCGGGTGGCGCCGAAGGGCGGGCACAACCAAGGCCCGACGTGCTTGCCGGGCAGCCGGCGCGGAGCGCGCGTCGCGGGTCGGCACGGTGAGCGGACTGGTGCGTCGGGGCGGCGCGCTTCCTGCCCGGGGCGGCCGGAGTCGGCAGGTGCGCGCAGCACCGCCGCGGGCGGATGGCGACCGCCGTCCCCGCGCCGCGCGAAGTGGCTGTGGCGATGAGAGGGCGGGCGCGCCGACGCGCAGCGGGGGGCTTCGCTCGCGCCGGGCGGCCGGAGGCCCGCGCGGCGTGCTGTCGGGGCGGATGCGCAGGCCCAGTGGTCGTCGTCAGGCCGCTCCGAAGGCCGAGAAGGCCCAGCCCGTCGCCTGGTGCACCGCGTCGCCGGGGAGGGCGGCGCGGGCGTCGCGGAGGGCCTCGGCCAGGGAGAGGCCCGAGCTCACTCCCTTGTGCAGGGCGACCATCAGCGGGACCACCGCGGCGTCGTTGACCGGGGCGCTGCACGCCACCACCCCGGCCGTGCCCAGCGGGAGCAACGCGGTGACCAGGCCGAGGAGTTCATCGGCGCCGACCGACGCGAAGCGGGCGGTGTCGCAGCAGGAGAGGATGATGCGGTAGGGGCTGCGGTCGAGGCGTTCGAAGTCGTGCACGATCAGCGGGCCGTCCGCCATCCGCAGCGAGGAGAACAGCGGGCTGTCCGCCCGGAAGGCGCCGTGCGCGGCGATGTGCGCCAGCGCCGCCCCGTCCAGCTCCCCGAGCACCCGCGGCACGTTCGCCCCGTCGTCCTCCAGCAGCGTCGCCGTGCCGTACCGGTCGGCCAGCTCGGGCACCTCCGCGCCCCCGGTGGCCAGGCCCGGACCGCGCACCAGCACCTGCCGGCCGCCCGGCGGCGGCTCGGTCTCCCGGGCCCGCAGCCAACTGGTCGCCGACGGCGACACGCTGACCACCCGCTCGCGCAGCGACGGCAGCAGCGACCACGGCACACGGTGCAGCCGGCCGGGCGGTACGACCACCACCGGTCCGTCGCCCAGGTGTTCCGCCGCCGGACCCAGCAGCAGCTCCTCCAGCCGCCGCCCCGCCGCCTCCACCACCGGAAGCCGCGCCTCGGCGCCCGGGTGGGCCAACCGCCGCAGTCCGGCCTGCACATGCTCGGCCTCGGTCTCCGCGTCGGCGAGCAGCCCGGCCTCGTAGCGCCGCACCCGCCCCTGTCCGCACAGCAGCACCTGCACCCGCCCGTCCACCACGACCAGCGCGACCAGCCGGACGGCGTCACCCAGCCTGGCCAGCAGCCGCGACGGGTCGAAGCGGTCCCCGTCACCGGGCGCCTCCCCGCGCATGTGCAGGGTCCGCGAGCGTATCTCCCGTTCCAGACGGCGCTGTTCGCGCTCCAGGGCGGGCACCGGCCGCCCCTCCATGCGGGCGGCCTCCGCGCGGGCCGCGATCTCCCGGAAGGCGGTGAGCCCGCTCTGCAGGGCGGGGTCGGCGGGCGGCCGGGTCGGCGGGGCGGTCAGCACCGTCGCCCGCCACCGCTCGCTCCACACCAGCAGCCGCCGCGGCCCCCCGGAGTCCAGGCTCACCCGCTGCGCCAGCGCGGCGAGTTCGGCGCCCTGGGCGGTGGCGCGCGCCCGGAGCTCCGAGGCGCCCAGCGTCGTACGGTGGTCGTCGAGCACGTCCAGGCCACGCCGGCACGCCTCCAGCACCCCGCGTCCCGATCCCGCGGCCCGCGCCCGCAGCGCCTGCGCCGCCCACCCCGTCATCCGCGCCAGCGGCGGCCCCGCACGCCTGCTGCGGGCGGCCGTCCCCAAGTGCCGTTCGGCGTCCGCCCGCCAGCCCAGCGCGAGCGCGATCCGGCCCGCGAGCAGGGACGCCTCGGGCGCGGCCGGGGCGCCGAAGGAGGCCAGCCGGTCGGCGACCGCGGCGGCGTCCGCGACCAGCCGCCCCGAGGCGCGCCCGGTGACCAGCCGCGCCTCGATCAGCACCAGCCGGGCGTGCGTCTCCCACCAGGTGCGCCGCTGCCCGGCGAACAGCCGCACCGCGAGGGCCGCGCGCGCGATGGCGGTGTGCGGATCACCCGCCAGCCGGGCCGCCCGCGCGGCGACGAGCAGCAACTCCGCCTTGCGCGTGGACTGTCCGCCGATCTCGTCCAGCACCCCGATCGCCGCGTCCGCCTCGGCCAGCGCCTCCGGGGCGAGACCGGCGGCCATCAGCACCTCGCAGCGCCGGATGTCGAGCATGAACGTCGGCGTGCCGAGCTTGGCGTACCGCTCCTCCGCCTCGTCCAGCAGCCGCAGCGCCGCCGGGATGTCCCCGGACCGGAACGCGGCGAGCCCCCGGCTCTCCACGGCGTCCGCCTTGTCGTGCTCCTGGCCCGTGGTCTCCCACAGCGCCTCGGCCGACGTGAAGTCCGCGTCCGCCCGCTCCACCGCGCCGAGCGCCAGATGCACCGTGGCGCGCAACGTCAGCGCCCGCGCCGTCCAGATCACGTCGTCCGCCTGCCGCAGCACCGGGATCGCCCGCCGCACGTCCTCCAGCGCCTCCCGGTGATGCCCGAGCACCCACCAGACGTACGCCCGCCGGTACAGCACCCGCGCCCGGGTGTGTCCGGTGCCGCGGGCGACCCCCCGCTCGAACGCGGCGAGCCCCTGCCGGGTGCGGCCCGCGTGCACCAGCGCCACGCCGAGGGTGCCCAGGACGTCCGCCTCCCGGTCCGCGGAGTCCGCGCGTGCCGCGAGATCGCGGGCCCGCCGCAGATGGGCCAGCGCGAGGCGCAGATCGCCGAAGTCCCGTTGCCAGATGCCGATCACCTGATGGGCGACGGAGGCGTGCAGCGGCGAGGGATCGGCGCCGAGTACCTCTTCCGCCTCCGCCAGAGCCTCGCCGGGTGCGGCGAACACCTTCGGCAGCAGTTCGAGAACCGACTCGCTTCCCGCTGTCACTTTACGGATAGTAGTGCTCCCCTCCGCCGCCCACACAGGGTCGGCGCTGTATCAATCGACGGCTGCGGGGCTCTGACTGACGACCGTCGCCTCAGCGGGAGGACACGCCATGGCACCACAGCGATTCACCGAGCAGTTCGACCAGATCCAGCGCTCCATGCCCGACGTCCCCCTGGCGATGGGTCCTGACGACTCCGCCGAGTTCCTCTACGAGAAGGGCGTCGTGCTGGCCCGGGACGGCGAGGAGGCGCGCGTCGTCGAGGACGCCGTGCGCGAGCACTTCACGTCGTTCGCCGGTCTCACCGCCGACCACGTGCGCCGGGCGAGCCCGGAGTCCAACCGGTCCGGCATCACCCGGATCCAGGTCGGCGACCCCGGCCAGGGCGACGTGCGCGGCGACCGGGCCGTCGCGGGGGCACTGCGGGCCCTGCGGTCCGCGGAGGGCCGGGCAGGGCGCCGGCTGGTCAGCCGTAACCATGTGGTGTCCATCGCCGTGAACGCCTGCCCCGGCGACGAACCGGTACCGGCCCCGCTCACCCAGACGCCCAACCCCGCGCCCGCGGAGGGCACTTACGACGCGGACACCGCCGTCGGCGTCCTCGTCATCGACACCGGCCTGATGAAGGACTACCGCTCCTACCCCCTCCTCGCGCACACCGACGGCGACCTGCAGATCAAGGAGTGCGACGACGACGGGATCCTCCAGCAGTACGTCGGACACGGCACGTTCATCGCCGGACTCGTCGCGGCCGTCTCGCCCAACACCGAGATCACCGTCCGCAACACCCTCAACGACGCCGGCGCCATCCTGGAGTCCGAGTTCGGGGACAAGCTCTTCGAGGCCGTCGACCGCGGCGGCTGGCCGGACATCCTCAGCCTGTCCGCCGGCACCCCCAACGGCCGGACCGACGGCCTGCTCGGCCTCGACGCCTTCATGGAGGAACTGCGCACCCAGCGCACCCTGTTGGTCGCCGCCGCGGGCAACAACGGCAGCGCCACCCCCTTCTGGCCCGCGGCCTACGCCGACCTCCCCGCCTACGCCGACGCCGTGCTGTCGATCGGCGCGCTGCGCGGGGACGGCGAGCACGGCGCCTGCTTCAGCAACCACGGCGCCTGGGTGAAGGCCTACGCCCCCGGTGAGCGCCTCACCAGCTCGTTCACCGGCTTCGACGTGCCGGTCCCGTACGTGTACCAGCACTCCACCTACGACTCCTGCCGCTACGGCTTCGCCTACGTGTGCACCTGCCAGTCGCCGCGCCACACCGGCCTGTTGAGCGAGGAGCGGGCCGCGACCGCCACCGGCAAGCCGGACCAGGTGATGTTCGAGGGCTTCGCGCACTGGAGCGGCACCTCGTTCGCCACCCCGGTGGTGGCCGGCATGGTCGCCGCCCACATGAGCGCGCACAAGGAGACCGACCCGCGCGCCGCCCGCGCCCAACTGCTTGCCTCCAACACCGAGTTCGCGGAGGTGCGCGGGGCGCATGTGCCGGCGCTGCGCCCGCCCACCTGGCGTCCGGTCCCCGTCGTCCCGCTCACGCGTCCGGCATGAGGGTCGGAACCGCCCCCTCCGCGGCGTACGATGACTTGCCGTACACGAGGGGTGGGGCCGTGGATCGTGCAGAAACCGGCGCGCTCGTCCAGTCCGCCGTCGACGGTGACGCGGCGGCCTGGAAGGCGCTCGTGGAAGGGCTGAGCCCGCTGGTGTGGTCGGTGGTGCGCGCCCACCGGCTCTCCGACGCCGACGCGCACGAGGTGTACCAGACCGTCTGGTTCCGTTTCGCCCAGCACCTGGGCCGCATCCGGGAACCGGAGAAGGCCGGGTCCTGGCTGGCCAGCACCGCCCGGCACGAGAGCCTGAAGGTCCTGAAGAGCCTGCGGCGGCTGACACCGACGGACGACCCGCACCTGCTGGACCGGGTCAGCGAGGACCGTACGCCCGAGGAGTCGCTGCTGGACTCCGAGGAGGCGGCCGCCCAGAGCGAGCGGGTGCGCCGGCTGTGGCAGGAGTTCGAGGAACTCGGCGACCGCTGCCGCCAGTTGCTGCGGGTGCTGATGTCCACACCGCCGCCCAGCTACCAGGAGGTGTCCGCCGCGCTGGGCATCGCCGTGGGCAGCATCGGACCGCTGCGCCAGCGCTGTCTGCGCCGCCTGAGGGCCCGACTCGACGCACGGGGAGCACTGTGAACGACGACGACATGAACGACGAGTTCGGAGAGTTCGACGACGCCGGCTTCGACAGCGACCTGCTGGAGGAGGAGCTGAGGCGGGCCGCCGCCATCCTGGACCCGGTTCCGGCGGAGCTGAGCCGGATCGCCGTCGACGCCTACGCCCTGCACGACCTCGACGCCCGGATCGCCGAGCTGACCTTCGACTCGGTGGTGGACGCCATCCCCGTCCGGGGCGCGAGGGACGTACCGCGGATGCTCACCTTCCGGGCGGGCGAGGTCACCGTCGACGTCGAGGTGACCGGACAGGGCCTGATGGGGCAGGTGCTGCCGCCCCAGCCGGCCCGGATCGAGGTGCTCAGCGGCCCTCAGTCGGCGGCGCCCCTCACGGCGGACACCATGGGCCGTTTCTCCGGCGACGCCCCGCCCGCCGGCCCGTTCGCGCTGCGGCTGCGGACCGGCGGTGCCGTGGTCGTCACGGAGTGGCTGCGCGCCTGACTCACCAGACGCAGGGCAGGGACTGCGGACCACGGATCATGGTCCTGCGGCGCCAGACGACCTCGTCGGGCGCCACCGCGAGCCGCAGTCCCGGCAGCCGGTCCAGCAGGGTGTCGACCAGCAGTTCGGTCTGCAGGCGGGCGAGCACCGCGCCCGTGCAGTAGTGCGGGCCGTTGCCGAAGGCGAGGTGGGGGCTCGCGGCGCGGTCCGGGTCGATGCGGTCCGGCTCGGGGAAGACCTCGGGGTCGCGGTTGGCGGCCAGGTAGGAGACGTACACCGGGTCGCCGGCCCGGATCCGCAGGCCGTGCAGCTCGACGTCCTCCAGGGCGATCCGGGCCAGGCCCACGCTGCTGCGGTGCGGGATGAAGCGCAGCAGCTCGTCCAGGACGGCACCGCGCTGTTCGCGGCGGGCGCGCATCCGCTCCATCAGCTCGGGGCGGGTGAGCAGCAGGTACAGCATCTGCCCGCAGTTGTGGGTGACGGCCTCGCCGCCGATCTGCAGCGGCCCGGCGAGCCCGACCGCCTCGGTCTCGCTGATCTCCCCGCGCTGTACGGCGGAGCCGAGCAGCGAGTACACGTCGTCGCCGCTGCTGTGCGCACGGGCCCGGACGGTCTCGGTGATCCACCCGTACAGGCCGTTCTTGGCCTGCTCCGCGTCCTCGGCGCCGGTGGTGGAGATGATCCGCCGGGTCCAGGCGTGCACCCGCGCCCGGTCGGCGGCGGGCACGCCCATCACCTCGCTGACCACGGCGAGCGGGAAGGGCTCCAGGACCCGCTCGACGAGGTCGGCGGGCGGTCCGTCCTGGACGACTGCGTCGACCAGCGTGTCCAGGATCCGCTGGGCGCGGGGGCGCAGCCGCTTCATCGCGCTGACGGTGAACGCGCCGGCGACCGGCTTGCGCAGCCGGTTGTGGTCGGGCTGGTCGGCGAAGGCGAGCGAGCCGGGGCGGGGCTTGAAGTGCGGGGCCATCCGGGTCACCTGGCGGGTGGTGACCTCGGCCCGGCCGAACCGGGGGTCGTTGGTGATGGCCTTCACGTCGTCGTAGCGGGTGGCCAGCCACGCCCAGCCCTCGCCGTGCGGCAGCCGGATGCGGGTGAGCGGGCCCTCCCGCATGAGGTCGGCGAGCACCGGGTCGAAGTCGGTGCCGTCGAGGTCCAGTGGGGGCCAGTCCCGGACCGGGGGCGGGGCCTGGCCGGTGAGCGTGGTGGTCTCCTCAGTCATGTCCCCACCCTCACCGCCGTGCGCCCGGCTGTCGCCCGGGAGTGCTCCAGCCGGTGGTCAGCCGGGCAGGGCGGCCACGAGCCGCGCGAGCGCGGAGGCGATCCGGGTGAGCCCCGCCCCGGCGTCCCCGCCCGGCTCGGTCATGTAGGTGTCCCGCCGGATCTCCACCATCAGCGCACTCACCCGCGGATCGGTTCCGTAGAACTCCAGGGGCACGTACGTCCCGCTGAAGGGGCTGTCCAGGCCGACGTCCCCGCACTCCGCGAAGACCTCGCGGGCCGCGGCGAGCAGCCCCGGCGGGGTGTGGAAGGAGTCGGTACCGAGGCAGACCGCCGGGCGGGGCCCGTCGCCGTGCAGTTCGTAGGGGAGCGGGGCGCTCGGATAGGAGTGCACATCGATGATCAGGGCCCGCCCGGTGGCGGCCAGCCGCCCGGCCACGGCCTCGCTCATGGCCCGCGCGTAGGGCCGGAAGTACCGCGCGAGCAGCGGCTCGTGATCGCCGTCCTCCTCGCGCAGCACGTCCTGGTGGGTGGTCCGCGTGTACACGGCGCCCATGCCGGCGGCGAGCATCTCCTCCCGCTCGTCGGGGAACCGCTCGGGGTCGACGACGAGCCGGGACAGCCGGTTGGCGAACACCCAGGGCCTCGGCGCACAGGCATCGGCCGCCTCCCCGGCGATCCGCGCGGTGTGCGCGTCGGTGATGTGGTCGAGCTCCCGCTGGAGCGCCGTGTCGTCCAGCACGATGCCGGCCCGCACGTCCTGCGGTATCTCCCGCGCCGAGTGCGGGACGTGCAGGATCACGGGGGAGTGCCCGGCACCCGGGGTGAGCGAGAAGTTCATGCGGCCCTACTGTCCCACCCGTCCGTCGACGCATTCGCGCAGCAGGTCCGCGTGGCCGCAGTGGCGGGCGTACTCCTCGATGCGGTGCACCCACAGTTCGCGCACCGAGTTGCCGTCCTTGCCCACCCGGGTGGCCAGGTCGGGGTACTCGTCGAAGACCGCGTCGGTCGCCGCCTGTTCGCGGGCGAGGTCGGCGAACGCGCCCTCCACCAGCGCCTGTTCCGCGGCGGCACCGTCGAAGTCGGCGTCCCGGGACCCGTAGAGCTTCGGTTCCGGTCCTTCCGGCACGATCCAGCCGCGCCAGTCCCGCTCGACCTCGGCGAGATGGCGGACCAGCCCCAGCAGGGACATCGTCGACGGCGGCACCGAGCGGCGCGCCAGCTGCTCCGGGTCCAGCCCCTGGCACTTCATCTCCAGGGTCAGCCGGAAGTCCCGCAGCACGCTCCGGTACGTCGCCGACTCGCCTTCCGGACCGGGTCCGTCGTTGTCGCGAGGGTCCTGATCGGGGTCCGCCCACATGTCGGGGTAGACGCCGGCCTGGGTCCATCGCTGGGGTACGTCGTCGTCGCTCACGGGCTCACGATGCGGAGCCGGACGCCCGGCGCGCAAGCGGTTTTCCGGGGGGCGGGCCCGAGGTGCCGTGCGGGCCCGCCCCTCGACCGCGTGGTGCCCGACGTCAGTTCAGCGGCGCGGGTGCGGGAGTGCCGTAGAAGGTGATCGGGGGCCAGCCGCGGGAGGCGGCGAGTTCGCTGAGCAGGTCCGCGATCTCCAGGGGGGTGATGGCGAGGGCCGAGGGGACCTCGTGGTTCGCCACCCGGAACTCGATCTCCACCTCGGCGTGCGTGTCGTCGCCGATGGTCCGGTACGTCCGGCCCTTGAAGAACGTGTGGGCGGCGAACTCGGTCGCCTCCGCCTCGGCCTCCGCCGCCTGGGCGGGCTGCGCCGACGCCGCGGTGCCGAGCACCGCCCCCGCGGCCGTCGTACCGGAGTAGCCGATCAGGGATCGTCTCGAAATGCTGGACAAGGTTCCCCTCCATCGCGGGCCGTGCGGGTGTCTCCCGGGGCCGCGGGCCCGATCGTAAGCATGATCGACCGTGGGGCGGGGCTGAACCAGATCATCCGGTAAACGGCACGGAGGGCCGGCACCGTGGTGGTGCCGGCCCTCCGCACAGTCGGCGCCCGCGTCAGCTCAGGGACGCCAGCGCCTCGTTCCAGGTGGCCGACGGACGCATGACCGCCGCCGCCTTCGCCGGGTCGGGCTGGTAGTAGCCGCCGATCTCGGCGGGGGAGCCCTGCACCGCGTTCAGCTCCTCGACGATCTTCTGCTCGTTCGTCGTGAGCGTCTCGGCGAGCGGCGCGAAGGCCTTCGCGAGCTCGGCGTCGTCGGTCTGCCGGGCCAGCTCCTGCGCCCAGTACAGGGACAGGTAGAAGTGGCTGCCGCGGTTGTCGATGCCGCCGACGCGACGGGTCGGGGACTTGTCCTCGTTGAGGAAGGTCGCCGTGGCCCGGTCGAGGGTGTCGGCGAGGACCTGCGCGCGGGCGTTGCCCGTGGTCTTCGCGTAGTGCTCCAGGGACGGCACCAGGGCGAAGAACTCCCCGAGCGAGTCCCAGCGCAGGTAGTTCTCCTTGACCAGCTGCTGGACGTGCTTCGGCGCGCTGCCGCCGGCGCCCGTCTCGAACAGGCCGCCGCCCGCCATCAGCGGGACGACCGACAGCATCTTGGCGCTGGTGCCCAGCTCCAGGATGGGGAAGAGGTCGGTGAGGTAGTCACGCAGCACGTTGCCGGTGACCGAGATGGTGTTCTCGCCGCGGCGGATGCGCTCCACCGACAGCTTGGTGGCCTCCACCGGCGGCAGGATGCGGATGTCCAGGCCCTCGGTGTCGTGCTCCGGCAGGTAGGCGTTGACCTTGGCGATCAGGTTGGCGTCGTGCGCGCGGGTCTCGTCCAGCCAGAAGACGGCCGGGTCGCCGGTGGCGCGGGCCCGGGTGACGGCCAGCTTCACCCAGTCCTTGATCGGCGCGTCCTTGGTCTGGCAGGCGCGGAAGATGTCGCCCGCGGAGACCGCCTGCTCGATGACGACCTCGCCGTTCTGGTCGACGAGGCGGACCGTGCCGGTCACCGGGATCTCGAAGGTCTTGTCGTGGGAGCCGTACTCCTCGGCCTTCTGCGCCATGAGGCCGACGTTCGGGACCGAGCCCATCGTCGACGGGTCGTAGGCGCCGTTGGCGCGGCAGTCGTCGATCACGGCCTGGTAGACACCGGAGTACGACGAGTCCGGCAGCACCGCGAGGGTGTCGGCCTCCTGGCCGTCGGGGCCCCACATGTGGCCGGAGGTGCGGATCATGGCGGGCATCGAGGCGTCGACGATGACGTCGGACGGGACGTGCAGGTTGGTGATGCCCTTGTCGGAGTCGACCATCGCCAGGGCCGGGCCGTCGGCCAGCTCGGCGTCGAAGGACGCCTTGATCTCGGCGCCCTCGGGCAGCGCCTCCAGGCCCTTGTAGATGCCGCCGAGGCCGTCGTTCGGGGTCAGACCGGCGGCGGCGAGCTGCTCGCCGTACCGGGCGAACGTCTTGGGGAAGAAGGCGCGGACGACGTGGCCGAAGATGATCGGGTCGGAGACCTTCATCATCGTGGCCTTCAGGTGCACGGAGAACAGCACGCCCTCCGCCTTGGCCTTGGCGACCTGCGCGGTCAGGAACTCGCGCAGCGCGGCGACGCGCATCACGGAGGCGTCGACGACCTCGCCCGCGGTGACCGGTACCGACTCGCGCAGCACGGTGGTGGAGCCGTCGTCGCCCTTGAGCTCGATCCGCAGCGAACCGGCCTCGGAGACCACGGCCGACTTCTCGGTGGAGCGGAAGTCGTCGACGCCCATCGTCGCCACGTTCGTCTTGGACTCGGCGGTCCAGGCGCCCATGCGGTGCGGGTGGTTCTTGGCGTAGTTCTTGACCGAGGCGGGGGCGCGCCGGTCGGAGTTGCCCTCGCGCAGGACCGGGTTCACGGCGGAGCCCTTGATCTTGTCGTAACGGGCCTGGATGTCCCGCTCCTCGTCGGTCTTCGGGTCGTCCGGGTAGTTCGGCAGCGCGTAGCCCTGGCTCTGGAGCTCGGCGACGGCCGCCTTCAGCTGGGGGATGGACGCCGAGATGTTCGGCAGCTTGATGATGTTGGCCTCGGGCGTCTTCGCGAGCTCACCGAGCTCGGCCAGGGCGTCCGGGATGCGCTGGTCCTCGGTGAGGTACTCCGGGAACACCGCGATGATGCGGCCGGCCAGCGAGATGTCGCGCGTCTCCACGGCGACACCCGCCTGCGAGGCGTATGCCCGGACCACCGGCAGGAAGGAATACGTCGCCAGGGCCGGGGCCTCGTCAGTGTGCGTATAGATGATGGTCGAGTCAGTCACCGGGTGCTCCGCTCCACGTCTGCAACATTGCTCGACATCAAGATATCTCGTGATCGCCCTCGACTCGACAGGGGTCCGCACACGCGTGTGAGGACAGGGGTGCGCGTACGCGCGTGCGACGGGGGAGAGAAGTTTCGGCGGAAGTGCAACCTCCACGGCCGTTCCCGCGGTCATGCAGGTGGATCACTCATCCGAGGCGATGGCCGGACCTGACCACCCGGCCACCCGAGCGAAGGCAGACCATGAGAAATCGCACCAGAGTGACAGCCCCGGCCGCCCTCATAGGCACGGCCGCCGCGCTGAGCCTGGCACCCTCGGCCCACGCCGCCGGGGGCAGGAGCGGCACCCCGGGCCCCGAGACCCTCGGCGACCCCGTCTACCCGGCCCTCGGCAACGACGGCTACCGCGTCTCGGCGTACCACCTCGATCTCGCCTACGACGCGACGACACAGCTCGTCGACGCCACCGCCACCTTGCGCATCCGCACCACCCAGGCCCTGACCCGGTTCTCCCTGGACGCCCTCGGCCTGGACATCCGTTCCGTCCGGGTCGGCGGGCGCGCCGCGACCTTCGAGCAGGCGGGGGAGAAGCTGCGGATCACCCCGGCCGCGACCCTGCCGAAGAAGGCCGCGGTCACCGTCTGCGTGGAGTACGCCGCCGACCCGCGCCGCAGCCTGCCGCACACCGGCTGGGTTCCCACCCCGGACGGGTTCGCGGTGGCCTGCCAGCCGGACTCCGCGCACACCGTCTTCCCCTGCAACGACCACCCGGTCGACAAGGCCGACTTCACCTTCCGCCTCACCGTCCCCGCGGGCCTGCGCGGCGTGGCGAGCGGACACCTCGTGCGCACCGAGCACCTGGCCGGCGACCGGACCGCGTACACCTACCGCTCCCGCTCGCCGATCGCCACCGAGGTCGTGCAGATCACCGTCGGCGACTACGTCATCAAGGACCGGCAGGGCCCGCACGGGCTGCCCCTGCGGGACGTCGTGCCGACCGCGCGGGCCGCCGCCCTGGAGCCCGCGCTGGCGCTCACCCCGGCCCTGGTCGAGTGGGTCGAGCGGCGCCTGGGCGCCTACCCCTTCGAGACGTACGGCCTGCTGCCCTGCAACTCCGACCTCGCGGAGCCCTTCGGCTTCACCGGCCTGGAGACCCAGACGCTCACCATCTACCGGCCGAAGTACCTCCTCCAGGAGGAGTCGAAGATCGCCTCGCACATGATGCACGAGCTGGTCCACTCCTACTTCGGCAACAGCGTCTCCCCCGCCACCTGGTCCGACCTCTGGATGAACGAGGGACACGCCGATTTCTACGGGCTGCTGTACCGCTACGAGCGCGGCTGGCCCGACTCGCTCGGCATGACCACCATGGAAGCGCGGATGAAGGACACCTACGCCAAGGGTGACCAGTGGCGCGCCACGTCCGGTCCGGTGGCCGCGCCGAACGCCGCCAACCTCTTCGACTCCCAGCGCTACCTGGGCGGCGTCCTCGTCCTGTACGCCCTGCGGCAGGCCGTCGGCGAGGACGCGTTCAACGCCCTGGAGCGCGCCTTCCTCCAGCGGTACCGCAACGCGTCGGCGACGACCGAGGACTACATCGCCGTCGCCTCCGAGGTGTCCGGGCAGGACCTGTCGGGCTTCCTGCGGGACTGGCTCTACGGCACGAAGACCCCGCGGATGCCGGGGCATCCGGACTGGACGGTCAACCCGGTGGCGTCGGCCCCGGCCGCCCCGCGCAGGCGGCGGAGCGGCCACCACGACAACTCGGCCACTCTCTGAGGGACCGGTCGAGCGGGGGTCGGTGAGCGGGGGTCAGTCGAACCGGGCGGCCGGGATGTCGCCCGGCTGGTGCTCCGTGCCGCGCTGCTGCGGTATCGCCACCGACCCCTGCTGGATCGCCACCGTCCGGGTGGGCGCCGGGATGCGGATGCCCTCCCGCTGGTAGCGCTTGTGCAGGCGCTTGATGAACTCGTGCTTGATCCGGTACTGGTCGCTGAACTCGCCGACGCCCAGGATGACGGTGAAGCCGATCCGGGAGTCGCCGAAGGTGTGGAAGCGGATGATCGGCTCGTGGTCCGGCAGCGCGCCCTCGACCTCGGTCATCACCTCGGCGATGACCTCGTTGGTCACCCGCTCGACCTGCTCCAGATCGCTGTCGTAGGAGACGCCGACCTGCATCAGGATCGTCAACTCCTGCTCGGGACGCATGAAGTTGGTCATGTTCGTCTTCGCGAGCTGCCCGTTGGGGATCACGACCAGGTTGTTGGACAGGTTGCGGACCGTCGTCTGGCGCCAGTTGATGTCCTCGACATAGCCCTCCTCGCCGCTGCTCAGCCGGATGTAGTCACCGGGCTGGACGGTCTTGGAGGCGAGGATGTGGATGCCCGCGAAGAGGTTGGCGAGCGTGTCCTGGAGAGCGAGCGCCACCGCCAGACCGCCGACGCCCAGGGCGGTGAGCATGGGCGCTATGGAGATGCCCAGGGTCTGGAGCACCACCAGGAAGCCGATGGCGAGGACCAGGATCCGGGTGATGTTGACGAAGATGGTGGCCGAACCGGCGACACCGGGCCGGGACTGGGTGACCGTCCGCATCAGCCCGGCGATCCCGCGGGCCACCGCCAGCGTCACCATGAAGATCAGCAGTACGGTCAGGGTCTGGTTGACGTGGTGCTGGACCGTCCTGGTCAGCGGCAGCGCCGCGCCCGCGGAGGCCGCGCCGCCGAGGAACGCCGCCCACGGCACCACGTTGCGCAGCACGTCCACGATGAGGTCGTCGCCGCTCCACCGGGTCCGGTCGGCGTGCTTGCCCAGCCAGCGCATCAGCATCCGGAGCAGAAACGCCGCCAACAGGCCCGCGGCCACCGCGATTCCGGCGATGACCAGGTCGTCCATGGTGAGATCCCGCTTCACCGGTCACCTCCGGTGAAAGAAGCGGCGGCGACATGCTCCGCCGACGGCCGGATGTGAAGTTTCGTCACGTTGTCCCCTGCTCGATGTCCGGACGGTACGGTCGCGTGCCGTTCGGGCACGACGGCTCATCCTGCCGTATCCCGCACAGCAGTTCGCACCAGGTGCGGGGCCTTCGGCCACCCGTGCGGAGGGCGGGGTGCCGCATCGGGCGGAGCGCGGACGGGACAGGGCGGTGAGCCCGCGTACGCTCCGGGCCGAGGGATCCCCGGAGACTCCGGGCCTGCCGGGCCCGGCCTACATGTCCCCGAAGACTCCGTGCCGCCCCGCCCCCGAGGCGAACCGCGCCGCCCCCTCCAGGCTCTCCGCCAACACCCCTGCCCCGTGCCGGAGTTCGGAGCGCAGCGCGGCCCCCTCGGCCAGGCCCTCCTGGTCGAGGACGGAGGCGCGGTCGGCGCGCAGGCACGCCTGGGGGAAGGCGGCGATCGTGGCGGCCAGGGCCTCGGCCTGAGCGCGCGCCGTGCCCGGGGGGACCACCCGGTTGACCAGCCCCATTCCGTACGCCTCCGGGGCCGCCACCGGCCGCCCCGTGAGGATCATGTTCAGGGCGCGGCTCGTGCCGATCAGCCGGGGCAGCCGTACCGTGCCGCCGTCGATCAGGGGGACACCCCAGCGGCGGCAGAAGACCCCGAAGACGGCGTCCTCCTCGGCCACCCGCAGATCGCACCAGAGCGCCAGCTCCAGGCCCCCGGCCACGGCGTACCCGGCGACCGCCGCGATCACCGGCTTGGACAGCCGCATCCGGGTCGGGCCCATCGGGCCGTCACCGTCCTCGGTGACCTGGTTGCTCCGCCCGGTGCCGAGCGCCTTGAGGTCCGCGCCGGCGCAGAACGTCCCGCCCGCACCCCACAGCACCGCCACCCGCGCCTCCTCGTCCGCCTCGAACTCCCGGAAGGCGTCCGCGAGTTCGGCGGCC
This sequence comes from Streptomyces sp. NPDC002784, assembly GCF_053592135.1. Lineage (NCBI taxonomy): Bacteria > Bacillati > Actinomycetota > Actinomycetes > Kitasatosporales > Streptomycetaceae > Streptomyces > Streptomyces sp. NPDC002784. Next base: position 147,993 of record NZ_JBSFVD010000013.1, on the reverse strand, counting down.
GTCGGTCCGTCGACGGCGTTGCGGGCCTCGGGGCGGGACAGGACGACCGTGGTGACGGGTCCCTGGCGTTCGACGCGGACGGGCATGGCTCGATCCCCTTCGGTGGGCGACGACCCAGGGAGTGTTCCATGGGGGAGGCCCTTGCGGGCCGGTCCCTCGGCGGCTGTCAGATCACCTTCCAGCGCACCAGCGCGCCCAGCGTCAGCGCCCCCGGCAGCATCGGCAGCCACACCGTGATGATCCGGTACGCCAGCACCACCGCCGTGGCCACCGCCGCCGGGCCGCCCGCCGCCACCAGCGCCACGATCAGCGCCGCCTCGACCGAACCGAGGCCGCCCGGCGTGGGGATCAGCGCGACCGCGACCGTCGCGGCGAGATAGGCGACCGCGACGTGCAGCGGCGGCACGTCGAGGCCCAGCGCCTCGCCCACCGCGACCAGCCCGGCCGCCTGGAGGGCCGGGAACGCGAACGCCCCGCCCCACAGCGCCAGCGCCCGGGAGGCACGGGAGTGCACCGAGCGGGCCTCGCCGAGCGCGGTGCGCAGGAAGGAGACCACGGTCGTGCGGACCCGGCGGATCAGCGCCAGGACGCCCGCCAGCAGCAGGACCGCCGCCGCCACCGCGAGGAGCAGCGGGCCCACCGCCGTCCCCTCCGGCAGCAGACTGCCGAGCCGCAGCGCGTCGGGGAAGGCCAGCAGCAGCGCCGCCAGCAGGGCGAGCCGGCCGATGGACTCGGCGAGGAGATACAGCGCGAGGGCCGCCGAGGAGCGGGCGAGCGGCAGCCCGCACACGGTCATGAACCGCAGGTTGACCGCGCTCGCGCCGAGGCCGGTCGGCAGCAGATGGTTGGCGGCGCCCGCCGCGAACTGCGTGGCGAGCAGCCGTGCCGAGGGCAGCCGTTCGACCACGGCACCCTGCCGGCAGCACGCGGCGGCCACCCAGGTCAGACAGGTGGCCCCGGCCGCCGCCAGCAGCCAGGGCCACTCGGCGGTGCCCAGCTGCGCGAAGCCCTCGGCGAGCACGGCACGGTGCCGCACCGCCACCACCGCGACCAGCACGAGCGGAAGCAGACACAGGATCTGCCGGACGGGGACGCGTCGGGGGAGTCGTCCCGGGGGCGGGTCGGAAAGCTGTACCGCTGTCACAGTCGGAGAGGGTTTCCGCGCCGCGCCAACTGCGGGTTGCGGAAACAGGGCTTCCGGCTTACGTCCGGTCATCGGGACCCCCGGCCCGGTCGGCGCCTTGACCTCAAGGAAGGTTGAGGTTCTACGTTCTCCCTCATGAGCATGGAGACCACAGCGTGGACACAGCTGCACACCGTCATGAACGCCGAGCACGAGCGCCGCCCGTTGGCGCGCGACACGCTCCGCCGCATCGGCGCGTTCGCCCGCCCCCACCGCGCGCGCATCGCGCGGTTCGTCGTACTCGGGGTGGTCACCGCGCTCCTCGCGGTGGCGACGCCCGTCCTGGCGGGACAGGTCGTCGACACGATCGTGTCAGGCGGCGACGAGGGCGCGGTCGTCCGCCTCGCCCTGCTGATCGCCCTGATCGCGGTCCTGGAGGCGGCGCTCGGGATCGTCTCCCGGCGCCTGTCGGCGACGCTCGGGGAGGGACTCATCCTCGATCTGCGCACGGCCGTGTTCGATCATGTGCAGCGGATGCCGGTCGCGTTCTTCACCCGCACCCGTACGGGAGCGCTCGTCTCCCGTCTCAACAACGACGTCATCGGCGCCCAGCGCGCCTTCAGCAACACCCTGTCCGGCGTGGTGAGCAACCTCGTCACGCTGCTGCTCACCCTCGTCGTGATGCTCACCCTGTCCTGGCAGATCACCCTGCTCGCGCTGGTGCTGCTCCCGGTGTTCGTGATCCCGGCCCGCCGCATGGGCCGCCGGATGGCCCGGATGCAGCGCGAGGCGGCCACCCTCAACGCGGCGATGGGCACCCGGATGACCGAGCGCTTCTCGGCCCCCGGCGCCACCCTCGTCAAGCTCTTCGGCCGCCCCGAGCAGGAGTCCGAGGAGTTCGCCGCCCGGGCCCGCCGCGTCGCCGACATCGGGATCCGTACCGCCACCGCCCAGTCGGCGTTCATCACGGCCCTCACCCTGGTCTCCGCCCTCGCCCTCGCCCTGGTCTACGGCCTCGGCGGCTTCTTCGCCCTGCGCGGCAGCCTCGAAGCAGGCGCCGTCGTCTCGCTGGCCCTGCTGCTGACCCGGCTGTACGCGCCGATGACCGCCCTCGCCGGAGCGCGCGTCGAGGTGATGAGCGCCCTCGTCAGCTTCGAGCGCGTCTTCGAGGTGCTCGACCTCGAACCCCTCATCCAGGACAGCCCCGACGCCCGGGAGATCCCCGAGGGCCCGGTCTCCGTGGAGTTCAGCGACGTCCGCTTCGGCTACCCGTCCGCCGACAAGGTCTCCCTCGCCTCCCTGGAGGAGGTCGCCGCGCTCGACAGCCGCGGCGGCGCCGAGGTGCTGCGCGGCATCTCCTTCCGGGCCGAGCCGGGACAGACGGTCGCGCTCGTCGGCTCCTCCGGCGCCGGCAAGTCGACGATCGCGAGCCTGCTGCCGCGGTTGTACGACGTCGACGGCGGCGCCGTACGCCTCGGTGGCGTGGACGTCCGTGAGGTGAGCGCCCGTTCGCTGCGCGAGACCCTCGGCATGGTCACCCAGGACGGCCATCTCTTCCACGACACGGTTCGCGCCAATCTGCTGCTGGCCCGCCCCGCCGCGACCGACGAGGAGCTGTGGGACGCCCTGCGCCGCTCCCGTCTCGACGGTCTCGTCCGCGGCCTGCCCGACGGCCTGGACACGGTGGTCGGCGAGCGCGGCTACCGGCTCTCCGGCGGCGAGCGCCAGCGCATGACCATCGCCCGGCTGCTGCTGGCCCGGCAGCGCGTCGTCATCCTCGACGAGGCGACGGCCCACCTCGACAACACCTCCGAGGCCGCCGTCCAGGAGGCCCTCACCGAGGCGCTGGAGGGCAGGACCGCGGTCGTGATCGCGCACCGGCTGTCGACCGTGCGGGCGGCCGACCGGATCCTGGTGGTCGAGGACGGCCGGATCGTGGAGCAGGGCACGCACGACGAGTTGCTGGCGGCGGAAGGACGCTACGCCGAGCTGTACCGGACGCAGTTCGAGCAAACGGCCAGCACCGGCCAACTCGCCGCTCAGGAACACACAAAGAACGACAACATCCTTGCTTCACTTGGGCGCAGAGCCTAGGGTGCGTTCGGTTTGCCAACAGGATCCAACAGGACCTGACGCTCCCTCAAGCTGTGCAGCGCCGCACTGTCGTCCCGAGGAAGGCCCTGGTCATGCCGCACCCCTCCGAGCCCTTCGCAGGCCGCCCGCCCCGCCCCCGGGGCGTGGCCGTCAGCCGCCGCCGACTCCTGGAGGGCGGGGCGGCCGTCCTCGGCGCGTTCGCCCTGTCCGGCACGTCATCGGCGGGGGCGCGCGCGGCCGACGAGGCCGGGGCCGCGGCCGGTGCGCCGGAGTGGAACGGCAACATCGGCCTCTTCCAGGTCGGCGCCGAGCCGCCGCACACCACGCTGATGCCGTACGCGGACGTCAAGCAGGCCCTGGCGGCCGACCGCACCCGCTCGCCGTACCGCCTGAGCCTCGACGGCACCTGGAAGTTCGCCTACGCCGACCGCCCCGACGACCGCGACCCCGACTTCCACCGCACCGACCTCGACGACCAGGACTGGGACACCATCCCGGTCCCCTCGGTCTGGCAGCTGCACGGCTACGACTTCCCGATCTACGTCAACATCACCTACCCGTACTGGGGTCCCAACGGCCTCGGCGAGGACCCGCAGCCGCCGAACGCCCCCACCCGCTACAACCCCGTCGGCCAGTACCGACGTACCTTCACCGTCCCCGAGGACTGGTCGGGACGGCGGACCTTCCTGCACTTCGAGGGCGTGAAGTCCGCCCATTACGTATGGATCAACGGCGAGTTGGCGGGCTACAAGGAGGACTCCTTCACCCCCGCCGAGTACGACATCACCGAGTACCTCAAGCCCGGGACCAACCGGATCGCGGTGGAGGTCTACCGCTACTCCGACGGCGACTGGCTGGAGGACCAGGACATGATCCGGCTGAGCGGCATCTTCCGCTCGGTCTACCTGTACTCGACCCCCGTCGTGCACGTGCGCGACTTCAAGCTGGACACCCCGCTCAGCGACGGCTACCGGGCAGCCGCCCTCTCGGTCACCGCGAGCGTCCGCGCCTACGCGGCCGGGGGCGCCGGACGCTACACGGTCGAGACCCAGCTGTACGACGCCGCCGGACACGCCGTCTGGACCCGCCCCCTGGAACAAGGCGTCGACGTGGACGCCGTCGGCGAGGACGTGACCGTACGGGCCGACAAGGCCGTCCCCGCGCCGACGCTCTGGTCCGCCGAGCACCCGTACCTCTACACCGCCGTCCTGCACCTGCGCGACCCGGCCGGCCGGGTGATCGAGACCCTGTCCCACCGCGTCGGCCTGCGCGAGTTCGCGCTGAAGGACGGCCTGATGCGGATCAACGGCAAGCCCGTCTCCCTGCGCGGCACCAACCGGCACGAGATGCACCCCGACCGCGGCATCGCCCTGAACCGGGCGGACCTGATCGAGGACATCACGCTCATCAAGCGGCTGAACATGAACTCCGTCCGCACCTCGCACTACCCCAACAACCCGGTGTGGTACGAACTCGCGGACGAATACGGCCTCTACCTGGTCGACGAGACCAACCTGGAGACCCACGGCATCAGCAGCCGGTACCCCCGCGACCACGCCGACTGGACGGTGGCGTGCGTCGACCGCGCGAAGAACATGGTCCACCGCGACAAGAACCACGCCTCCGTCGTCATCTGGTCGCTCGGCAACGAGGCGGGCGGCGGCAGCACGTTCGTCGCCATGCGCGACTGGATCAAGTCCTACGACCCCACCCGCGTCGTCCAGTACGAGGGCGACGACCGCCCGGCGATCAGCGACATCCGCTCGGAGATGTACGACACCCCCGCCACCGTCGAGTCCCGGGCGAAGAGCACCGGCGACACCCGGCCGTACGTCATGATCGAGTACTCCCACGCGATGGGGAACTCCAACGGCAACTTCAAGAAGTACTGGGACCTGGTCCGCCGCTACCCCGTCCTCCAGGGCGGCTGGATCTGGGACTTCGCCGACCAGTCGCTGAACTGGCCCACCCCGACCCGCAAGCAGCTGACCGAGACGGGGCCGGGCGGCCTGCGCGGCGAGATCCTCGCGCCCAGCGGCACCTTCGACCGCGCCAAGGGCCTCTCCGGCGGCACCGTCTTCGCCCGCGACGCGAGCCTCGACCTCACCGGCTCGCTGACGCTGGAGGCGTGGATCACCCCGCACGTCCTCGGCTACCACCAGCCGATCATCGCCAAGGGCGACACCCAGTACGCGCTGAAGCAGAACAACAAGAACCTGGAGTTCTTCATCCACGGCGGCGGCCAGTGGATCACCGTGACCTGGGCGCTGCCCGACGGCTGGACCGGCACCGAGCACCACGTCGCGGGCGTCTTCGACGCGGCGGCGGGCAGCCTCACCCTCTACGTCGACGGACAGGCCAGGGCCACCCGCACCACCACCCAGCGGCCCGCCCGGAACACCGCCCCCCTGGCGCTCGCCACCGACGTGGACAACCCCCACCGCGAGTTCAGCGGCACCATCCGGCGGGCCCGCGTCCACGCCCGCGCCCTGAGCGCCGGCGAACTCGCCGCCACCGACCGCCGCGGTCCCGGTGACGAGGGGGTGCGGTTCTGGTTCGACGCGGCGACGGCCGGGTTCACCGAGAAGCGGCCGAAGGAGAAGACCTTCTTCGCCTACGGCGGCGACTGGGGCGACAACCCCAATGACTTCAACTTCGTCGCCGACGGCGTCGTCACCGCCGACCGCGGACACACCGGCAAGGCCGCCGAGGTCAAGCGGATCTACCAGGCGGTCAACGCCGCCCCCGCCTCCGGTGACCGGCTCGCTCCCGGCGCCGCGGTCACCCTCACCAACGAGTACCTGTTCACGAACCTGCGGGAACTCGACGGCACCTGGGAACTCCTCGCCGACGGGGAGGTGCTCCGGCGCGGGAAGCTGACCCGTGCCCAACTGGACGTGCCGCCGCTGTCCGCCAAGGACATCACCGTGCCGTTCACGGTGCCGGGCGAACCGGCGCCGGGCGCCGAGTACTTCCTGGAGCTGTCCTTCACCACGAAGGAGACGACGAAGTGGGCGAAGGCCGGCTTCGAGGTCGCCAGGCAGCAGCTTCCGGTCGACGCGGGCAGCCCGGCCGTGACGCCGGTGCCGCTGGACAGCGTTACGGCACTGGCCTACCAGGACGGTGACAGCGCGGTGACCGTCACCGGCGACGGCTTCTCGGTCACCGTCGACAAGAAGAGTGGCGTCATCACCTCCTACCGGGCCGGAGATGCCCAGCTCATCACCTCCGGCCCCGTCCCGAACTTCTGGCGGGCGCCCACCGACAACGACCGCGGCAACGGCCAGCACACCCGCAACCAGACCTGGCGGGACGCCGGCACCGGCCGCAAGGTCACGGACGTCACCGTGCGCGGGCTGCGGGACAGGGCCGTCGAGATCAAGGTCAGCGGCACCCTGCCCACGACCACGGAGTCGGCGTACACCACCACCTACACCGTCTTCGGCAACGGCGAGATCAAGGTCGACAACACCCTGCGCCCCGGCGCGGCCTCACTGCCGTACATCCCGGAGGTCGGCAACCTGCTCTTCCTGCCCGGCCGGCTGGAGCAGCTGGACTACTTCGGCCGCGGTCCCGAGGAGAACCACTGGGACCGCAACAACGGAACCGACGTCGGCCTCTGGTCCGGCACCGTCTCCGGACAGTGGGAGCCCTACATCCGCCCGCAGGAGAACGGCAACCGGACCGACGTCCGCTGGATCGCCCTCACCGGCCCCGACGGCACCGGGCTGCTCGTCTGCGGTGAACCCCTGCTGGAGGTCAACGCCTCGCACTTCACCCCGGAGGACCTGTCGGTCGGCGCACGCCACGACTACCAGCTGACCCCGAGGGAGGAGGTCGTGCTCCGGGTGAGCCACCGCCAGATGGGGGTGGGCGGCGACAACAGCTGGGGCGCGCACACGCACGACGAGTACAAGCTGTTCGCGAACCGCGACTACGCCTACACCTACCGGCTGCGCCCCCTGGCCGACCTCGCCGAGGCCACCCGCGTCTCGCGACGGCCCACGGCGACGGACTGACCGGAACGGACTGACCGGAACGGACTGACCGGACCGGTCAGCGACGGCGGCCGGGCGCGGCCGTACGGCCGACCGTCGCGGCCAGTTTGCGCAACCGCCGCCAGTCGAGCCGGGGTCGGTGCCGGGCGAGCCCCGGCCGCTTGCGCGGCACCCGGACGGCGAGCGCGCCGGCCGCGACGCGGCAGCGGACCGGTGAGGGCAGCACCAGCGCCTCGCCGTCGAGGCCCACCTCGACCTCGGGCCCGTCGGACTCCACGACGACCTCGCGGGCGGTGTGGACGGTGAGCGCGGCCGGGGCCGGGTCGAGGATCAGCGCGGCGGCCTCCGCCGCGCTCTCCACCCGTATCGCGAGCAGGCCGAGCACCCCCGTGTCGAGCCGGTCGCGGCGTCCGAACCCGAAGGGATCGCCGGTCCGGTACGGGTTGTTGCTCACCAGCACGGCCTGCGGGTCCTTCAGGGCGACCTCCCCCGCGAGGACGGTGAGCCGGGTCCCCTCCCGGCCGGTGAGCAGGTCGGGCAGCAGCTCCAGACTGGTGCCGAGCTTGTCGTCGCGGTACGAGGGGCTCTGCACGATCGCCGCGTAGGCGCCGAAGGAGGCGTTGTTCACGAACGGCCGGTCACCGGCGAAGCCGAGGTCCACCCGGAGCTCGACGCCGTCGGTCAGCGCGTCCAGACCGGCGGCCGGGTCGTCGCGGTCCAGGCCCAGGTCCAGCGCGAAATGGTTGCGGGTACCGGCGCTGAGCACCAGGAACGGGATGCCGTGCTCGGCGGCCACGGCCGCGACCAGTGCCTGGGTGCCGTCGCCGCCCGCGGCCCCGAGCAGATCGGCACCCTCGGCGACGGCGGCCCGGGCCAGCGCGGTCACGTCCTGCGGTCGCTCGGGATCGAGGACGACGACCCGGGCGCCGAGCCGCTCGGCCCGCTCCCGCAGGCCGTACCGGACGACCTTTCCGCCGCCGGAGCGCGGGTTCATGATCAGGAAGGGCCGCTCCGGCGGCGGGCACCGGCGCTCCTTGACCCGGTAGGAGCCGGCGCCGCGCAGCGCGTACCGGCCGCACCAGACGGCGACGCCCCAGAGCAGTATCGACAGGGGCAGCGCCCAGAAGACGGTGGCGGCGAACAGGGTGATGACGAACGCGGGAACGGCCAGGGCCACCAGCGCGGCCACCCATCGCACCGGACCGCGCAGACTCACCGTCCACCACACGGCGGCCGCGGTGACGACCAGCCCGACCGCGCCGCCGAGGAGCAGCAGCAGACCCCCGAGGCGGCCGTACCAGAGCGGCACGGCCACGGCGAGTCCGGCCGCGGCCAGTGCTGCCCTGGCGGCCCACCGCTGCGCGCGATAGGCGCGTCCGCTCACGTCGTCGATCATGCGGTCATCGTAGGGACGCGCCTTCGGCCACCACCATTGCCGACGGCAACGTACCTCGCTATGTTAATCGGAAATCACATGTGTGCGTCGGGAGCCAGCACGCCCTGGGTCGCACAAATGGCAAGTCTGCGAGCGTACCTGGCACCATCTGGCCCTTGAGGGAAGCAGGTAAGTCAATGGAAAACCTCAGCAGGCGAAAGGCTCTGTCGCTCGGGGTGGCGCTCGGCCTGGTGGGTGTGGCGCACCCCGTCCAGGCGTGGGCGTCGACCGGCTCGGCGACCGGCGCCGCCGCGGGCACCGGTCCGGAGTGGATCTGGGACGACGCGGCGGACCCCCTGATGGCCTCGATGCTCAAGAACGGACACGTGCCGGCGATCAACACCGCATGGGCGTCGTGGGTGAACAACAACGACCCGCTGCCCAGCGGCCTGCCGGCCGAATTCGCCGCGTACCTGCGGCAGGTCAACCGGCTGCCCTCGTGGGCCGACCCCGCCAAGCTCGCCCGCGCCGCCGACTTCAACCGGCGCAGGGACACCTACCTCTTCATGCTGTACGGGCTCGGCAGCGGCATCATGAGCACCGTCATCCCGCGCGAGGCCAAGAGCGTCTACTGGTCCGCGGGCGGTGCCGACATGCAGGACCGGGCGGCCAAGACGTTCACGTTCGGCTACGACCTGTCCGAGCTGGGGGCCTTCACGCCGACGGGACAGTTCGTGGTCACCGCCAACAAGACGCGCGTGGTGCACGCGGCGGTGCGTCACCTGCTGCCGCAGTCACCGCACTGGCGGGCGGTCGCCGACGAGACCATCCCGATCAGCGCCGCCGACATCCTGGTCACCTTCCACAGCCTGGGCACCTACGTCTACCGCAAGCTGGTCGACTGGAAGATCCCGTTCCCGGCCGCGGACCGGGAGGCGTTCCTGCACTCGTGGCAGGTCGCCGTCCACCTGCTCGGTGTGCCGGACGAGCACATCCCGCGGACCTGGGCGGAGGCCGAGGCGCAGTCGGCGCGGGTGCTCACCCCGGTCCTCAGCCCGTCGACCGAGGGCATCGAGCTGGCCGAGGAACTCCTGGGCCTGACCGCACAGGTCGACCTCGGCGTCACCCGGGGGTTCCTGAGCGAGTTCGTGCGCTACGTCCTCAGCGACGAGGTCGGCGACTGGCTGGGACTGAAGCGCGACTACGCGGCGGCGGCCCTGGTCCGCACCGGATGGCCGGCGTTCATCCTGTTCCGGGAAGGGCTGTCGCCCGTCATGCCCGGCACCTTCTACCTGTTCGACCAGTTCGTGCGCGCCCTGGCCATGCTGTTCCTCAACAAGGGCTCCTCCGGGGCCACCACCCCCATCACGATCCCGACCGGAAACAGGCCGGGCTGAGCCGCCGGTCCGCCCCACCTGTACCCGCCCCACCTGTACCCGCCCCGCGGCAGCCGGACCGGGGCGGGGCAGGGGGCTGCCTCAAAGACCCAGAGCGCCCACGACCAGCGCGGTCACGGCCTCACGATGGCCGGGGCTGTCCTGCCACCGCAGCCTGCGCCCCGCCTCCACCACCACGCCGAACCCCGCGTGCACCAGCACCCTGGCCTGGCGCGGGTCCAGCTCCGGCCGGGCCAGCCGCAACTGCTGCTCCCAGACGGCGATGTGCTCCCGTTGCGCCAGGACCACCGGCCGCCGCAGGTCGGCCGGCAAGCCGGCGAGCTCGGCCTCGGCGACGCTGTTCAGCTCGGTGTACTCGAAGCTGTAGGCCACGTACGTCGCGGCCAGCGCCACCAGGGCGTCGTGCGGGTCGGTCACCCCGTGCAGACTCCGCTCCACCCCCTGGGCCAGCAGTCCCGCCGCCTGCAGGCATGCCGCCGCCAGGATGTCGATCTTGCCGGGGTAGTGGCGGTAGAGCGCGGACGGGGTCAGCCCCACCACCTCCGCGATCCGTCCGTTGGTGACGTTCGCGAAGCCGTCCCGGGCGAACAGCGGGATGGCGGCCGCGAGGATCTCCGCCCGTCGCGTCCGCGCCACCGGCCGGGCGGGCAGCTCCACCGGGTGCGCGCCCGGCCCGCCCGCCACCGGATCGGTCGCGGCCACCCGCAGGGCGGACGCCAGCAGCAGGTCCTCGGCCCGGCGTTGGGCGATGGAGATGTGATGCATCGTGATGGACCCGATCGCGCCGAGGGCCGCCATGGCCCGCAGGCGCTCGTCGGGCAGGGGGTGTTCGCGCCGTACCGCCGCGTCGACCCGCTCGACGAGATGGGCGAACTTCACCCCGAGACGCCGGCGGTCCTCACCGTCGAGGTACCGGGCCTCCCAGCGGTACACGCCGCCCGACGCGCGATGAGCCACGGTGACCCGGGTGAGCGCGGCGAGCACATCCGTCAGGGCCGCCCCGGACGGCACCTCGTCGAGCGCCGTGACCAGCCGGTCGACCATGACGTGGGCGCACTCGGCGAACAGCGCGTACTTGTTCGGGAAGTGCCGGTACAGAGCGGCCGCGGTGATGCCCACACCGGCGGCGACCTCCTCCATGGACGCCTTGTGGTAGCCGCGCTCGCTGAAGACCCGCCCGGCCGCGTCGACGATGAGCTGCCTGCGGTTGCGAGGCCGCGTGGCCGCGGCCGGATCGGCGGTCGCGGCCGAACGGGCGGACGGGGAGGCGGGGGCCATGCGGCTCAGTCAATCACAGGCCGTCAGGAGCGGGCCGTGGGCGGTTCGGCGGGGGACACGCCGTCCGGCGGCGCCGTTCCCGGTGTCGGTACGGCCGGTCAGCCGAAGGTGAGGACCGGCTTGACGACGGTGCCGTCCCGCATGCCGGCCACGGCCGCGCCGATGTCCTCGAACGGGAACGTGGTGACCAGCTTGTCGACCGGCAGCAGACCCCGCCCGTGCAGGGCGATCAGCTCGGGGACGAAGCGGCCGGGGTCGGAGTCCCCCTCGATCACACCGTGCACGCGGACGCCCTTGGCGAGCAGCCCCATCACGTCGAACGTCACCTCACCACCCATGCCGAGAAGGGCGAGGTCGCCGCGCGGGCGCAGCGCCCCGACGGCCCGGCGGGCCAGCTCCGGACGGCCGGTGGTCTCGACGACATGGTGGGCGCCCCCGCCGGTGAGGTCGCGCAGCGCCCCCACCAGACCGTCCCCGGGGGCCAGCGCCGCGGTGGCACCGAGTGCGGTGGCCAGGGCGCGGCGGGAGGCGACCGGGTCGACGGCCACCACCGGGTCGCAGCCCGCGGCCACCGCGGCCATCAGCGCGCTCAGCCCGACCCCGCCCGCGCCCAGGACGACCAGCGAGGAGCCCGGTCCGGGGCGCAGGCGGTTGAGCACGGTGCCCGCGCCCGTCTGGACGCTGCACCCCAGCGGCGCGGCGACCGCGGCGGGCAGGCCGGAGTCCACCTTGACCACACCGCGTTCGTGGACGACGGCATGCGTGGCGAAGCTGGACTGGCCGAAGAAGCCGGCGTGCAACGGTCCGCCGTCGAGGGAGAGGGGAGTGGTGCCGTCGGCGCGGCCACCGGAGAAGTTCAGCGTCCGTGCGGCGTGGCAGTAGGCCGGGTGCCCCGTCGCGCACTGCTCGCAGGCGCCGCAGCTGGCGAAGGTGAGGCAGACCTGGTCTCCGGGTGCGAGGCCGGTCACCTCCGCGCCCACCGCCTCGATCCGTCCGGCGCCCTCGTGGCCGAAGACCATGGGGGTGAGCTGCCGGGGCCAGGAGTCCCGCATCCCCAGGTCGGTGTGGCAGATGCCGGCCGCGGTCATCGCCACCAGCACCTCACGCGGTCGCGGGTCCTCAAGTTCCGCTTCCCGCACGGTGAACGGCGCGCCGGGCGCCTCGGTGACCGCGGCCCGGACACGTCTCACGCGCCCTCTTCGGCGCCCGTGCCGCCGTGCGGGGCGCCGGGGGCGGGGACGCGTTCGAGGAAGAAGTAGTAGAAGGGGCCCTCCGCGGGGATCCCCTTGCCGTTCATGATCCCCATCAAGGTGGTGTCGTCCACCCGCTTGAAGTGGTCCAGGACCGGCCGGCCGTCGTAGATCATGGTGGCCGTCGTCTCGCCCCGGAACTCCACGGTCCACAGGCTCGCCTCGCCCTGGCCGAGCTCCTGGTTCGAGTACAGCTCACCCGAAGCGTCCCGGCAGACCAGCGGCTTGACGTCGTGCACGGTGGTGAACGTCTTGCCGTACCAGCCGGCCTTCACCAGCATGCCGTTGAGGGGATGCCCGGTGTCGAACTCCCCGCCCCGCCACTCGCCGAGCATGTCCTCGGGGCGGACGGTGGCCAACGCCGCCCAGATGTCGTCCAGTTCGGCGGGATCGACGAGGTCGTTCCGCTTCCGTAGCTCCTTGAACCGGGCGCGGGCCTCGATCGCGTCCATGCGGGGTGTCCTCTCGTCGGAGCGTCACCCTGGAAGGGGGACGTCAGGATGGGGCCGGGGTGTGCGCGGCGGCACCCCGGAGCGCGGCGCGCCGCGGATACGGCGGCGGAGGGTCGCCGGTGACCGCGCCGGGGTGGCCGACGGTGCCGAGGCTCAGCAGCACGTGGCGCTCGGCGACCTCCTCCGCCGTGAGCGGGCCGTCCGCGCGGAACCAGTTGGCGACCCCTTGGCACATCACGAGCACCGAACGCACCGCGTCGGCCGGGATCGGCGTGGTGAACACGCCCTGCGCGCGGCCGGTCTCGACCGTGTCCAGCAGCATGTGCTCCAGATAGTCGCGCAGGGCGACGTAGCGCGCCCGGTTCTCGGGCTCCAGGCTGCGGATCTCGGTGTCCAGGAAGGCCAGTTGCTGTCGGTGGGCCATGTACAGCACGATCGACTCGACCATGCCGCAAAAGCGCGCCAGCGGATCGTCCCCGGCCTCGCCGGCCGCGGCCCGGCAGCGGTCCAGGACGTCCTTGATGGACGTCTCCAGCAGCGTGGCCAGCAACGCCTGCTTGTTCTCGTAGTGGTAGTACAGCGCGGGCACGGTGACGCCGACCCGGCCGGCGATGTCGCGGACCGAAGTGCCGTGGTAGCCGTGCTCGTTGAAGGCCTCCATGGCGCGCATCAGGATCGGGTGCAGGTCCAGGGGCGCGTAGGAGCGCCAGTGCTCCGCCGGTGGGGTGGAGTCCTGGCTCGGCGCGGTGTTCAACGGCTCTCCTCGGGACGGGCGGCGATCGGCGACATCGTACGACCGTGAGTCCGACGCCCCTCCTTCCGCCTGCTTAGCGATCGATCAGCCAGAGCTGGCATCCGCGGTCGTTCCGAGGCAACTTTCCCGGTCTGCGTCCACAAAAACAAGTCCCGCACGGGTAGTTGACCGACCGGCACGGCACTTCTACGTTTTAGCGAACGCTCAGTAAGTCTCCGGCTGGAGGGCAGCGAGCCCGCCCCGCCCCGAGAAGGGAACCCATGAGCCGGCACTCCACCGACCGACCCGGCCGCGAGATGACGGGCCCGCTGGACGGCGTGCGCGTGGTCGAGCCGGCGGGCATCGGCCCCGGTCCGTTCGCCGCGATGGTGCCGGCCGACCTGGGCGCCGACGTGACCAACCCCAACAAGCGCTCCGTGGTGACCGACCTCAAGTCACCCGAAGGGACCCGCGCCGTAAGGGCGTTGGCCGCGCGCGCCGACATCCTCGTGGAGGGCTGCCGCCCCGGTGTCGCCGAGCGGCTCGGGGCCGGCCCCGAGGAGTGCCTGGCCGTCAACCACGCGCTGGTCTACGGCCGGACGACCGGCCGGGGCCGGCGCGGACCCCTCGCCGCCCTGGCCGGACACGACATCGGCCCGCCGAGGGCACCTGGCAGGACGCCCGCGGCCGCAACCTGCTCGACGGCGGCTGCCCCTCCTACGGCGTCCACGAGACCGCCGACGGCGGCTGGATGGCGGTCGGCGCCCTGGAACCGCAGTTCTACGCGGTGTTCCTCTCCCTGCTGGGCCTGGACACCGACGACCTCCCGGACCGCGCCGACCCGCACAACTGGCCCGCCCTGCGTGCCGAGTTCACCGCCCGCTTCAAGGCCGCCACCCGGACCGAGTGGACCGCGGTCTTCGAAGGCACCGACGCCTGTGTCGCCCCCGTGCTCTCGCTGCACGAGGCGGCCCGCCACCGGCATTTGGCCGGCCGCGGCACCTACACCGAGGCGTACGGCATCACCCAGCCCGCCCCCGCCCCCCGCTTCTCCGACACCCCCGGCACCCTCCGGCTCCCGCCGGCCGTGCCCGGCACGCACACCTCCGACGTGGCCCGCGACTGGGGCGTGCCCGAACTCCTGAAGGACGACCGCTGATGGAACTGTCCACACCCCTGACGTACGCCGGTGCACCGCGCGCCGCCGCGGACCAGGCAGCCCTCCTGGAGTCCGCCGGTCTCGACGCCGTCTGGGTCGCCGAGGCCTACGGCTTCGACTCGCCGACGATCCTCGGCTACCTCGCCGCGAAGACCGAGCGGATGCGGATCGGGTCGGCCATCCTCAACGTCTACTCCCGCACCCCCGCGCTGATCGCCCAGACCGCCGCCGGCCTCGACGCCCTCACCGGTGGCCGGGCCCTCCTCGGCGTCGGCGCCTCCGGACCCCAGGTCGTCGAGGGCTGGCACGGCCGCCGGTACGACCGCCCTCTGGGCCGCACCCGCGAGGTGATCGAGCTGTCCCGGCGGATCTGGCGGCGCGAGGTCATCGAGCACCACGGCATCACCGACCTGCCCCTGCCACCCGAGCGGGGAGGCACCCTCGGCAAACCGCTGAAGCTGCTCAACCACCCGGTCCGCGACACGATCCCCGTCTACGTCGCGGCGCTGGGCCCGGCCAACGTCCGGATGACCGCCGAGATCGCCGACGGCTGGCTGCCCTTTCTCTTCGTCCCCGAACACGCCGACAAGGTCTGGGGCACCTCCCTGGCCGAGGGCGCCGCGAGGCGCGACCCCGCGCTCGGCCCGCTGTCGGTCGTGGCGGGCGGCCCGCTGGCCATCGGCGACGACGCCGAGGCCGCCCGCGACCTGATGCGCCCCACCGTCGCCCTCTACGTCGGCGGCATGGGCGCGCCCGGCCGCAACTTCTACTTCGACCTGGTCTGCGCCTACGGCTACGAGGCCGCCGCGGTGGCCGTCCAGGAGCACTTCCTCGCGGGCCGCAAGAAGGACGCGGAAGCCGCCGTACCGGCCGAACTCCTGGAGCGGCTGTGCCTGGCCGGTCCCGAGGGCTACGTCCGCGACCGCGTCGAGGTCTTCCGCGAGGCGGGCGTGACCATGCTCAACGTCTCCCCCGTCGGACCCGATCCCGCCCGGCTGATCGAACGCGTGAGGAGCTGGCTGTGACCGTGCGGCGGATCCGCGGGACGCCGATCGTGGTCGACGAACCCCGCGGCTTCCTCACTTCCCCGCCCCCGGTCTCCCCGGCAGTTCCCTCTCCGATCTCAAGGAGGCCCCGATGACATCGGCCCCCCGCATCACCGGTGATCTGCCGGACGACCCGGCCGACCGGACCCTGCCGCAGTTGCTGGCCCGGAACGCACGGGAGTACCCCCAGCTCCCCGCCCTTTCCTGGCAGTCGCCGGACTCGGACGGCGAGTGGACGACGTATCGCTGGGGGGAGGTCGACGAGCACACCCGGTGCCTCGCCGCCGGCTACCGGGCCCTGGGTGTGGGCCGCGGCGACCACGTGCTGATGATGATGTCCAACCGGCCCGAGCACTGGCTGTCCGACCTGGCACTGGTCCGCCTCGGCGCGATCCCGGTCAGCGTCTACGGCACCGCCGCCCCCGAGCAGATCCAGCACATCGCCCGCAACTGCCGTGCCCGCCTCGCCGTCGTGGAAGGAGCGGCCCAGGCGGCGGTGTGGGAGCCGCTGCTGTCCGACGGCGAAACCCCGCTGGAGCTCCTGGTGGTGGCCGAGCCGGGTGCCGAGAACGGTCACACCGCGTACGCGGACCTGCTCCGCGAGCCGGTGCCGCAGGGGTTCGCCGGGGAACTGGACGCCGCCCGCCCCGAGGACCCCCTGACCGTCGTCTACACCTCGGGCACCACCGGCGAGCCCAAGGGCGTGGTCCTCACCCACCGCGTGGTGATGGCCAACGCCCGCGCGCTGGACGCCGTGGTGGAGCTGCCCCCGCACGCCGAGCACATCTGCTATCTCCCCTTCGCCCACATCGCCGAGCGGATGCTCGGCGTCTACCTGCCCTGCCACCGCGCCTCGCACGTCTACCTCTGCGCCGACCCGGCGCGCGTGGGTGAGGTGGTGCGCAAGGTGCGCCCCAGGCAGTTCTTCGGCGTACCGCGGATCTGGGAGAAACTGTCCGCCGCCGTGCGGGCCGTCCTGTCGCTGATGCCGGCCGACCAACTGGCCGTCATCGAGCGGGCGTTCGAGGTCGCCCGGGAGCGCGTCGGGTACCGCGAGCGGGGCGAGGAGCCGCCCGCCGAGCTGGAGGAGCGCTACCTGCGCGCCCGCAAGGACGTCCTGCTGCCCATGCTGGCCGCGGGCGGTCTGGACCGGGTGACCTGGACGGCCAGCGCGTCGGCGCCGATGTCGGCCGAGGTGGTGCGGTTCTGGGCCGGGTTCGGCATCGTCATCATGGACGCCTGGGGGCTGACCGAGACCACCGGCGTGGCCACCAGCAACAGCCCGAAGACCGGCTTCCGGCTCGGCTCGGTGGGCCGGCCGGTGGAGAGCGTGGAGATCCGCGTCGCCGAGGACGGCGAGATCCTGGTGCGGGGTCCGTCCGTCTTCTCCGGATACCTCCAGCCGGACGGCTCGGTGCGGTCCGCCCTGGACGCCGACGGCTGGCTGGCCACCGGTGACATCGGCCGGATCGACGCGGACGGCTACCTCTGGCTCACCGACCGGAAGAAGGAGATGATCATCACCTCCACCGGCAAGAACGTCTCACCCGCCCTGGTGGAGAACGCCCTCAAGGAACACCCGCTGATCGGCCAGGCCATGGTCCACGGCGACAACCACTCCTACCTGGTCGCCCTGTTGGTGCTCGACGCGGAGGCCGCCCCCGCCTGGGCCGCGGCCCACGGCGTCGACGCGGAGGGGGGCCTGGCCGGGCTGGTGCGACACCCCGCCGTGCGGGCCGAGGTGGACCGTGCGGTGGCCGCCGCCAACACCCGGCTCAACCGCACCGAGCAGGTCAAGCGGTACGAACTGCTGGCGGAGGAGTGGGGTCCGGCGAGCGGCGAGCTGACGCCGTCGCTGAAGATGCGGCGGCGGATCATCCGGGACAAGTACGCCGACGAACTGTCCGCGCTCTACAAGGAGTGACCCCGGGACGTCGTCCCACGGCGGCCGCCCGCCCCGTCCGGGGGCGGGCGGCCGCCGTGCCGGGACCGGCTCACAGACCGTAGGTCTTGCCGATGACGTCCCGCTGGATCTCGCTGGTCCCGCCGTAGACCGTGGAGACGACCGCCGCGCGCAAGTGGCGCTCCATGTCGAACTCCGTGGTGTAGCCGTAGCCGCCCATCATCTGCATCCCCTCCAGGGCGGTCCGCTTGGCGATCTCGGTGGCCTTCAGCTTCGCCATCGACGCCTCGCGCGGGAACAGCCTCTCCGGCCGCGCGTCGCAGTCCAGAGCCACCTCGCGCACCAGCAGCCGTACGCACTCGATCTCGGTGGCGAGATCGGCGACCCGGTGCCGGAGCGCCTGGAAGGAGCCGACGGGCCGGCCGAACTGCTCGCGTTCGCGGACGTAGGAGACGGCGTCGTCGAAGGCGCGGCGCGCCAGGCCCAGCATGTTCGCGGCGAGGAAGAGCCGTTCGTGGTTCAGGCCGGCCATCAACTGCCGCCAGCCGTGGTCCACTTGGCCGACGACGGCATCCGCGGGCAGTCGCACGCCGGTGAGGAAGACGTCGTTGACCTCCCGGCCGCGCATGGTCTCGATGCCCCGTACCTCCACGCCCGGGGTGTCGGCGGGCAGATGGAACATGGTGAGACCGCCGTGCTTGTCCTCGCCGGTACGGGCCACCAGCAGGATGCTCCGCGCGCAGTGCGCGTTGGAGATCCAGGTCTTCTGACCGTCGATCACCCAGGTGCCGTCCTTCTCCCGCCGGGCCCGGCAGCGCAGCGCGCCGACGTCCGACCCGGCCCCCGGCTCCGACATGGCGATGGCGAGGACGTCCCCGCGTACGGCGCCGGGCAGCACCTCCTGCCGCTGCCGCTCGGTGCCGAACCGCTCGTACACCTTCGCGGTGATGACGGTGGTGACGAACCCCCCGCACGGGACCATCCCGTACGAGGTCTCCTCCAGGAAGAGGCAGGCGTCGGCCACCCCGCCGCCGGAACCTCCGTACTCCTCGGGCAGGCACACGCCGAGCCAGCCCAGGTCGGCGAGCCTGCCGTACAGCCCGGGGTGGTGGGCCTCGCGGCCGCCGCCGGTCAGCGCGTCGCGCTGTTCCCGGGTGCCGCACTCGCGCTTGGCGAAGTCGCGGACGGCCGCGGCGAAGGCGGCTTGTTCCTCGGTGAGTCGACTGCCCATCAGGTCCTCCGGGATCCGGCGCCGGTCGGCGGCTCGGTCAGATCGGGCACGCAGCGATGTTACAGAGATACGATAGTTGTTTCAAAGGAGCTGAGGGAGTCGTTCGCCGGTATCGTGAGGAGCACCATGAGAACTGACACGAACGACTCGTGGCTCGCGCGGGCCCTCGCCCAGCCGGAGCCGGAGGACCGCACGGCGCAGCGGATCCTCGACGCAGCACTGGAGCAGTTCACCCTTCTCGGTCTGCGCCGCTCCTCCGTGGACGACGTCGCGAAGCGGGCCGGCGTCTCCCGGGTCACCGTGTACCGGCGCTTCCAGACCAAGGACAAGCTGGTCGAGGAGACCCTGCTGCGCGAGCTCAGCCGGTTCTTCCAGCGTCTCGACGCCGCGGTGGCCGCGCTGCCGACCATGAAGGAACGGGTCGTCGAGGGCTTCGTGGTCGCCCTGCGCCACACGCGCGCCCATCCCCTCTTCGGCGGCCTGCTGCGGCTCGAACCCGAGCTGGTGCTGCCCTATCTGACCGTGCAGGGCAGCTCCTCGCTCTCCGCCACCGTCGAGTACCTGACGGTCCATCTGCGCCGGGCGCAACAGGTCGAGGGCCGTCCCGACGAGGATCCCCGCCCGGTCGCCGAGCTGATGGTGCGGGTCGCCGTGTCCTTCCTGCTCAACCCCGCCAGCTGCATCGAGATGGAGGACGAGGACCAGGCCCGGGCCTTCGCCCGCCGCTACCTGGCCCCGCTGCTGGACGCCTGAGCGGCCGGCCGCGCGGGCCCGCCGTTCAGCGGCGCCGGTGCAGGGCCCGCGCCAGCCGCACCGCGCGTTCCCGCGTGGCGGCCGGTACGGCGAAGGAGGTCAGCGCGATCGGCGGGGTGAACCGCTGCACGGTCGTCGACTGCACGGAGGTGAAGGCGCGCAGCCCCTCCTCGCCGTGGATCCGCCCGAAGCCGGAGTCCTGCGCACCCCCGAACGGCAGCGCCGGTACGGCGGCGAAGCCGAGCACCGAGTTCACCGACACCGCCCCGGCCCGCAGGCGCGCGGCGATCGCGGCACCGGCGCGTTTGTCGCGGCAGAACACCGCGGCCCCCAGGGCGTAACGCGAGGCGTTGGCGCGGGACACCGCCTCGTCCACGTCGGCCACCGGGTTGATCGCCACGACCGGCCCGAAGGTCTCCTCCGTCATCGCCGCCGCGTCCTCCGGTACGTCGGTCAGCACGACCGGCGCGACATACGGAGCGCGCACCGACTCCGGTCCGCCCAGCAGGGCCCGGCCCCCCGCCGAGAGCGCACTGGTCACATGCCGCTCCACGACGGCGGCCTGGCTCGGGAGCGTCATCGGGCCGTAGGAGGCGTCCGCCTCGGCACCAGGGCGGACCGCCCCAGCCCGCTCGACCACCCGTTCGCACAGCTCCGCGTGGATCTCCCGCACCGCGTAGACCCGCTCCACCCCCGCACAGGTCTGGCCCGCGTTGCTCAGCGCGCCCCACACGATCGCGGCGGCGGCGGCGTCCAGGTCCGCGTCCGCGGTGACGATCACCGCGTCCTTCCCGCCGCACTCGGCGAGGAACGGCGTCAGCGTCCGCGCGCACACCGCCATCACCTTGCGGGCCGTCCCCGGCGAACCGGTGAACGCCAGCTTGTCGACCCCGGACCGGGCCAGGGCGTCCCCGGTGGACGCGGCGCCCGTGACGGTGGAGAGCAGCCCGGCCTGCCCGGGCACGGCGGCATCGAAGAGCTCGGCCAGCAGGACCCCGGTGCCCGGGGTCAGTTCGGACGGCTTGAAGACCACGGCGTTGCCCGCGGCCAGGGCGTAACCGATGGAGCCCATCGGGGTGTACAGCGGGTAGTTCCAGGGGCCGATCACGCCGACCACGCCCAGCGGCCGGTGCACCAGCGAGGCCCGCTGGTGCGCGGCGAACAATCCGGTGCTCACCTTCCGCCGACGCAGTATCCGTCCGGCGTGGCGTGCGGCCCAGCCCAGGTGCTCCAGCGTGAGGACGACCTCCAGCGCGGCGTCACCGGGCGGCTTGCCGGTCTCCTCGGCGATGGTGCGGGCCACGGTGTCCAGGTCGGTGGCGAGGGCCTTCTTCCAGCGCAGCAACTGCTCACGGCGCCGGGACGCGGGCAGCGCGGCCCACCCCGCCTGGACGCCCCGGGCCCGCGACACGGCCCGGGAAACCTCCTCCGGCCCGTGCACCGGGTACTCGGCGAGCGGCTTGCCGGTCGCGGGGGAGTGGGTGATCAAGACGCGGAGGGGCGGTGCGGCGGCGGCCGGGGCGGTGTCGGTCATCGACTCTCCTGACGGGAGGCATGCGGGGTGGACGGCTGCGCCGCGGGGGTGGAGGGCTGTGCCGCTTGGGCAGAGGGCTCCTCTGCGGGTTTCTGCGCCGGGGCGGGGGCTCCGTCCCGGGGGTTCGGTGGCTGGGGGGAGGGCCCGTCCGTCGGTTTCGGTTTCTGTGCCGGGATGGAGGCTCGATCCCTGGGGATCTGCGCCGGGGTGGAGGGCCCGTCCGTCAGTGTGTGCGTCTGTGCGGAGGACCCGTACGCCGATCTCTGCCCCTTGGCGGAGGCCCCTTCCGTCGGGGTCTCGTCCTGGAGCGGGGTCGTCGGGCGGGAGTGTGCCCAGTGCGGGCCGAGATCGTCCAGGGTCCAGCCGAACGGGTAGGTCCGTGCCTTGGGCTTGCGCGGGAACCACTCGGGCCGTGCGGGCAGCAGCCGGATGACCGCGGCCCGGATACGGAACGCGCGGTGGACCGCGACCCGAAGCCAGCGCGGTTCCGGGGCAAAGCCGAGGGCGTTCAGCAGCGGTTCGTCCAGGACGGCGAGCGGAACCCGGGAGGCCAGCCGTCGCACCGGGGCCGGGTACCAGGAGGCGAGGACCCGCAGGGTGGCCGCGGCGACCCTGCGGTTGGCGGGATGGTAGGCGAACATCTCGCGCTCGTAGTCGTCGTGGAGTCGCTCGAACGCGGCATAGGTGCCGGGGACGCCGGAGATGCCCATCATCTCGCCCATCCGCCGGCCCATCAGCGCCAGACTCTCGGTCTCCTGCTCGCTAAGGCGCCGCCAGCCGAACCGGTCGATCCACCGCTTCGGCCCCACCACCGTGGTGGCCAGGACGTAGAGGAAGTCCTCGTTGGGGATGGGGTAGCGCCCGTGTATGCGGTTCAGATGGCGGGCGGCTGCCTGCCCGTGCTCCGAGTCCGTCCCCTCACGGACCATCTCGTACGTGATGAGCACCGTGTCGTCGTAGCGCTTCTGGCCGGAGCGCTCGAACTCCTGCGTACGGTCCAGGAGTTGGGATATGCGCGGGACGCCGTAGTCGCGCAGGAACGCGATCGACGTCCCGTGGAGATAGTCGCGGGGGAACTCGTAGTGGATGATCCACCGGTAGATCTGCTCGAAGTCCTGCTGCGGATCCAGCTGCCGGATCCGGCGGAGCCGGCTGTAGCGGCCCATGGGCGAGCCCTCCCGGGGGAATCACGGCCACCCATTCCGTAGGGAGCGCCCCCTGTGAGTCGATGATACTGAAACTATTGAGTTGTTTCATGGGACGTCAATACCCGGGGGGCAGCTGACCGGACGTGCCGGTCGTTGTAGTCTCCGATGACCGCCCTTGACCCGCTGAGCGGGCAGGGAGCAGACACATTGGGAGCTGTTCATGCTGCGAACCATGTTCAAGTCCAAGATCCACCGAGCCACCGTCACCCAGGCCGACCTGCACTACGTGGGATCGGTGACCATCGACGCGGAGCTGCTCGACGCCGCCGATCTGCTGCCCGGCGAGCTGGTGCACATCGTCGACATCACCAACGGCGCCCGGCTGGAGACGTACGTCATCGAGGGCGAGCGCGGCTCCGGGGTGATCGGGATCAACGGTGCCGCCGCCCATCTCGTGCACCCCGGGGACCTGGTGATCATCATCAGTTACGCTCAGGTCACCGACGCCGAGGCGCGCACGCTCCAGCCGCGGGTCGTGCACGTGGACCACGACAACCGGATCGTGGCCCTCGGCGCCGACCCGTCCGAGCCGGTACCGGGCTCGGACCAGCAGCGCAGCCCGCAGGCCGTACCGGCCTGAGCGGAGCAGACGGACCGGACGGACCAGGAGCGTGCCCGTGAGCGAGATCGAGATCCGTGACGACCGGGCGGCGGGCCGCCTGGAGGCGGTCGCGGGCGGCGAAGTGGTCGGCCGTATCGAGTACTTCGTCCTCGAAGCCCCCGTGCGCGCCCTGGTCCCCGTCCACACCGTCGTCGAGCCCGCCCACGAGGGCAAGGGCATCGCCGGCTCCCTCGCCCGCGAGCTGTACGCCGTCGCCGAGCGCGAGGGCACGGTCGTCGCCCCGCTGTGCCCGTACGTCGTCAAGTGGGCGGAGCGCCACCCCGACGTGGCCCCCGCCGCCGACCCCGAGCTGCTGCGCGCGGCGAAGGCGTGGGTCGTGGCGCACCCCGGCCGCTTCTGATGGCCCTCGCCCTCCTGCACACCTCGCCCGTCCACGTCCCCGTCTTCGACGCCCTGCGCGACGAGACCCAGCCGGGGCTGGAGCTGCGGCACGTCGTCGATGAGCGGCTGCTGGAACGGGCCCGCGCGGAGGGCCCCGACGCGGTCGCGGAGGACGTGGCGGCGGTCCTGCGCCGCGCCGTCGCCGAGGGCGCGCGTGCCGTGCTGTGCACCTGCTCGACCATCGGCGGTGTGGCCGAGGCGGCCGACGTCGGCGTACCCGTGCTGCGCGTCGACCGTCCGATGGCGGCGGCCGCGGTCGCGACCGGCACCCGCGTCGTCGTCCTCGCCGCCCTGGAGAGCACGCTCGGCCCGACGGCGGACCTGATCCGGGAGGAGGCCGCGCGCGCCGGACGCCCGGTCGAGGTGCGGACCCGTCTCGTCGAGGGCGCCTGGGCGCGTTTCGAGGCGGGCGACGCACACGCGTACGCGACGCGGGTCGCCTCCGCCGCCGACGAGGTCACCGACGCCGACGTGATCGTCCTGGCCCAGGCCTCGATGGCCCCGGCGCAGCGGCTGACCACGACCGCCGTCCCCGTGCTCTCCAGCCCGCGTCCGGGCCTCGCTGCCGGGGCCCAGGCGGGTGACTGCACGGGCGAGCCGGGGTACGCGGGGCAGTAGTCCTAGGAGCCGCCGCTTCATCCCAGGCTGGAGGACACGATGACCAATCCGTATCCGGACCCGGTCCACCCGGACCCGACCCCGGGCCCCGCCCCGACCCCGGACCCGGCCCCCGCGCCGACGCCGGGTCCCCCGCCGACCCCGGACCCGCATCCGGCACCGGGCCCCGTCCCCACGCCCCCGCCCTCACCGCCGGGCCCGCAGCCGGTCCCGGACCCGAGTCCGTCCCCGGTCCCCCCGGGCCCGGAGCCGGTCCCGAACCCGGAACCGGGCCCGCCGCTGTCGTGAGGCAGAGGGCGCGGTAGAAGTACGCGGCGAGCGCAGTCGTACCGACGGGCGCGGGCGCAAGCAACTGGCCCCGCCCACCGCCCGATCCCCGCTAAGCGGTCTCCCCGCCCGGTCCCGTACCCGGACCGGGCCCGCCGCTTTCATGAGGGAGGGGCCGCGGTAGAAGTACGCGGCGAGCGCAGTCGTACCGACGGGCGCGGGCGCAAGCAACTGGCCCCGCTCACCGCGCGAGCCCCGCCAAGCGGTCTCCCCGCCCGCCCCCGAACCCGGACCGGGCCCGCCGCTGTCGTGAGGCAGAGGGCTCGGCAGAAGACCGCGGCGAGCGCCCACGTACCGAGGGGCGCGGGGCGCAACCGGCCCCGCCCACCCGCACAAGCCCTCCTCCGCGGTCACCTCCGACCCGCCCCCCCACCCGCACAAGCCGTCACCTCCGACCGGTCCCCGCCCACCCGCACAAGCCCTCCTACCCGGTCACCTCCGACCGGTCCCCGCCCCACAGCGTGTGGAACGAACCCTCCCGGTCCACCCTCCGGTACGTGTGCGCCCCGAAGAAGTCCCGCTGCCCCTGCGTCAGCGCCGCGGGCAACCGCTCGGCACGCAGCGCGTCGTAGTAGGCGAGGGCCGCGGAGAAGCCGGGCGTCGGTACGCCCTGCCGGGTCGCCGCCACGATCACCTCACGCCAGTCGTCCTGAGCGGATGCGATCTCGCCGGCGAACGTCTCGTCCGCCAGCAGGCTCGGCAGGTCGGCCCGCGCGTCGTAGGCCGCGCGGATCCGGTCGAGGAACGCGGCCCGGATGATGCACCCGCCGCGCCAGATCGCGGAGACGGCACCGAGATCGATGTCCCAGTCGTACTCGGCGCGCGCCGCGTCCATCTCGTGGAAGCCCTGCGTGTAGGACACGATCTTCGAGGCGTACAGCGCCTGCTCGACGCGGTCGGCGAAGGCGGCCGCCTCGGCCTCACCGAGCGGCGCCGCCTTCGGTCCCGCCAGCTCCCGCGAAGCGGCCCGCAGCTCCGCGTGGCCGGACAGGGAGCGCGCGAAGACGGCCTCGGCGATACCCGACACCGGGACGCCCAGGTCCAGCGCGATCTGCACGGTCCACCGCCCCGTGCCCTTCTGCTCCGCCTGGTCCACCACGACGTCCACGAACGGCTTGCCTGTCGCCTCGTCCACGTGGGCCAGCACCTCGGCCGTGATCTCGATCAGGTAGGAGTCGAGACGGCCGGTGTTCCACGTCCGGAAGATCTCCGCGATCTGCGCGGGGGAGTAGCCCGCGACATCGCGCAGCAGCTGGTACGCCTCACCGATCAGCTGCATGTCGGCGTACTCGATGCCGTTGTGCACCATCTTCACGAAGTGCCCGGCGCCGTCGGGACCCACGTGCGTCACGCAGGGCGCCCCGTCCTTCGCCTTCGCGGAGATCTTCTCCAGCATCGGGCCGAGCGAGTCGTACGACTCCTTCGGGCCGCCCGGCATGATGCTCGGGCCGTTGAGCGCGCCCTCCTCGCCGCCGGAGACGCCCATGCCGACGAAGTGGATGCCCTGCTCGCGCAGTTCCCGCTCACGGCGCCGGGTGTCGGCGAAGTGCGCGTTGCCGCCGTCGATGATCATGTCGCCGGGCTCCAGGAGCGGGGCGAACTCCTGGATCACCGCGTCGGTGGGCTCACCGGCCTTCACCATGACGACCAGGCGGCGGGGCCGCTCCAGCGCCGCCACGAAGTCCTTGGCGGTCTCGGCCGCGATGAACTCGCCCTCGCCGCCGAACTCCTCCACCAGCGCGTGGGTACGCGCCGACGTCCGGTTGTGCACCGCGACCGTGTAGCCGTTGCGGGCGAAGTTGCGGGCGAGATTGCGTCCCATGACCGCGAGACCCGTGACGCCGATCTGGGCTGAATTGCTCATTCCGTTGGCTCCTAAGGAATCCGGTACCGATGGCGCCGGTCGTGGCCGGTCGAGGCCGGTCGTGGCCGCCAGTATTGCCGCAGGGACCATCTTGACGTGCCGGTACTCCGGCCGCACTTCCGGGTGGCTCGATGTTCCGCAGGCTGATACGCACGGAAGGGCCCGCCCGCCTCAGCCGTTGCGCAACCGGAGCCCCGCCCTTGCTTCTTGAGCCATATCGCGGCCGATTGCTGTCTTGTCATGGCCTGTTACGGGCGCTTACTTTTGGCCCTCCTGACGCATGTCGAGGGGGCACCGTTATGGCCGCACGCGGCCGGCACCGCCGGTATCAGCCGAACAGGATCAACCGAGCCTCGCTCACCGTGACGGCGGGCAGCGCCGGGATGGCGATCCCGCTCATCGGCGCCGGAACCGCGCAGGCGGCGGACGTGGAGACCTGGGACAAGGTCGCCGCGTGCGAGTCGACCAACGACTGGAACATCAACACCGGCAACGGCTACTACGGCGGCCTCCAGTTCGCCCAGTCCACCTGGGAGCAGTACGGCGGCACCCGGTACGCCCCGCGGGCCGACCTGGCCACCAAGGACGAGCAGATAGCCGTCGCGGAGAAGGTCCTGGACGGACAGGGCCCCGGCGCCTGGCCGGTGTGCTCGGTGCGGGCCGGGCTCACCCGGGGCGGGGAGAGCCCCGAGCTTCGGACCTCGGTGCCGGACGTCAAGCCGCAGACCACACCGCAGTCCCGGGCCGGAAAGGCCCAGATGTACACGGTGGTCCGCGGCGACACCCTCTCCACGATCGCCGACGAGCAGGACGTCCGGGGCGGCTGGCGGGGGCTGTACGACGCCAACCGCAAGACCGTGGGCGCGGATCCGGACCTGATCATGCCCGGGCAGCGGCTCGCCCTCCGCGGCGGGTCCCCCGCGAAGACGACTCCGGCGGCCGCCAAGTCCCTGCCGAAACAGAAGACTTCCGAGAAGTCCACGCCCGAGAAGTCCACTCGCGAGAAGTCCACGCCCGCGAAGACCTCCAAGAAGACCATGGTCTCCCCGGTGAGCGCGCCCACCGGCACGCCCTACCACAAGGCGGGCACCTCCTGGTCGAAGGGCTACCACACCGGCGTCGACTTCCCCGTCGCCACCGGTACGACCGTGCGGTCAGTCGCCGACGGCAAGGTGGTCGGCGCGGGCTGGGAGGGCTCCTTCGGCTACCAGGTGGTGGTCCGGCACGCCGACGGCCGCTACACCCAGTACGCCCATCTGTCGGCGATCTCCGTGCGCAGCGGCCAGCAGGTCGGCGCGGGCCAGCGCATCGGCCGCGCCGGTTCCACGGGCAACAGCTCGGGCCCGCATCTGCACTTCGAGGTGCGGACGGGGCCCGGCTTCGGGTCGGACATCGACCCGGTGGCCTACCTGCGGGCAGGCGGCGTCAGGATTTGACGCGCGTCCGGTGCCGGTCCAGGACCGGCATCGGGACGTAGGGGCCGCCGTAGAACGGCCCGTAGAGGTGCGGTGAGGCGGCGCTCGGCGTCGTCTCCTGCTGCGCGGGGAGCGCGAGGACCAGCTCCTCCGCGGAGGCGGAAGCAGAGGCGAGGACCAGCTCCTCGGCGGGGGCGGAGGCGGGCGCGGGC
Source organism: Streptomyces sp. NPDC002784 (assembly GCF_053592135.1). Taxonomy (NCBI): domain Bacteria; kingdom Bacillati; phylum Actinomycetota; class Actinomycetes; order Kitasatosporales; family Streptomycetaceae; genus Streptomyces; species Streptomyces sp. NPDC002784. Next base: position 120,020 of record NZ_JBSFVD010000013.1, on the reverse strand, counting down.
ACCGGCGCCGGTGTCGCGGGGAGTTCCGGGACCGGCCGCGCGGGTGCCGGAGCGCGTTGAATGCGCTCCGTCGTCAGCAGGATCAGGCCGCCCGCCGCGACCACACCGCAGCTCAGCGCGAGCGCGGTGCCGGTGGTGCCGTAGCGGAAGGTTTCGCCGAACATCGTGATGCCCACCGCGGCCGCGATCACCGGGTTCACGACCGTCAGCACCGCCAGCGGGGCCGCGAGTCCGGCGCCGCGGTAGGCGGCCTGCGACAGCAGCAGACCGGCGGTGGCGAAGACACCGATGGTGGCCAGGGACGGCAGGTCACCCGCCGTCACCCCGCCGTCCCAGTCGACGGCGACGATCTTCGTGAACACCGAGGACATACCGAAGGCGATACCGGACGCGGTCGCGAGCAGCACGCTGCGCACCACCGGGTGCCGGTGGGCCGCCCGGCCCGCGATCATCAGGGTCGCGACGGCACCCGCGGTGACCAGGGCCACGCCGGTGCGCTGCGCGGTGTCGAGCGACTGCGACTCGGAGGCGCCGACCAGGGAGAGCAGACCGGCGAGACCGACGGTCGCCATGATCGCGCCGCGCCAGGCGGTCGCCCCGGCCTTGCGGCCGACGAACAGGGCCGCCATCGGCAGCGCGAACACGATGGTGAGCGCTCCCAGCGGCTGGACCACGCTCAGCGGTCCGTAGGCGAGGGCCGCCACGTGCAGCAGGCCGCCCAGGCCGTTCAGCGCCACGGCGGCCCACCAGACCGGCCGGCGCAGCGGCGCGTAGTGCTGTCCGGGCGTGGACACCGCGACGCGCTCCTGCACGATCGCTCCGCCCGCGTAGGCGACGGCGGAGACGAGGGACAGGAGCACGGACAACGCGAGGGCACTCATGAGCGGCTCCTCTGCGTGAGGCGGGGGCTCGTCGTCCCGCGCGGCCAGCTGTCGGCTTCCATAGCCAACACGATGCCGTCAAAAGTTCTTCCCGTCGTCGTCCCTGAGCAGGCAATCACTCCTACTGCCGATGGAGTACAAAACGCCCTCCGTCCTCCTGAGGGTGGGGGGTGCACCCCGAGACGCCTACGGCCGCCCTTGGTACTACCGCTCCTCGTGGACCTCGGCCCTACGGTTGGACATCGTCTGATCTTCACGGCAATTCTATGACTTTTCACCCCCGCGAGGCGGCCGAGTCCCCGCTCGCTGCGCTCTTCCGCGCGCGCCGTATCTGGGTGACCATGGGGGAACCGGCCGAGACAGGGGGATGCGGGTGCGAGTGGGACTGTTGACCCGGGAGTACCCGCCGGATGTGTACGGCGGTGCCGGTGTCCATGTGGAGTTCCTCGCCCGGGAGTTGACGTCCCTGGTCGACCTGGAGGTGCACTCCTGGGGCGAGGGCCGCGCCGAGGGCGTGCTGCGCCACCGCCCCTGGTCCGCCCTCGACACCGCCAACGACGCGCTGCGCACCTTCTCCGTGGACCTCGCGATGGCCGCCGCCCTGGAAGGCAGCGAACTGGTCCACTCGCACACCTGGTACGCCAATCTCGGCGGCCATCTGGCCAAGCTGCTGTACGGCATCCCGCATGTGATGACCGCGCACTCCCTGGAGCCGCTGCGGCCCTGGAAGGCCGAGCAGCTCGGCGGCGGGTACGCCCTGTCCAGCTGGGCGGAGCGCACCGCGATCGAGACCGCGGACGCGGTGATCGCCGTGTCGGGCGCGATGCGCGAGGACATCCTCGCCTGCTACCCGGGGCTGAACCCCGCGCGGGTGCGCGTCGTGCACAACGGCATCGACACCGACCTGTACCGCCCCGACCACGGCACCGACGTGCTGGACCGGATCGGCATCGACCGGCGCCGCCCGTACGTCCTGTTCGTCGGCCGGATCACCCGCCAGAAGGGCGTGCCCCATCTGCTGCGCGCGGTACGGGACATCGACCCGGCCGCGCAGGTCGTGCTGTGCGCGGGCGCCCCCGACACCCCGGAGATCGACCGGGAGTTCCGCGAGCTCTTCGAGGAGCTGAGCCGGGTACGCGCGGGCGTGCACTGGATCCCGCAGATGCTGCCGCGCCCCGAGGTGATCCAACTCCTCACGCACGCCGCCGTGTTCGCCTGCCCCTCGGTGTACGAACCCCTCGGCATCGTCAACCTGGAGGCGATGGCCTGCGGGACCGCCGTGGTGGCCTCGCGGACCGGCGGGATCCCCGAGGTCGTCGACGACGGCAAGACGGGACTTCTGGTGCCGGTGGACGACGGCTTCGAGGCGGGGCTCACGCGGGCCCTGGACTCCGTGCTCGCGGATCCGGAGGGCGCCCGGGCGATGGGCGAGGCCGGACGGGAGCGCGCGGTGGGGGAGTTCGGCTGGGACGCGGTGGCGCGGCGCACGGTCCGGCTCTACGAGGAGATCCTCGAACAGGCGTAGGACACCTCGAGTGGGGGCAGGCTGGGGTCAATCTGGGTGAGGGGAGCGGCCCATGCGTCGTGGCGGACCTTCGGTGCTCGGCATCGTGCTGGCGGGCGGAGAAGGCAAACGCCTGATGCCCCTGACGGCGGACCGCGCGAAACCCGCGGTCACGTTCGGCGGCACCTACCGGCTCGTCGACTTCGTCCTGTCCAATCTGGTCAACGGCGACATCCTGCGCGTCTGCGTGCTCACGCAGTACAAGTCGCACTCGCTGGACCGGCACATCACCACCACCTGGCGGATGTCCAGTCTGCTCGGCAACTACGTCACCCCGGTCCCGGCCCAGCAGCGCCTGGGCCCCCGCTGGTTCCTGGGCAGCGCGGACGCGATCCTGCAGTCCCTGAACCTGATCTACGACGAACGCCCCGAGTACGTCGCGGTGTTCGGCGCCGACCACGTGTACCGCATGGACCCGCGGCAGATGCTCGCCCAGCACATCGAGTCCGGCGCGGGGGTGACCGTGGCCGGGATACGCGTCCCGCGCGGCGAGTCCGCCTCGTTCGGGGTGATCAGTCCCGGCTCCGACGGGCAGACGGTGGAGCGGTTCCTGGAGAAGCCCGCCGACCCGCCCGGCCTGCCGGGCGACCCCGAGTGCGTGTTCGCCTCGATGGGCAACTACATCTTCACCACCAAGGCCCTGATCGAGGCGCTCCAGCGGGACGCCGAGGACGACCGGTCCGTGCACGACATGGGCGGCTCGATCCTGCCCCAGCTCACCGAGCGGGGCGAGGCGCAGCTGTACGACTTCAGCGCCAACCACGTCCCCGGCGAGACGACCCGGGACCAGGGGTACTGGCGGGACGTCGGCACGCTGGACGCGTACTACGACGCCCATATGGACCTGATCGCCGAGCGGCCCGCCTTCAACCTCTACAACCGGCAGTGGCCCATCTACACCCACTCGGGCCAGCTCTCCCCGGCCCGTTTCAACGCGGGCGGCATCGCCGGGGAGTCGATCATCAGCGCGGGCTGTCTGATCCGGGGGCAGGTCACGCGGTCCGTGCTCTCGCCGGGTGTGGTGGTGGACCCCGGGGCGGTGGTCCAGGGGTCGGTGCTGCACGACAACGTCCACATAGGCCGGGGCGCGGTCGTGCGGGGGGCGGTCCTGGACAAGAACGTGGAGGTGCCGCCGGGCGCGACGATCGGCGTCAATCCGGAGCGGGACGCGGAACTGTACACGGTCTCCGAGGGCGGGGTCATCGCACTGGGGAAGGGGCAGCGGGTGACCTGACCTCGCGCTCCGCCAACGGGTTGGACTTAATCTGCTGTTAACTGTGCGTAGCTTGATCGTACTTGACCGTAATCGCTCAAGGACGATTGACTGCTGGTCCACCCCGTCGTCGACGCGAGGCAAGCCCTTGACTTCCGACCTGCTGGCCCCTCTCGACCTGGCGTTCTGGAACATCGAGTCCGCACGGCACCCGATGCACCTCGGTGCCCTGGGTGTCTTCTCCGCGCGGTCGCCCACCGCCGGGGCCCACGCCGCCGACCTCCTCGCGGCCCGCGCCGCCGCGGTCCCCGGGCTGCGGATGCGCATCCGGGACGTATGGCAGCCGCTCGCCTTCGGCGCCGCCACCCGGGAGCCGGTCCCCGGCTTCGACCCCCTGGACCATGTGCGGCTGCACGCCCCGGCCGACGACTTCCAGGCGGTCGCCGGACGCCTCATGGAACGCCCGCTGGAGCGCGGCCGGCCGCCCTGGGAGGCCCATGTGCTGCCCGGCGCGGACGGCGACTCCTTCGCCGTGCTGTTCAAGTTCCACCACGCCCTCGCCGACGGACTGCGCGCGCTGACCCTCGCCGCGGCCGTGCTCGACCCGATGGACCTGCCCGAGCCCCGGCCCCGCCCGGCCGAGCCCCCGCGCCGCCTGCTCCCGGACCTGCGGGGGCTGCCCGGACTGGTCCGGGGCGCCCTGTCCGACGTGGGCCGCGCCCTGGACATCGGCGCCTCCCTCGCCGTCTCGACCCTGGACGCCACGCTGGCCGCGCGCTCCACGGCCGCGCTCACCGCCGAGCCCAGCGGCACCCGCCGCACCGCCGGAGTCGTCGTCGACCTCGACGATGTGCACCGGGTGCGCAAGGCCGTCGGCGGCACCGTCAACGACGTGCTGATCGCGGTCGTCGCCGGCGCCCTGCGCCGCTGGCTGGACGAGCGCGGCGACGGCAGCGAGGGCGTCGCGCCCCGCGCCCTGATCCCCGTCTCCAGGCGCCGCCCGCGCACCGCGCACCCGCAGGGCAACCGGCTCTCCGGATACCTCGTGCGGCTGCCCGTCGACGACCCCGACCCGCTGCGCCGCCTCGCCACGGTCCGCGCCGCCATGGACCGCAACAAGGACGCGGGCCCGAACCGCGGCGCGGGCGCGGTGGCCCTGCTCGCCGACCACGTCCCGCCGCTCGGCCACCGCCTCGGCGGCCCCCTGGTCGGCCAGGCCGCCCGGCTCTGGTTCGACCTCCTGGTCACCAGCGTCCCGCTGCCCGGCCTCGGCCTGAGACTCGGCGGCAACCCGGTCACCGCCGTCTTCCCCTACGCGCCGCTCGCCCGCGGCCAGTCCCTCGCGGTGGCGGTCTCGACGTACCGCGGCGCGGTCCACTACGGCCTGGTCGCCGACGCGGAGGCCGTACCGGATCTGGACCGGCTGGCGGCGGCACTGTCGGACGAGGTGGAGACGCTGATCACGGCCTGTGACCCTTGACCGTCCCGGATTTTGGTAGTGACGCCCGGCGCTCCGTAGAATTCCCCGTTCGAAAGCGGACGCGGTCGGAGCGCCGCACGGGTGAGCAGGGAAGCGGCAGCGGCGATGACGGTGACAGAGGACGGTCCGGCGACCACGGACGAGGTCGTGTACGGCCCCGGCATCGACCCCGAGCGGCTGGCCGTCTGCCTCAGCGTGCTGGAGGAGCTCGACAAGCTGGAGGTCGACCACCCCGACGCCATCGCCGTGCGCCGGGCCACCGCGGGCGTCTACCGCACGGTCAAGCAGCGCCGCCGCCAGGAGCGCCGGGCCGCCAAGACCGCCCACGACAAGGCGGTCACCGAGGCCACGGCGACCGGCTCCGCGCAGCGCATCGACGACGAGACCGAGGGGCTGCTGCCGTCGTCGCCCACCGAGGAGGGGCGGATCGCCGGGATACTCCAGCGCCCGCGCTCCTGCTACACCTGCAAGACGCGGTACGTGGAAGTCGACTACTTCTACCACCAGCTCTGTCCGGACTGCGCCGCGCTGAACCGCACCAAGCGCGACGTCCGCGCGGACCTCACCGGCAAGCGGGCGCTGCTCACCGGCGGCCGCGCCAAGATCGGCATGTACATCGCGCTGCGGCTGCTGCGCGACGGCGCGCACACCACGATCACCACGCGGTTCCCGAAGGACGCCATCCGCCGCTTCAAGGCCATGGACGACTCCGCGGACTGGATCCACCGCCTGGAGGTCGTCGGCATCGACCTGCGCGACCCGGCCCAGGCCGTCGCCCTGGCCGACCGGATGAGCGAGCAGGGCCCGCTGGACATCCTGATCAACAACGCCACCCAGACGGTACGGCGCCTGCCCTCGGCCTACGCCGCGCTGGTGGACGGCGAGTCGGCCCCGCTGCCGGCCGGTGAGCTGCCCGCCCACCACGTCATCGGCGCCTTCAACTCCGGCGCGGTGGACGGCCTGGCCGCGCTGCCCGTCGGGATCTCCGGGCTCGACGCGCAGCAGGTGGCCGACCTCGCCCTGGTCGCGGGCCACGCCAGCGTGGAGCGGCACCGCGACGGCACCGCCATCGACGCGGGCGGTCTGCTCCCCGACGTCGTCGACACCAACACCTGGGTGCAGACCATCGAGCAGATCTCCCCGGTGGAGCTGCTGGAGACCCAGCTGTGCAACTACACAGCGCCGTTCATCCTGATCAGCAAGCTCCGCCCGGCGATGGCGCAGGCGGCCCGCAAAGCGTCCTCGGGCCGCGCCTACGTCGTCAACGTCTCGGCGATGGAGGGCGTGTTCGGCCGCGGCTACAAGGGCGCGGGGCACCCGAACACCAACGCCGCCAAGGCCGCGATGAACATGGTGACCCGGACCAGCGCCCAGGAGATGTTCCAGTCGGACGGCATCCTGATGACCTCGGTCGACACCGGCTGGATCACCGACGAGCGCCCCCACTACGACAAGCTCCGCCTCGCCGAGGAGGGCTTCCACGCCCCCCTGGACCTGGTCGACGGCGCGGCCCGGGTCTACGACCCGGTGGTGCGCGGCGAGGCGGGCGAGGACGTGTACGGCGTCTTCCTGAAGGACTACGCGCCCGGCAAGTGGTGACAGCGCGGCCGGCCGAAGGGCTTCGGGGTCGATGATCCCACCGGGTGACCGGGCTCGCCACGGGGCGCCGTCACGGTTCCGTCGGCGCCTGGTCGCGCAGGCGGTCCTGGAGGGGCGAGCCGGTCGCTGACGGGGACGCCGCCCGGACCCGGGTGCCGCCGTCCACCAGGAGGTCGGCGCCGGTCACCCATTCGGCCGCGTCCGAGGCCAGCCAGACGACGGCTCGGGCCACGTCCCGCGGGGAGCCGACGCGGGCGAGCGGGAGGGCCGCGGCCAGTTGCGGTTCCGCGTGCTCCCAGACGAAGCGGGCCATGTCGGTGCGGATCAGGCCGGGGGAGACGGAGTTGACGCGGACCCTCGGGGCCAGTTCGCCCGCGAGCTGGCGGGTGAGGTGCAGGAGGGCGGCCTTGCTGGTGCCGTAGGCGCCGATGTGCGGGCCCACGTGTTCGGCGCCCTCCGTGCAGATGTTGACGACCGTGCCGCCGTGGTCGCGCATCCAGGCGTGCCAGGCGTGCTGGACCATCCGCAGCGGTGCTTCCACGTTCACCGTGAACGCCGTGCGCCAGGCGAGCGGGTCGACGTCCATGAGCGGGCCGAAGGGCCGGTTCGTCGCGGCGTTGTTGACCACGATGTCGAGGCGGCCCAGTTCCCGCACGCAGAAGTCCGCCAGCGCCCGCGGATGCGCCGGGTCGGCCACGTCACCCGGCAGCCCCGCACCGCCCAGCTCCGCCGCCGTGCGCCGCACGTCCTGCGCGTCCCTCGCCGTCACGCACACCCGCGCGCCCGCTTCCGTGAGCGCGCGGGCGACGGCGAGACCGATGCCGCGGGTGGCACCGGTGACCACGGCGGCCCTGCCCTGGAGTCCGTACGGCGGCGTCATCGCCGTACCGTCTCATGACGGACCGTCAGTCGACAGCCCCGAGGCGGGAGTTCCGGGCGGCGAGCAGTTCCAGGACGGTGCGCCAGTCCTCCAGGACCCCGGCGTCGAAGCCAGCCGTGCGGCCCTCCTCGGCCGCCTGGCGCAGCCGGAGCAGGTCGTCGTCGCAAGGGTCGGTGCCGGGGCCCTGGGCGCGGACCAGTCGGGCCACCCGCTCGCCGAGCAGGGCGCGTACGGCGTCGGCCGCGCGGCCGGACCGGGCGGCCCGGTCACCGGGCCCGAGCAGCGGGCCGATCGCCTGGACCAGCCCGGCCGCCTGGAGTTCCTTGTCGGCGGGGCGGCACCGGCGCAGCAGCGCGGCGGTGCGCAGCGCGTGCTGGTGCAGATCGGTTCCGGCGGTGCCGACGCGGCCGGGGGCAACCCATGTGCCCCGGCAGGCGTACAGCAGATCCATCAGCTCCTCGACACTGCGCAGCTCCATGCGCCAGTCCTCCCGCCGGACAGCCGTTGCCGTCCGCCAGCAGACCATGGGTGGCTTGCGATTCAACCAACGGGACCTGAACTGCGCGGCGTGCGGCGGCGGCGCGATCCGTGCGACGGGGAGGGCATCCCAACGGCCCGTGCAGGGCACCCGTTCCCCTCGGTCCCACGCAGGGGTGAACCAACAGGGGAGGAAACAGGACGTCTTCAGACAGTAACCCCGAGTTTTCAGCCCCATCGAGCGGGTACCCGCTCATTTGGTTACTCTGTAGCGGACGGACAGCAGAACTGGGTCTCACCCACACCCACGGTCCGTCCCGGGACAGCCGGTTCACAACGGTCTGCTCCGTACGAGGAACCGGCGCCACCGCGTCCGAACGGTCTTTCGACTCACATCCGAGCGGGCTACCGGCGACGGGCGCATCGGCCCGGCGCAGTGGTCCCGAGGGTGACCCGACACATAAGGAGTGCGCGGTGACACCGGAGAAGACGAAGCGCGAACAACGCCCCAAGGATCGCCCCGAACGCGCGGGCCGCCGGCCCGGCGAACTCGGCAGCCTGGACGTGTGGGCCCGGTCGGCCCCGATCCGCCTCGCGGGTTACGAGGACGACCTCGCCGAGCCCCACATCCTGCCGAGCGTGGACTGAAGGCCCCCGAAGCCTTCGCGATCGACGGTCGCATGGGCGTGCGAGACTGGCGCCCATGCTGATCAGAGAAGCCGCGGCCGAGGACTGGCCGCGGATCTGGCCTTTCTGGCATCGCATCGTCTCCGCCGGCGAGACCTACGCCTGGGACCCGGGCACCTCCGAGGAGGCGGCCCGGGTCCTGTGGACGAACCCGGCGAAACAGGTGTACGTCGTCGAGGACGAGACCGGCGCCATCGTCGCCTCCGCGTACCTCACCCCCAACTACGGTGGCCCCGCCGCCCGGATCGCCAACGCGGGCTTCATGGTCGACCCCGCGCACACGGGCCGCGGCATCGGCCGCCTCCTCGCCGAGCACGTCCTGACCGCCGCCAAGGCGCACGGCTACCGGGGCATGGTCTTCAACGCCGTCGTCGAGACCAACCCCGCCGTCACGCTGTGGCTGTCCCTCGGCTTCACGATCCTCGGCACGGTCCCGGACGCGTTCGAGCATCCGCGGCACGGGCCGGTGGGCCTGCACATCATGTACCGAGCCTTGTAGAAGTCCCGGTTCAGTCCAGCGGCGCGGTCCGCCGCCACGGCCGCAAGATCTCCAACTGGGCCGCCAGTTCCAGCAGATCGGTCTCCGCACCCGGGCGGCCCACCAGCTGTATGGCGCACGGCGCGCCCGAGGGCAGGGCGCCGACGGGGATGCTCATGGCCGGCCAGCCGGTGAGGTTCCAGGGCGGGGTGAAGGGGAAGCAGGCGGTGTTCGCCACGATGTTGCGCAGCCACCCCCGCTCGTGCCAGGGCGCGGCCTCGGGAGAGCGGCGGGCCAGGGCGGGGGTGAGCAGGATGTCGTACCGCTCGAAGAACGGGTCGAGGACCCGGCGCAACTCCTCCCGGGCCGTGCCCTTGCGGGCCTGACCGGCGAAGCGCCCGCCGATCGCCGCGTGCACCTTCGTGCGGCGGGTCAGCGACCGCGGGTCCAGGCCCCGGGCGTCGACCGACGTGCCCGCCGTCCAGTGGGCGAGCGCGGTGAGCCCGAGCGTCATCGGGTACGGGGGATCCGCCCGGCGCACCTGGTGGCCCGCCTTCATCAGCACGCCCGCCGCCTCGCGCGCCGCCGCCCGGTACGGGGCGCTCACCGCGACCCCCGCGATCGGGCTGCGCAGCGACACCGCGACGCGCCGTCCGCCCCGCGTGGAGGCGGGCGGGAGCTCCCCGTCGGCCATCACTGCCAGCAGCAGGCGCGCGTCCTCGACCGTCGTTGTGAGGGGCCCGTTCTCCGACATGCCGAACCAGTCGCCCTCACCGATGCCCGCCGGCACCACTCCACGGCCCGGCTTGACGGTCACCAGGCCGCAGTTGGCCGCCGGGATGCGCAGTGAGCCCATGCCGTCGTTGCCGAGGGCGACCGGCACCAGGCCTGCGGCGACCGCGGCCGCGCTGCCGCCCGACGAACCGCCCGCCGAGCGCGAGGTGTCCCACGGATTGCGGGAGATGCCGTGCACCCCGTCCGTGGTGCCGAAGACGCACAGCTCCGGCACGTTCGTCAGCCCGACGACCACCGCCCCCGCCGCCCGCAGCCGGGCCACCGTGACATGGTCGTCGGCGGCCGGTGCCTGCGACGTCGCTGCGGAGCCGACGCGCAGCGACTCGCCGCACACCGCGAGGTTGTCCTTGACCGCCACCGGCACGCCCGCCAGCGGCAGTTCGGCCAGGTCACCGCGGGCGCCCACGGCCTCCGCCTCGGCGAGCGCCGCCTCCGCGCGCACCGTGCGGAAGGCGCCGATCCGGCCGTCCAGGCGCGCGATCCGGTCGAGGTGCTCGGCGACCACATCCCGGGGCGTGGCCCGCTTCTCCCGTACGGCGGCGGCGATCTCGACGGCGGTCCGGCCGACCCAGCTGCTCACAGGGGGCTCCTTCGGGGGGCTGCGCGAGGGGACTACTCGCGGGTACGTCGGAGAGAACTCTGCCCGCCGAGCGCCCCGGCGTCGAGAGCGCGGCCCGGCGCCGCTCAGCGCAGGTGCCGCTCGAAGAACGCCGTCGTCGCCTCCATCGAGTCCGCCCACCGCGGTCCGAAGGTGTGCCCCTCACCCCGGTACTGGCGCAGCTCCACGTCCTTCCCGGCCGCCTCGAACGCCGCCACCGTCCGCTTCGACCAGGCGAGCGGGCAGGTGTCGTCGGCGGTGCCGTGGTGGATCAGCAGCGGCTCCGTCGCCCGGTGTGCGAAGGTCAGCGGCGAGACGTTCCGCCAGAACCGCGGGTTCTCCTCGGGCGTGCCGTGCGCCGCGTCGATCTCGGCGGCGATCGGGTCGCCCTCGCCGCGCTGGAACCGCTCCAGGTTGTCCTGCGGCCGGCCGCTCACCGGCGCGAAGACCACCGCCGCGTCGACCAGGCCGGGCGCCACCACGAGCGTGTTGTACACAACCCCGCCGCCCATCGAGCGCCCGAGCAGCCCGATCCGGTCCCCGTCGATCTCCGGCCGGCCGGAGCCGCGCAGTGCCAGGACCGCGCCGATGACGTCCGAGGTGTAACCGAGGCGCAGGTTCACGTCGTTGTCGGGGTCGTCGTCGGAGCGGGCGTGATTGCGGTAGTCGGTGTGCAGGACGACGTATCCCTCGCGGGCGAGCAGGTCCTGTTCGCGGGCCAGGCCCCGGCCGGTGGTGTAGACGGCCGGGTCGATGTAGCCGTGCGCGAGCACCAGCGCCGGGAAGGGGCCCTTGCCCGCCGGGATGTTCATCAGCCCCGAGATCGTCAGACCGTCGCTCTCGTACGTCACGGCGTACGAGGTGTAGGCGGCGGTGCGCGCCAGGACGGTCCCCAGGCGCAGATCGGAGCCGCGGTGCTCGCGCTGGATCAGGGCCTGGAGGGAGACGGGGTCCACGGGGGAGGGCGAGGGCGACGGGGAGGCGGATGCCGTACGGGGGCTCGCGCTCGCGGACGCCGTCGGGCGCGCGTCCTCGTCCGCGCCGCCGGTGCAGCCCGCCGCCAGCAGCAGCGACAGCCCGGCGGCGGCACAAGCCAGTCCCCGCAGCCGCATGCCGCCATTGTCCCCCTGCGGGGCGCCGGCGGGGAGCGGTTTCCCCGGGGCCGGTTCGAAGCGGGTGCGGCAGGGGAGCCGTACACCAGGTCAGCCCCCGGCGGTCACCCGCTCCCGGTGGCCGCCACCCGCTCGGAACCCCGCCCGGACGACCTACGGAGACCCCGTATGCATGACGACCGCAGCCTGGTCGAAGGCCGCCTCAAGCGCGTCCTCGACGAGCGCATCCGTCCCGCCGTGTACCCCGAGTCCGTACCGCTCCAGGTGGCGGTGTGGCACGCGCCCGGTGAGCCCGTGCCGGTCGCCGAGGGACTCGCGGCCGAGCCCGAGCCGATCGAGGTGGGCGACAGCTGGGGTGCTCCGTGGGGCACCAGCTGGTTCCGGGTCACCGGCACCGTCCCCGAGGCGTGGGCCGGGCGGACCGTCGAGGCCCTGCTCGACCTCGGCTTCGACGAGAACATGCCCGGCTTCCAGTGCGAGGGCCTGGTCTACCGGCCCGACGGCAGCCCGGTGAAAGGGCTCAACCCGCGCAACCAGTGGGTGCGGATCGGCGCGCCCGTCGAGGGCGGCGAGGAGGTGCGGCTGCACGTCGAGGCCGCGTCCAACCCGGTCGTCCTCGGCTACCACCCCTTCGTGCCCACGCCGTTGGGCGACCAGCACACCGCGGGCAGCGCACCCCAGTACACGCTCGCCCGGATGGATCTCGCGGTCCTCGACGAGACGGTGTGGGAGCTGGTGCTCGATCTGGAGGTGCTCGGTGAGCTGATGGCCGAGCTGCCCGTGGACTCCCCGCGGCGCTGGGAGCTGCTGCGGGCGGTGGACCGGGCGCTGGACGCGATCGACCTCCAGGACGTCAACGGCACGGCGGCGCAGGCGCGGGCGCGTCTGGAGACGGTGCTGTCCGAACCGGCCGTGCCCTCCGCCCACCGGATCAGCGCCGTCGGCCACGCGCACATCGACTCGGCGTGGCTGTGGCCGCTGCGCGAGACGGTCCGCAAAGTGGCCCGCACCACCGCCAACATGACCGCGCTGCTGGAGGACGAGCCGGAGTTCGTGTTCGCCATGTCCCAGGCGCAGCAGTGGGCGTGGGTGAAGGAGCACCGGCCCGAGGTGTGGGCGCGGGTGAAGAAGGCGGTGGCGGACGGGCGGTTCGTGCCGGCCGGCGGGATGTGGGTGGAGTCGGACACCAACATGCCGGGCTCGGAGGCGATGGCCCGGCAGTTCGTGCACGGCAAGCGGTTCTTCCTCGACGAGTTCGGCATCGAGAACGACGAGGCGTGGCTGCCCGACACCTTCGGCTTCGCCGCGGGCCTGCCGCAGATCATCAGGGCGGCGGGCTCCAAGTGGCTGCTGACGCAGAAGATCTCCTGGTCGCGGACGAACACCTTCCCGCACCACACCTTCAGCTGGGAGGGCATCGACGGCACCCGGATCTTCACGCACTTCCCGCCCGTCGACACCTACAACTGCTCCATGCACGGCCGCGAGATCGCCCACGCCGCCCGCAACTTCCGGGAGAAGGGCGTCGCCCGGCACTCCCTCGCGCCCACCGGCTGGGGCGACGGAGGCGGCGGCACCACCCGCGAGATGGTCGCCAAGGCGGCCCGGCTGCGCGACCTCGAAGGCTCGGCGACGGTGGTGTGGGAGACCCCGGCGGAGTTCTTCACCAAGGCGCAGGCCGAGTACCCCGACCCGCCGGTCTGGGTCGGCGAGCTCTACCTCGAACTCCACCGCGCCACCCTCACCAGCCAGGCGCGGACCAAGCAGGGCAACCGGCGCAGCGAACACCTCCTGCGCGAGGCCGAACTGTGGGCCGCGACGGCCGCCGTACGCACCGGATTCCCTTACCCGTACGAGGAGTTGGACCGCATCTGGAAGACGGTGCTGCTGCACCAGTTCCACGACATCCTGCCCGGTTCGTCCATCGCGTGGGTGCACCGGGAGGCGCGGGCGACCTACGAGCGGCTCGCCGCGGAGCTGAACGGGATCATCGACGCCGCCCAGGGCGCCCTGGCCGGGGAGGGCTCGACCCCGCTCGTCTTCAACGCCGCCCCGCACCCCCGCGACGGCGTCCCGGCGGGCGGCGCCCGGACCCCGGCCGACGAGGGCCGCACCCGGCTCACCTCGGGGCCGGGCGGCGGGCACGTCCTGGACAACGGCCTGCTGCGCATCGGGATCGACGCGCGCGGGCTGGTCGTCTCCGCCTACGACCTCGGCGCCGACCGCGAGACGATCGCGCCCGGCAGCGCCGCGAACCTCCTCCAGCTCCACGCGGACTTCCCCAACATGTGGGACGCCTGGGACGTCGACGAGTTCTACCGGAACACGGTCACCGATCTCACCGAGGTGGACGAGATCGTCCCCGACGGGCACGCGGTACGGATCGTGCGGTCCTTCGGCGGCTCACGCGTCACGCAGGTGCTCTCCCTCGCGCCGGGCGAGCGGCGGCTGCTCGTGGACACGGAGGTCGACTGGCACGAGACGGAGAAGTTCCTCAAGCTCGCCTTCCCGCTCGACGTGCACGCCGAACGGTACGCCTCCGAGACCCAGTTCGGGCACGTCCACCGGCCCACCCACACCAACACCTCCTGGGAGGCGGCGAAGTTCGAGGCGTGCAACCACCGGTTCGTGCACCTGGAGGAGCCGGGCTGGGGCGTGGCGATCGTCAACGACTCGACGTACGGCCATGACGTGACCCGCACGGTCCGTACCGGCGGCGACCGCGGGACGACCACCACGGTGCGCGTCTCCCTGCTGCGCGCCCCGCGCTTCCCCGACCCCGAGACCGACCAGGGCGTCCACCGCTTCCGGCACGCCCTGGTGCCGGGCGCGGCCATCGGGGACGCCGTCCGCGAGGGCTGGCGGATCAACCTGCCCGAGCGGCGCCGCACCGGCGCCGGGGAGGTCGCCCCACTCGTCGGCGTCGACCGGGACGCCGTCGTCGTCACCGCGGTCAAGCTCGCCGACGACGGCAGCGGCGATGTGGTCGTCCGCTGCCACGAAGCGCACGGAGGCCGCTCCCGCGCGACCCTCACCGCCGGTTTCGAGGTCGCGGACGTCACCGCCACGGACCTGCTGGAGCGCCCCCTCGCGGACGGTTCCGTCGAGCGGGACGGCAACCGTGTCGCCGTACGGCTGCGGCCGTTCGAGCTGGTGACGTTGCGGTTCCGGAGGGCAGAATCCGTGCTGTGAAGATCAGCGCGCGGGAACTGAACCGGGCCACCCTCGCCCGCCAACTGCTGCTGCGCCGCGAGCCGCTGGGGGTGGCCGAGGCCGTACGGCGGATCCTGGCGGTGCAGGCGCAGCAGCCGGCGTCGCCGTATCTCGCGCTGTGGAACCGGCTCGCCGGCTTCGCGCCGGCCGATCTGGACGCCGCCTTCGCCGACCGCACCCTCCTGAAGGCGACCCTGCTGCGGATCACCCTGCACGCCGTCCACCACGAGGACTACCCGATGCTCCGGGAGGCGATGCGGCCGACGCTGCACGCCTCCCGGCTCGGGTACCGCTTCGCCGCCGCCGGGCTCACCCCGGCCGACGCCGCCGAACTGGAGCCGGGCCTGCTGGAGTTCGCGGCCGAGCCGCGGTCGAACGGCGAGATGACGGCGTGGCTCGGGGAACGGGTCGGCGAGGAGCGGAAGGAGGGGGCGTGGTGGGGGCTGCGGTCCTTCACTCCGCTCGTGCACGCGGTGACCGGGGGGCCATGGTCCTTCGGTACGTCACCGGCGTACGTCGCGGGGCCGGAGGACCGGGCCGAGGGCGGACCCGAGGAGGCGTTGCAGGCCCTCGCCCTGCGCTACCTCGCCTCCTTCGGGCCCGCCTCGGTCGCCGACCTGGCCCAGTTCGCCACGGTGCAGCGGACCCGCGTCCGCACCGCCCTGCGCGCGCTCGCCGGCTCCCTGGAGCAACTGGAAGGCCCCGACGGCACGGTCCACTACGACGTCCCGGGCGCCCCGCGCCCGCCCGGGGACACCCCGGCCCCGCCCCGGCTGATGGCGATGTGGGACAGCGTGCTGCTCGCGTACGCCGATCGCGCCCGGGTGATCCCGCCCGCCTACCGCCCGCTGGTGATCCGCGTCAACGGCGATGTGCTGCCGACACTCCTGGTCGACGGCCAGGTGGCGGGCGTCTGGCGCCCGGCCGAGGGCGGCATCGAGGCCACGGCCTTCCACGAGCTGCCGCCCGGGGTGTGGCAGGAGCTGGCCCAGGAGGCCCGGCTCCTGCCGGCGCTGCTGGCGGCACGCGAGCCGCGCGTCTACAGCCGCTACGGCCACTGGTGGAAGAAGCTCCCCGCCGCCCACGTACGCGTACTCCCCGCCGATTGATCGGACCTCTGGGACTGGATTCCGCGAAATCCGCCCCCTCGGGGGCCGTACGACGGAGAATGGTCGTATGAATCGCATCATCGCGGTGGACACCTACGACATCCGTTTCCCCACCTCGCGGGAGCTCGACGGCTCCGACGCGATGAACCCGGACCCCGACTACTCGGCGGCCTACGTCGTCCTGCGCACCGACGCCGCCGACGGGCACGAGGGGCACGGCTTCGCCTTCACCATCGGGCGGGGCAACGAGGTCCAGGTCGCCGCGATCGACGCCCTGCGCGGACCGGTGACCGGACGGTCCGTCGAGGAACTGTGCGCGGATCCCGGGACGTTGAGCCGCGACCTGACCGGCGACAGCCAACTGCGGTGGCTGGGACCGGAGAAGGGCGTGATGCACATGGCGATCGGGGCGGTCGTCAACGCGGTGTGGGACCTGGCCGCCAAGCGCGCCGCCAAGCCGCTGTGGCGGCTCCTGGCCGACGCCGAACCCGAGTGGATCGTCCGCCAGATCGACTTCCGGTACCTCACCGACGCCCTCACTCCCGAGGAGGCCCTGGAGCTCCTGCGCCGGGGCCGGGACGGCGCCGACGAGCGCTCGGCGGCACTCCGGAGCACGGGCTACCCCGCCTACACCACCTCCCCCGGCTGGCTCGGCTACGACGACGCGAAGCTGACCCGGCTCGCGACCGAGGCCGTCGCCGACGGCTTCCGTCAGATCAAGCTCAAGGTCGGCGCCGACCTGGCCGACGACATCCGGCGCTGCCGCGCCGCCCGCTCGGCCATCGGCCCCGGGATCCGCCTGGCGCTCGACGCCAACCAGCGCTGGGACGTGGCCGAGGCGATCCGCTGGACCCGTGCCCTCGCCGAGTTCGGCCCGTACTGGATCGAGGAGCCCACCAGCCCCGACGACATCCTCGGCCACGCGGCGATCCGCGAGGCGGTCGCCCCGGTGAAGGTCGCCACCGGCGAACACGGCCACAACCGGGTGGTGTTCAAGCAACTGCTCCAGGCCGGCGCCCTCGACATCGTCCAGCTCGACGCGGCCCGCGTCGGCGGTGTCAACGAGAACCTCGCCATCCTGCTGCTGGCCGCCAAGTTCGGCGTGCCGGTCTGCCCGCACGCCGGCGGGGTCGGACTGTGCGAACTCGTCCAGCACCTGTCGATGTTCGACTACGTCGCGGTCACCGGGACCACCGAGAACCGGGTCATCGAGTACGTCGACCATCTGCACGACCACTTCCTCGACCCCGTGGTGATCCGCGAGGGCCACTACACGGCACCCACCGCTCCGGGCTTCTCGGCGGCCATGCGCCCCGAGTCCCTCGCCCGGTACACCTTCCCGGACGGCACCTACTGGGCCACCGCCCTCGACGAGCAGAAGGGGCACGCCGCATGAACGACTTCGCGGGAGTCAAGGCTCTGGTGACCGGGGGCGCCTCCGGCATCGGACGGGCCACGGCGCACCTGCTCGCCGCGCGCGGCGCCCGGGTCGCCGTCCTCGACCTGGACCCGGCCGCGGTGGACGAACCGCTGCTCGCGTACCGCGCCGACGTCACCGACGACGCCGAGGTGCGGGCGGCGGTCGGCGCCGCCGTGGCCGACCTCGGCGGCCTCGACGTGCTGGTCAACAACGCGGGCATCGGCGCCCAGGGGACCGTCGAGGACAACGACGACGACGAGTGGCACCGCGTCCTGGACGTCAACGTCGTCGGCATGGTCCGCACGGCCCGCGCCGCCCTGCCCCGGCTGCGCGAGTCGCGGCACGCGGCGATCGTCAACACCTGCTCGATCGCCGCCACGGCGGGCCTGCCCCAGCGCGCGCTGTACAGCGCCACCAAGGGTGCCGTGCACGCCCTCACCCTCGCCATGGCCGCCGACCACGTCCGCGAGGGCATCCGCGTCAACTGCGTCAACCCCGGTACGGCGGACACCCCCTGGATCGGCCGGCTGCTCTCCCGGGCCCCCGACCCCGCCGCCGAGCGCGCCGCACTGGAGGCCCGCCAGCCCACCGGACGCCTGGTGTCGGCCGAGGAAGTGGCGGGCGCCATCGCCTACTTGGCGAGCCCGCTGTCCGGCGCCACCACCGGTACCGCCCTCGCCGTGGACGGCGGCATGCAGGGCCTGCGCCTGCGGCCGGTGACCTCGTGACCCGGCTCGGCTTCGGCGCCGGAGCCCTCGGCAACCTCTACACCCGGATCAGCGACGAGCAGGCGTACGAGGCGGTCGGCGCCGCCTGGGACCGCGGCATCCGCTACTTCGACACCGCCCCGCACTACGGCCTCGGCCTGTCCGAGCGCCGCCTGGGCGCCGCCCTGCGCGAGCGGCCGCGCGAGGAGTACACGATCTCGACGAAGGTGGGCCGCCGCCTGGAACCGTCGGACCGGGGCGGCGACGACCTGGCCCACGGCTTCGCCGTCCCCGCCACCCACCGCAGGGTGTGGGACTTCACCGCCGACGGCATCCGCCGCACCCTGGACTCCAGTCTGGAACGGCTGGGCCTGGACCGGGTGGACCTCGTCTACCTCCACGACCCCGACGACCACGCCGAAGACGCCTTCCGCGAGGGATATCCGGCGCTGGAGAAGCTGCGTTCCGAGGGCGTGGTCGGCGCGATCGGCGCCGGGATGAACCAGGCGGAGATGCTCACCCGCTTCGTCCGCGACACCGACGTGGACGTGGTCCTCTGCGCCGGCCGCTACACCCTGCTCGACCAGAGCGCCCTCGCCGAACTCCTGCCCGCCGCCGTGGAACGGGGCGCGTCGGTGGTGATCGGCGGGCCCTTCAACTCCGGTCTGCTGGCGGACCCGCGGCCGGGAGCGACGTACAACTACGCGCGCGCACCACAGGAGTTGGTGGACCGCGCCCTGCGCATGAAGGAGACGGCCGAGCGCCACGGCATCACTTTGCGCGCCGCGGCCCTGGCCTTCTGCGCGGCCCACCCGGCGGTCACCAGCGTGCTCGTCGGCGCCCGCTCGGCAGCCGAAGTGCACGACTGCGCCGAGCAGTTCGCGACCGAGGTGCCCGCCTCCTTCTGGCAGGAACTGCGGGAAATGGGCCTGCTGGGCGGGGTGGGGGAGCTGCCGTGACGGTGGTGGACGCGCATGTCCATGTCTGGGAGCTGGCCGTCCGCGACCAGGACTGGATCGCTCCGGGCAGCCCGCTCCGACGCGACTTCACCGTCACGGAACTGGCGCCTCGGGCCCGCGCTGCAGGCGTGGAGGAAGTGGTCCTCGTCCAGACCGTCACCGTGCCGGAGGAGACCCCGGAACTCCTGGCCCTGGCCGCCGGGCACGACCTCGTCGCCGGGGTGGTCGGCTGGACCGACCTGACCGGCCCCGGCGTGGCCGGGGAACTCGCCCGCCTGCGCGCACTCCCCGGCGGCCGGTACCTCAAGGGCATCCGCCACCAGGTGCAGGGCGAGGCGGACCCGCGGTGGCTGCTGCGGGCGGACGTACGCCGCGGCCTGGCCGCCGTCGCCGAGGCCGGACTGGTGTACGACCTCGTGGTGCGGCCCCCTCAGCTCCCCGCCTGCGCCGAGGCGGCCGCCGCCCTGCCCGGACTCACCTTCGTCCTGGACCACGCGGGCAAGCCGCCCGTCGCCTCCGGCGCCCTCGAACCCTGGGCCACCGACCTGCGCGCCCTGGCCGCGCTGCCCAACACGGTCTGCAAGCTCTCCGGCCTGCTCACCGAGGCCGACCCCGCCTCCTGGACGGTGGACGACCTGCGCCCGTACGCCGACACCGTGCTCGATGCCTTCGGGCCGCACCGCCTGATGTTCGGCTCGGACTGGCCGGTGAGCACCCCGCTCGCCTCCTACGGTGAAGTGCTCGCCCTCACCCGGGAGCTGGCCGACGGGGACGAGATCTTCGGCGTCACCGCCCGCCGCGTCTACGACCTGTGAGTCACCCCCGCCAGCCGGGTGGGCGGCAGATACTCCCGCACATACGTCCGGTCCCAGCACGCGCCCGTCTCCCGCAGTTCGCGCCAGGTCGTGAAGCGGTAGCGGAACAGGCGGGCGCGGATGTAGCGGGGCGGCGCGTCGGGCGGGAAGGGGGAGCGGCGCAGCAGCTTCAGGGTGGCCGGGTCGTTCTCCAGGAGGCGCTCCACCAGGGTGCCGAACCAGGCGCCCGCGTAGGCGGGGGAGAGCGCGGCGAACCACATCATCCAGTCCAGCCGGAGGTGGTACGGCGCGAACTGCCGCGGCCAGTGCCGGGGATCACCGGGCTTGCCCTTGAACTCGTACTCCCGCCAGTCGGAGTCCTCGCGCGGTACGTCCTCGTCCGTGCCCTCGATCACGACCTCGTAGCGGACCCGGCTGACGCTGCCGAACGCGCCGTAGGTATTGACCAGATGGAGGGGGTCGAAGGAGCGGTTCATGACCTGGCGGCGGGAGAGCATGTTGCGCACCGGACGGTAGCTGAGGGCGAGGAGCACCGCGGAGACGGCGAGGACCACGACCTGGTACCAGGCGGGCGTGTCCGGCACCGCCGCCGAGGGGGAGGTGTCGGGGAGCGCGAGCGCGGACAGCGCCAGCACGATGGTGATCCAGTTCAGCCAGGAGAAGTTCCCCGACAGCACCAGCCACAGCTGGGTGAGGATCATCAGGGCCGCGGCGGCCGAGGCGACCGGCTGGGGGGCGAACAGCAGGAACGGCACGACGAGTTGGGTGACGTGGTTGGCGGCCACCTCCACGCGGTGCAGCGGTCGCGGGAGATGGTGGAAGAACCAGCTCAGCGGGCCGGGCATCGGCTGGGTCTCGTGGTGGTGGTCGAGACAGGTCAGCTTCCGCCAGCACTCGTCGCCCCGCATCTTGATCAGACCCGCCCCGAACTCGACGCGGAACAGGACCCAGCGCAGCAGGAACAGCACCACGATCGGCGGGGCCACCTCGTCGTTGCCGAGCAGGACGGCGAGGAAACCCACCTCCAGCAGCAGGGACTCCCAGCCGAAGGAGTACCAGGTCTGCCCCACGTTGACGATCGACAGGTACAGCACCCAGGGCACCAGCCACAGCAGCATGCCGCCCCACAACGGCAGCAGCCCGTCCACTCCGGCGAGCAGCGCCGCCGACACCGCGCAGCCCGACCAGGCGCACACCGCGAACAGCCGGTCGGTGTAGCGGAAGTGGAACAGGCTCGGCGCCGCCCGGAACGGCACCCGCGCCACGTGAGCGGGCACGGGCAGCAGGCCGCGCTCGCCGATCAGTGCCCGGAACTGGAGCGCCGCCGTCAGGAACGCGACGAGGTACACGCCGGCCAGCGCCCGCTGGAAGACCAGCCGGCTCAGCCAGTACTCGGATGCGGTGAACCACTCCACGGCCTGCGCTCCTTCGTTCCGTTGTCCCGCCAGCCTCCGCCGTGCGGTCACTCTGCGTGCATCGCCCCTCCGGTTGCGTAACCCATGCGGGTGAAGCAGACAATGAGTGGCGAACTGCCCGAAAAGAGGCGGGAGAGTGCGGTGCGAACCCCCACAGGAACCCTGGTCACGGCCGGCGCGCTCGCCACGGCGCTGCTGGTCACCGGCTGTGGCTCGGAGAGCGGCACGGGCACGGCGGCGAGCGGGGAGGTCTTCCTCCAGCCGGTGGCGGCACAGGGACCCGATCCCTTCACGGACTCCACGGCCACCTCGACGGCTACCCCGCCGCCCGTCACCCGAACGCCGCAGTCCACCCCGACCTCCGACGGCGTGCGCTCCTACTCCGGGTCCACACCCGGCCTGTACAGCGGCACCGAGCGCGTCGGCAGCTGCGATGTGAACCGGCAGATCGGCTATCTCACCGCCGACCGGGGCAAGGCGCGCGCCTTCGCCGGGGCAGCCGGCATCTCCGAAGCCGGGATTCCGCAGTACCTGCGCGGCCTCGCCCCCGTCGTGCTGCGCGCCGACACCCGGGTCACCAACCACGGGTACCGCGCCGGACGGACGACCACCTACCAGTCCGTCCTCCAGGCCGGCACCGCCGTCCTCGTCGACGACCGGGGCGTGCCCAGGGTGCGCTGCGCCTGCGGCAACCCGCTGAAGCCGCCCGCGGCGACCCAGGGCAGCCCCGCCGTCAGCGGTCCCGCGTGGGCGGGCTACCGTCCGGCCCGGGTCGTCGTGGTGACTCCGGCGCCCCAGGTGATCACCAACATCACGATCATCAACGTCGTCAGCAACACCTGGATCGAACGCCGGGTCGGCCACGACGTACGGCACGACCGCCCCGTACCCCGGCCGGAACCGCTGACGCCCGGCACCTCGACGCCCAGCACCCCGAGCCCCGACGACAGCCTCGCCCCGGACGACGAGAGCACCGAACCGTCCGACGGGCGCACCGGCTCCACCCTGCCCGAGGGAACGCCCGACGGAACACCCGAAGGATCGCCCGACGGAACGCTGGAGAGCACACCGGCCGACTGCGCGACCCCCACCGTCACCGTCACCCCCACCGCCACCCCCGGCGCCACCGAGGACGCCCCCGCGGCACCGCCGGCCCCGACGGACTGCTCCAGCGCCACCGTCACGGCCACTCCGCCCACGACCGAGCCGCAGACCCCGCCGGCGCCCTCGGACGAGGACACCGGGACCGAGTCCTCGGTGCCCGACGCGCCGGAGCTCTCCCTCGACGCCTCGGACGAGATCGGCCCGGGGGCCGTGCCGGACACGCCCGACGTGCCCGACGCCGGCGGGCTGATCCCCGACGCGCCCGAGGAGCGGTCCGCCTCCGGCAGCATCTTCGGCAGTCCGACGGATGTCTTCACCAGTTGACGGCTCGCTCCCCGGTCCGCCCTTCCCGGTCGAAGAATCGGACAATTCCTGTCAAAGTGGGCGCATGGTTGATCGGGGAGCGAGCGCCCTGTCACTCCCGGACGACTGGCCCGCCCACCCGGATCCGATCCTGGCGCTCAACCGCATGGGCAGCTTCGACTGGGACCTGGACAGCGGTCTGTTCCACATGGACGCCCAGGCCTACGAGGTCTTCGACCTGCGCCCCGACGAGTACGACGGCCGCCCCGAGAGCCTCGGTGTCCGGGTCCCGCCGGCCGAGGGGCACCGCCTCGACACCATGGTCGCCCAGGCCATAAAGGACGGCAGCGAGAACTACGGCGCCTACTTCCGCCTGCGCCGCCGCGACGGCAGCCTGCGCTGGACCCACACCCAGGGCTACATCCGGCGCGACGAGACCGGCCGCCCGCGCCGCATCATCGGCATCGTCCGGGACGCCACCCAGGAGCTGGCCGAGAGTGCCGCGCGCCGGGACCGGGCCGAGGCGGACGAGGCGCGCCGGCAGCAGACCAACGTCGTCGAGCTGACCACCGCCGCGCTGGCGCACGCCCGCACGGTCCAGGACGTCATCGACGTACTGAAGGACACCCACGGCCTCACCCATCTGGGCGCCACCAGCCTGGTCATGGGCCTGGTCGAGGCCGGCCGGATCCGGCTGATCGCCGAGGGCCCGGCGGGCAGCTTCGTCCCCGGCACCAGCGTCACCCGCATCGACGAGCCGTACCCGATGAGCGAGGTGGTACGGACCCTCACCCCGCGGTTCATCGAGTCACCGCAGGAGTTCGCGGACGGCTATCCCCGGCTGTGGCAGCACATCACCGGCCTGGACATCACCTCGGCCGCCTATCTGCCGCTGATCGCCCAGGCCCGGCCCATCGGCGCCATGGGCCTGCTCTACAGCGACCGGCGCGGCTTCTCGCCCGAGGACCGCAACGTCCTGGTCGCCCTCGGCAGCAGCATCGCGCAGAGCCTGCAGCGGGCCATGTTCTACGAGCAGGAGAAGGACCTGGCCACCGGCCTCCAGCAGGCCATGCTGCCGCGCACCATCCCGAGCGTCCCCGGCGCCGACGTCGCCGTCCGCTACCGGGCCGGCACCGCGGCGGGCACCCTCGGCCGGGACATCGGCGGCGACTGGTACGACCTGATCCCGCTGCCGGGCGGCCGGGTCGGCGCGGTCATCGGCGACGTCCAGGGCCATGACACCCATGCCGCCGCCGTCATGGGCCAGCTCCGCATCGTGCTGCGGGCCTACGCGGCCGAGGGGCACACCCCCGCGACCGTGATGGCCCGCGCCTCGGTCTTCCTGCACGAACTGGACACCGACCGGTTCGCGACCTGCCTGTACGCCGAGGCCGACCTGTCCACCGGAGTGGTGCAGGCGGTGCGCGCCGGCCATATCGACCCGCTCGTCCGGCAGCCCGACGGCACCTGCCGGCGAGTGGCCGTGGAGGGCGGCCTGCCGCTCGGTCTGTCGGCCGAGTTCGGGAGCCTGGAGTACCCGGTGCGCACCCTCGAACTGGACCCCGGGCACACCCTGCTGCTGTGCACCGACGGTCTGGTGGAACAGCCCGGCTTCGACCTCGACGAAGGCATGCAGACGCTCACCGCCCTGGTCGCCGACGGCCCGGACGACGTGCGCAAACTCGCCGACCGGCTGATCGAGGTGGCCGAGGAGCGCGGCGGTGACGACGATGTCGCCCTGCTTCTGCTGCGGCGCCGTGGCCTGGACGCCCCGCAGACCGGCGGGCGGCTGCAGCAGCATGTGGCGCCGGGCGACCCCGAGGCGCTCACCCAGGCCCGCCACATGATCCGCGCCGCCGTGCGGGCCTGGGGCTCCGGCGAGCGGGACGACGAGATCGAACTGGTCGCCGACGAGCTGATCACCAACGCCCTCATGCACACCGAGGGCGCCGCGATCGTCACGCTGCGGGTGCTCACCGGCGCCGACCGCCGGCTGCGGGTGGAGGTCGAGGACTCCTCCAGCGCCCTGCCCCGGCGCCGGGAGGCGGGCGACGACGGGGTGTCCGGCCGCGGCCTGCTCCTGGTGGAGCTGCTCACCGACGTCTGGGGAGTGGAGGCCCGCGGCGGCGGCAAGTGCGTGTGGTGCGAGTTCGTGGTGCCCGGGCGGAACTGAGCCGCCCCCGGTGGCACTCTGGACGTATGCCGGAACTCCCCGAGGTGGAAGCGCTCAAGGACTTCCTCACCGAGCACCTGGTCGGCCACGAGATCGTCCGGGTGCTGCCCGTGGCGATCAGCGTGCTGAAGACGTACGACCCGCCCCTGGCCGCCGTCGAGGGGCACGAGGTCTCCGCGGTGCGCCGGTACGGCAAGTTCCTGGACCTCGAGACGGCGGACGGCCCCCACCTGATCACCCATCTCGCCCGCGCCGGCTGGCTCCACTGGAAGGACCGCCTCCCCGACGGCCCGCCCCGGCCCGGCAAGGGCCCGCTGGCGCTCCGGGTCGCCCTGGAGACCGGCGAGGGCTTCGACCTGACCGAGGCGGGCACCCAGAAACGCCTGGCGGTCTACGTCGTCCAGGACCCGCAGGACGTCCCGGGCATCGCCCGCCTCGGCCCGGACCCGCTGGCAGACGACTTCGACGAGCCCCGCCTGGCGGCCCTCCTGAAGGACGAGCGGCGTCAGCTCAAGGGCGCCCTGCGGGACCAGAGCCTGATCGCCGGCGTCGGCAACGCCTACAGCGACGAGATCCTGCACGCGGCGAGGATGTCCCCCTTCAAACTGGCCGCGAAGCTGACCCCGGAGGAGACGGGTACCCTCTACCGGGCCCTGCGCACCACGCTGACCGAGGCGGTGGAGCGCTCCCGGGGCCTGGCGGCGGGCCGGCTGAAGGCGGAGAAGAAGAGCGGGCTGCGCGTCCACGGCCGCACCGGCGAGCCCTGCCCGGTCTGCGGTGACACCGTGCGCGAGGTGTCCTTCAGCGACTCCTCGCTGCAGTACTGCCCGACCTGCCAGACCGGCGGGCACGTCCTCGCCGACCGGCGGCTGTCCCGGCTCCTCAAGTAGCCCGCACAGGACGTCACTTGGTCCGGGGCCACCACTCGAACATCAGGATGGTCGCGTCGTCCCGGAGCCGGTTGCTGGGGGTGTCGGTGATCGAGTGGATGAGACGGCGCAGTGTCTCCGGCGCCAGCTCGCCCGCCGCGGTGGCCCGGATGACGTAGTCGGCGAACCGCTCCAGGCCGAACTCGCCGCCGTCCTCGGTCCGTGCCTCGGTGACCCCGTCGGTGTACATGAGCACCCGGTCGCCGGGTTCCAGGGCGATCTCATGGGTCTGCCGCGGCCGCGTCGCGAACCGGCCCGGCAGGCCCATCGGCGGCTCGGGGTCGCGCTCCATGGCGTCCACGAGGAGCCGCCGGTCGCGGATCAGCAGGGGCATGGGATGCCCGCAGTTGCTCCAGCGCAGCATCCCGCTCGCCAGGTCGAGCTGGGCGAGGATGCCGGTGCAGAACTGGTCCGGCAGCCACTCCGCCAGCGCGTCGTCCACGCACGACACCAGGTCCGGCAGATCCGCGCCGGTGCGCCGCGCGTTGCGGAAGGCGGCGAGCGACACGGCGGTGGTGAGCCCGGAGGCGAGGTTGTGCCCCATGGCGTCCAGCACCGCGATGTGCAGGGTCGTCTCGGTCAGCGAGTGGTCGAAGGCGTCGCCGCCGATCTCGTAGGCCGGTTCCAGCACCCCGGTGGACACGACGTGCGTGGTGCCGATCGTGCGCGGCGGCAGGAAGGCGCGGAGCATCTCCGCGGGCAACTGCATCGGCTCGGAGCGCGTGCGCCGTACGAAGGAGTCCTTGTACAACCGCTTGGACGTGATCATCATGGCCAGCAGGGCGGCCAGGGCCCGGCCGCGGCGCAGGGTCCGCGAGGTGAGGGACGGGGCGTGCACCGCGAGGACGCCGAGCCGCTCGGCGCCGTCCAGCAGGGGGAACCAGGCCGTCAGGCCGCCGTTCTCGGACTCCTCCACGCGCAGGGACTGCGTGCGGTACGCCCAGCCCGCGAGCGTGGTGTCGATCTCCAGCGCCTCGGCCACGTCGGTGAGCGGGACGAGCTGACGCTGCTGGAGGTCGACGAGGTAGACCACGGACTGCTGCAGGCCCAGGGCCTTGGAGCAGCGGGCCACGGCGGTGGCCAGTTCGAGCGCGGCGTTGGCCGGGTCGGCGAGGAACTCCTCCAGCGGACCGTCGTCGGCGTCGGGCGTCCCCACCTGCGCTCCCCTCGTCGGGACCCGGGCTCTCGGGTGTGTCCCCAGCAGTGTCACACCGGGGTGCCGGGCCCGCCCGCCGACGGGGGCAGCGGGGTCACTCGGAGGGCAGGGTCACCAGGTGCTCCCCGTCCGAGGTGCGGACCTCGTAGTGGGCGATCTCGTGGGTCTGGAAGGCGGCGGCGCCCATCATCGTGTTCGCGCGGGCGTCGTGGCGGGCCACGCTCCAGCTGGTGATCATCTGCTCCGAGCCGTCGCGGCCGACGGCGATCAGCCGGCATGCGCGCGGGCCCGCCCCGTCCTTCACCTTCAGCTCGACCTGGGTGCCCCAGGGCTCGCTCTCGGCCGTCACCTGCGCCCACACCCCGGAGCGTTCGTCGGTGGCCGAGACCCGTCGTGCCGTCGAGCCCTCGTCCGCCGCCGTCATCGCGACCCCCGGCGCGGCCAGCGCCACCGCCGCCGACGCGGCCAGGCCGAACAGCAGGCGCCTGCGGCCGGTCCGGTGGCGTCCCGCCACCTCGCCCAGCAGGCGGTCCAGCAGCCGGGGGCCCGGGCCGGCCATCGGGTGCACGGAGCGCGGAGTCGCCCTGCGGTACAGCATCAACTGCCGTGTGGCGGGGCCGAATTCCGTCACGTGTGCCGCGCAGCTGGGGCACTCCATGAGGTGATCCTCGAAGCGGAAGGCGTCCGCCTCGTCCAGCACGCCGAGCGCGTACGCGGCGACGTCGCGATGCCTCTCCAGGGACCTCATGCGGAATCCTCGTGCCGTTGGGTGCGGGGTGGGTTACTCCTTGCTCCCACCCGTACGCACCGGACAGCCGAATCACTCAAGCACCGCACAGAATCCCGACCAAGGGTTTCGGAGCGGCCGGGGCGGCGGATTGGTCCCGTCCCGGAAAATTTTTCCGCGGGGCTTCGGCCGCGCGACCGCGCCTAGAACAGGTGGATCGCCAAGTGCCCGAGCGGCAGCCCCAGCTGCCAGGCCGGCGTCCACACCTTGGGGCCCTCGTCCTCGCCTCCGGGGGCGCCACCGCCCGGCACCGCGTTCAGGTCAGGTGCGAGCAGTTCGGTCTCCTCCAGCCAGCGCCACGCCGCCTCGGCGAGGTCCAGATCGGGGGCGGGGACGCCGGACTCGATCGCCTCGGCGGCCCTCCTCGCCATGCGCTCGCGCACCCAGTCCTGCCACGGCTGGTCGTACGCCGTCAGCGACAGCCAGGTGTCGAGCTGGGAGACGACCCGGATGCCCGAGAGCTCACCCCCGGCGTCGGACAGGAAGATCGTCAGCGCCAGCGCGTCCCGGCCGGCGCGGAACTCGAAGGACGTCGGCGGCATCAGATCGCCGGTCCGCAGCAGTTCGTCGGCGATGTACTCGGCGTACAACCACGCCATGGGAACGGTCAGTTCACCGCCGTCGGTGCCGTCGGTGCTCTCTTGGCCTCTGTGCTGCATCCCTTCCTGCCTTCCTCCGGTGCGTACGCGTCGCCCGAACCGGGCTTCCAGTCCGGAACACGGATGAAGACAGCCGATTACTCAACCATGGTCCACGGCAAGGCGCTTTACGGAGGTTTGACCCGGCCTTGGGTTTCACCGCAGGTCGGCCGCGTATCCGGGAAGCACCCGGCGCAGGGCGCGCAGCGCGTAGTACGCGCGGGACTTCACGGTACCGGGCGGGATGCCGAGGGTCTGCGCGGCTTCCGCCACACTGGCCCCCTGGAAGTACACCAGCACCAGGACTTCACGGTGCTCCGGAGTGAGTGTCTTCACAGCCTCCCGCACATCGAGGGCGGCGGCCGCTCGTTCCGCGTGGTCGGCGCAGACCCGGGCGTTCTCCAGGATCGCGTCGCCGACCTCGGGGGGCCGCGCCTGCCGGGCCCGCCGCGCGTCGATGGCGAGCCGCCGGCCGACGGTCAGCAGCCAGGGCCGTACGGAGTCGAAGTCGTCGGCGCGCAGGGCCTCGGGATGCTGCCAGGCGCGGACCAGGGTCTCCTGCACCAGATCCTCGGCGCGCTGCCGGTCTCCGTCGCAGAGCCTGAGCAGCAGCGCGAAGAGGGGCCGGCCGTGCTCGCGCTGGAGTGCGGCGAGCTCGTGCTCGGCGGTCGTCCCGTTCATCAGAGTGGTTCCGGCCGTCATGGCCGTATGGCATCGCAGGGCGCCCGTGGAGGACAGGCCGCGCACACGGGTCTGCGACGGACGGTCGATCGCGTCGACGAACGGTTCGACGAACGGTCTCGGCCATCGCCGGCGCAGGGCCGGACGGGCTAAGAGGCGTGTCGGAACCGGGTACCGAAGTGCGCTGATTCTTACCTATTGATGTGTAAATACGACTACATCGGGGTGAGAGATGATCGCACGCAGTAGACAGGTGGCCCTGGCCCTCACCGCGGTCCTGGCCGCGGGCGCGGCCTGCCAGGCCGACCGCCACGAGGCCCCCGGGCGTCCCGCCCCCTCCGTCACCGGCTCCGGTGGCTTCACGCTCGTCGCCTCCGGTGACGTCCTGCCGCACAGTTCGATCATCGACCGCGCCCGCTTCGACGCGGGCGGCCGGGGCTACGACTTCCGCCCCATGTTCGCCGGGGTGAAGCCCCTGGTCACCCGCGCCGACCTGGCCCTGTGCCATATGGAGACGGTCTACGGTGAGAACGGGAACTACACCGGCTACCCCGCCTTCAAGTCCCCGCCGGAAGTCGCCGCGGGCCTCGCCGCCACCGGCTACGACGGCTGCTCGACCGCCTCCAACCACAGCCTCGACGACGGCGCCGACGGCATCCGCCGCACCCTGGACGCCCTCGACCGGGCCGGCGTACGGCATGCCGGATCCGCCCGCGCGGAGGCCGAGGCGCGCACGGTCAACGTGCTGCGTGCCGGGCGGGCGCAGGTGGCGCACCTCGCCTACACCTACGGCACCAACGGCTATCCGCTCCCGCCCGGACAGCCCTGGGCGGTCAATCTGATCGACGAGGGCCGGATCCTCGCCGACGCCCGGGCCGCCCGCCGGGCGGGCGCCGACGTGGTCGTCGTATCGCTGCACTGGGGCACCGAATGGCAGGACGAGCCCGACCGGCAGCAGCTGACCCTGGCCCGCTCGCTCACCGCGGCCCGCACCGGCGACGGCCCCGCCGTCGACCTCATCCTCGGCACCCACGCGCACGTCCCGCAGGCCTACGAGAAGGTGAACGGGACCTGGGTGATCTACGGCATGGGCGACCAGATCGCCGGCCAGATGTTCAACCACGCGGGCAGCCCCGACCCGCGCGGCAACCAGTCCACGCTCGGCCGCTTCACCTTCGCCCCGCCGAAGCGCCCCGGCGGGCGCTGGGAGGTGGCCAAGGCCGAATTCGTGCCCCAGCTGTTCGACGTCGACGCCGGCCGGGTGGTCAACCTCAACCAGGCGCTCGGACAGGGCGCCGACGTCACGGGGGTGCGCGACCGGATCCGGGACGTGGTGTTCAGCCGGGGCGCGGCCGAGGACGGGCTGGTGATGGGGGAGTAGGTCCCATGCCCTCGGGGTCGCCCCCTGCGCTGGGGGCGGCGCTCAGTCCATGTCGACGTGGTCGAAGGTCTTGAGCATCTCCTTCAGCACCCGCTTGCACGCCCGCAGTTCGGCGTCGGTCAGATCGCCGCCGACCTGCCGGTTCAGGGCGTGCTCGCGGGCGAGGATCGCGTCGATCACCGCCTCGCCCGCGGCCGTGATCCGGATCAGCGAGGAACGCTGGTGCGCCGGGTTGGGCGTGACCTCCGCCCAGCTCTCGGCCACCGCGTCGTTGACCATCCGCTGCACGAACTGCCGGGACAGCGCCATCAGCCGGCCCATCTGGGGCACCGTCATGGCCCCGTTCCGGCGCAGCAGCCCGAGGACGGAGCGCACACCGACGGAGACCCCCTCGACCTGTTCCCCCTGCTCGACCTTCCGCAACCCGCGGCGGTAGACCGCGCCGATCAGGTCGAACACCTCGGAGACGTGGTGGCCGAGTGCGTCGGGGGGAAGCGGGGCGTCGTTGTCGTTCACCCGGACATCATGCACCGCCCCATCATGACAACCAGGTTGTCAAACTATCCAGAGGATGACACCTTGGTTGTCATGACTGCTGCCTCGGAGCTTCGCTTCTTCCCGTCCGCCGACGGTGACCTCGCCTACCTGGACACCGGCTCGGGGGACCCGGTGGTCCTCCTGCACTGCGGGTTCGTCGACCACCGCTTCTGGGCGGACCAGATACCGGCGCTCGCCGCCGAGTACCGCGTGATCGCGCCGGACGTACGCGGCCACGGCTTCTCGGCCAACGCGAACGCGCCGTTCCGCTGGGCCGACGACCTCGCCGCACTGCTGCGCCACCTCGGCGCGGGGCCCGCGGCCCTGGTCGGCGTGTCGATGGGCGGGGTGATCGCCACGGACACGGTGCTGGAGCACCCCGAACTGGTCCGCGCCGTGGTCACGTGCGGTGCCGCGACCGGCGATCACCAGTACACGGACCCGTGGACCCGCGAGATCCAGGCCGAGTTCGCGCGCACCCTGGGCGCCGGCGACATCGAGGGCTGGCTCACGGCCTTCCTGCGGGTCGTGCCCGGCGAACACCGCAGCGCCGCGGACATCGACCCGGAGATCCTGCGCCGGCTCAGGGAGATGGCCCTGCACACGATCACGAAGCACACGCCGGGCGAGAAGGACTGGCACGTGCCGGTGACCGACTCCTGGTCCCGGCTGGCCACGATCGACGTACCCGTGCTCGCGCTCAACGGCACCCTCGAACCGGCCGACCTGATCGACGCCGCCGAACGCCTCGTCCGCGAGGTCCCGAACGGGCGGGCGGAGACGGTCGAAGGCGTCGGCCACTACCTCTCCATGGAGCAGCCGGACGCCTTCAACCGCCTGGTGCTGGAGTTCCTGCGCTCCCTCTGACGCCCCGCGATCCCCCCGGCCGGGCCGGTCAGGGCACCACCGTCACCGGCCACCGCCCCGCCTTCACCAGCCGGATCGCGACCGACCCGACGATCCGGTGCCCCGCCTGCTCCGAGGCGCCCACCACCACGGCGTCCGCCTTGAGGTCGTCGGCCGCCTTCACCAGGCCGTTGTAGGGGTCGCCGCGGAAGGTGTGGAACTCCCAGCGCACATCGAATATCCCCCTCGTGCGCTCCGTCGCGTCCCGGATCTGCGCCACCAGATCCTCGGCGATCTCGTCGGTCACCTCGGCGACCGGCGCCCCGAGGGCCGCCCCCGCCGCCATCACCGGCTGGACGTACACCACGGCGAGCAGAGCGTGCTGACGCCGGGCGAGACCACCGGCGTACGCCGCCGCCCGCAGGGAGGAGTCGGAGCCGTCCACCCCGACCACAATGACCTTGGGCCCGTCCGTGCCCCGCTCGAACCGGTGCGCGTGCTGTTCCGTCACGCGCCGAGGCTATCGGAGCCCGCGGGCCGGGCCCCCGAGGGGCGGCTCGACCGGCGAGAACGCCGCCGCCGTCTCTGCGGGGGCCGCCCGGCATCAGTCCCCTCGGCAAAGTCCCCGCCGCCCGCGTCCCGTTCAGCGCCGCCCCGCACCACCGCGTACGCCACCGCGTACGCCCCTGCGCAAACTCCGCGGAAACGGGCACCCGAACGACGGCCCGCGCCCCGCGAGCACCGCGGTGCCGCGCGCCGACGGCGTTCGGCCTCGCCGGAGGGGACCAGGCCGGGCGCGTCGAGCCGGACGCGGACCTGTCCGCACAGGTCCGCGTCCGGCATCGGCACGGCAGCAGCAGCGCACCGGCACGGCAGCGGCCGTGCATCGAGGCGGCCTGATGATCCGGGAGGAGGGCTTCCCGTCCCCCCGGTTCCCCCGGACGCGCCGCCGCTGACGGCCCGTCATGGGCCGGGCGGGTGGAATCGTGCCGCCGCTGAGGTGTCGTCGTGGTGCGCCGGTGCCCGGCCGGGCGACTGATGAGTCATGCAGAAGGATCCGTTGCTCACCCGGCTGCTCACCCGCCGCCGGGCCCTGCTCGCCGGCGTCACCGCCGTCGGGGCGGCCGGCACCGCCGGGCTGTTCGCCCTGGGCGGGGACACCGAACCGGTCAGGCCCGCCGCCCCGGCCGCGGGCCCCCAGGCGCGCAGCGCCCTCAAGCCCTCCTCCTACCGACTCCAGCCCCTGACCGGCTACGGCCCGCCCCGGGCGGCGCCCCGCCGCACCCTGGTCCGCCGCACCCCGCTGCTGCGGGTCTCCGGCCGCGGCCGGACCATGGTGCTGACCTTCGACGACGGCCCCGACCCGCGCTACACCCCCGCCATCCTGGACACCCTCGCGGAGTACCAGGTGCGGGCGATGTTCTTCGTGTGCGGAGAAATGGCCGCCGCCCGCCCCGATCTGCTGGCCCGGATGGCCGAGGAGGGCCATGTCGTGGGCAACCACACCTGGTCCCACCCGCTGCTGACCCGGCTGACCCGCGGCCAGATTCGCTCCCAGATGGAACGTACCTGCGACATCGTCGAGGAGGCCTGGGGCGAACGCCCCCAGTGGTTCCGCGCCCCCTACGGCGCCTGGAACCGCGCCGCCTTCCAGCTCGGCGCCGAACTGGGCATGGAGCCGCTGGCCTGGACGGTCGACACCCTCGACTGGACCACCCCCGGCACCCGGACCATCGTCGGCCGGGTGGAGAACGGCGCCGCCCCCGGCGTCGTGGTGCTCTCGCACGACGCCGGGGGCGACCGCTCCCAGAGCGTCCACGCCCTGCGGGACTATCTGCCCGAACTGCTGGACGCCGGCTATCACGTCACCGTCCCCCGGCGGCAGTACGCCTGACGGGCTCCCGCCCGCCCGGCCGGGGAACGCTCAGCGGACCTCGACCAGGCGGGCGAAGGCCACCACATTGCCGTCGTAGCCGTTCTGCTTGGAGAAACCGCCGCCGCAGGTGATGACCCGCAATTCCGCGGCGCCCTTGGAGCCGTAGACCCGGTCGCCGGGGAAGTTGTTCTTCTCGAAGACCTCGATGCCGTAGATCTCGAACACGGCCGTCTTTCCGTCCTTGCGCGCCACCTCGACGCGATTTCCCTTCTTCAGGGCGCCGAGCCCGTAGAAGACGGCGGGCCCCTGGCTGTTGTCGACATGGCCCACGACGACCGCGGTGCCCTTCTCGCCGGGCGAGACGGCGCCGGTGAACCAGCCCGCCAGGTTCGGGTCCTCCGGCGGCGGGGCGTCCACCCAGCCCTCGGCGTCCAGACCCACGGCCAGCATCGGCGCGTCGACCTGGATCGCGGGGATCCGGACCCGGTCGGGCACGGCGTACGGCAGCGGCGCGGGGGTGCCCGCGAAGGTGGTGGCGCCCTGCACCCGGCTGTCGGCGGCGGCGGCCGACGCGGGCTGCGGAGGGCCGACGTCGAATTCCCCCGAACCATTCCGAATGAGCGCGAGGCCGGTCAGCAGAACAAGCGCTATCACGCCCCAAGGAGCACGCTTCTTCCGCTGCTCCTCCTCTTCGGCCAGCTCGGACCCAGACATTCGCTACCCCTCTCGACGCGGCCGTCGCCCCGTCATTCGCGCATACGAGAACGCTAAGTCCGAAGCGGGAAACCGGCGACGGGTGCGGCTGCGAACGGGTGGCCCCGACTCCTTTCGGCATCCGGTGGTGCGCCATCCGAGTTGCCGTCGAAAGGAATTTTCTGACGGGCCGTGACCTGCGACAATATCCGATTGTGCGGTTTTCTCTCGGCGTGTCCTCTCACCAGGACGGACCATTCTCGAAATGCGGCCTCCTGATCGGCGTCTGAGGGTCTATCTGGGAGGCGCTTTCTCGCCGATCGACCGGGGACGGTTCCCGGGGCGTCTTCCGCGGAGGATCAGATGCGCAACTCTCGTGCCCTGGCGGTGTCAGCGGCGGCGGTCGCCGCCCTCGGGCTCGCCGCCCCCGCGGCCGTCGCCTGGGACCAGCCGAGCAACATCGTCGCCCTGCCCAGTGTCATCGCCCGCGGGGGCCAGATGACCATCACCGTCGACGGCTGCCGGGACGGCGGCACCGCGACCTCCAACGCCTTCCCCTCGACCCGGCTGTCGCCCATCCACGGCGCCAACGAGACCTCGAAGGGCACCGCGACGATCAACAGCAACGCGAGCCCGGGCACGTACGACATCACCGTCACCTGCTCCGGCAGGACACTGACCCGTCCGGCCGCGTTCACCGTCATCGGCGGCGTGCGCGGCGGTATCGGCGGCAGCTCCTCGTCCGGGGCCACGCCGACCGACATCGCCATCGGCGGCGGTCTGGTCGCCGCCGCCGTGGTCGGTGGCGGACTGTTCTGGATGCGCCGCAGGTCCGAGAAGCGGATCTGATCCGCAGCCGCTCGGGGATCGCACGTCACTGAAGGCCTTCGCCCCGGCCCCCCTCGCGGGGGGAACCGGGGCGAAGGCCTGTGCGCGCGGTGCCGGCGTCAGCCGCCGTCCTCCGAGGTGCGCTTGCGGGAAAGGTGGTACGCCGCCCCGATGGAGCCCGCGATGAGCGCGGCACCGAGCCCGATCTCCTGGAGGTCGAACCCGGCGAGGCTGCCGCCCCCGCCCGCGTGGACGCCCTTGTGCGGGTGCGGGTGCGCCTGGGGCGAGGGACGGTGGGTGGGCGTGCGGCCGCCGGTGATGGTCAGATCCGTCGAGCCGCTGATGTTGTCGCAGGAGAACGTGACCTTGTACATCGCGCCCGGTCTGGCGTCCCAGTCCACGACCGCTGTCGCCTGGGACTGGTGCGGGCGGATGGTGACCGTGTCGAAGACCGCCGAGGTGACCGTCGCCGGTCCTCTGCAGCCGCCGTCCCGTTCGAGCCTGAGCGCGACCTGCCCGCCCGCGGCGATCGTGGCGGGCAGGACGCTGAAGCCGAACGGCGTGATGTTCTCCTCGCCCTTGGCCAGGGCGGCCGGCGCGGTGACGGTCAGGGCGGTGACGCCCAGCAGCGCGGCCGAAGCGACGCGTATCGCGCGCATGGTGGTTCCTCCGGGTCCCCGAGGAGCAGCTGCGGACCTTTTCCGCTTGCGCCAGAAATGCACCTCGATGATCGAAACGCTAGGAAGGTGCGCACACCCGCGCGAACGCAGTCGTACGAATGGGGCAAGCGTGTGGGCCGTTCGGGGGACCGCCGTTCCTGCGGCCGGGGGACGGCGGCGGCGTGGCGCCTTCGTCCCCCGGGTGGGCTCCCCTCAGCCCTTGGCGTCGGGGAACAGGTTCAGGAACGGCTCCGCGGATGCCGTGACGCCACGGCTGTAGGGCGCGTCGAAGTCCCAGATGAGGAAGAGCAGGAAGGCGATCAGCGCGGAGAACAGCACGGCGAGGATCAGCTCGCGCGGTGTCCGCCGGATCTGCAGGGCGAGGATCATCCCGATGGTGACGACGGCCCCGGCGATCAGCCCGAACCACACCACCCCCGGCATGGTCTCCCCGGTCGAGTTGGCGCGGGCGTTGCGTGCCTGGTCCGCGGCGGCGACCTGGTCCACGATCGGCTGGTAGGCCTGGGCCTCGAAGTCGGTGCGCGGCTCGTAGTCGGTGACGTCCTCGCGGACCCGCTGGAGGAGCTGGGTGCCGTGCTCGGTGACCTCGCCGCGGTCGGCCATCGCCTGCCACTCGGAGGTGACGACGTGTCCGACATAGGCGTTGACATCCTCCCGAATACGGTCACGCACCTCCGGTGGGTACACCCGGACCCGCTCGGAGATCTCGTGCAGGGCGACCGCCTCCGCCTGGACGTGGTCCTGCGCCGCGCTGCGCCCCTCCCACACCCCGGCGATGGCCAGGCCCAGGACGATGGCGTACACCACGCCGATCCACATCGTCATGTACTCGATGACGTCCGGCGTCTCGGAGGGGTCCTCGTCCTCCGCCGCCGTGCGATGGCGGACGAAGGTGATGACGACCACCACGACGCAGGCGGCCAGCATCGCGAGGGTGAGAACAAGCCATTCCGGCAAGGAGTGCCTCCAGGATCAGCGCGGGCGCAGCGCGGCGACGGCGACGATCGCGGGCGCGGCGATGAGCAGGACGAAGGTGAGCGGGGCGGTGGCGCTGCGGGTGGGCGGCCGCTCGGCGGTGGGGCGGTGGCGCGGGTAGTGCACCGGGGCCGCGGAGGGACCCGGGGCGGGCGTGGCCGACGGCGTCGGAGTCGGCTTCGGCTCGGGCTGCGGGGTGGGGCTGGTGGGCGGGGGTGGGGGTGGTTCCGGGAGGGCGGCCGCGGGTGCCGGGGCCGGGGGTGGTGAGGGCTTCGGCGCCGGTGGTGGGGTGGGTGCGGGGGTCGGCTCGGGCGGCTTCGGCGGGGGGTCCGGGGTGGGGGTCGGCGTGGGTGTGGGCGTGGGGGTCGGGCAGGGCGTCGGCGGAGGAGGGGGAGGCTGTGGCGGTGGGGCGCACGCCGGGGCAGTGAGCCGGGTCGCACTCCCGGCGACCGCCACCGCCTCGGTGCCGCCCGGTCCGGTCGAGGCGTACGCGCAGGCGTCGGCCGCCGCGGGACCGGCCGGCGCCCCCACGAGCAGCCAGCTCAGCGCCAGCAGGGCCAATATCCGGGCGGCGAGGGCGGATTGGGTCGTTTCGGGTGCATGCACGACAAAGGATCTTGCGGCCCGGCCGCCGCGCAGAAACCTTTCTTCGCAGGGGAATGCCCCGAAGGGAGGACGGGAGCGGCGGGCCGTTTGATCGACGGCCCGCTCGCCCGTCCGCCGACCCGATCACCCGTGCGAGGGCGGCCGGTGTCACAGGTTCCGGAAAGAAAATCGCGCCCCGGTTGAACACGGCGGGGGTCCCCGTGCGTACCCAGTGTCGTGCGGCGGCGCAGCAGGGCGCTGCAACACCCGTACATATATGGGGAGTTGACGATGAAGACCTCGTGGCGGAGCGCTTCGCTCGTGGTGAGCGCCGTGGCAACGCTGGCGCTGACGACGGCGTGCGGTCAGGAGACCACCCCGCCGGCGAGCAGCCAGAACGTCGGTGCGACAGCGGCGGCCGGAGACTACGGAACCGCGGGGACGGGCCTGGGTGACGCCGCCGGGTCCGGCACCGCCGGGGCCGGTGCGCAAGGTGCCGCGACCCAGACGACCCCCGCCGGTGAGCTGTCCGTCTCCACCGACGAGGAGCTGGGCCAGGTGCTGACCGACAGCGCCGGGCTCACCCTCTACCGCTTCGACAAGGACACCGCGGAACCGCCCAAGACGAACTGCGAGGGCGACTGCGCCACGACCTGGCCTCCGGTTCCCGCGGACGACGCCGACGCCGGCGCCGGTGTCGACAAGTCCCAGCTCGGCGAGGTCACCCGGCCCGACGGCACCAAGCAGCTGACGATCGGCGGCTGGCCGGCGTACCGCTATGCCAAGGACGTCAACGCGGGCGACACCAAGGGGCAGGGCGTGGGCGGCACGTGGTACGCGCTGGCCCCCGACGGCAAGAAGGCCGAACTGGCCGATCTGCCCGGCCTGTCCACCCGGGAGGACCCCGACCTCGGCGAGATCGTCGTCGACAAGAACGGCATGACGGTCTACCGCTTCATGAAGGACGAGGCCTGGCCCGAGCCGGTCTCCGCCTGCACCGGCGCCTGCCTGGAGAAGTGGCCGGTGGTGGCGCCGGTGGCGAACAACGACACCAAGGGCGTGGAGAAGAAGGGCCTGATGAGCTTCACCCGGCCCGACGGCGCCAAGCAGCAGACGGTCGACTGCTGGCCGATCTACACCTTCGCCGGTGACAAGGCTCCCGGTGACACCAACGGCCAGGGTGTCGGCGGCACCTGGTACGCCGTGGCCCCCGACGGAAAACCGGTCGGCGCGCCGGAAAAGAAGTAGCAGGCGGGACTTCGCAGGCGAGAGAGCCGGACGAACGGTCAGCGCGCGCCCACGGGTCCACCCCCTCCGCACCGCACGGAGGGGGTGGACCCGTGGGTCGTGGTGCGGGCGAATTCGGCACGTGCCGCAGGCAGTGACCGGGAACGGATGGTCAATTTCCGTTTCCGCTCGCTCCTTTGGCGGGCGATCAGTAGCCTCAGCTCGAACACTGGATCGCCTGAGCCTTGGAGAGATAGATGGAGCGTCCCGCCTGGGCACCACGGAGCATCGACATCTCGGTGCCGAGCGTCTCGCGGATCTACGACTACTACCTGGGCGGTTCGCACAACTTCGAGGTCGACCGGGAAGCCGCGCGCAAGGCCATGGGGTTCATGCCGGGCCTTCCCAAGATCATGCAGGCGAACCGGGCGTTCATGCGCCGCGCCGTGCGGTACGCGGCCGGCGAGGGGATCACCCAGTTCCTCGACATCGGCTCGGGCATCCCGACCTTCGGCAACGTCCACGAGGTGGCCCAGGCGGCCAGCCCCGGCGCGCACGTGGTCTACGTCGACCACGACCCGGTGGCCGTCGCGCACAGCCAGGCGGTCCTGGACGGCGACGAGCACACCGACGTCGTCGCGGCCGATCTGCGCAAGCCGCGGGAGATTCTGGCCAGCCCTCAGGTCGAGCGGCTGATCGACCTGAACCGTCCGGTGGCCCTGCTGCTCGTTGCCATACTGCACTTCGTGGAAGACGCGGACGACCCGTACTCAGCGGTGGCCGAGCTGCGCGACGCGCTCGCGCCCGGCAGCCTGCTGATCCTCACGCATGCCTCGTACGAGGGAATCCCGCTTCCCGCGGAGCGGGCCGAGGGCACGGTGGGCGTATACAAGGACATTCGCAACCCGCTGATCATGCGCTCGCGCGAGGAGATCGCGCGGTTCTTCGAGGGGTACGACATGGTGGAACCCGGACTGGTGTCGATGCCGCGGTGGCGGCCGGACACCGCACCGGAGGAGGAGGACCCCTGGGCCTTCTCCGGTTTCGCGGGCGTGGGGCGTACGGCGTGAGCGCGGAGCCGGACGGGCCGGAGGACAGACTGCGCCGGTTCGCGACCATCTGGAGCCGGGCGGTGTTCCCGGTGACCTCGACGTCGTCGACCCGCCCGGAGTTCGAGAAGCAACTGCTGCCGCTCGCCCGCCGGTTGAGCGTGGCGCTCCGGGCCAGGACCTTCGACGCCGAGGAGGGCCGGGCGGTGGGCGCCGCCCTGGTGGGCGCGCACTGCACCGACCCCGAGGCGCTCAGCCACAGTCTCGACTGCGTCGAGGCCTATCTGGTGCTGTACTGCGGCGGCGACGGCCCCCGGGAGGACCTGCGGGCCCGCTCCGCGCGGCTCCAGCACGCCATGGCCGCCGGGTACGCCCAGGCGCTGCGCGAGCGGACGCTGGCCGAGCAGGAGGCGATCTCCGTGGCCGCCCTGAAGGCGCAGGGCGTGGTGGCGCAGGCCCTGCACGCCAGTGAGGCCCGCTTCCGCGCGGTGTTCGAGGGCGCCGCCATAGGGATCGGCATCGCCGACCTCGGCGGCAACATACTGCAGGTCAACGGCGCCCTGGTGCGTATGTTCGGCGGCGCCGAGCAGATGGTGCGGGCCCGCAACGTCATGGACTGGACGCATCCCGAGGACGCGCCGCAGGTCTGGAAGCTCTACGAGGAGCTGGTGCGCGGCGAGCGCGAGCACTACCACGTGGAGAAGGCGTTCTACCGCCCCGACGGAACGGTCCTGTGGACCAATCTGACCGTCTCCCTGCTGCGGGACGCCGACGGCAACCCCGAGTACCAGCTCGCCCTCATGGAGGACACCACCGAGCGCCGGCTGCTCAACCTCCGGCTGCGCTACGAGGCCACGCACGACGCGCTCACCGGGCTGCCCAACCGCACGCTGTTCTTCGAGCGCCTGGAGAAGGCCCTCGGTGCGGGGGAGGGCCAGCGGTTCGGGCTGTGCTACCTCGACCTGGACGGCTTCAAGACCATCAACGACAGCCTCGGCCACGCGGCCGGCGACCGGCTGCTGGTGGAGGTCGCCGACCGGCTCCAGGCCTGCGCGACCGCGCCCGGCGAGATGGTCGCCCGCCTCGGCGGCGACGAGTTCGTGGCGCTGACCACGGGACCGGACACCGCCCGGGAGGTCGACGAGCTGGCCGCCCGGATCATGAACGCGCTGGTCGCCCCGATCAGCGTCGACGGCCGGGAGCTGACCGTGCGCGGCAGCATCGGCATCGTGGAGGGACCGGCGGGCGAGCGCAGCCCGGCGGAGGTGCTGCGCAGCGCCGACATCACGATGTACCGGGCCAAGTCGGCGGGCGGCAACCGCTACGAGCTGGCCGACCCCGAGGCCGACGCCCGCGCCATCACCCGGCACGGGCTCACGACATCGCTGCCGACCGCCCTGGACCGGGGCGAGTTCTTCATCGAGTACCAGCCGCTGGTGCACCTGGGCGACGGCAGCGTCCGCGGCGCCGAGGCCCTGGTCCGCTGGCTGCACCCGCAGCACGGCGTCCTCGGCCCCGACCGGTTCATCCCGCTCGCCGAGCACACGGGACTGATCGTTCCGCTCGGCCGCTGGGTGCTGGAGCAGTCGGTGCGCCAGGCCCGGGAGTGGCGCGACCGGCACTCGGACGCGGGCCCGCTGCGCATCAACGTCAACCTCTCCCCGTGCCAGCTCACCCACCCCGGCCTGGTGCAGGACACGGTGGACATCCTGGAGCGCACGGGCGTCGACCCCGACGCGCTGTGCCTGGAGGTCACCGAGTCGGCGCTGATCGGCGCCGACGACGACCTGCTCAAGCCGCTGCGCCGGCTGGCCGAGATGGGCGTCGACATCGCCCTGGACGACTTCGGCACCGGCTACTCCAACCTCGCCAACCTGCGCCGGCTGCCGGTGAGCGTCCTGAAGCTGGACCGCTCCTTCACCCAGAGCATGCAGCAGTTCCCGGCGGACCCCGTCGACCTCAAGATCGTCGAAGGGATCGTTTCCCTCGCCCACAGCCTGGACCTCACGGTGACGGTGGAGGGCGTCGAGACCGGCGCCCAGGCCGAACAGCTGCGCATACTCGGCTGCGACACGGCCCAGGGCTGGTACTACGCCCGCCCGGGCCCCCCGGAGCGCCTGCACGAGCTGGCGCTGGTGGACGCGACGGGCTGAGCTTCCTGAACGCCCCTTGGGGAAAACCCCCAAGGGGCGCGGGGAACTGCGCGAGCAACCACAGACGACCGGCACCCCGCACCAACGAGCCACCAGGCAGACGCGCTCCGGGACCTCACCCCACCCACATCACCGCTCCAGCAACATCCGCTGCAACTCCCGCGCGGCCCGCGGCGGAGCCACATCGCTGCGGTGGGCCAGCGCGATCGTGCGGTGCAGGCCGGGACGGGCCAGCGGGGTGACCCGTAGGCCCCGCCCCGCCCGCGCCGCCACCATCCGCGGGACCACCGCCACGCCCAGCCCCGCCCGCGCGAAGCCCAGGACCGCGTCCATCTCGCCGCCCTCCACCGCGAAGTCCGGTTCGAAGCCCTCCGCGCGACAGGCCGCGACGGTGAGTTCGCGCAGGTCGTAGCCGTGGCGGAACATCACCAGGCGTTCGCCCTCCAGGTCGGCGACGCTGATCGCGCGCTTGCCCCGGCCGGGCCTCGGGGCGTCCGGCGAGGAGACCACGACCAGGTCCTCGCGCAGCAGCTCCACCGTCGCCAGGGCCGGTGACGGGGTCGGCAGGGGGAGGACCACCAACGCCAGGTCCAGCGCGCCGCGGGCGAGCTCGCGCACCAGGTCGTGGGAGCCGCCCTCCTCGATCAGCAGGCGGATGCCGGGGTAGCGGTCGTGGAAGGCGCGCAGGACGTCGGGGAGCAGACCGGTGCACAGGCTCGGGGTCGCGCCGAGCCGGACCCGACCGCTGCGCAACTGCACCAGCTCCTGGACCTCGAGCCGCGCTGTATCCGCGTCGGCCAGGATGCGCCGGGCCAGCGGCAGCAGGGCCTCGCCCGCGTCGGTGAGCGTGATGTTGCCCCGGGCCCGCAGGAACAGGTCCGCGCCGAGCTCCCGCTCCAGGGCCTTGATCTGCTGGGACAGGGACGGCTGCGCCACGTGGACCAGGTCGGCGGCCCGGGTGAAGTGCCGGGTCTCGGCGACCGCCACGAAGTACTGGAGCTGCTGGAACTGCATGGAACTCACGATAGCCGTTGGCTATGGAAACGAGCCGGAGGATGTCTTGGACCGATCGGCCACCCGCCCCGTACCTTCTGGTGACATGGCTCTGGCAACGCGGACGGACCGACGACCGTCCATGGCACGCACGGTGTGGGACAGCTCCGTCGGCAAGAAGACCGTCATGGCGGTCAGCGGGCTGATCATGCTGTCGTATCTGGTCGTCCACATGATGGGAAACCTGAAGATCTTCTTCGGGGCCGGGGAGTTCAACGAGTACGCGCACTGGCTGCGCACGGTCGGCGAGCCCTTCATGCACTACGAGTGGACGCTCTGGCTCGTCCGCGTCGTGCTGGTGGTCGCCGTGATCGCGCACGGCGTCTCCGCGTACCAGCTCAGCCGCCGCGACATCAAGGCGCGGCCCAGCAAGTACGTGCACAAGAAGCCGCGGGCGAGCTACGCCACCCGCACCATGCGCTGGGGCGGGATCATCCTCGCCCTGTTCATCGTCTGGCACATCCTCGACCTGACGACCGGCACCGTGCACTCCGGCGGATTCGAGGAGGGGCGCCCGTACCAGAACGTGGTGGACACCTTCTCCACCTGGTACGGCAACGTCATCTACATCGTGGCGGTGCTCGCCGTCGGCATGCACATCCGGCACGGCTTCTGGAGCGCCGCCCAGACCCTGGGCGCCGGCAGCCGCACCCGCGACCGCGCCCTGAAGGCCGTAGCAAACGTTCTCGCGCTTGTGCTCACGTGCGGCTTCCTCGCCGTGCCCGTGGGCGTCATGACCGGAGTGGTGAGCTGAGATGACCTACACCGACTACCAGACCGGCGAGCCGGTCGTCGACACCAAGGCGCCGAAGGGCCCGGTCAACGAGCGCTGGGACAAGCGCCGTTTCGAGGCCAAGCTGGTCAACCCCGCCAACCGGCGCAAGCACACGGTGATCGTCGTCGGCACCGGTCTGGCCGGCGGCTCGGCCGGCGCCACGCTCGCCGAACAGGGCTACCACGTCGTCCAGTTCTGCTACCAGGACTCCCCGCGCCGCGCCCACTCCATCGCCGCGCAGGGCGGCATCAACGCCGCGAAGAACTACCGCAACGACGGCGACTCCGTCCACCGGCTGTTCTACGACACCGTCAAGGGCGGCGACTTCCGGGCGCGGGAGTCCAACGTCCACCGCCTCGCGCAGATCTCGGTGGAGATCATCGACCAGTGCGTCGCCCAGGGCGTGCCCTTCGCCCGCGAGTACGGCGGCCTCCTCGACACCCGCTCCTTCGGCGGCGTCCAGGTCTCCCGGACCTTCTACGCCCGCGGCCAGACGGGCCAGCAGCTCCTCCTCGGCGCCTACCAGGCCCTCAGCCGGCAGATCGCCGCCGGGAACATTGAGATGCACCCGCGCACCGAGATGCTCGACCTGATCGTGGTGGACGGCCGGGCCCGCGGCATCGTCGCCCGGGACCTCGTCACCGGCAAGATCGACACGTACTTCGCCGACGCCGTCGTCCTCGCCAGCGGCGGCTACGGCAACGTCTTCTACCTGTCGACCAACGCCATGAACTCCAACGCCACCGCGATCTGGCGGGCCCACCGGCGCGGCGCCTACTTCGCCAACCCCTGCTTCACCCAGATCCACCCGACCTGCATCCCGCGCACCGGCGACCACCAGTCCAAGCTGACGCTGATGAGCGAGTCGCTGCGCAACGACGGCCGGATCTGGGTGCCGAAGGCC
Organism: Streptomyces sp. NPDC002784; assembly: GCF_053592135.1. Lineage (NCBI taxonomy): Bacteria > Bacillati > Actinomycetota > Actinomycetes > Kitasatosporales > Streptomycetaceae > Streptomyces > Streptomyces sp. NPDC002784. Next base: position 75,285 of record NZ_JBSFVD010000013.1, on the reverse strand, counting down.
AAGGGCGACGACCGCCCCGCGAACAAGATCCCCGAGGACGAGCGCGACTACTACCTGGAGCGCATCTACCCGTCCTTCGGCAACCTCGTCCCCCGTGACATCGCCTCCCGCGCCGCGAAGAACGTCTGCGACGAGGGCCGCGGCGTGGGACCGGGCGGGCAGGGCGTCTACCTCGACTTCGCCGACGCCATCCAGCGCATGGGCCGCAAGGCCGTCGAGGCCAAGTACGGCAACCTCTTCGACATGTACCAGCGGATCACCGACGAGGATCCGTACCAGGTGCCGATGCGGATCTACCCCGCCGTGCACTACACGATGGGCGGACTGTGGGTCGACTACGACCTCCAGACCACCGTCCCCGGCCTGTTCGCGATCGGCGAGGCCAACTTCTCCGACCACGGCGCCAACCGCCTCGGCGCCTCCGCGCTGATGCAGGGCCTGGCCGACGGCTACTTCGTGCTGCCGGCGACCATCAACGACTACCTGGCCAGGAACCCGCACCAGGAAGCGGTCACCCCCGACCACCCCGTCGTCCAGGACGTGCTGGCCGAGACCGAGGACCGGATCAACCTCCTGCTCTCGGTGAACGGCGACCGCACCCCCGACTCCTTCCACCGCGAAGTCGGCGAACTCATGTGGGAGTTCTGCGGCATGGCCCGCACCGACTCCGGGCTGCGCAAGGCGCTGGAGCGCATCCCGCAGATCCGCGAGGAGTTCTGGCGGCGCATCAAGGTGCCCGGCACCGGCGAGGAGTTCAACCAGTCGCTGGAGAAGGCCAACCGCGTCGTCGACTACCTGGAGCTCGCCGAGCTGATGTGCCTCGACGCGCTGCACCGCGCCGAGTCCTGCGGCGGCCACTTCCGCGAGGAGTCCCAGACCCCCGACGGCGAGGCCGAGCGCCGCGACGACGAGTTCTCCTACGCGGCCGCCTGGGAGTTCACCGGGACCGGCGAGGCGCCGACCCTGCACAAGGAAGACCTGGTCTTCGAGTACGTCCACCCCACTCAGCGGAGCTACGCATGAAGCTCACCCTGCGCGTCTGGCGGCAGAAGAACGCCGACGCCGACGGCGCCATGTCCACGTACGAGGTGGACGGGATCTCCAAGGACATGTCGTTCCTGGAGATGCTCGACACGCTCAACGAAGAGCTCATCCTGCGCGGCGAGGACCCGGTCGCCTTCGACCACGACTGCCGCGAGGGCATCTGCGGCGCCTGTTCCCTGGTCATCAACGGCGACGCGCACGGCCCCGAGCGGACCACCACGTGTCAGCTGCACATGCGGTCCTTCAAGGACGGCGACACCATCGACATCGAGCCGTGGCGGGCGTCCGCGTTCCCGGTGATCAAGGACCTGGTGGTGGACCGGTCGGCGTTCGACCGGATCATCCAGGCCGGCGGCTACATCACCGCGCCCACCGGGGCGGCGCCCGAGGCGCACGCGACTCCGGTGCCCAAGCCGGACGCCGACTTCGCCTTCGAGCACGCCGAGTGCATCGGCTGCGGGGCCTGCGTCGCCGCCTGTCCGAACGGCGCGGCGATGCTGTTCACCTCCGCCAAGGTCAACCACCTCAACGTGCTGCCCCAGGGCGCCCCCGAGCGGGAGACCCGGGTGCTGCACATGGTGGCCCAGATGGACGACGAGGGATTCGGCGGCTGCACGCTGGCCGGCGAGTGCGCCACGGCCTGCCCCAAGGGCATCCCGCTGGTCTCCATCACCAGCATGAACAAGGAGTGGCTGCGGGCCACCCGCAAGGCGGGCAAGCGGTAGCGCCGCGGGCCAGGTGAACGTTCGCCGACAGGTGCGGACGAGCGGGGCCGGGAGGGTGCTCCCCGGCCCCGTTTCGCCTGACCGGGCTCGCTACGCTGCCCGTATGATCATGGGAAGTCGCCGGCGGGAGCGGTTCGTCGAGGCCGTCGGCCGTTTCGAGGCCGCCGTGCGCGCACAGGAACCGGACCGGGCGGAAGACGCGTTCCACGAGCTGTACCGGAGCTTCCGGGACGCGGCACCCCAGGAGGTCGTCCAGGCCGCGCCGCGCCTGGCCGCGCTGCTGCCCGAGGTGCCCCCGGGACCGCGCGCCACCCTGGCCGTCATCGTCGGCGCCTGCGTGGAGCGCGGCGCCGACCCGGCGCCCTGCGCGCCGTACGTCTTCGTGGAGCTGGCCGAGACGCTGGCCGCCGTGGGGGAGTTCTGCGAGCGCTGGGCGCAGACCGGCGGCGGGGACTTCCCCGATCCGAAGCCCGGCGAGGCGGACCCGGCACTCTTCGAGCGCGTGGGACCGGAACCGGCGCTGGCCTGGCTGTCGATGCCCCAGTGGGAGATGGCGTCCCTCGCCATGCTCAACCACCCGGCCGTGCGCACCGCGCTGGACGGCTCGCTGCGGGCCCGGCTGCTGCGGGCGGTGCGGACCGTGGCGGAGGCGACGGGCCACGGGTTCAAGTGCCTGACGTACGCCCTGCTCGTCCTCGACGACGAGCCGCTGGTCGTGCTGCACCGCCCCACCGGCACCGGCTACCGGCTGCGGATGAGCGGGATCGGCGACAACTTCCAGCTGCACACCCTGCTCGCCGACGTCCTCGTCGGCGGCGGGCATGTGCCCGGCCGGGCCCCCTCACCGCAGGAAGCGGCGGTGTGCCGGGACGCGCCGGGGCAGGTGCACACCGTGGGATCGTTCAACCTGGTGACGCCCGGCGGGGAGTGGGTGTGGAACGAGGGCACGCCCACCGACATCCCGGTCGTCGACGGCGTACGCCTGCTCGTCCTCGACCCGCCGCCCTACGAGCGCAGCTGGCCCTCGGGCCGGTTCTTCCCGCACATGAGAGGCGACCTCGTCCTGGAGCGGGTGCTCGACGCCGCGGAGACACGGTACTGGCTGGAGGGGTGCGCGCCGCCCCGGTGACGGCGGCCCGAGCGTTCCGTTCAACAACCTCACATCCCCGCTCCTGACGCCGGTCACGCCCCGGACGCCCGGTGTCGGAAGAACTGGTTCGGCCGCTCAACCGTCCCCGGCCCGTGACCAGGAGTCAGCCATGACCGGCGTTTCCACGCTCGACCGCCCCCCGCAGCCGGCGGCCCCCACCCGCTACACCGTCAGCGTCGCCCGCACCGAGGACGACGTGCGGGCCGCCCAGCGGCTGCGGCACGACGTCTTCGCCGGGGAGATGGGCGCCCTGCTGTCCACCCCCCAGCCGGGACACGACATCGACGCCTTCGACGCGTACTGCGACCACCTGCTGGTCCGGGACACGTTCACCGACCAGGTCGTGGGCACCTACCGGCTGCTGCCCCCGGACCGCGCCGCGGTCGCCGGGCGGCTCTACTCCGAGGGCGAGTTCGACCTGTCGCCCCTCGACCCGATCCGGCCGGGCCTGGTCGAGGTGGGGCGCTCCTGTGTCCACCCCGACCACCGCGACGGCGCGGTCATCGGCCTGATCTGGGCCGGCATAGCCCGCTACATGGTGGACAACGGCCACGAGTGGCTGGCCGGCTGCTGCTCCGTCCCGCTCGCCGACGGCGGCGCCCTCGCGGCCGGCACCTGGGACCGGGTGCGGGACAAGCACCTGGCGCCCGAGGAGTACCGGGTCCGTCCGCTGCTGCCCTGGAACGCCGAGGGCGTGGCCCGTCCCGAGGGCCGTACCGAACTGCCCCCGCTGCTGCGCGGCTACCTCCGCCTCGGTGCCTGGGTCTGCGCGGAACCCGCGCACGACCCGGACTTCGGGGTCGCCGACCTGTACGTGCTGCTGTCGATGCGCCGGGTCAACGCGCGCTATCTGAAGCACTTCCTCTCGCTCGTCCCGGCCTGATGAACATGCTGCGCACGGTGCCGGTGGGGGTGCGGGTCCTGCCCCCGCGGCGGGAGCGCCGGGCGGCGGCGGTCGTGCCCCGCCCGGTCGTGCCGTCGAGCGCCTGGCTGCCGACCGCGCCCTGCTCCCCGCAGGTCTGCGTCGCCTCCGCCCGCTCCCTGGCGGACGTGCCGCGCGCGGCGCTGCGGCTCGGGGCGCTGCTGGTCACGCTGCTCGTGGGCATCGCCCTGCTGCCGGTGTTCGGGGCCGTCCCCGCCGCCCGCCGGGACCCGCTGATCCGCGGGTGGAGCCGGGCCGTGGTCCGGGCCGCCGGGGTGCGCGTGCGCATCACCGGCACGGCGGCGCCCCAGGGCGGTCTGCTGCTGGTCGCCAACCACATCTCGTGGCTGGACATCCCGCTGCTCGCGGCGGTGCGCCCGGCCCGAATGCTGGCCAAGGCGGAGATCCGGCGCTGGCCGGTGGCGGGCGGGCTCACCGCGAGCAGCGGCGCCCTGTTCATCGAGCGGGACCGGCTGCGCGCGCTGCCGGACACGGTCGCCCGGATCGCCGGGACCCTGCGCTCCGGTGCCGCGGTGGTCGCCTTCCCGGAGGGCAGCACCTGGTGCGGCCGGGCGCAGGGCCCCTTCCGCCGGGCGGTGTTCCAGGCCGCGCTGGACGCCGGTGTGGCGGTGCAGCCGGTGCGGCTGCGCTACCGGTTCGACGGCGGCCCGGCGAGCACCCTGCCCGCCTTCGTCGGGGAGGACTCCCTGCTCTCCTCGGTGTGGCGGGTGGTCACGGCCCGCCACCTGGTCGCCGAGGTCGAGATCCGCCCCGAGATCCCGGCGGGCACCCACCCCGACCGCCGTTCCCTGGCACAGGCGGCCCAGCCGCGGCCGACCGGAGGAGAACTCGCCTGGGCGCACGCGGCGCTGGCGGCGGAGGGGTTCCGAGGGCCGAGGGGGCGCGCGGGACAGTAAGAATGAGCGGCATGACGATGGTGAAGGACATCGACGTCCGCGGTATGCAGCACTGCGAGACGACGGCGCTCGGCGTGTTGTTGCGGCATGAGGGACTCGACTTGTCCGAGCCCATGCTGTTCGGGCTCGGCGCCGGGCTGTCCTTCCTCTACTGGGACAGCAAAGCCATGGGCTTCCCCTTCCTGGGAGGCCGCGTCAAGCCGTTCGAGCTCACCAGGAACCTGGCCGCCGAACTCGGGCTCGAACTGCTGGTCAGGGAGACCACCTCGCCCCGCAAGGCGTGGCAGGACGTGGCAGGACCCCTCGACGCCGGCCGGCCGGTCGGCCTGCAGCTCGACAGCTACCACCTGGACTACTTCAGTACCAAGGTGCACTTCGGCGGGCACGTCGTGGCCATGTACGGCTACGACGAACAGGACGCCTACCTGGTGGACACCGCCGCGCAGGGCGGAGCCGTCTCGACCGGGCTCGCCGGGCTGGCCAGGGCCAGAGCCGAGCGCGGCCCCATGACCGCCAGGCACCGCTCCTTCACCATCACGGCACCCGGCAACCCGCCGCCACCGCAGGACCGGATCATCCCCGCGGTCAAGAAGTGCGCCGACGCCTTCCTGAACCCACCCATCGCGAACCTGGGCCACCGGGGCATCGAGAAAGCGGCCGGAGAAGTACCGAAGTGGCTGCGGCGCAGCGCGAATCCGCGGGAGGACCTGCCCCGGGCGGCCGTTCTCATGGAGAAGGCCGGCACCGGCGGCGCCCTGTTCCGCACTCTCTACTGGGACTTCCTCGCCGAGTGCGCCCAGCTGATCGACGACAGCCACCTGCGCACCGGGCACCGCCTGTACACCGAGGCCGCCACCCTCTGGACCCAGGTGGCCGCACTCGTCGCGACAGCGGGGAATCGGGCGACCTGGGGAACCTGGAGCGGGCCGGCACCATCCTCCACGAGCTCGCCCGCATCGAACGCGACGCGATGCGCGCCCTCAGCCTGCTCCAGGAGCCTGATCGGCTAGGACGCCGCCATCGCGCGGGCCAGGTACCCCGCCGTGGCGCTCCCCTCCGCCCGTGACACCTCCGCCGGCGGCCCCGTCGCCACGATGCGGCCGCCCGCGTCGCCGCCGCCGGGGCCGAGGTCGATCACCCAGTCCGCGTCCGCCACCACCGCCATGTCGTGCTCGACGACGACCACGGTGTGCCCGGCGTCGACCAGGCCGTGCAGCTGCCGCATCAGCACCTCGACGTCGGCCGGGTGGAGGCCGGTCGTCGGCTCGTCGAGGAGGTACAGGGTGTGCCCGCGCCGGCCGCGCTGGAGTTCGCTCGCCAGCTTGATCCGCTGGGCCTCGCCGCCGGACAGCTCGGTCGCGGGCTGCCCGAGCCGCAGATAGCCGAGGCCGACGTCGAGCAGCGTGCCGAGGCTGCGGGCGACGGACGGGGTGTCCGCGAAGAAGTCCGCCGCCGCCTCCACCGTGAGGTCCAGCACCTGCGCGATGTTCCGCCCCCGGTAGGTCACTTCCAGCGTCTCGGGGCGGTAGCGCGCGCCCCCGCAGTCGGGGCACGCCGCGTACGTGCTCGGCAGGAACAGCAGCTCGACGCTGACGAACCCCTCGCCCTGACAGGTCTCGCAGCGCCCGCCGGCGACGTTGAAGGAGAACCGGCCGACGCCGTAACCCCGCTGCCGTGCCTGGTCCGTGGCCGCGAACGCCTTCCGCACGACGTCCAACAGGCCCGTGTAGGTGGCGAGGTTGGAGCGCGGGGTGCGCCCGATGGGCTTCTGGTCGACGCAGACCAGACGTCCGACGCCCGCGAGGTCCTCCGTGATCTCCCCGATCAGGGTGGACTTCCCGGACCCGGAGACCCCGGTGACCGCCGTGAACGCCCCGAGCGGGAACTCGGCCGTCACCGCGCGCAGGTTGTGCCGGGTGACCGGGCCGACCTTCAACTGCCCGGTGGGCGTGCGTACTTCGCGTACGGGGGCGGGGGCGCGGTCGAAGAGGAAACGGGCCGTCGCCGACTCCTCGACCGCGGCGAGGTGTTCCGGCGGTCCGCTGTAGAGCACCTGCCCGCCGTGCTCGCCCGCGCGTGGGCCCACGTCCACCAGCCAGTCGGCGCCGCGCATCACGTCCAGCTGGTGCTCCACCACGAACACCGAGTTCCCGGCGGCCTTCAGCCGTGCCAGCACCGTCAGCAGCGCCTCCGTGTCCGCCGGGTGCAGTCCGGCGGACGGCTCGTCGAGGACGTAGACGACGCCGAAGAGCCCGGAGCGCAGTTGGGTGGCCAGGCGCAGCCGCTGGAGTTCGCCCGCGGAGAGGGTGGGGGTGGCGCGGTCGAGGCTGAGGTAGCCGAGGCCCAGCTCCAGGACCGGGGCGATCCGGGAGTTGAGGTCCTCGGTGAGGACGCGGGCGGTCTCCGAGGTGCCGGGCTGGATCCCGGCGAGCTCGACCAGGGGCAGCGCCGCGAGGTCGGCGATCGTCCGGCCCGCGAAGGTCACCGCGAGGGCCTCCGGGCGCAGCCTGCTGCCGCCGCAGGCCGGACAGGGCGCACTGGCCAGGAAGCGCTCCGCCTTGGCGCGCAGGGTCGCGCTCTTGGAGTCGGAGAACGTCTTCATGACATACCGCCGGGCGCTCATGTACGTGCCCTGGTACGGCCGCTGGATCCGGTCGGCGTCCCGCACCGGATGCACCGTGACGACCGGCTGCTCGTCGGTGAACAGGATCCACTCCCGCTGCTCGGCCGGCAGCTCCCGCCAGGGCCGGTCCACGTCGTGGCCGAGCGCGTCGAGGATGTCCCGCAGGTTCTTGCCCTGCCAGGCGCCCGGCCAGGCGGCGACGGCACCGTCCCGGATCGACAGCGAGGGGTCGGGGACCAGCAACTGCTCGGTCGTACGGTGGACCTGTCCGAGACCGTGGCACTCGGGGCAGGCCCCGGCCGCCGTGTTGGGGGAGAAGGCGTCGGAGTCGAGCCGTTCGGCGCCCGGCGGGTAGTCGCCCGCGCGGGAGAACAGCATGCGCAGCGAGTTGGAGAGGTTGGTGACCGTGCCGACCGAGGAGCGGGAGGTGGGCGCCGAGCGGCGCTGCTGGAGGGAGACCGCGGGCGGCAGTCCGGTGATCTCCCCGACCTTCGGCGCCCCCACCTGGTGGATCAGCCTGCGCGCGTACGGCGCCACCGACTCGAAGTAGCGGCGCTGCGCCTCGGCGTAGATCGTGCCGAAGGCGAGCGAGGACTTCCCCGAACCGGAGACGCCGGTGAACACGGCCAGCACGTCCCGCGGGATGTCGACGTCCACGCCCTTCAGGTTGTGCTCACGGGCGCCCCGGACACGGACGTACGGGTCGTGAGGGTCGGGCATGGAGCAGACTCCGTGGATCGAGGGGACAAACTCCACAATTCTACGGGACCGGCCCGAAGAGCCGTACGCGGTCCACGACGCCGAGGCGGCATCGGTCACTCGGGAAGTCCTCTGATCCCGGCGAGGCGGCGGTAGGAGTCCAGCAGGGACGGACGGTCGTAGGTGCTGGTGGTGACCAGGATTTCCTGGGCGCCCGTCTCCTTCAACAGGATGTCCAGCTCGTCCGCTACCTGCTCCTCGGTGCCGGCGATGTGGCCGGTGAGGCCCTGTTCGTAGAAGCCGCGCTCCTTGGCGGTCATGGCCAGGGTCTCGACGCGTTCGGCGGGCGGCAGGGGCGGGAAGCTGCCGTGCGTGCGGGAGTACGCCATCGACCAGGCCTCCGGGATCAGCAGGCGCCGGGCCTCCTCGGGGGTGGCGGCCACGGCGATCGTGCCGGAGACGACGACGTAGGGTTCCGCGGCCCAGGGGGAGGGGCGGAAGGTCGCGCGGTAGTGATCGATGCCGCGCTGCATCTTCGGGCGGTTCCTGAGGTCACCGATGACCAGGGGCAGCCCGGCGCGGGCCGCGATGGTGGCGCCTTCCCCCATCGCGAGCACGAACGCCGGCACGGTCAGCCCCTCGGCGGGGCGCGCGTGCACCCCGGTGGGCGAGGTGCCCCGGAACCAGCCGAGCAGTTCGTCGAGTTGCCCGGCGAAGTCCTCGGCGTCGTCCTTGTCCCGGCCCAGCGCCCTGCGCACCCCGTCGGTGAAGCCGACGGAACGGCCGAGGCCCATGTCGATCCGGCCCGGGAAGAGGGACTCCAGTACCCCGAACTGCTCCGCGACGACGAGGGGCTGGTGGTTGGGCAGCATCACCCCGCCGGTCCCCACCCGGATCGTGCGGGTGGCCGAGGCGACCGCGGCGGCCAGCACGGTCGGGGCGGACCCGGCGACGCCGGGCACGCCATGGTGTTCCGAGACCCACAGCCGGTGGTAGCCGAGCCCCTCCAGCTCCCGCGCCAGGGCAACGGTGTCACGCAGCGCCTCGCCGTTCGAATGGCCCTCGCGGGTGCGGGAGCGGTCGAGGACGGAGAAGCGGGTCTGCGCGATCACGGAACTCATACCTGGTACAACACCGGGCCGACGCCAGGATTCCTTCCCCCGCGTGACCGCTTCTCCGCTCAGCCCTCGGGGTGCAGCAGCCCCCGCTCGTAGGCCCTGACCAGGTGCTGCGGCACCAGGTGCCGGACGCCGTCGACGGTGACCGGCACCAGGGCCGGGGTGGCGGCCTTCCACTGCGCTCGGCGGTGGCGGGTGTTGCTGCGGGACATCTTCCGCTTGGGGACGGCCATGACGAACCTCCTCGGTGGGTGAACGCCGAGGACGCTACATGAAAATGGATCCCATTAACAATTGCGTCCGGTGGTCAGCGGCGGGAGCGGACCCGGGCGTCCTTCGGCGGGTCGATGAACTGCAGCTCCAGCGCGACCGGCGGCTCGGCCACGCCGGGTCCGCCGGCCGCCAGCCAGCGCACGACCTCCTCGGTGCTGTCGTCATCCGAGGCGAACCCCACCCACGTCGGCCGCCCCCCGGCCCGCCGGCCCGCCGCCGAGGGACCGACGACGATGACATTGGCCTGATCACAGGGGCCCAGGCAGTCGGTCGTACGGATCCGGAAGCCGTGCTCCGCCGCTGCGGCGCGCAGCACCTCCAGCTGCCCCTCGTGATCGGTGCCCGGGTGCTTGCGGGCGTTGCCGCAGCAGCAGCCGCGGCAGACCACGAGCGTGCAGGCGGAGGCGGACAGGGACGTGCGGCGCGTCAAAGGCATGACAGAAGTGTGGCGCCTGCCGCGGCCGCCCCGGTCACCGGGCGGCCTGCGTAGGGTGGACGGCGTGACCGACAGCAGCAAGCGCCCGCTCGCCGTGTTCGACCTCGACAACACGCTCGCCGACACCACCCACCGGCAGCGGTTCCTGGAGTCCAGGCCCCGTGACTGGGACGCCTTCTTCGCGGCCGCGCCCGCGGACCCGCCGATCCCCGAGGGCATCGCGCTGGTGCTGGACAGCGCCGAGGAGTGCGAGGTCGTCTATCTGACCGGGCGGCCCGAACGCTGCCGTGCGGACACCCTGGAGTGGCTCGCGGCCCAGGAACTGCCCGAGGGCCGTGTGTACATGCGGCGCGACACCGACCGCAGGCCCGCCCGGCGCACCAAGCTGGAGATCCTCCGCCGCCTGGCCAGGACCCGTCGGATCCGGGTCCTGGTGGACGACGACGAGCTGGTGTGCGCGGACGCCGAGCAGGCCGGGTTCACCGTCGTACGGGCGCGCTGGACCGCCCCTTCCGCCGCGCTGAAGACCGCGCAGGAGCGGGAGGGGCGGACCTGAGCGGACCGGGCGGCACCGCCCGCCGGCCGGTCTACTCCAGGCGGAAGCCGACCTTCATGGTCACCTGCCAGTGCGCGATCTGCCCGTCGTTCAGCTGGCCGCGCACCTCGGTCACCTCGAACCAGTCCAGGTTGCGCAGGGTCTGCGAAGCCCGCTCGATACCGTTGCGGATGGCCTGGTCCACGCCCTCGGGCGAGGTGCCGACGATATCCGTGACCCGGTAGGTGTGGTTCGACATGTGGGTGCTCCTCTCACACGCGTCATTCCACGGTGCCCCACGGCGGGACATCGCGCGAGCCGTCCGTCACCGGGCCACGCTCAGCGACAGCGCGAACCGGCCGTCTTGGTCCGTCCACCAGTAGGTCAGCTCCAGCCCCGCAGCGGACAGTTCGCCGCGCACGCCCTCCTTGCGGAACTTCGCCGACACCTCGGTGTGCAGTTCCTCGCCGGCCGCGAAGTCGACGGCGAGGTCCAGGGCGGGCACCTTCACCGTCTGCGCGGTCAGGGACCGCAGCCGCATCTCGATCCACTCGTGGCCGGCGTCCCACAGCGCCACGTGCGCGAAGGCGCCGGGATCGAAGTCGGCGCCCAGTTCCCGGTTGACGACGGTCAGGACGTTCTTGTTGAACGCGGCCGTCACCCCGGCCGCGTCGTCGTAGGCCCTGACCAGCACCTGCTCGTCCTTGACCAGGTCAGTGCCGAGCAGCAGGGCGTCCCCCGGCGCCATCAGCGCGCGGACCCGGGCGAGGAAGGCCGCCCGCTCGGCGGGCAGCAGGTTGCCGATCGTGCCGCCGAGGAACGCCATCAGCCGGGGGCCCGGTGTGTCGGGCAGGGTGAGCCCGCCGGTGAAGTCGGCGATCAGCGCGTGCACGTCCAGGGCGGGCCGCTCCTCGATGAGGGCGTGCCCGGCCTGGGTGAGGGCGCTCTCGCTGACGTCGACGGGGACGTACGTGTGCAGTTCGGTGAGCGCGTCGATGACGTACCGGGTCTTCTCCGAGGAGCCGGAGCCGAGTTCGACCAGGGTGCGGGCGCGGGTGGCCGCGGCGATCTCGTCGGCACGGTCGATCAGGATCTCCCGTTCGGCACGCGTGGGGTAGTACTCGGGCAACTCCGTGATCTGCTCGAACAGTTCGCTGCCGTGGGCGTCGTAGAACCACTTCGGCGGGAGTGTCTTCGGGGTGCGGGTCAGGCCGTGCAGGACGTCGGCGCGCAGGGCGGCCTCCGTGGCGTCCTCGGGCAGCTGGCGGGTGAGAAGGAACGGGCTCACGTGCGGGGCTCCTTCGACGGTGCGGGGGCCGAGGACTCGCCCGGCTCCTTCAGCGGAGTGAGAGTGACGTCCGTGCGGCTCGCGACGAGGAGCGTGCGGTCCGGGACCTCGTGCCAGAGCGGATCGTCGTCGTACGGTTCGGAGGCCACGACCGTGCCGCGGCCGGGTGCGGTGAGGTACCACAGCGTGTCGCCCCAGGCGGTCGCCGTGATGCTGTCGCCGCTGGTCAGCAGCAGGTTCAGCCGGGCGTCCGGGGCCGCCTCGGCGACCTCCCGGACGGTGTCGGCCAGGGCCTGGGCCTCGCCGTCCCCGGCGCGCAGCCGGGCCAGGACCAGTGCCCACACGAACGCCGAGTCGTTGCGGGCCTCCAGCGACAGCAGGTCCGTCGCGGACAGGGTCCCGGCGAGCGGTGCGAGGGAGCCGGGCCAGCCCGGGACGGCGCCGTTGTGGCTGAACAGCCAGGTGCCGGAGGCGAAGGGCGCCGCCGCGGCCTCGGCGTCCGCCCCGGAGAGCGTCGCGTCCCGCACCGCGGCCAGCAGGGACGTCGTCCTGACGACGCGGGCGAGATCGGCGAAGGACAGGTCCGCCCAGATCGGCCCGGCCCGCCGGTACCGGGCCGGCACCGGATCACCGGCCGCGTACCAGCCGACGCCGAAGCCGTCGGCGTTGACCGTCCCGTACCGCTGCCGTCCGGGGGCCCAGGACTGGCGGTACAGGGCGTGCGGGGGGTGCACCAGGCAGTCGGCGAGCGGCAGCTCGGGCCCCAGATACGCCACATGACGGCACATCAGACGCCCTCCGAGCGGGCCGTGCGGAACCCGGCGAAGATCTGCCGGCGGATCGGGTAGTCCCAGTTGCGGAACGTGCCCCGGCAGGCGACCGCGTCCACGGCGAACGAACCGCCGCGCAGCACCTTGTGGTCCGGCCCGAAGAACACCTCCGAGTACTCCTTGTACGGAAAGGCGACGAACCCGGGGTAGGGCAGGAAGTCGCTCGCCGTCCACTCCCACACATCGCCGATCAACTGCCGCACGCCGAGCGGGGATTCGCCCTCGGGGTAGCTGCCGACCGGCGCCGGGCGCAGATGGCGCTGGCCGAGGTTGGCGTGCTCGGGGGCCGGGTCGGCGTCCCCCCAGGGGTAGCGGGCGGAGCGGTCGCCGGCCGGGTCGTGGCGGGCGGCCTTCTCCCACTCGGCCTCGGTGGGCAGCCGGCGTCCGGCCCAGCGGGCGTAGGCGTCGGCCTCGTACCAGCACACGTGCAGCACCGGCTCGTCGGGCGGTACGACCTCGGTGACCCCGAACCGGCGCCGGAGCCACTGCTTGCCGTCCCGCCGCCAGAACAGCGGCGCCTGGATGGCGTGCTGCCGGATGTGGGCCCACCCCGCCGGGGCCCACCAGCGCTCGTTGTCGTAGCCGCCGTCCTCGATGAACGCCTGGTAGGCGCCGTTGGAGACGGGCGTGGTGTCGATGAAGAAGGGCGCCACCTCGCGCCGGTGCGCGGGCCGTTCGTTGTCCAGCGCCCACGGCTCGGTGGAGGTGCCCATGGTGAACGGGCCGCCGGGGACCAGGACTTCGGCCGGACCGGTGAACAGCTCGGCCGGTTCCGGGTCCGGGGCGGTGAGGGCCTGCGGCCCCTTGCGCAGCTGATGGGTGATCAGCATGGTCTCGTCGTGCTGCTGTTCGTGCTGGGCGATCATCCCGAAGGCGAAGCCCGCCTCGGTCAGCCGGGTGCCGTGGAACGCGGTGCTCTCCAGCAGGTCCAGGACCCGGCCGCGCACGTCGGCGGCGTACCGGCGGGCCTCGGCGGGCGGCAGCAGCGGCAGGGTGGGGCGCTCGGAGCGGGGGTGCTCGAAGGCGTCGTAGAGGCTGTCGATCTCGGGGCGCATGGCCTCCCGGCCCGCCACGGCCCGCAGCAGCCACTGCTCCTCCTGGTTGCCGATGTGCGCCAGGTCCCACACCAGCGGCGACATCAGCGGGGAGTGCTGCGCGGTGAGGTCGGGATCCTCGACGCACGAGGTGAGCAGGGTGGTGCGGTCCCGCGCGGTGACCAGCGTGGTCACGGCCCGCTCCCGGAGCGTCTCGGGATCGATGGCGGGGTCGGTCATGTGCGGATGTCCTTCCCGGGCAGGCGGTCGAGCAGGTCGTCGGCGGGACATCGGCCCCGGGCGATGTAGCGGTCCCGGTAGGCCGCGACGGCTTCCGTGACCTCGGGGGTGGCACCCATCCTGGGCAGCGCCTCCAGCGCGGCGGCGAAGCAGATGACGGCGGCCTCGTGCAGCTCGGGGTCGCTCATCGCGTGCCGGGCCGCGTCGGTCCACAGCGGGTTGTGCGGCGCGGGCACCGGCACCGCCCGCTCGGCCAGCGGCTTCACCGCGCGGTAGGCGGTCTCCGCGGCCGCGGGGTCGTCGAACAGGGCCGCCGTCACGGCGAGCGGGACGATCCAGCCGTCCTCGCCCGGCTGCGCGTCGATCATGCGCAGCTCCAGATGGCCCCGCGGTCTCACCGGCGGGAACAGGGTCGTCAGGTGATAGCCGAGGTCCTCCCGGGTGGGCGGTCTCGGCAGCGCCGACCTGGTCCACTCCCGGAAGGTGAGTTCCTCCGGGACCTCCCACGGTCCGCTGTCCTGGCGTACGCACATCACCGGCGCGTCCAGCACATGCCGGGCCCACGCGGCGCGCGGGTCGCCGTCCAGCGGGGGAGCGCCCGCCCGGCCCTCGCCGATCTCCATCCACAGCAGCTGCCGGGTGGAGCGCCAGCCGGTGGGTTCGCTCCCGGCGAGGGGGGAGTTGGCGAAGGCCGCCACCAGGACCGCGCCGAGCTGGTGGGCGAGCCACCAGCGCCGTACGTGCCCCAGCGGGCCCGGCTCCTCGTGGCCGGCGTCGAGGCAGACCTGGACGGAGGCCGAGGTGCACATCATGGCGCGCCCGGCCGGACCTCTGCGGTCCAGGCATGCCTCCATGGCGTCGTAGCGAGGCTCGCGCAGATAGCGGCGGGGTTCGTGCCAGGGATCCTGGCCGATGCCGACCAGTCCGAGACCGTGCTCGCGCAGGGCCGCGCGGACGGCGTCGAGGTCGGCGGAGACGGTACCGATACACTCCATCAGGGAGGCGGCGGGCGGCGAGCTGAGCTCCAGCTGGCCGCCGGGCTCGACGGTGAGCGCCGACCTCAGGGGCACGGTCCGCAGGGCGGCGTAGGCCGCCCGCAGTCGTTCGGGTGTGACGGGGAGCTGCGGGCTGCGCAGCTCGTGGACGAGCCATTCCACCTCGACCCCGAGGGTGCGCGGCGGGCCGGTCTTGAAGCAGATGCCGCGGACGAGGGCCTCGACCTCCGCCTCGGACACCGAGGTCCGGGGCTTGGTACAGCCGCTCGGCGGCGAACCGCTGGATGAATCTGGCATATCGGAATCCTCCTGATATTCCACCATGCCACCGGCCCGGCATTTCGGGTGGGCCGGGACGGCACACTCGTCCCACCCAAGACGCTGAGAGGGCTCCGCACAAGGGCGCCTCCCGGGATGTTCCGGATCGGACACATCGAGTTCCCGCCGGTTTCCGGGCCCGTTCGCGGGCCGGAAAAACTCCGTTGCACCACCCGTGGCCCATCGCCCACGATGCGTACATGAGCACGACGGGGGAGTGCGCCCGGCGCGCGCTCATGGCGCTCACGGGGGTGGCGCCATGAGCGCGCGCCTGCGGGAGCTCGCACAGCAGACGGAACGACGACCCGAGCGGCCTTCGAACGGGCGTTCCCGGAGTCTCAGCTTCAGCCGTAGCGTTCGTGCCCGGAGTCTCAGCTCCAGCCGTAGCGCTCCCGCAGCCGGTGGCGGACCGCGTTGAACCGCATCCGGTCCAGCGCGCACGCCTCGCGCCGCATGCCCCGCTCGTGCAGCCGCAGCACCCGGTCCACGGCGACCCAGGAGTCCCGCCCGGACCGGTCCCAGGGCCCGCGCCCGATCGCCACCCAGTCCCGGTGCGCGTCATGCCGCTTGCTGGACAACTGCACGGCCAGGACGGTGCCGCCCGGCTCCCCTGCCACCACCAGCACGGGCCGGTCCTTGCCGCGGCCGTCGTTCTCCTCGTACGGCACCCAGGTCCACACGATCTCGCCGGGATCCGGGTCGCCGTCGTGGGCGGGCGAGTACTCGGTGCGCACCCGGCCCACCTCGCGGGGGTCGGCCTCGACGGTGGCGAAAGGGCCCTGACGGCCGGGGATGTTCTCTTCGGTGGACGCAGTCACGGGGATCACGGTAGAGCGTGCGCCGGGGCGAACGGGTGCCGGGCACCCCGCCGTTGCTCTACCCGGCCGGGATGTCCGAGGCGAGCTGCCCCGGCGGCCATGCCTCGTGCCAGCGCAGTTCCGCCTCCAACTGGGCGGCGAGCGACAGCAGAAGGGGCTCGCTGTGGGCCGGGCCCAGCAGTTGGGCGCCGACCGGCAGACCGCCCTCCACGAAGCCCGCGGGGACGTTCACGCCGGGCCAGCCCAGCACGTTCCACGGCCAGGCGAAGGGACAGGCGGCGATCATCGCGCGGTCGGTGGCGAGCCCGCCGAGCCCCAGCATCGCGCCGATCCGCGGCGGGGGAGCGGCCGTCGTCGGCGCGAGCATCACGTCGTACGCCTCGAAGAACGTGCCGATACGGCGGTGCAGCACCGCCTCGGCGCGCCGGGCCGCCCGCAGCGGTGCCCCGCCGAGCAGCCGGCCCAGCCGGGCGGCGCCCAGGGTGCGCCGGTCCAGCAGCGCGGGAAAGGGCGACTCGCTCACGAACTCGGCGATCCCCATGGTGGCCCGCGGCACGAAGGCCAGCCCGATCTGTCCGTACGGCGGATCGGCCTCCTCGACGGTGTGCCCCAACGCGGCCAGTCTCTCGGCGAGTCGGACCACCTTGTCGCGGACCTCGGGCCGGAGCCGGGCCGGTACCGCGGTGAACGGGGGCTTCAGGGCCAGGGCGATGCGCAGTCGTCCGGGGTCGCGGCCCACGGCCGCCGAGGCGTCGACGGCCGGCGGACGGCAGGGGTCCCCGGCGTGGTTGCCGCTCGCCGCGTCCAGCAGCAGGGCCGCGTCGGCCACCGTGCGGGCCAGCGTGCCGTTGACCGTGATGCCCTGGAAGGACTCGCCGCGCGGCCAGGTCGAGATCCGGCCGCGCTGCGGCTTGATGCCGACCAGGTTGGTCCAGGACGCCGGGATCCGCACCGACCCGGCGCCGTCCGAGCCGAGCGCGGCGGGGACCAGCCCGGCGGCGACGGCGGCGGCCGAACCGCCCGAGGAACCGCCCGGCGTGTGCTCGGTGTTCCACGGATTGCGGGTCTCGCCGAAGGCCGGGCCCTCGGTGAACGGCCACTGCCCCAGTTCGCAGGTGTTGGTCTTGCCGACGATCACGGCCCCGGCCGCGCGCAGTCGCCGTACCGCCTCGCCGTCCTCGGCGACCGGCGGGAACTCCCCCTGGCAGCCGAACGCGGTGGGCTCCCCGGCCACGTCCATGTCGTCCTTGACGGCGACCGGCACCCCGAGCAGCGGTCGCCGTCCGCCCGAGGCGAGTTCCCGGTCCGCCGCGTCCGCCTCGGCGAGCGCCGCCTCGGCGCGGACGATCCGGAAGGCGTTGAGGGAGCCCCGCGTCGCCTCGATACGCGCGAGCGCCCGCTCGACCAGCTCCCGGGAGGTCACCTCCCCGTCGGCCAGCGCGCGGGCGGACTCGGTGAGCCCTGCGGAACGGTCGAACGTCATACGGGGCACCTCCGGTGACGGCCTTGTCTACTGAACAGTAGCCTCTGGGGCGCCCTTTGAGTCGGCTTGCGTCGGGCGGTGCGCGGACCATTGACGCACTCTCGTCCCACCCCTACCTTCTGACCGATCTTCCGAACCGGGTTCGGTAAGTCGAACAACTCGGTGTGTGCCCCACGCGTCAGAGGGAGAGCCGCCCATGACCCCGCAACACCCCACCACGTCCCGCCGCACCCTGCTCCGGGCGATGACCGCCCTGCCCGCCTCGGCCCTGCTGCTGTCCGAGGCGCCCGGACTGCTCGGGACGGCCGCCGCCGCGCCGCCGAGCGGTTCCGCCACCCGCTACACCATCGTGCCGTTCCTCAACAGCAACGACGGCACGGTCAACGTCTACCAGTCCGACGACGCCACCGACTTCCGGCTGCTGCGCTCCGCCGCCTACACCCCGCCCGCCGGCCGCATCCGCGACGCCAGCGTCATCCGGCACACCGACGGCTACTACTACGTCACCTACACCACCCGCACCTGGCAGGACACCAGCACCACCATCGGCTTCGCGCGCAGCACGGACCGGGTCAACTGGACCTTCCTCCACGACCATCCGGTCCCGATCGCGAACCTCTCCCGCGCCTGGGCGCCGGAGTTCTTCGTCGACGGCGACGGCAGCGTGCACGTCATCGTGTCCTGCTCCACGACGAACGACGAGTGGATCTTCACGCCGTACCGGCTCAGGGCCACCAACTCCGCCCTGACCGCGTGGAGTTCACCGGTCGCCCTGACCGGCATCGGCGCCAACCACATCGACACCTTCCTGGTGCGGACCGGCTCGACCTATCACGCCTTCACCAAGAACGAGACGACGAAGTACATCGAGTACGGCACCGCGACCTCCCTGGCCGGGCCCTACACGATCTCCCGCACGGGCGACTGGGCCGGCTGGGGCAGCTACCGCGAGGGCCCGGCGCTGGTCCAGCTCGACAACGGCGCCTGGCGGATGTTCTTCGACGGCTACGGCGACGGCAGGTACTACTACAGCGACAGCCACGACACCTTCGCCACCTGGTCGGCACCGGCCGCGCTGCCCGCGATCTCCGGCACGGCCCGGCACTTCACGGTGGTCAAGGAGACCGTGCCGGGCGGCCCGAGCCTGGCCCGAGGCACCACCCGCTCCTTCCGGTCCGCCAACTACCCCACCCGCTACTGGCAGCAGCAGTCGGCCCTGCTCAACCTCCCCGTGGTGAGCGCCTCCAGCACCACCGCCGAGAAGCAGGCGGCCACCTTCACGGTCACCGCGGGCCTCGCCGACGCGGGCGGCTACTCCTTCCGCGACGCCTCCGGCGCCTACCTGCGCCACTACGACTTCCGCGCCCGCTTCGACGCCGACAACGGCACCGCGGCGTTCGCCCGGGACGCCACGTTCATCGCCCGCACCGGCACGGCGACGGGCGCGCTGCGCTTCGAGTCGTACAACTACCCGGGCCGCTACCTGCGGCACTACGGCTATCAGCTGCGGGTGGAACGGTCCGACGGGACGGACCTGTTCCGGCAGGACAGCTCCTTCGTGCCGGTAGCGGCCTGGGGTTGAGTCGTACGGCGGCCGGATCCGCTCAGGACAGGTCGAACCGGTCCAGGTTCATCACCTTGTCCCACGCCGTCACGAAGTCGCGCACGAACTTCTCCTCCGCGTCCCTGGAGCCGTACACCTCCGACAGGGCCCGGAGCTGGGAGTGCGAGCCGAAGACGAGGTCGACGGCCGTGGCGGTCCACCTGACCTCGCCCGTGGCGCGCTCCCGGCCCTCGAAGACGTTCTCGTCCGCGGCCGACGCCTTCCACTCCGTGCTCATGTCGAGCAGGTTGATGAAGAAGTCGTTGGTCAGGGTCTCCGGCCGGTTGGTGAGAATTCCGTGCCGGGACTGCTTGAAGCCGGTGTTCAGGGCCCGCATGCCGCCGATCAGCACCGTCATCTCGGGCGCGGTCAGGGTGAGCATGTTGGCGCGGTCCAGCAGGAGGGTCTCCGGCGACAGCTTCTCGCCTGCCCGCAGGTAGTTGCGGAACCCGTCCGCCTGGGGCTCCAGCATGGCGAACGTCTCCACGTCGGTCTGCTCCTGGGAGGCGTCCGTGCGGCCGGGGGCGAACGGGACCGTGACCGGGTGCCCGGCGTTCCTCGCGGCCTGCTCGACGGCCGCGCAGCCGCCCAGGACGATCAGGTCGGCGAGCGACACCTTCGTACCGCCGGTCTGCGCGGCGTTGAAGTCCTGCTGGATCCGCTCCAGGGCCGCCACCGTATCGGTGACCTCGGGCAGGTCGTTGATCTCCCAGTCCTTCTGCGGTGCCAGCCGGATCCGGGCGCCGTTGGCCCCGCCGCGCTTGTCGGTGCCGCGGAAGCTCGCCGCCGCCGCCCACGCGGTGGTGGCCAGCTGGGACACGGACAGTCCCGAGTCGAGGATCGTGGCCTTGAGGGCGGCGATGTCCTCGTCCCCGACCAGCTCGTGGTCGGCCTCGGGGACGGGGTCCTGCCACAGCTGCGGCTCGGGAACCCACGGGCCGAGGTAACGCGACAGGGGGCCCATGTCACGGTGCAGCAGCTTGTACCACGCCTTGGCGAACGCCTCCGCGAGCTTGTCCGGGTTCTCGTGGAAGCTCTTCGCGATCGGCCCGTAGACCGGGTCCACCTTCAGCGCGAGGTCCGTCGTCAGCATCATGGGCGCGTGCCGCATCGACGGATCGTGGGCGTCGGGCACGGTGTCCTTGGCCGAGGCGTCCGTGGGAGTCCACTGCTTCGCGCCGGCGGGGCTCGTCGTCAGCTCCCACTCGTACCCGAACAGGTTGTTGAGGTATCCGTTGTCCCACCGGGTCGGCTCGGAGGTCCACGCGCCCTCCAGCCCGCTGGTGAGCGCGTGCGGGCCGACGCCGCGGCCGTAGGTGTTCCGCCAGCCGAGGCCCTGCTGCTCGATGGGGGCTGCCTCGGGCTCCGGGCCGATGTAACTGACGTCGACCGCGCCATGGCACTTGCCGAAGGTGTGGCCGCCGACGATGAGGGCGACCGTCTCCTCGTCGTTCATCGCCATGCGCCCGAACGTCTCGCGGATGTCCCTGGCGGCGGCCAGCGGATCCGGGTTGCCGTTGGGGCCCTCGGGATTGACGTAGATCAGGCCCATCTGCACGGCACCGAAAGGACCGGTGAGTTCCCGGTCGCCGCTGTACCGCTCATCGCCGAGCCAGGTGTCCTCGGGTCCCCAGAAGATCTCCTCCGGCTCCCAGATGTCCTCGCGTCCGAAACCGAATCCGAACGTCTTGAACCCCATCGACTCCATGGCGCAGTTGCCGGTGAACACGAGGAGATCGGCCCAGGAGATCTTCCGGCCGTACTTCTGCTTCACCGGCCAGAGCAGACGGCGCGCCTTGTCCAGGCTCGCGTTGTCCGGCCAGCTGTTGAGCGGGGCGAAGCGCTGCGCACCGCTGCCGCCGCCGCCCCGGCCGTCCGCGATGCGGTACGTGCCCGCGGCGTGCCAGCTCATCCGGATGAAGAGCGGCCCGTAGTGACCGTAGTCGGCGGGCCACCAGTCCTGGGACGTCGTCATCACCTCGATGACGTCCCGCTTCAACGCCTCCACGTCGAGGGTCGCGAACTCCTTCGCGTAGTCGAAGTCCTCCTCCATCGGATTGGAGCGGGACGAGTGCTGGTGCAGAACTTGGAGGTCCAGCTGATTGGGCCACCAGTCCCGGTTCGTCCTGGGCCGAGTCGAGGTGGGACTCGGGGAGGGGATTACCGGGTTCTCGCTCTCACTGCCGGGCATGATTGTCCTTCTTCCTGTCACCGTGTCCGTTTCGTGCCGGGTCGGCGTCCGTATGGTCGCGTACCGCAGAGCGCATCGCTACGAACCACGCAGGGGCAGCCGATTCGGCGGCCGCAGGTCAGCGACGGGGTTTTCGGTTCCCGCTGGGGTTTCTGTTATGGCACCCCCCTGCCGGAGGTCTCCCGTATACCGGGCGAAAGAATGCGGCAACCGAGAGGGATGTGGTGGTCAGGCATGGCAGCGATGGGAGAGCACGAGTACGCCGTGGTCGAGGCGGCTCGGCGGGGTGACCTCCGGGCGCAGGACGAGCTGGTCGGCGCGTATCTGCCGTTGGTCTACAACATCGTGGGCCGGGCGCTGAACGGACATGCCGACGTCGACGACGTCGTGCAGGAGACCATGCTCCGCGCTCTGCGCGCGCTCGGCTCGCTGCACCACCCGGCCAGCTTCCGGTCCTGGCTGGTGGCCATCACGATGAACCAGGTCCGCACCTACCAGCACCGGCAGCAGGCGGCACCGGCGGGCTCGGAACTGGAGGACGCCTACGACGTGGCCGACCCCGGCGCGGACTTCGTGGACCTGACGATCCTGCGCCTCGGTCTGGACGGCCAGCGGCGCGAGGTGGCGCAGGCCACGCGCTGGCTGGACGGCGACGACCGGATGCTGCTGTCGCTGTGGTGGCTGGAGGCCGTCGGCGAGCTGAGCCGGGCGGAGGTCTCCGCGGCGCTCGAGCTGTCCCAGCAGCACACGGCGGTGCGGGTGCAGCGGATGAAGGCTCAGCTGGAGACCGCCCGCCTGGTGGTACGGGCGCTCGCCGCGACGCCGCCCTGCGGCCACCTCGCCCAGGTGATCGGGAACTGGGACGGCCGCCCGTCGCCGCTGTGGCGCAAGCGCATCGCCCGGCACGCCCGGGACTGCGTGCCCTGCTCGGGTCACCAGAGCGGGCTGGTCCCGGCCGAGGGGTTGCTGGTCGGGCTGGGACTGGTGCCGGTCGCTGCCGCGCTCACCGGCCTCGCCGGGCTGACCGCGTTCGCGACCACGGAGACTGCGGCTGCGGCTTCGGGTGTGGCGGGGTATGGGGACGTGGGGCATGGTGCGGCTTCGGGTATGGCGGGGTATCCGGACGCCGGTCATGGTGCGGCTTCGGGTATGGCGGGGTATCCGGACGCCGGTCATGGTGCGGCCTCCGGTGTGGCGGGGTATGGGGACTTCGGTAATGGTGCGGCCTCGGGGATGGCGGGGTATGCGGACGCCGGTCATGGTGCGGTCTCCGGTGTGCCGGGGTATCCGGACTTCGGTCATGGCGCGGCCCCGGGGGTGCCGGGGTATCCGGATCACGGCCACGCCGGGGACCCGGCAGAGCACGCCTCCGCGTACGCCCATCCGGAATCCGGCACCGCAGCCGCGGAGGGCGACCCCACGGCCGTACTCGCGCCGGTGCGCACCGCACCCTCCCGAGGGCGCCACGGACACGGCCGACGCAGACGAATATCCCAGCGTCGCCGGATCACCGGCGTGGCCGCCGCGGTCGCCGTACTGATCACCGGAGGCACCGTCGCGACCCTGAGCCTGCAGCCGGACGGCGAGGGCGACAAGGTCCAGTCCGCTGCCGACACGCCCCCGGCCCCCTCCTCGGCTCCCCCCACCGCCTCGGCGTCACCCTCCCCGTCCCAGTCGCCGAGCAAGTCCCCCTCACCCAAGCCCAGCACCAAGTCCCCGAAGCCGACGCCGACACCGTCGCGCACGAAGCCGCAGCCGCAGAAGGCGACGACGCCCCCGCCCCGTCCGTCGGCGACCCCCGCCCCCGCACCCGCGGGCACGCCCTCCGCGCAGGTCCTCGCCCTCGTCAACAACGAGCGCGCGCAAGCCGGTTGTGGGCCCGTGACGCACGACGGACGCCTCGCCCGGGCCGCTCAGCTGCACAGCGAGGACATGTCGCGGAACCAGTACTTCGACCACACCAGCCCGGACGGCCGCACCTTCGCCGACCGGGCCGCCGCCCAGGGACATCCGTCGCCCGGAGCCGAGAACATCGCCCGCGGCCAGACCAGCCCGGAAGCCGTGATGGCAGCGTGGATGAACTCCCAGGGCCACCGCGAGAACATCCTCAACTGTTCCCTCACCACCATGGGCATCGGCCTGGTGGAGGACGACTGGACCTGGACCCAGGTGTTCGGCTACTAGGGGTGTCAGGGCCCGCCGTGGCCAGGTTCACATGGCGTCGGCGCGACGGGGCCGACACCATGGTGCACCTCACCCGCAGGCGAAGGGATCACGAATGTTCCGCAAGGTGCTGGTCGCCAACCGAGGCGAGATCGCGATTCGGGCCTTTCGTGCGGGCTACGAGCTGGGCGCGCGGACCGTCGCCGTCTTCCCGCACGAGGACCGCAACTCGCTGCACCGGCTGAAGGCCGACGAAGCCTACGAGATCGGCGAACCGGGACATCCGGTGCGCGCCTATCTCTCCGTCGACGAGATCGTCGGCGCGGCCCAGCGCGCCGGCGCGGACGCCGTCTACCCCGGTTACGGCTTCCTCTCCGAGAACCCCGAGCTGGCCCGGGCCTGCGCGGCGGCGGGCATCACGTTCGTCGGACCGGACGCGGACATCCTGGAGCTGACCGGCAACAAGGCCCGCGCCGTGGCCGCCGCCCGCGAGGCCGGCGTACCCGTGCTGCGCTCCTCCGCGCCCTCCAACGACATCGACGAACTCGTCCGCGCCGCCGAGGACGTCGGCTTCCCGGTGTTCGTCAAGGCCGTCGCGGGCGGCGGCGGGCGCGGGATGCGCCGGGTCGAGGACCCCGCCCAGCTCAGGGAGTCCATCGAGGCGGCCTCGCGCGAGGCGGCGTCCGCCTTCGGCGACCCGACGGTGTTCCTGGAGAAGGCCGTCGTCGAACCCCGCCACATCGAGGTGCAGATCCTCGCCGACGGCGACGGCAACGTCATCCACCTCTTCGAGCGGGACTGCTCGGTGCAGCGCCGCCACCAGAAGGTCATCGAACTCGCGCCCGCCCCCAACCTCGACCCGGCCCTGCGCGACCGGATCTGCGCCGACGCCGTCCGGTTCGCCCGGCAGATCGGCTACCGCAACGCGGGCACCGTGGAGTTCCTCCTCGACCGCGACGGCAACCACGTCTTCATCGAGATGAACCCGCGCATCCAGGTCGAGCACACGGTCACCGAGGAGGTCACCGACGTCGACCTGGTCCAGTCCCAGCTGCGCATCGCCGCCGGCGAGAGCCTCGCCGACCTCGGGCTCTCCCAGGAGACCGTCACCCTGCGCGGCGCCGCCCTGCAGTGCCGTATCACCACCGAGGACCCCGCCAACGGCTTCCGCCCCGACACCGGCCGGATCAGCGCCTACCGCTCACCCGGCGGCTCCGGCATCCGCCTCGACGGCGGCACCACCCACGCCGGTACGGACATCAGCGCCCACTTCGACTCCATGCTGGTGAAGCTCACCTGCCGGGGCCGGGACTTCGCCACCGCGGTGGGCCGCGCCCGGCGTGCCGTCGCCGAGTTCCGCATCCGCGGGGTGTCCACCAACATCCCGTTCCTCCAGGCGGTGCTGGACGATCCGGACTTCCAGGCCGGCCGGGTCACCACCTCGTTCATCGAGCAGCGCCCGCACCTGCTCACCGCCCGCCACTCCGCCGACCGCGGCACCAAGCTGCTGACCTACCTGGCCGACGTCACCGTGAACCGGCCGCACGGCGAGCGGCCCGACCTCGCCGACCCGATGGCCAAGCTGCCCCCCGTACCCGAGGGCCTGCCGCCCGCGGGCTCCCGGCAGCGGCTCGTCGAACTCGGCCCCGAGGGCTTCGCCCGGAACCTGCGCGAGGCGCCCACCCTCGGCGTCACCGACACCACCTTCCGCGACGCCCACCAGTCCCTGCTCGCCACCCGGGTCCGTACGAAGGACATGCTCGCCGTCGCCCCGGTCGTCGCCCGCACCCTGCCCGAGCTGCTCTCCCTGGAGTGCTGGGGCGGCGCCACCTACGACGTCGCCCTGCGGTTCCTCGCCGAGGACCCCTGGGAGCGGCTGGCCGCCCTGCGCGAGGCCGTCCCGAACATCTGCCTGCAGATGCTGCTGCGCGGCCGCAACACCGTGGGCTACACCCCCTACCCGACCGAGGTCACCGACGCCTTCGTGCAGGAGGCCGCCGCCACCGGTATCGACATCTTCCGCATCTTCGACGCCCTCAACGACGTCGACCAGATGCGCCCCGCCATCGACGCCGTACGCCGGACCGGGACCGCCGTCGCGGAGGTGGCCCTGTGCTACACCGCCGACCTGTCCGACCCGGACGAGCGGCTCTACACCCTCGACTACTACCTGCGCCTCGCCGAGCGGATCGTCGACGCGGGCGCCCACATCCTGGCCGTCAAGGACATGGCCGGACTGCTGCGGGCCCCGGCCGCCGCCACTCTCGTGACCGCGCTGCGCCGGGAGTTCGACCTGCCGGTGCACCTGCACACCCACGACACCGCCGGCGGCCAGCTCGCCACCTACCTCGCCGCGGTCCAGGCCGGGGCGGACGCCGTGGACGGGGCGGTCGCGTCCATGGCGGGCAGCACCTCCCAGCCGTCCCTGTCGGCGATCGTGGCCGCCACCGACCACTCCGCCCGCCCGACCGGCCTCGACATCCAGGCCGTCGGCGACCTGGAGCCGTACTGGGAGAGCGTCCGCAAGGTCTACGCCCCCTTCGAGGCGGGCCTGCCCGCGCCGACCGGCCGGGTCTACCACCACGAGATCCCCGGTGGCCAGCTGTCCAACCTGCGCACCCAGGCCATCGCGCTCGGCCTCGGCGACCGCTTCGAGGACATCGAGGCCATGTACGCCGCCGCCGACCGGATGCTGGGCAGGCTGGTGAAGGTCACCCCGTCCTCGAAGGTGGTCGGCGACCTCGCCCTGCACCTGGTGGGCGCGGGCGTCTCCCCGGCCGACTTCGAGGCGGAGCCCGACCGGTTCGACATCCCCGACTCCGTCATCGGCTTCCTCCGCGGCGAGCTGGGCACCCCGCCCGGCGGCTGGCCCGAGCCGTTCCGCAGCAAGGCCCTGCGCGGCCGCGCCGAGGCCAAGCCGCCCGCGGGCCTCACCGCCGACGACCGCGCGGGCCTGGTCAAGGACCGGCGCGCCACCCTCAACCGGCTGCTGTTCCCCGGCCCGACCCGCGAATTCGAGACCCACCGCCAGTCCTACGGCGACACCAGCGTGCTGGACAGCAAGGACTTCTTCTACGGCCTGCGCCAGGCCAAGGAGTACGCCATCGACCTCGAACCCGGGGTGCGGCTGCTGATCGAGCTGCAGGCCGTCGGTGACGCCGACGAGCGCGGCATGCGGACGGTGATGTCCTCCCTGAACGGCCAGTTGCGGCCCATCCAGGTCCGCGACCGGGCGGTGGCCTCGGACGTCCCGGCCACCGAGAAGGCCGACCGCTCGAATCCCGGCCATGTCGCGGCGCCGTTCGCGGGCGTGGTGACCCTCGCGGTCGCCGAGGGCGACCAGGTGGCGGCCGGGGCGACGGTGGCGACCATCGAGGCGATGAAGATGGAGGCGTCGATCACCGCCGCCAAGGACGGCACGGTCTCCCGGCTCGCGGTCAACCGGATCCAGCAGGTCGAGGGCGGTGACCTGCTGGTCGAGATCGGCTGAGGTCAGCGACGGCAGTACAGGAACAGGTGGGGCTCGGGCCCCGCTCCGGGGTGGTCCGGGGTGAAGACGGTGCTGTTGTGCGACAGCACCGTCAGCCCCGCCGCCTCCACCAGGGCGACGAGGTCCGCCTCGGCGAAGCTCGTCGCGCGCACCGGACGGCCCATGAAGACCACCTCGACGTCCGTCACGTCCCCGGGCACGGTCGCCAGCACCAGATGGCCACCGGGCCTGAGGGCCCGGGCCAGCCGGTCCACCACCGCGGTCTGCTCCGCGCGGGTCATCTGCAGCAGCGAGAAGAACACGCACACCCCGTCGAACGAGCCCTCCTCCAAGGGGAGTTCACGGATGTCGGCGCAGCGGAACTCGGCCCCGGGGACCTGTTGGGCGGCGAGTTCGACCATGACGGGGGAGACGTCGACGCCCAGCACCGAGTGGCCCGCCGCGGTGAGCGCGGCCGCGGTCGGCCGTCCGGTGCCGCTGCCCACGTCCAGCGTCCGGGCGGCGGGCGGCAGCCGTTCCAGCAGCCACTCCAGGGCGGACAGATGGGCGGGGGCGTGGGCGAACGCCTTCTCGTAGTCGGCACCCAGCGCGTCGAACAGCGCTGCGGCGGACGGGCGTTGGTCCTCGTACGGCACGTCGCGCATCCCTTCGCTCGGCGGCCCGTATCGTCGCATCCGGCGGACGTGCGCCACAACGGCGGCCCGGTGCGCGTCCCCGCGCCCAGCAGGGAAGAATGGGGTCCGTAACCGACGGTCGAAGCGTGCTGAGGAGCCGGAGATGCAGGACGAGCGAGCAGGGCAGGTCGCCGGGCCCGAGGACCTCATCGATGTGGCCCGCCTGGTCACGGCGTACTACGCGCTGCACCCCGACCCGGCCGAGCCGGGCCAGCGGGTGGCGTTCGGCACCTCGGGACACCGCGGCTCGTCCCTCGCGGCGGCGTTCAACGAGGACCACATCGCCGCCACCAGCCAGGCCATCTGCGAATACCGCACGGCGAAGGGCACCGACGGGCCGCTCTTCCTCGGCGCCGACACCCACGCCCTGTCCGAGCCCGCCCGGATCACGGCGCTGGAGGTGTTCGCCGCCAACGACGTCACCGTCCTCATCGACCAGACCGACGGCTACACGCCCACCCCGGCGGTCTCGCACGCCATCCTCGCCCACAACCGCGGCCGCACCTCCGGCCTCGCCGACGGCGTGGTGGTCACCCCCTCGCACAACCCGCCCGCCGACGGCGGCTTCAAGTACAACCCGCCGAGCGGCGGCCCGGCCGGCTCCGACGCGACCTCCTGGATCCAGGACCGCGCCAACGAGATCATCACCGGCGGCCTGAAGGACGTACGGCGCATCCCGTACGCACGCGCCCTCGCCGCGCCCGGCACCGGCCGCTACGACTTCCTCGGCACCTACGTGGCCGACCTGCCGAACGTCCTGGACCTGGACGCGGTCCGGACCGCGGGCGTACGCATCGGCGCGGACCCGCTGGGCGGCGCCTCGGTGGCCTACTGGGGCCGGATCGCCGAGCAGCACCGGCTCGACCTCACCGTGGTCAATCCGCTCACCGACCCCACCTGGCGCTTCATGACGCTGGACTGGGACGGCAAGATCCGCATGGACTGCTCCTCCCCGTACGCCATGGCCTCGCTCATCGAACAGCGCGACCGGTACGACATCGCCACCGGCAACGACGCCGACGCCGACCGGCACGGCATCGTCACACCCGACGGCGGTCTGATGAACCCCAACCACTATCTGGCCGTGGCGATCTCCTACCTCTTCTCGCACCGCGAGCGGTGGCCGGCGGGTGCCGGGATCGGCAAGACGCTGGTGTCGTCCAGCATGATCGACCGGGTCGCGGCGGAGGCCGGCCGCCCGCTCGTCGAAGTCCCCGTCGGATTCAAGTGGTTCGTGGACGGCCTGGCCGACGGCGGCCTCGGCTTCGGCGGCGAGGAGTCGGCGGGCGCGTCCTTCCTGCGCCGGGACGGCTCGGTGTGGACCACCGACAAGGACGGCATCATCCTGGCGCTGCTCGCCTCCGAGATCACGGCGGTCACCGGCACCTCCCCGTCGCGGCACTACGCCGAACTCACCGAACGCTTCGGCGCGCCCGCCTACGCGCGCGTGGACGCCCCCGCGTCCCGCGAGGAGAAGGCGCTCCTCGCGAAGCTGTCACCGCAGCAGGTCACCGCCGACACCCTCGCCGGGGACCCGGTCACGACGGTCCTGACCGAGGCCCCGGGCAACGGCGCCGCCCTCGGCGGCATCAAGGTGTGCACGGCCAACGCCTGGTTCGCGGCACGGCCTTCGGGCACGGAGGACGTCTACAAGATCTACGGCGAGTCCTTCCGCGGAGCGGATCACCTGCGCCAGGTCCAGGAGGAGGCCAGGTCGGTGGTGCTGGCGGCACTGGGCGGCTGACGCGGGCTCAACACGCCACGGCGCGGCGGGCATTCGGGGACGAGGCCCGCCCGCCGCTCCCGCCTGTGCGGTGCGCGCCGGGCGGATAGGATCCGGGTGCCCGAGATGAGGGGGCCTGGTGCAGCTGAAGGTGTCGTACGAGGACCAGCCCGGCGACATCACCGTCGTGCGGGTGGAAGGCGACCTGCTCGACGTCCGCACGGCGCCCGAACTGCGCACACTGCTGGTGCGGTTGGCCGAGGACGGGCGACTGATCTTCGTCATCGACCTGAGCGCGGTGGAGGACATCGACGGCACGGGGCTGGGGGTGCTGGTCGGGGCGCTGAAGCGGGTGCACTTCAAGGGCGGGACCGTCTCGTTGGTGGTCACGAGCGAGCGGGTGGTCGCGGTCCGGTCCAAGAGCGGCGTGCGCCGGGTCTTCCGTGTCCACGACACCGTGCCGAGCGCGGTCGCGACGCTCGCCGCCGACTACGCGGAAGAAGGCATCGAGCAGCGGCGCGCGGCCATCGAGCAACGGGCCCGCGAGCGGCGAGCCGTGCGACGCGCCGCCGCCCTCGGCGCCTCCGACGCCTGGACCGCGCTCGGCCGGGTGCGCGAACTCCGCGGCGACACCGCCGCCGCCGAACGCGCCTACCGCCGCGGCTGCGCGGCCGGCGACACCGAGGCGTACGCAGCGCTGGGCGCCCTGTACCTGGAACAGGGCCGCACGGCCGAGTCCTGCGCCGCCTACCGTTCGGCCGTGGACGCGGGCCTCCCCGACGCCTGGAAAGGACTCCTGACGGCCCTGGCGGCCCAGTCCCCCCGCGCGACGTCCGCACAACTGGTCAGCCGACTACGAACAACGGGCCTGCCCGCGGCCCCCTGACCCCGACACCCGCCCCGGCCGTCGTACGGGCAGCCCGGCAGCAGGCCAAGGGGGCTCCCAGGGAGGGCGCGCGGCGCCGCCGGCGGCTTGCGCCAGGTCAGGTGCCGGGCGCCGGTCAGCCCGGCCGCGGTGCCGGATGCGGTCGGGGCGGGCATGCGGTGACCGGGGCGGTCGGCGTGCGGCCGGTCCGGCACTGCGCCTGGATACCGCCGGCCGGCGTCAGCGGGAGAGCTTGGCTCGGGTGCTGGCCGCCCTGGCCGCCGGGCGGGCCGTCGCGCGCATGGAGCGGCTGACCAGGCGGGCGTCGCGGCGCAGGCCCTTGGCGGTGTGGCGGCTGCGCCAGGCCAGGGACGGGGAACCGCCGGTGTCGTCGGCGGCGATCAGCAGGCCGCCGAGCATCGACATGTTCTTCAGGAAATGGATGCGCTGCTGGGACCGCAGCTCCGGGTCGTCCTCCTCCCAGAAGCGGTGGCCGGCCAGCGTGGTCGGCACGAGCGTCGCCGCGATGGCGAGCGCGGCGATCCGGGGCATCCGGCCGATGCCGAGCATGACGCCCGCGGCGACCTGGACGGCGCCGTTGAGCCGCACCAGCTGTTCCGTGCGGTCCGGCAGGACCTCCACCCGTTCGGTGATGGGCTGGACGACGGGCTCCGCGGCCGGGGCCACGTCCTTGGGGTTGCGCAGGGAGTCCAGACCTCCGGTGACGAACATCGAGGCAAGCATCGGACGTCCGGCTACACGCAGCAGACTCATGGCACTCTCCGGGATTCGTGGCGTACGGACTGCGGTGATCACCGTGTTCCCGCCCCGCCCGGGCTCATGCGCCGTCCCCGGAACGGCCCAGCCCTTACCCGCCGAGCCGCAGCTGCATCAGCGTCAGGTCGAACCAGCGGCCGAACTTCGTCCCGGCCTCCTTCAGGGTGCCGACATGGACGAACCCGCGGTGCTCGTGCAGCCGGATCGAGGTGCTGTTGCCCGACTCGATCGCGGCGATCATGCTGTGCTGGCCCGTCGCGCGCGCCGTGGCGATGAGCGCGGTGAGCAGGGCGCCGCCGATGCCCAGACCCTGGTGACCGTCGCGGACGTAGACCGAGTCCTCCACCGTGTGGCGGTAGCCCTCCAGGGCCCGCCACGGGGCGTAGGACGCGTACCCGGCGATCTCCCCGGCGACCTCCGCCACCAGGGCCGAGCCGCGGTCGAGATGGTCGGCGAACCAGGCCCGACCCTCGGCGGGGGAGTGCGGGACCTGCGTCCACAGGGCCGTCGAGTGCTCGACGGCGTGGTTGCGGATCGCGACGACGGCCTCGGTGTCCTCCGGCCGTGCCGCGCGGACCGTGACGCCCCCTCGCTTCTCATATACTGGAATCATGTCCAATATGATAGATCCTCTGGTGGAGCGCATCGCCACCCGCATCCGTGCGGAGCGCGAGCGCCGCCGGTGGACGCTGGCGCAGCTCGCGGACGCCTCCGGCGTCTCCCGGGCGATGATCAACCGGATCGAGCGCGGCGAGAGCAACCCCACGGCCGTCGTCCTGGGGAAGCTGTCGGCGGCGTTCCGGATCAGCGTCGCATCCCTGCTCGCGCAGGCCGAGGAGCCCCCGGCCGAGACGCGGGCGGTGGGCGTGCGGCGGCGGGCCGACGACGCCGAGTGGACCGACCCGGAGACCGGCTACCGGCGCCGCCAGATCACCTCCCCGCGCTTCCCCGCCGAGATCGCGGAGATCCACCTGCCGCCGGGGGCCCGCGTCCCCTATCCGGCCGCCGCCTTCGCCTTCCTCCAGCAGCTCGTGTGGGTCCTGGAGGGCCGGCTCACCTTCCAGGACGGCGACACCGTCCACGAACTCGGCGCCGGGGACATCATCGAACTCGGCGACCCCGCCCCCCGCGTCTTCGCCAACACCGGCACGGACGCCTGCCGTTACGCCGTAGTCCTCAGCCGGACCGCCCGGCCGTGAGCCGTAGTCCTCAGCCGGACCGCCCGGCCGTGAAGCCCCCCCCTCGCCGGGGCGGCACCGCCCTGCTCGCCGTCATGGCCGGTACGGCGATAGCCGACAACTACACCCTCCAGCCCGCCCTCACCGTCGTCGCCGCCGACCTGGACGTCCCGCTCTCCGCGATCAGCCTCGTCCCGTCCGCCGCCCTCGCCGGCTCGATGACCGGCTTCGCCCTGCTGCTGCCCCTCGCCGACCGCATCGCCCCGAACCGCCTGGTCGCCGCCCACTTCACCGCCCTGACCGCCGGCCTCGTCCTGGCCGCCACCGCCGCCGACGCGGCCGTGCTGGTGGCCGCCCACCTGATCATCGGCGCCGCCGCCTCGGTCGCCGCCCAGGCGAGCGTCATCGCGGGACGCCTGGCCGCACCGGGCCGCCGCGGCGCCGCCGTCGCGCTCGTGGCGACCGGACTGTCCGCCGGGATCCTGCTCAGCCGACTCGTCGGCGGCGCCCTCACCGACCTGCTCGGCTGGCGCGCGATGCTCCTGGTCTGCGCCGCCCTCGCCCTGCTCGGCGCGGCGACGGCCGCGGCACTCCTGCCCCGCGCACGGCCCCGGGCACGCGCCTCCTACCGCACCGCGCTGGCCATGCTGCCCCGGCTGCCGCTGCGCGAGGCGCGGCTGCGGCGGGCGGTCGCCACCGGAGGGCTGTGGTACCTCGCCTTCACCCTGCTGTGGGTCGGCCTCGCGCTGTCCCTGGCCCGGCCCCCGCACTCCCTGGACCCCACCGCCATCGGGCTGTTCGGCCTGGCCGGGCTGCTCGGGTTCGCCGTCCTGCCGTTCACCGGGCGCCTCGTCGACCGGCACAGCCCGCACACCGTGATGACCGGCGCCGTGGCTGTCGCGGCGTGCGGCACCCTGCTGATCGCTCTCGCCCCGGACCACCTCGTGGCCATCGCCGTCGGCCTCGCGGTGTTCGACGCGGGCTGCTTCGTCGCGCAGGCCGCCAACCAGAGCCTCGTCATCGGCATCGACCCCGCCAACTCCGGCAGCCTCAGCGGCGCCTACCTGGTGCTGTACTTCGCCGTCGGCGCCCTCGGCACCGCCCTCGCCGGGCCGCTGCTCGACGCCATCGGCATGCGGGGCACCACGCTCGTCGCCGTCGGCGCGCTGGTCGGGGCCGCACTCCTCGCGCGCGGCGCCGAGCCCCTCGTACGAGTGAGACAAAAGCGCTAGTTCCCGGGCAAGTTCCGGGAACTCCGGAAGAATCCTGATTCCGAGCCGGCGTCAGGAGACACCCGTGGACTACTACGACCTCGGCCCGCACGGCCGGACCGTCACCACCGCGTCGCCCGCGGCGCAGCTCTGGTTCGACCGCGGGCTGACCTGGACGTACGCCTTCCACCACGAGGAAGCCGCCGAGTGCTTCCGGAAGGCCGCCGAGGCCGACCCCGACTGCGCCATGGCTTACTGGGGCATCGCCTACGCCCTCGGCCCGAACTACAACAAGCCCTGGGAGTTCTTCGACGAACGGGACCTGCTGCGCACCGTCGAACGCACCCACCACGCCGTGGAGTCGGCGCACGCCAGGGCGGCCGGCTGCACCCCCGTCGAACAGGCCCTGATCGGCGCCCTGCGCGCCCGCTACCCCCAGGCCGAGGCCGTCGAGGACTGCTCGGTGTGGAACACCCCCTACGCCGACGCCATGCGCGCCGTCCATGAACTCGCCCCGGACGACCCGGACATCGCCGCCCTGTACGCCGACGCGCTGATGAACCTCACGCCGTGGCAACTGTGGGACCTGCCCACCGGACAGCCCGCCGAAGGCGCCCGCACCACCGAGGCCAGGGAGGTGCTGGAGCGGGTCGTGGAGTCACCCCAGGGCCGACTGCACCCGGGCGTGCTGCACCTGTACATCCACCTCATGGAGATGTCCCCGACCCCCGAGGTCGCGCTGACCGCCGCCGACCGGCTGCGCGGACTCGTCCCCGACGCCGGGCACCTCCACCACATGCCCTCCCACCTGGAGGTGCTGTGCGGGGACTACCGGCGGGTCGTCTCGGACAACACCACGGCGATCCTCGCCGACGAGAAGGTCCTCAGGCGCTCCGGGGCGATGAACTTCTACACCCTGTACCGCGCGCACAACTACCACTTCCGTATCTACGGAGCCATGTTCCTCGGCCAGTCCCGGGTCGCGCTGGAGACCGCCGACCAGCTGGAGGCCGCGGTACCGGAGGATCTGCTGCGGGTGGAGAGCCCGCCCATGGCGGACTGGCTGGAGGCCTTCCTCGCCATGCGGGTCCACGTACTGATCCGCTTCGGCCGATGGTCCCACATCCTCCGGCTGCCGATGCCCGCCGACCCCGGGCTGTACCGCATGACGACCGCCATGCTCCACTACGCCCGCGGCGTCGCCCTCTCCGCCACCGGCCGGATCCCGGAGGCCGGGACGGAACAGCGCCTGTTCCAGGAGGCGGCGGCCAGGGTCCCCGGGACGCGCATGCTGTTCAACAACACCTGCGCCGACATCCTCGCCATCGCCGCGGCCATGCTGGAGGGCGAACTGGAATACCGCAAGGGCCGGTTCGAGGCCGCCTTCGCCGCCCTGGAACGCTCGATCGACCTCGACGACCACCTCCCCTACGACGAACCGTGGGGCTGGATGCAGCCCACCCGGCACGCCTACGGCGCCCTCCTCCTGGAACGGGGCCGGATCGCCGAGGCGGAGGCGGTCTACCGGGCCGACCTCGGCCTGGACGGCACCCTGCCGAGGGCGTGCCAGCACCCCGGCAACGTATGGGCGCTGCACGGCCTCCACGAATGCCTCACCCGCCAGGGCAAGGAGGGCGAGGCCCGCATCATCGCCCAACAGCTGCGGATCGCCGCCGCGTTGGCGGACGTACCGATCGAGTCGTCCTGCTTCTGCCGGCTCGACACGGGCGGCTGCTGCGCCTAGACGCTGCGCCGGGCCAGGGCGTCGGTCCGGTCGGCGATCACCGTGCACCCCTTGCCACCGCCTCACGCAGGCGCTTCACTTGGCGCACCTCCCACAGGAGAACACCCGAGCCCACCTTGCAGAAGGGGTAGTTCTTTTGTCAGCGATCCGTGCCACCGCCGTCACCGCGGCGGCCTGTGCGGCCGTGCTCACCACCGCACTGCCGTCCTCGGCCATCAACTCCTACAACGCGACGCCCGCACCCGAGCGCACCGAGGTCGGCGCGCTCGTCGCGACGTGGGACCACGACGACGACCCCACCACCCCCGACCGGGTCGACTGGGTCTGCTCCGGAACCATGGTCGACGCCAACACCTTCCTGACGGCGGCGCACTGCACCACCGACTGGCCGGAAAATGTGCGCTTCTACGTGTCCCTGGACCAGGACGTGCAGTCCGGGCTCGACGCGGCCGCGGCGCAGTACCCGGGCGACCCGGCCGCGCAGGCGAACGCCGTCGCCGTCGAAGGCACCGCCCACAATCACCCCGGCTACCCGGGCCCCGCCTCCGACACCCGTGACATCTCCGTGGTCGAGGTGCCCGCGGCGAGGATGGCGGCCCGCTGGAGCTTCACGCCCGCCACCCTGCCCACCGCGAACCAGCTCGGCACCGAGGACCTCGACTCCGCCGACTGGCTCGTCGCCGGATACGGCACCCAGGAGGCCGTGCGCGGGCCGGGCGGCCACACCCACCCGGGTGGCGGCGTGCGCATGAAGGCGCCCGTCACCTTCAACGCCCTCAACCCCTCCTGGGTCCGCCTGGGCATGACCGCGCCCCAGGGCAACGGCGGTGCCTGCTACGGCGATTCCGGCGGCCCCAACTTCGTGACGCTGGGCGGGAAGAGGATCCTGGCGGCCACCACGATCACGGGTGACAGCCCGTGCTACGCGACGAATGTGACGTACCGTCTGGACGCGCCGGGAGCACGCTCCTTCCTGTCGCCGTTCGTGAAACTGCCGTAGTCCGAAGCGTCTTCGGTGGGACGGCCGTAAATCCCTCGCGTCGGGGGCGGAACTGGCCGAGACTCGGCTCATGGTGGACATGGGGGCGTTCCGGGACGCGGTCACCGCGTGGGCGGCGGGCGGTCCCGCGGGCCCCGCCCGTGAGCTGGCCGCGCGGCACACCGTCCGGACGGTCGTCCTGCTCGAAGGGCTCAGCGACGTCGCGGCGGTCGAGGCGCTGGTGGAGAGCCGCGGCCGGGATCTGGCGGACGACGGCGTCTGCGTCCTGTCGATCGGCGGCGCGATGAGCGTCGGGCGCTACGCCCAGCTGCTCGGCCCACCCGGCCTGGGCCTGCGCCTCACGGGCCTGTGCGACGAGGCGGAACGCCCTTACTACGCCCGCGGTTTCACCCGGGCCGGTGCTTCGGAGCGGGACTTCTTCGTCTGTGCGGCGGACCTGGAGGACGAGCTGATCCGCGCGCTGGGCGTGCCCCGGATCGAGCAGCTCGTCCACGAGGAGGGCGACTCACGCCCCCTGCGGACCTTCCTGCGCCAGCCCGCTCAGCAGGGCCGCGACCCGCAGCAGCAGTTCAGGCGCTTCTTCGGAACGAAGAAGGGACGCAAGATCCACTACGGCCGGGTCCTCGTCGAGGCCCTGGACCCCGACCGCGTTCCCGCCCCGCTCGACGACCTGCTCGCCACCCTCTGACCGCTCGATGAGCCCCGTGCCCAGCGGGGCAGCGGCTTACGCTGCCGTCATGAGGGATTCACAGGAGCAAGCGGCTGCCGTGGCGGCCCGCTTCACCGGCGGTGCCGTGCTCGGCGCACGGCGCCTGTCCGGCACGCTGGCCGAAGTCACCCTCGACGGCGGGCGGGTGGTGATGGTGAAGCGCGGCGACGGCGGGCCCGGCGCGACCCGGGCCGAGGCGGCGGGGCTGCGCTGGCTGGGGGAGTCCGGCGCGGTCCGGGTGCCGGCCGTGCACGGGCACGACGAGGAGTGGCTGGTGACGGACCGCGTCCCGGCGGGCCGCCCGAACTCCGAGGCGGCGGAGCAACTGGGCCGCGAGCTGGCCGCGTTGCACGCCGCGGGCGCCCCGGCGCTCGGGGCGCCGCCGCCCGGCGGCCCGAGGGACGCGTACATCGGCCTGGCCCCGATGGGGAACGTCGACGGCACGGACTGGCCGCGCTGGTACGCCGAGCACCGGGTGCTGCCGTATGTGCGCCTGGCGGTCGACGGCGGCACGCTGGACGCCCGCGAGGCGGCGGAGTTCGAGCGGGTCTGCGCCCGCCTGCCCGACCTGGCGGGCCCCGCCGAACCTCCGGCGCGGCTGCACGGCGACCTGTGGAACGGCAACGTCCTGTGGGGCGCCGACGGGCACGCCTGGCTGATCGACCCGGCCGCGCACGGCGGTCACCGGGAGACGGACCTGGCGATGCTCCATCTCTTCGGCTGCCCCCACCTGGACCGGATCCTGGACGGCTATCAGAAGGCCGCGCCGCTCAGCGACGACTGGCCCGCCCGGATCGCCCTGCACCAGCTCTTCCCGCTGCTGGTCCACGCGGTGCTGTTCGGCCGGGGCTACGCGGAGCAGGCGCTGGCGGCGGCGCGGTCGGCGCTGGCGCGCTGAGGCGGTCAGGCGGGGACGCGCAAGGTCTCCACGGCCTTGACCAGCGGGGCGAGTTCGGGGTTCCGGGCCGCCTCGTCGAGGGCCTCGCGCAGGGCGGACTCGTTCGTGGGGCGGGCCTCCTCCAGCAGCTTCAGGCCCGCTTCCGTGACGTCGGTGTAGATGCCGCGGCGGTCGGTGGGGCAGAGGTAGCGGGAGAGCAGGCCGCGGTCCTCCAGGCGGGTCACCAGCCGGGTGGTGGCGCTCTGGCTGAGGACGACGGCGTCGGCGACCTGCTTCATCTGGAGGTGCCCGCCCTCGCCGGAGTGCTGCCGGCTCAGGACGTCGAGCAGCGAGTACTCCCGCACGCTGAGGTCGTGCCCGGACTGCAGGGCGCGCTCGATGTGGGCCTCGATCCGCCCGTGCAGCAGGGAGAGCGCGCACCAGCCCTGGGCGAGGGCGGTGAGTGCGGGGTCTGTGGCGGTCATGGGGCCTGGCTCCTCCGTCCCGGTGTGACTGCCCCCCAGGATATGCCATCCGCGAAATTGCCGTCGTGCGCAATTATTGATCGCTCGCAAGTACCTCCGGCAACTCGATGGCGCCCCGCCACGCTCCGCCGCTACGGTCATGATCTCCGGCCACGAAGAAAGAGACCGATCCGATGAACAGCCGCCCGCCCGCGACGACGACCCTCTGGCGCCCCACCGGGCCGGAGGAGCTGGCCCTGGTCCGAGAGCTGGAGTGGCGGGCCTGGCCGCCGCGCCTGCCGGAGCAGCCGATCTTCTACCCGGTGCTCAACGAGGACTACGCGGTGAAGATCGCCCGGGACTGGAACGTCAAGCACAGCGGCGCCGGCTTCGTGACCCGTTTCGAGGTCGAGTCCGATTTCCTCAGCCGCTACCCCGTCCAGCAGGCGGGCGGCGAGACGATCCTGGAGCTGTGGGTGCCGGCCGAGGAGCTCGACGAGTTCAACGCCCATATCGTCGGCACGATCGAGGTCGTGCACGAGTTCCGGCGCTGACCGGGTGACCCGCCCCTACCGGGTCACCTCCACCGACACATGCTCCGACAGCGACGCGAGGAAGTCCGCCGCGTCGAAGGCCGCCCCGGCCGACGCGACGCCGAGCGTCCTCGTCCGGCCGGTGAGGATCCGGTGCACCGCCTCCACGGCGAGGGGTGCGGTGACCGCGTAGATGTCCCGGCCGCGGGCCACCGCCCGGCGTTCGCGGCCGGCCGAGCGGACGACGACGTCGACGAGGAAGGTCTGGTCGGAGCGTCCCCGCTCGTCGGCGGCCGTCGGCGCGGGTGTGTCCGGGGCCGCGATGTCCGTGGCCGCCTCGGTCGTCATGTAGGTCCGCACCTCGGGCACGGTCAGATGGCTGGGCACGGTGACGACGTCGGCCATCGTGAACTCGGCGACGACCGGGCGCTCGCCCAGCGGCTCGGGGAACGGCCAGTCGACGATGGTCGTCGCGTCGTCGTGGTACTCCAGGCGCCCCTTGCCGAAGCGGACCCGGCGGCCCCCGCGCCGCTCCCGGGACACCTCGCCCGCGATGCGGGTCCCGGCGGTGGGGTGCCAGCCGTTCAGGCCGTACGCGATGTGGGCCTCGTCGGCGCTCGTCCAGTCGCCCATCGCCGAGGTGACGAGCAGGTCGCCGAGTCCGCCGTAGAAGGCCATCGCGGGGACCACCAGCGTGCCCGCCGCCCGGGCGCGCTCGCCGAAGTGGGTGAAGGTGTCGTCGTTCGCCTCGATCTCGGCCGCCACGTCCACGTACGGGATCCCGGCCCGCAGCGCCGCCTCGATCACCGGCGCGGCGGTCGTCGCGAACGGCCCGGCGGCGTTGATCACGGCCGCCGTTCCGGCCAGCGCGCGGTCCAGCGAGGCCGCGTCGTCCACGGACGCGGGACGGACCTCCAGGCCCGGCGCCGCCGACGCCTCGAGCTTCTCGGCGTCCCGCCCGGACAGCACCGGCACGAACCCCCGCTCCAGCAGTTCCGCCACCACGAACCGCCCGGTGTGCCCGTACGCGCCGAACACCGCAACCCG
This sequence comes from Streptomyces sp. NPDC002784, assembly GCF_053592135.1. Classification (NCBI taxonomy): domain Bacteria; kingdom Bacillati; phylum Actinomycetota; class Actinomycetes; order Kitasatosporales; family Streptomycetaceae; genus Streptomyces; species Streptomyces sp. NPDC002784. Next base: position 35,588 of record NZ_JBSFVD010000013.1, on the reverse strand, counting down.
CTGTCCCATGATCTCTCCCCGTCCTCTGTCCGTTCCGTTGTGATCATCCTGGCAAGGACGGGCACCCCATCGTGAGTGTCCGGAACGACACCGCCCATACAATTCCGGACATGGGATCAGTCGCGTTCGCCGTCACCGACGGGATGCTGCATTTCGAACTGTCCGTGGCGCAGGAGGTGTTCGGCGGCGCCCCGGACGCGGTCCCGGGACCCTGGTACGACGTGACCGTGTGCGGACCCGGCGCGGTGCGGTTCGGCCGGTTTTGGCTGGAGCCCGACCACGGGCTGGACCGCCTTCGGGGCGCTGACACGGTGATCGTCCCCGGCTGGGCGGACATCGACGTCGAACCGCCCGCCGAACTGGTCGACGCGGTCCGCGCGGCGCACGAGGCGGGGAGCCGGGTCGCCTCCCTGTGCACCGGCGCGTTCGTGCTGGCCGCCGCGGGCCTGCTGGACGGCCGACGCGCGACCACGCACTGGGCGCACACCGACGCGCTGGCCGTCCGCCACCCCCGGGTGGAGGTCGACCCGGATGTCCTCTACGTCGACAACGGCAGCGTGCTCACCTCGGCCGGAAAGGCCGCCGCCCTGGACCTGTGCCTGCACCTGGTCCGGCAGGACCGCGGCTCCACCGTGGCCAACGCCGTCGCCCGCCGGCTGGTCGTGCCCCCGCACCGGGCCGGCGGCCAGGCGCAGTTCGTCACCACCCCGGTGCCCGCCCGGGACGACCACCCGCTCGCCGCCCTGCTGCCCTGGGTGATGGAACGCCTCGACCAGCCGCTGACCGTCGAGGACTTGGCACGCCGGACCCGGACCAGCTCACGCACCCTGGGCCGCCACTTCCGGGCGGCGACCGGCACCACACCGCTGCGGTGGCTGCTCAACCAGCGCATCCGCCGCGCCCAGGAACTGCTGGAGACCACCGACGACAGCGTCGACGCCATCGCGGCCGCCACCGGCATGGGCACCGCCACGACCCTGCGCCGCCACTTCAACCGCACCCTCGGAGTGCCCCCGGACACCTACCGGCGCACCTTCCGCGCGCACCACGGCTGAGGGCGGCCGGACGCACCGCCCTAGACGGTGCCGGGCGCCGCCTTCGCCCGCATCATCACGCAGTCGAACTCCACCACCCGCCCGGTGGCCGCCTCACGGGTCACCGGGTACATGCCGGTGATCTCGAAGCCGCCGTCCTCGTACGCGGCGACGGACTCGCTCATCGGCGGGCTGCCCTCGTACAGGCGCAGCATGGCGACCTCCGACTGCAGGCCCACGAAGTCGGCGATCCGTTCCCCGGCACCGGCGTACACCTCCAGGTCGTAGCCCTGGGTGTCCATCTTCAGGAAGGGCCGCGGGTCCTCGATGCCGTCGAGGGCCTCGTCGAGTACGGCGTCCAGGCGCCGGATGCGGATCTGTTCGGTGCGGGTGGTGTGGAAGCGCTTGTAGCGGTCGCGGCCGTAGTCGCTGGCCGGGAGCAGGGAGTTCATGGTGTTCCAGCCGACGTGGATCTCGGCCGTGGTGTCCTCGCGGCCCAGGGCGCAGTGGTACACCTGCCACCGGGGGTCGCGCTCGGCGGCCTCGCTCAGCTTGGCGAAGGCATCCGCGGTCGGTTCGAACGACACGATCCGGCCCCGGTAGCCGTGCTTGCGCAGCCTCTTGGCGTACTGGCCGTGGTTGGCGCCCACGTCCAGCACGCAGTTCACGCCGTACAGCTCGAACATCGCGGTGACGTGCTGGGTGCACAGGTACTCGGCCGCGGCCGTCTGCAGCTTGCGCTCGTCCGCCGCGGACGTCTCGCCGAGGACGAGCCGGGCCCCGCTCCCGCCCAGCGGGACGGTGGTCCAGGCGCCGGGGGCGCCGCGGAGGACCATCCAGGCGTCCTTGCCGACGGATCGCACCGTGTACCGGCCGCGCCGGGAGACCAGGGCGGTTCCCGGGGCCAGGTCCGTCACCCGCACGCCGAGGCGGGGCATCAGCCGGAGCAGTCTGCGGTAAAGGGTCTGCATCCGCCCACCCTGGCAGAGTTGACCGGAATCGGTCCCCTGTTTGAACGCTTTGCAACGGGCCGGAGAACTCCGCGGCGCCTGCCGTCCGTTCAGCGGCCGGCCGGGCCGGCCTGAGCGGTCACCGGCGGCCGGCTGCGCGAGACGATCCGGACCCCGCTCGCCTCGACGAGCCGGACCTGGAGCGAACCGCAGCCGCACCGGGTCCACACCGTGCGGCCCGCCGCGGTGTCGTGCCGGGAGACCACCTGGAAGGGCTCGGCGGCGTCGGGCCAGCCGCAGTGCGGGCAGGCGGTGCCGGTGGTGCTGGTCATGGCAACTCCTCGTAGGCCGTGGTCGGATCACTGACCAGCGTGCGGCCCCGGGTTCATGTACGTCCAGGTTGACTTTCTGCACGACACCTTGAAGCGTGGGCTTCATGATTGACCTGCGCCGACTGCACGTCCTGAGGGCCGTCGCCCACTACGGCACGGTCACCGCGGCGGCCCGGGCCCTGCACTTCACCCCGTCCGCGGCCTCCCAGCAGATCCGGCAGCTCGCCCGAGACCTGGGCGTCGACCTGCTGGAACCACAGGGGCGCGGGGTACGGCTCACCCCCGCCGCGGAGAGCCTGCTCGCCCATGCCGACGCCATCCAGGCCCGCTGGGAGGAGGCCGAACTCGAGCTGCGCGCGGAGGACGGCGCCCCCGCCGGGCCCGTGCGCGTGGGCGGTTTCCCGGTCGCCGTGTCGGTGCTCCTCGCGCCCATGGCCGTACGGTTGCGGGAACGGCACCCCAAGCTGCGCGTGCTGATCCAGGAGACCGCGGTGACCGAGAGCTTCGACCTGCTCTTCGAGGGGGCGCTGGACCTGGCCGTGGTCCAGGCGACGCCGTACAACCCGCCGCTGGGCGACGCCCGTTTCGACCAGCGGCCCCTGCTCGACGACCCCTACGACCTGGTGGTGCCCGAGGGGCACCCGCTCGCCGGGCGTACGGCCGTCGAGCTCGCCGAGGCCGCGCACGAGGACTGGATCGCGCCGCTGCCCGAGAACCCGTGCCGCACCCATGTGATCTCGGCGTGCCAGGAGGCCGGGTTCACCCCCGGCGTGGTCCATCACGCGCAGGACTGGATCGCCACCGCCCATCTGGTGGCCCACGGACTCGGCGTCGCGCTGATCCCGCGCCTGGCCCGGCTGCCCCCGCATCTGCCGGTCACGCGGCTGCGCTGCGCCGGCAATCCGCACCGCAAGCTGCTCAGCGCCACTCGCAGCGGCTGCCGGACCCGGCCCGCGGTCGCCGCCGCGCTGGCGGAGCTGCGGGAGCTGTCGGCCACGGCGGCGGGCTGACATGCCGAAGCGGGGCGGGAACCGTCACGTTCCCGCCCCGCTCCGGGGAGGTGCCTCAGGCGGCGGCCGTCTCGCCGGCGTACTCGTGCACGCGGGTGATGACCTCGGTCAGCTGCGCGGCGATCTCGGTGTCGTCGGCCGGGTGAGTCTCGGCGAAGCGGGTGAGGGAGCCGGGGATGGACAGCTTGACGTCCTCCAGCACCTTGCCGCCGGCGATGCCCACGGCCTTGCGGGTCTCGTCCTGCGCCCACACACCGCCGTACTGGCCGAAGGCGGTGCCGACCACGGCGACCGGCTTGCCGCCGAAGGCGCCGGCGCCGTACGGGCGGGACAGCCAGTCGATGGCGTTCTTCAGGACGGCCGGAATGGAGCCGTTGTACTCGGGGGAGAACAGCAGGAACGCGTCGGCGGCCTGCGCGGCCGCGCGCAGCTTGGCGGCGGGCTCCGGGACGTTGCCCTCGACGTCGATGTCCTCGTTGTAGAACGGGATCTCGGCCAGGCCCTCGAAGAGCTCGACCTCGGCGCCCTCGGGTGCGAGCTGCACGGCCGCCTCGGCGAGCTGGCGGTTGTGCGAACCGGCGCGAAGGCTGCCGACGAGCGCGAGGATGCGAACAGACATGCGAACTCCAGGTGTGAAACAGCGACGGGAAGCAACCGGACCGGGGTCCGTTTAGTTTCTAGCATCATAAGCGGACCGCGGTCCAGTTTCATTCCCGATGCTTTACGCTGGCTTCATGTCCGCCTCCCTGCCGCCCTTCCCCCTGCCTCAGGAGCCCCTCGGCGAGCCGGAACTGCTCCAGCTGGGCTCCCCGGAGGACGAGCCCTGCCTGCGCGCCGACGCCGCCCGCAACCGGGCCCGGCTGCTGGAGGCCGCCGGGCGGCTGGTGGCACAGCACGGAGCGGCCGGGGTCACGATGGAGGCGGTGGCCGCGGCGGCCCAGGTCGGCAAGGGGACGGTGTTCCGCCGCTTCGGCGACCGCACCGGCCTGCTCACGGCCCTGCTCGACCACTCCGAGAAGAACTTCCAGTCCGCGGTCATCACCGGCCCTCCGCCCCTGGGCCCCGGCGCGCCGCCCCTGGAGCGGCTCAGGGCGTTCGGACTCGCGCTGCTGCGCCGCTGCGTCGACGAGCTCCAGCTCCAGCTCGCCGCCGAGGGCGACCCGCAGCGCCGCTACGACAACGCCCCTCGCCGCTTCCTGCGCGGCCATGTCCTGATCCTGCTGCGCCAGATAGTCCCCGACGCGGACTGCGAACTGCTCGCCCTGACCCTGATGGCGTATCTCGACCCCCCGATGGTGCACTACCGCAGCAAGGTCTGCGGGATGCCGCAGGAGCGCGTGGAGGCCGGCTGGCTGGATCTCGTCGACCGCCTCACGAGGACCGCTCCGCCCCGCTGACGGCGTGACAGCCCCGCCCGGACGTCTCTTCACAGCTTCTGCCAAGATGCCGTACGTCATGGTGCAGATACCGAATACGTCCGCGTCCGCGTCTCCCGCACCGCGCTCGGTTCCCACGAGCGCCGATGTGGCCCGCCTGGCCGGCGTCTCGCGCGCGACCGTCTCCTACGTCCTCAACAACACCAGTGCCGTACGGATCAGCGAGCCCACCCGGCGCCGGGTGCACGAGGCCGCGAAGGAGCTGGGCTACGTCCCGCACGCCGCCGCCCGCAGCCTGCGCGCCGGGCACAGCCGGATGGTCCTGATGCCCGCCCCGGCCTTCCCGGTCGGCCCCCTGTACAGCCAGTTCATCAGCGACCTCCAGTCCGCCCTCGGCCGCCTCGACTACACCGTCGTGCAGTACGGCAGCGTCGGCCTGCACGGCGACGAGGCCGCCCGCGCCTGGGCGGAGCTGCGTCCCGTCGCCGTCCTGGTGCCGGGCTCCGGGCTCGGCCCGCAGGGCGTGACGGTCCTCAAGCGCTCCGGCGCCCGGGCCGTGGTCACCATCGGGCCCGAGTGCGTCGAGGGCGCCCACACCCTCCAGATGGACCACTCGGCGGTCGGCCACAGCGCGGGGCGCCACCTCTACGCACGCGGCCGGCGCCGGATCGGGGTCGTGGTGCCCGCCGAGCCCGGCCTGGAGGCGTTCTCCGGGCCCCGTCTCGCCGGTGTGCGGCGCGCCCTGACCGGCACCGACGCCTCGGTGACGGAGCTGCCCCTCGGCTACGACGAACAGGCCGCCGCCCTTCTCGCCGCGCGCTGGCGCGAGCTCGGCCTGGACGCCGTGTTCGCCTACAACGACGAGTACGCGATGCTGCTGATGAGGGCCCTGCAGGACGAGGGCGTGGCGGTGCCCGGGGACACGGCCGTCATCGGCGCCGACGACCTGATGCTCGGCAGGCTGCTGAGGCCCAGACTGAGTACCGTCCATATCGAGCTGCCGTCCGGCCGCGACCTCGCCGAACTGGTCGACCGCGCGGTGCGCGACCCCGCCGCAGCGCCCGGGACGCACAAGGTACTGGGGGCCTCGGTGGTGCACCGCGACTCCAGCTGACGCACGGGAGGCAGTCCATGCGCACGACCGTCGGCATCATCGGCGGTGGCCCCGCCGGGCTGCTCCTCGCCCGTCTGCTGCACCGCGCCGGCGTCGACTGCGTCGTCCTGGAGAGCAGGACCCGTCAGTACGTCGAGCACCGCCAGCGCGCGGGCATGCTGGAGCAGGGCACCGTCGACACCCTGCGGGAGGCGGGCGCCGCCGACCGGCTGCGGGCCGAGGGCATGGTCCACCGGGGCATCGAGCTGCGCTTCGAGCGGGAACGGCACCACATCGACTTCCCGGCCCTCACCGGCGGCCGTACCGTCACCATCTACGCCCAGACCGAGATCGTGCGGGATCTCATCGCCCTCCACCTGGCCGACGGGCCCCCGCTGGTGTTCGAGGCCCGCGCCACGGCCGTCGAGGGTGCGGAGAGCGAGCGGCCCGTCGTGCGGTACCTGCACGGGGGCCGCCAGGAGACGCTGACCTGCGACTGGGTCGTCGGCTGCGACGGCTTCCACGGGGTGTCGCGGGAGGCCGTACCGGCCGCCGTGAGCCGGGCGTACGCGCACGACCACCCCTACGCCTGGCTCGGGATCCTCGCCGAAGTGCCGCCCTCCTGCGAGGAGTTGATCTACGCCCGGGGTGAGCGCGGCTTCGCCCTGCACAGCATGCGCTCGCCGTCCGTCTCCCGGCTGTACCTCCAGGTGCCGGTCGGCACCGATCCGCGGGACTGGCCCGACGACCGGATCTGGGACGAACTCTCCGCCCGCTTCGCCATCGACGCCGACTGGACCCTGGAGCGCGGACCCATCACCGCCAAGTCCGTGACGCCGATGCGCAGTTACGTCCACGAGCCGATGCGGCACGGCCGGCTGCTGCTGGCCGGGGACGCCGCCCACATCGTCCCGCCGACCGGCGCCAAGGGCCTCAACCTCGCCGTCTCCGACGTCCGCGTGCTGAGCCGCGCGCTCGCCGCCTGGCGTTCCACAGGCGAGACACAACCGCTCGACAGATACTCGGAAGTGTGTCTCGCACGCGTGTGGCAGGCGACGCGTTTCTCCTACGACATGACTAAGATGTTGCACGCTCAACCAGACGGGGATGCGTTCGATCAGCGGATGCAGCTCACACGTCTGCGCCGGATCACCGCATCCCGCCACGCGGCCGCCGAGCTGGCGGCGAACTACACGGGACTCCCGCTCCCCGAGTGAGTCCCGCGGTGACCGAACGGAGAGCCGTCATGTCGTTGCTCGACCCCAAGTCCTGGCAGCCCCGCCCCCTCGCGGGCCCCGAGCACACCGTCACCGAGCCCGCCACCGGCGACGCGCTCGGCACGGTCACGCTCGCCGCCGCCGAGGACGTCGCCCCGGCCGCCGAGGCCGCCCGCGCGGCACAGGCCGAGTGGGCGCGGCTGCCGCACTTCGTGCGCGCCGGGGTCCTGCGCAAGGCGGGGGACCTGTTCGCCGCGCACGCCGACGAGCTGCGCGAATGGCTGGTGCGCGAGTCCGGCTCCATCCCCGGCAAGGCCGACTTCGAGCTGCACGTCGCCGCCCAGGAGTGCTACGAGGCCGCCGCCCTGGCCTCCCGCCCGGCCGGGCACGTCCTGCCCACCGAGGCGCCCCGGCTGTCGTACACCCGCCGGGTCCCGGTCGGCGTGGTGGGCGTGATCTCCCCGTTCAACGCCCCGCTGATCCTCTCCATCCGCTCCGTGGCCCCCGCCCTCGCCCTCGGCAACGCGGTCGTCCTCAAGCCGGACCCGCGCACCGCCGTCTGCGGCGGCCTGTCCCTCGCCGCGGTCTTCGCCGAGGCGGGCCTGCCCGAGAACCTGCTGCACGTGCTGCCCGGCGGCGCGGAGACCGGAGCGGCCCTGGTCGCCGACCCGAGGGTGCCGGTGATGTCCTTCACCGGCTCCACCGCGGCGGGCCGGGCCGTCGGCGAGGCCGCCGGGCGCCATCTCAAGCGCGCGCATCTGGAGCTGGGCGGCAACTCCGCCCTGATCGTGCTGGAGGACGCCGACCTGGACGCGGTGATCTCCACCGCCGCCTGGGGCTCCTTCTTCCACCAGGGCCAGATCTGCATGACGACCGGCCGCCACCTGGTCCACCGCTCGCTGTACCAGGAGTACGTCGAGCGACTGGCCGCCAAGGCCGACTCGCTCGCCGTCGGCGACCCGCACCGCGACCAGGTCCACCTCGGCCCGCTGATCGACCGCCACCAGCTCGCCAAGGTGCACGGCCTGGTCGAGGCCAGCGCCGCGCGCGGCGCCAGGCTCGCCGCGGGCGGCACGCACGAGTCGCTGTTCTACCGGCCGACGGTCCTCGCCGACGCGGCCGACGACACCCCCGCCTACGCGGAGGAGGTCTTCGGCCCCGTCGCGCCCGTGCGGTCCTTCAGTACCGCCGACGAGGCCGCCGCCCTCGCGGCGGACGGACCCTACGGCCTCTCCCTGGGCATCGTCACCAGGGACGCGGCCCGCGGCCTGGACCTCGCCGAGCGCATCCCGACCGGCATCGTGCACATCAACGACCAGACCGTCAACGACGAGGCGGTCGCGCCCTTCGGCGGTACGGCGGCCTCCGGCACCGGCGCGCGGTTCGGCGGCGAGGCCAACCTGGACGCCTTCACCGACGTGCGCTGGACGACGGTACGCGGCGACGTGGCGCCGTACCCCTTCTAGGACCGGAAGCTACTGGCCGTTCTGCTCGGACTGCGTCTTCTCGGACTGCGCCTGCTGGGCGGCCACGGACTTGCGGACCTCGTCCATGTCGAGCGCGCGGGCCTGCCCGATGACGTCCGTCAGGGCGGCCTCGGGCAGGGCGCCCGGCTGCGCGAACACGGCGACCTGGTCCCGGACGATCATCAGCGTCGGGATGGACTGGATACCGAAGGCCGCGGCCAGCTCCGGCTGCGCCTCGGTGTCCACCTTGCCGAACACCAGATCGGGGTTCTCCTCCGCGGCCTTCTCGTAGACCGGGGCGAACTGCCGGCACGGGCCGCACCAGGCCGCCCAGAAGTCGATCAGGACGAACTCGTTGTCCGTGACCGTCTGGTCGAAGTTCTCCTTGGTGAGTTCCACGGTGCTGCTCATGGCGTGCTCCCTCTTCCTGGTGTCGGGCGAAGCCGTCGGCACAACACGGCCGGACCGGTGGGTATTCCGTGCGCGGACAGGCACGCATCGGCGCACGTACCCGTGTGGCCATGGCGCACACCACCCACCAGACTGACCCCATGACGGAAACGGAATCCATCGCGTACGACGTCGTGGTGCTCGGGGCCGGGCCCGTGGGGGAGAACGTGGCCGACCGCACCCGCGCGGCCGGCCTGTCCACCGCGGTCGTGGAGAGCGAGCTGGTCGGCGGCGAGTGCTCGTACTGGGCCTGCATGCCCAGCAAGGCCCTGCTGCGCCCGGTCATCGCCCAGGCCGACGCCCGCCGCCTGCCCGGCCTGAGCGCCGCCGTGCAGGGCCCCCTCGACACCTCGGAGGTGACGGACCGGCGGGACGGCTTCACCTCCCACTGGACGGACGACGGCCAGGTCGGCTGGCTGGAGTCCATCGGCGCCGACCTCTACCGCGGCCACGGCCGTATCACCGGGACCCGCACGGTCACCGTGACCGGCTCCGACGGCACCGAGCGCGTCCTGACCGCCCGGCACGCCGTCGCCGTCTGCACCGGCACCCGCGCCGTCCTGCCCGACCTGCCCGGACTCGCCGACGTGAAGCCCTGGACCAGCCGGGAGGCCACCAGCGCCAAGCTGGCCCCCGCACGCCTGGTCGTGGTGGGCGGGGGAGTGGTCGCCACCGAGATGGCCTGCGCCTGGCAGGGCCTCGGCTCCCAGGTCACCCTGCTGGTCCGGGGCAAGGGCCTGCTGCCCCGGATGGAGCCGTTCGCCGGTGAACTGATCGCCGAGGCGCTCACCGAGGCGGGCGCCGAGGTCCGCACCGGCACCTCGGTGCGGTCCGTGACCCGTGAGAACGGCACCGTCGTGGCCGTCACCGACGGCGGCGACCGGATCGAGGCCGACGAGATCCTCTTCGCCACCGGCCGCGCCCCGCACACCGACGACATCGGCCTGGACTCGATCGGCATCGACCCCGGCTCCTGGCTGCCGGTCGACGACAGCCTGCGCGTCACCGGCAGCGACTGGCTCTACGCCGTCGGCGACGTCAACCAGCGCGCGCTGCTGACCCACCAGGGCAAGTACCAGGCCCGGATCGCGGGTGCCGCGATCGCCGCCCGGGCCTCGGGGGTGCCGCTCCTGGAGACGGACCCGTGGGGAGCCCACGCGGCCACCGCCGACCACGCGGCCGTCCCCCAGGTCGTCTTCACCGACCCCGAGGCAGCCGCCGTGGGCCTGTCCCTGGCGGAGGCCGAGCAGGCGGGCCACCGGGTCCGCGCGGTCGACTACGACCTCGCCAACGTCTCCGGCGCCTCGCTCTACGGCGACGGCTACCGCGGCCGCGCCCGCATGATCGTCGACCTGGAACGCGAGATCGTCCTCGGTGTCACCTTCGTCGGCCCCGGCGTCGGCGAACTCATCCACTCGGCGACCGTCGCGGTCGCGGGCGAGGTGCCGATCAGCAGGCTCTGGCACGCGGTCCCGTCGTACCCGACGATCAGCGAGGTGTGGCTGAGGCTGCTGGAGACGTACCGGGACAGCTGAGCTCAGTGCGGCAGGACGAAGCCGAGCGCCGCCGCGGCCCTGGCCGGGGTCGGCTGGGCCCAGCGTTCGGCCATCGCCTGGTTCGACGACAGCGAGCGCGGTTCGGCCCGGTCGAGGTAGAGGGTTCCGTCGAGGTGGTCCGTCTCGTGCTGCACGATCCGGGCGGGCCAGCCGGTGAACACCTCGTCCAGCGCACGGCCGTGCTCGTCCGCACCGGTCAGGCGTACCTCGGCGGCCCTCGCCACCACCGCCTGCCAGCCCGGCACGCTCAGACAGCCCTCGAAGAAGGCGGCCCGGGCCGGGCCCACGGGTTCGTACGACGGGTTCACCAGCACGCGGAACGGCTGGGGCACCCGGCCGCGGGCCAGGCGTACCTCCTCCGGCACCGGCGCCGGGTCCTCCAGCACGGCGATCCGCAGCGGCACGCCGACCTGCGGTGCCGCCAGGCCCACGCCCGGCGCCGCGTGCATGGTCAGACGCAGGGCCTCGATGAACCGGGCCAGCAGGGCGGGGCCCAACTGGCCGTCGTAGCGCTCGGTTTCCCGCCGCAGCACCGGATCGCCCGCGGCGACGATCGGCAACGGGCCGTCCATGGAAAGGAGTTGGTCGACCTGCTCGGCCAAGGGCGCGTGGGCGTGGGGTGATGCCATCGGGCCAGCATGCCACGACCCCAACCCGTGTGACTCAAGTCACTTTCCTTGCCGGGAACTCCGGGGTCGTGCGTCCCGACTACTGGACCGCTACCGCACATCAAGCGTCCCCAGTCCCCGGAGAGGCACCCGCCGATGTCCACCGCTCCCCCGACCTCCCCCACTTCCGGCTCCGCTCCAGCGGGGGGACCCCGACCAACCGACGGCGACCCGGCGCCGGCCCGCCGCACCTGGGCGCCCCTGCGCCCGCTGATCCTTCGCCTGCACTTCTACGCCGGAGTGCTCATCGCCCCGTTCCTGCTCCTCGCCGCCGCGACCGGCTTTCTGTACGCCGCCTCCTTCCCGGCCGAGAAGATCGTGTACGCGCATGAGCTGACCGTCCCCGTCGGCGACGAGAAGCTGCCGGTCTCCGAGCAGGTCGCCGCCGCCCGCAAGGCCCACCCCGAGGGCGCGGTCGCGGCCGTACGCCCCTCGCCGGAGGACGACGCGACCACCAGGGTGATGCTGTCCGGGGTCGAGGGCGTCGACGCGGACTACACCCTCGCCGTCTTCGTCGACCCCTACACCGCCGAGGTCCGCGGCTCGCTCGAACAGTACGGCTCGACCGGCGCCCTGCCGCTGCGGACCTGGATCGACGAGTTCCACCGCGATCTGCGGCTGGGGGAGACCGGCCGGTGGTACAGCGAACTCGCCGCGAGCTGGCTGTGGGTGGTCGCCCTGGGCGGCCTGGTGCTGTGGTTCTCCCGGCGCCGGGCCCGTCGCAAGCTGCGCGGCACCACCGGGCGCCGCCGCACCCTGGGCCTGCACGGCACGGTCGGCGCCTGGGCCGCCGCCGGGTTCCTCTTCCTGTCGGCGACCGGTCTGACCTGGTCGCAGTACACCGGCGCCAACATCGACGAACTGCGCACCTCCCTCGGCGGATCCACCCCGTCGATCTCGGCGGGTGCGGGCGGTGAGCACTCCGGGCACGGAGCCTCGGCCGCCGCCGGGGACGCCGCGCACGGCGTCGGCCTCGACAAGGCGCTCGCGGCGGCCCGCGCCGAGGGACTCGGTGACCCGGTCGAGATCGTGCCGCCCGCGGACGCGGAATCGGCGTACGTGGTCAAGCAGATCCAGCGCAGCTGGCCCACCAAGCAGGACTCCGTCGCCGTCGACCCCGGCAGCGGCCAGGTCACCGACGAACTGCGGTTCGCCGACTACCCGGTGCTCGCCAAGCTGACCCGCTGGGGCATCGACCTGCACACCGGAGTGCTGTTCGGGCTGGTCAGCCAGATCGCCCTGATGCTGCTCGCGCTCTCGCTGGTCGTGCTGATCCTCTGGGGCTACCGCATGTGGTGGCAGCGCGGCCGGGGCTCCGCCTTCGGCCGGCCGGTCCCGCGCGGTGCCTGGCAGCAGGTGCCGCCGCAGATCCTGGTGCCGCTGGCGGTCGTGGTCGCGGTGATCGGATACTTCGTCCCGCTGCTGGGGATCTCGCTGCTGGCCTTCCTCGCCGTCGACATCGTGCTCGGCGAGATCGCCCACCGGCGCGGGCGGGCGGCGGCTACGCGCTGAGGGCCGCCAGCTCGGCGTCGGCCCGCTCGGTGATGCGGGTGAGCACGCGGCCCGCGACGGCCAGGTCCTCCGTCGGGATGCCGGCGTATATGCGGGCGGAGATGGGGGCGGTCTCGGCGGAGGTGGTGTCGAACCGCTCCCGCCCGGCGTCCGTGAGCCGCACGCGGGACGGCCCGTCGGGGGCGAGCAGTCCGGCGGCGAGCAGCTCGTCGAGCACGCCGTGCGCGTCCGCCGCGTCGATCTTCAGCGAGCCGACGACGCCGTCGACGAGGTGCGCGCGCTCGGTCGGCCCGTCGGCGACGGCGGCCAGCCGGAGGGCGACGGACTGCTGGAAGGTCATGCCGTGGCGGGCCAGGACGCGTTCGAGAATCGCGCGGGCGGCGTAGTGGGCGAGCGCGATGACGCGGGGGTCGACGAGGGGAGTGGTGGTGGTCATGACTGCTCCTCGGTGTGGCCGGTGCTGTTCCGGGTGTTCTCTGGCCGCTCGCTGTACGGGAACGGGTCGAGTGGGGTGTCGAGCAGGGTGGTCAGGTCGGCGGTGAACTCCCGGGCCCGAGGGCTGTCGAGGCCGCCGAGCGGTTCCAGCAGCTGCTGGAGGAGGCCGTGGACGACCTGGATCGCCTTCCGGGTGACCTCCCTGCCCTGTTCGGTGAGGGCGAGCTGCACGGCGCGCGGGTCCCGCGGGTCGCGGGTGCGTTCCAGCAGGCCCGCGGACTCCAGGGCGCGGGCGAGCTTGGATACGTAGAGCGGTTCGAGTCCGGTGTGGTCGGCCAGGCGCCGCTGGCTGGGGCGCAGTCCGGTGCGGTGCATGCCGTACAGCGAGGCCACCAGGGCGTACTGAGCGTGTGTCAGCCCCAGGGGGGCCACCGCGCGGTCGACCGCGACCCGCCACTTCATCGACAGGCGCCAGACCAGGAAGCCGGGCGTAGCGCCCGCGGATGCCGTACTCATGACCGATACTGTACATGGCTACTATATCCATGGCTACTAATTGGGGTGCGGGTGTGAAGCCCCGGAGTCGGCCTGACGCGGTGGCCCGGACGCGGCTAGTTTGGGCGGCATGAGCAATCTTGATCGCGAGGCAGTGCCCTCGGTGTGCGGCGGCCGCGGCTTCGTCGTGGCGGAGCCCGTACGGGAACTCCTCAGCCCGCGCCGGGTCCGGCTCGGCGAGTCCTCCGAGGTGCGCCGACTGCTGCCCAACCTGGGCCGCCGCATGGTCGGCGCCTGGTGCTTCGTCGATCACTACGGCCCCGACGACATCGCCGACGAGCCCGGTATGCAGGTCCCTCCGCACCCGCACATGGGCCTGCAGACGGTGAGCTGGCTGCACGAGGGCGAGGTGCTGCACCGCGACTCCACCGGCAGCCTCCAGACGATCCGCCCCCGCGAGCTGGGCCTGATGACCTCGGGCCGGGCCATCAGCCACTCCGAGGAGAGCCCGAGGTCGCACGCCCGCTTTCTGCACGGCGCCCAGCTGTGGGTCGCCCTGCCCGACAGCGACCGGTACACCCAGCCGCGCTTCGAGCACCACTCCGACCTGCCCGTCGTCACGGCGCCCGGGATCACCGCCACCCTGATCCTCGGCGACCTGGACGGCACGCGCTCACCCGGAACGACGTACACACCCCTCGTCGGCGCCGACCTGGCACTCGCCCGCGGCGCGGACGTACGCCTGCCACTGGAGCCGGACTTCGAGTACGCCGTGCTGTCCATGTCCGGGGAGGCCCATGTCGACGGGGTCCCGGTGCTGCCCGGCTCGATGCTCTACCTCGGCTGCGGCCGCACCGAACTCCCGCTGCGCGCCGAGTCGGAGGCGGGCCTGATGCTCCTGGGCGGCGAGCCGTTCGAGGAGGAACTGATCATGTTCTGGAACTGGATCGGGCGGTCCCAGGAGGAGATCGAGCAGGCGCGGCAGGACTGGATGGAAGGGACCCGGTTCGGAGAGGTCAAGGGTTACGACGGTGCTCCGCTGCCCGCCCCTGAGCTGCCGGTGACACCGCTGAAGCCGCGCGGGCGGGTGCGCTGACCTGCGGTACGGAGATCAGCCGGCTCCGACGCTCAGCCCGGCGATCCGGGACTCGAGCCAGGCCGGCAGGTCCAGCAGGCGGACGCCCTCCTGTTCGTCGGGGTCCGTCCGCGCCACGAGGCACACCATGTCCTCGGCACCGCTGTTCACCGGCAGGTGAGGGGTGCCGGCGGGAACGTGGATGTAGTCGCCCGCGCGCAGCACCACGTGCTCGGTCAAGTCCTCCCCGTGCCATACCTCGACCTGGCCGGACTGGATGAAGATGGCCGACTCGTGACCCTCGTGCAGGTGAGGACGGCCCCGTGTCCCGGCGGGCATCACGAGCCGGTGGAGACAAAGCCGCTCGGATCCGGCCGACTGTGCGCTGATGCCCACCCCGAACGTGCCGCCCTGCAGTCCCTCGTACCGGCCCGTGCGGACCACTGTGCACCGCTTCTGATCTGTCATGTATGGCAGTACAACAGCCTATTTGCGATGTTCGAGCGGTTTCGGCCATCCCTGGTGGCTGGTCCTGGGCAAAGCGTCGGCCTCGCCCCAGCCATTCACAGGCTGGGGCGAGGCCGACGGGCGATGCGTCCGGTGCGGTCGGTCAGATGCGGTACAGGTGGATGGTGACCGACCCGTCGTCGCCGGAGATGGTGTATTCACCAGGGCCCTCGAACGGCACACAACCGGCGGCGAGCTGGTCGTCGACGTTGATGCCGGTGTCGTCCTCGTCCACGAAGGCGCACACCTCCAGGACGAGGTGATCGACGAACCTCATCTCGTAGGGAGCGGCGTCCGGATAGCGAGGCAGGGTCGGGGTGTTGATGCCGACGTCCGGGTGCTCCCACAGTGCGGTGTCCTGGGGCCAGGGTGCCTGTAGGTAGACCCTTCCGTAGGGCTCGGGCAGGTTGTTGTCGTCGCGCTCCTGGGGGTTGGAGAAGTCGATCGAGTACATGACGGGCCCGGGCTCCGCCTGCGCGGAGGTGGCCGCGCCGCCGAGCAGCAGCAGAACTGTCGAGGCGACGGCTGCCAGTCGGCCCAGGGTCTTGAAACGCATCCCTCTCTCCCTTCACTTGCTGTAGTCGTGTGACTACACAAAGGAAGATAGGGCGAGGGCGGCTGCCTCTGGTCGGGAGCGACGGCTAAACCACACAGCAGACTGACGCGGGGGCTCAGCTCGCGTTTCGTGTGCGCCGCCCCGCCCCGCCCCGTCCTGGCTGCAGGCCCCGGAGCAGGTGGCTTTCGTCTGTCTCGACGTCGACTTCCACGAGGCCACGCTGCACTGCCTGCGTCATGCCAACCCCGTGACGCGGAAGCACCGCGAACCTGACGACGGGTTACCAGCTGGTGAGCCAGTGCTGGAGTGCAGGGTCGTCGAGGGTCGGGACATAGGCGTGTACGTGGGGGCTGTCGGCCAGGGCGCCGACGCCGAGCACGGTCATTCCGGCTGCCACGGCGGCCTGGGCGCCGACGGGGGAGTCCTCGACCGCCACGGACCTGTCGGGCCGTACGCCGAGGGCGGCGCAGGCCGCGAGGTAGCAGTCGGGGTGGGGCTTGGGAGAGGGGACGTCGTCTCCCGAGACGGTGATGTGCAGCAGGTCGGACAAGCCGCCCTGTCTGAGGGAGGTGTCCAGCAGGGGGCGGGGGCCGTTGCTGGCCACCGCGACCGGCACCGCGGCGGCGACCTGACGTACCAGCTCGACGGCACCGGGCATCGGCCGGGCCCCCGCCGTGACCGCGGACAGGAGTTCCTCGGCCAACTCGTGGGCCAGTTGTACGGCGCAGCCGCCGACCAGACGGGACAGCACCTCACCGCCGGGACCGACGGCCAGACCGATCAGGGCGTCGCGCGCGGCGACGTCGTAGACGCGTCCGCGGCGGATGAGGACGGCGCTGCGCGCCGCGTCGGCGCAGGGCTCGGTGTCCATGAGGGTGCCGTCGCAGTCGAAGACCACGGCGGCGGGCGGGGCGAGCCGGTGCAGTGCCGAAAGGTCGGCTGCCTGTGTCGTCATGTGCGGTCCTTCAGTGCTTCACGTACAGCTCGACGGGGTTGAACCCGGCCGGCTCGGGGACGCGGGGAGGGACGTGCCGGAACCCCGCCGCGCCCAGGGTGGCGCGCACGGCGGCGCCGTCGATGTACTTGTCGTGGACTTCCAGGACGATCCGGTCGACCTGTTCCATCCACGGCTGGACCGTCGCGAAGACATCGGCCTCACTGCCCTCGATGTCGACCTTGAGCAGGTCGACATGGTCGATGCCGTGCTTGGCGAAAAGCTCGCCCACGGTGATGGCGGGTACCCGCACGCTCGGGCGGGCCAGTACGTTCTCCAGCCGGTAGGGACGGGTGCGCCGCAGGTCGGCCACGGCGGGCACGGCGGTGCAGGTGTCCCAGAAGCCGCTGACCGTGAACTCCAAGGGTTCGGCGGTGGCGGCCACCGCGGCGGGTTCGATCCTCCAGTCGAGGCCGGACAGGGCTGCGTTGCCGCGCAGGACGCGGAGGTTCTCGGGAATCGGTTCTACGGTGAGCAGGGTGCGGGGGCTGTAGCGGGCGGTGAAGTAGGAGGCGGCCAGGCCGGTGTTGCCGCCGAGGTCGACGATGGTGTCCAGGGTGTCGACGTCCTCGGCCAGCCGGTAGTGGGCGCCCAGTTCGTAGAACCTCTTCAGGAAGACCTGCCACAGGATGAGCAGGTCGCTCTGGTTCTTGCGGATCCGTACCCGGGCCGGCCGCCGTGGGGTGGCCAGTTGCAGGCACACCGGTTCGTCGGCGTCCAGCGGACGTCCCGCTGCGCCCAGGAACCGGCGGGCCATCCAGTACGGTGCGGTCGCCTTGCTCGCCCCGTGGCCGCGGCGCAGGGCGAGGGCCATGTCCCTGCCGCAGCCGACCGTCTCACGCAGCAGTACGCGTGCGAGGCCGATGCTCAGCGCGCGGTCGGCGTCCGTGCGCAGGTATGCAAGTCCCATGGGCTGCCTTCTTGTTGATCGGTACGCGGCTCGGCCGGTACGCGGACGTGCGGGAGACACAGCGACCGGAGCGTGGGGCACGAGCCCCGGCGGGTCGCCGAGCCGGTCACACGGCGGTGTAGCCGCCGTCGACGAAGACCACCTGGCCGGTCATGAAGGCGGATGCCTCGCTGGCGAGGAAGACCAGCGCCGGGGCGATCTCCTCGGGCAGCGCGCAGCGTTGCTGCGGGACGTCGTCGATCCACCGGTGTCGAAACCGCGGGTCGTCGACGGCGGCCATCTGGGTGCGCACGTAGCCCGGGGCCAGCGCGTTGACCCGGATGCCGGCGGGGGCCCACTCCACGGCGAGTGAGCGGGTGAGCTGGTGCACCGCCGCCTTCGAGGCGTCGTAGGCGGCCTGGGCCTGGGGGCGCAGGGCCACCTGCCCCGCGATCGAGCCGATGTTGACGATGCAGCCGCCGGAGCGGGCCGCCATGTGCCGGGCGGCAGTGGTGGCACACCACCACACGGCGTCGACGTTGAGGTCGAACACCGCCCGCCACGCGGCGTCGTCGGCGTCCAGCGACGGCGTATGCACGCACACGCCTGCGTTGTTCACCAGGACATCGAGCGCCCCGAACTCCTCGGCCACGTCGTCCAGGGCCTGCCGCAGGTCTTCCTTCTTGGTCAGGTCGACTTCCCGGTGCGTCCCGCGGATGCCTCGTTCCTGGACCTCTCGAACCACGTCGGCATTGCGGCGGCCGTCGCGGGCCAGCACGGCGACGTCCGCCCCGGCATCGGCCAGGGCGAGCGCGAAGGCCCGTCCCAGCCCGCGGTTGCCGCCGGTCACCACCGCCGCCTTGCCCGTCAGACGGAACCGTTCCATCACCGGGGCGACGGCTGGTCGGTCTCCTGCTGCCTGGTCCACCGCACCTCTCAAGGGCCGCTGTCGTGTCACACATGGACAAACCGGGCCAAGACTAGAGAGTGCCGGCCGTACGGCCGGTTCGACACGACGCCGATGAGCGCAATCATGATCACGCGGACTGGATGGAAGGGACCCGGTTCGGAGCGGTCAAGGGGTACGGCGGTGTTCCGCTGCCTGTCCCTGAGCTGCCGGTGACACCGCTGAAGCCGCATGGCCGCCGGCACCAGGAGTGCGCGGACCAGCGTCGCATCCAGCAGGACCGTCAACGCCAAACCGGCACCCAGTATCTGCAGCGAGGTGATGCGGGACATGGCCAGGGCACTCATCGTCGTCACCACCACCAAGGAGGAGGCGCTGATGAGACGTCCCGTACTGGCCATTCCATGCAGGATCGAGGAGCGGATGTTTCCCGTCGATCGGTACTGTTCCTCGATCCGCGCCAGCAGAAAGATCTCGTAGTCGACGGAGAGGCCGAGGGCGAGGCAGATCATCAGCAGGAGCATGCTGATCTCCAGCTGGCCGGTGGGGGGGGACCAGGCATCCCACGCCGGCGCTGAGGCTGAGCACGGCCAGGGCAACGGCCTTGAAGGACACGAGCAGGCCCCCGGTGAACGACATGACCACCAGGAGCGCACTGACCCCGGCCAGGAGCGCGGCGAGAGGCAGACGTCGGGACAGCTCCATCTTGGTGTCCGCGTTGCGCGCGGTAGCTCCTCCGACCAGGCGCGGCGCAAAGGCGGGTACCGCGCGAATCCGTTCCAGCACACGCTCAAAGCTCGACGCTTGCGCATCCGTGGGAACGCGCACATTCAGCAGCGTCATACCGTCACCGGCGAACGCCTGATGTGCCGGAGCCCGCGGGGTGACTCGGTTGCCGTCACGGTAGGAACCGGTGCTTGTGTCCACCCGGGCGATACCGTTGATCGCTGATAGCTGACGAGCGTAACGGTCCACCCCTGCCGTCACATTCGCAGACTGCAGATCGGCCACGCTGAGCACAATGGGGATTTTGGTCCCGACGGCCTCCGGAAACTCCCCGCGCACTCGCTCAGCGGTCTGGCGCACCAGCGTGGACGCGGGCAGGACACGTTCGTCGGCAATGCCGAACCGGGCCCTGTCCAGAGGAGTAGCGCAGAGCAGCAGGAGGACTGTCGCGCAAGCGCCCCGGGAACGGCCGGGCCCTTTGCCGGCCTGACCGAAGGCTCTCGCCCTGGGCGCAATGTGCGTACCCGATCGAACAACCACCGATCGAGCCGAGAGGCGGGAAGCAAACTGAATCGCAGCAGCACTGGATAGATCAGGACCGTGGTCAATGCGGAAAACACCACAACCGCGATGCCACCGGTCGCCAGTGAACGCAAGAACGGCACGGGAAAGATCAGTAGCGCTGCCATGCGGGCCACCACCGTGGCGGCGGAGAACAGTACAGCGCGTCCGGCCGAACGGACCGAGCGGGCGACGGCTTCTCCCACCTCCGTCCCGCCCGCCATCTCCTCGCGGCAGCGCATCATGACCAGAAGGCCGTAATCCACCGACAGGCCGAACCCGAGGGCCGCTGCGACATTCACGGCGAACACGGAGACCGGCATGACCGACGTCAGCGCGCCGAGCACTCCCAGCGTTGCCGAGACCGAGACGACTCCGATCGCCATCGGCAGCAATGCCAAGGCTGCCGAGCGCAGGGTCACCATGAGGATGAGCAGCACCACCAGTGCGGCGAGGATCTCGGCGGTGCGCAAGTCCTCTCTGCCCAGCCGGACCGCCTCCGCGCTGCTCCACACGGGTCCAGCCGCGGCTACGGCGACTTCCCCTCGCTTTCCTGCGAGACCCGGAACAATTCACTCCGCCGTCTTGACGGCCTCGGCTCCCGTTGTTCTCAGTTCGACACCGATCAGCGCGTTTCGCTCGTCACGGGAAAGCAGTGCGGGATTTGCCGTGTCCCAATAGCTCCATACTCGCGCCACTCCTGGCTGATCGGCTGCCGAACGGGCAAGAGCGCGGCCTGTCGCGGCCACCTCTCCATGCTTCATCGAAGTCGGGCCGGATACCAGGAAAAGCAAGTCGGCGGCGGGCTCGTCGAACTGCTCCTTGATCACACGGTCGGCTCGCTCGGATTCGCTTCCGGTAGCGGTGAATCCCGACGGGGTCAACCGAGCAAAACATCCGATCACCGCTGGTAGCAGAGCCAACCCCAGCACCGTGACCACCAAGAGAACCCGCCACGGATGCCTGAGAATCCACTTGACCGAGAGCATGGGGCGCCTGTATCCGGAATTCCTCCGCCCGCTGTCCGCCCGCCTCGCGAACGGGGTCAAAGGTGCATGGTAAACAGGTCCTATCGAATTGCCGACGCGCCCTTACATCATCGCCGAGCCCGCCGCGAGGACAAACATGGGTATCTCCGCCGCGCCCCGTAATCCCGAAGAAAGACGCTACACGGTCTCTGTCACGCGCGACGAAAATACAATCCGTGAAGCCCAGGAGCTGCGTTATCTGGTCTTCAAGGAAGAACTCAAGAGTTCCTACCACGCGGAGGGGGGCCGGGAGATCGACGGATACGATGCGCATTGCGATCATCTCGTCGTTCGGCGAACGGACACCAGTGAGCTGGTCGGCATGTACCGCCTCCTCCCGCCCGACGGTGCGGCCCGGACGGGCGGACTGACCTCGGAGGCGCTGTTCGACTTGAGTCCGCATCGCGCCCTGGAGCCGGACCTCGTGGAACTCAGCCGAGGCTGCGTTCACCCCGACCACCGTGCCGGAGCCGTGATCACCATGCTGTGGGGAGGAATCATCCGGTACATGACCCGCAGTGGTCACACCTGGCTCACCGGACGTATGACGGTCCCTCTCTACGACGGCGGCGAGGCTCTGGCCGCGGCCTGTTGGGACCACGTGGTGTCCGGCGGCTATTTCGCACCTGAGCGCTATCGCGTTCGCCCCCATACCGTGTGGGATCCCGCAACTGCCGACCGCCAACCCGGTCTCCGGATCGCCCCCAAGCTGCGCGGGTACCTGCTGGCCGGCGCATGGGTGTGCAGCGAGTTCGCGTACGACCCGGACCACAACGAGGCCAGTCTCTACCTCTTGCTCTCCATGGAGAACACGGACCCGCACCGCCGGAAGCTCCTCCGGTCACTCGGGGAGAGCTTGTCCCTCTGAAGGCCGGGTGGGCCCTCAGCGTCTTTCGCCTCCCAGGCGGACGGTCTGCCTCCAGGGAGCCCCCGTCCGACGGGGGCTGCCTGCCCGCCTCTGACGAGAAGCCCGCGCAGCGGTTCAGGAGCGCTGGAACACCAGGGCCGCGTTCTGGCCGCCGAAGCCGAACGAGGTCGACAGCACCGCCTCCTGTCGGGAGGGGCGTGGCAGGTCTGTGACGACGTCGAGGTCGATCTCGGGGTCCATCTTGTCCAAATTGGCGGTGGGCGGGATGAGTCGATGGTGCAGCGAAAGCACCGAAACGACGGCTTCCACGGCTCCGGCGGCGCCGAGCAGATGCCCCAGGATGCTCTTGACCGCGGTAACAGGTGGCGGGGCGCCGAAGACCCTGCTGAGCGCTGCGGCTTCTGCGCGGTCGTTCAGGCGTGTGGCGCTGGCGTGGGCATTGACGTGCCCTACGTCGCCGGGTGCCAAATCGGCTGCGGACAAAGCGGCGTTGATGGCCCGCACCGCGCCGGCGCCCTCGGGATGGGGGACCGTGGGATTGTGCGCGTCGCCGGAAAGGCCGTAGCCGGTGAGCCGCGCGTATTCCTTGGCCCGCCGGGCCTCGGCGTGCTCGGCCCGTTCAAGGACGAGCATTCCGGCGCCCTCGGACAGCACGAAGCCATCGCGGTCGGTGTCGAAGGGACGGGAGGCGCCGGCCGGGTCGTGGACGCGGGTGGACAGCGCTCCCATCCGCCAGAACAGTGCCGAGGCCGGTCGGTTGCGGCCGGAGTCCGTCCCGCCGGCCACCGCGATGTCGCACGCACCGGTTTGGATCAGCATGCTCGCGACGCCGATGGCGGTGGCACCGGACGCACAGGCGGTGCTGATGCCCAGGGTGGGACCCAGCGCCCCGAGCATGGTCGCGACCTCACCGGCGGCCATGTTCGGCAGACTGCGGGGCAGCGCGGCGGGCGACAGGGCCAGGAGACGGCCCTTCTCCATGATCTGGCAGACCTTGAGGGTGCCGTCGAAGCTGGTGCCTCCGGTACCGATCACCACCGCGACGCGACTGCCGTCCCACAGCGCGGAGTCGAGACCGGAGTCGGTGACGGCCTCCTTGGCCGCCGCGTGAGCGAATCGGATGAACCGGTCGGTCCGCCATGCCAGGCCGGGAGCCAGGACGGCCTCGAGGTCGGCATCAGCCACCTGGCAGGAGATCGACACCGGCAACCCGTCCAGCAACGGGTCGTGGGTGACCGTGGGGTCGCCGCTGCACAGGCGGTCCCAGGTGGCGCCGACGCCGACTCCTGCGGGCGTGACCATACCCAGTCCGGTAACGGCCACCGCGTGCCGGTTCATGCGTCGTTCTTCGCTGCGGCCCCGCTTGTGCACAAGGCCTGGTCCACGGCCTCGACGGCCTGGGCGAGAGTGGTGTCGAGGGTCATCTGCTGGAGGAGGCTTTCCTGGACATCGACTCCGGTCTGCTCTTCGATCACCACGACCAGTTCCATCACGGCAATCGAATCCAGCTCCAGATCCGAGAACCTGACCGACCCCTCCAGTTTTGCCGGATCGATCTGGAAGTAGGACTGAAGCAGACCTTTCAGTCGTTCCTCGGTGAATTTCTCGGTGACTTGAGATCCCATGAAAACCCATCGCTTCAATCATTCCCGCCGGTACTTCCGGTGGGGGGCATGCCTCTCCATCATGCCCGCGACCTGCTGAAAGGCTGCTTCCCCAAAATACGTGCTGGCCATGTTCATTCGTATGCAGCAGCTCTCAAGTGCAGACCGGCTCGGACCGGGTTGTTTCCCGGAGTAGGGGTGGTAAGGGGTTCTGCCGCGGCCGTTCCGCTCGTAGGGTGGTGATCATCTGGCGTTCCGTCCGCGTGTTCCGTCGCACGCCGATCGCAGGAGGTAGGGCCCGTATGCCGGCAGTATCCGGTCAGTTCGACACCTGGTTCCGCCGGTACGAGCCCGGCCCGGCCGGTGCGGTCAAGCTCCTCGCGCTGCCGCACGCCGGTGGTTCCGCCCCCTACTTCCTGCCGCTGGCCCGGGCGCTCGGGTCGGAACTGGACGTGCTGTGCGTCCAGTACCCGGGGCGGCTCGACCGGCACCGCGAGCCCGCCGCGACCGATCTGCGAGACCTCGCGGACCAGGTGTACAAGGCACTTGTCTCAACCCCGGCCGGACCCGTGGTGCTCTTCGGGCACAGCATGGGCGCCGTTCTCTGCTACGAGATCGCGCGCCGGCTGGAGGACTCCGGCGGCGGCGAACTGCTGGGCGTCATCGCCTCCGGGCGGCGCGCCCCGCACCGCTTCCGCGAGGAGACGGTCCATCTGCGGGACGACGACGGGGTGATCGCCGAGATCCGTGAGCTGAGCGGCACCGAGCCGGGCATCCTGGACGACGAGGAACTGCTGCGCATGGTGCTGCCCGCGCTGCGCGCCGACTACCGGGCCGTGGAGACCTATCGCCCCGACGCCGGTACCCCTCCGCTGGCCGCGCCCGTCACCGTGCTGACCGGCGAGAGCGACCCCCGGGTGTCCTTCGACGACGCCCGCGCCTGGCAGGAGCTGACGAGCGGCACCTTCCGCTTCCGCTCCTTCCCCGGCGGTCACTTCTATCTCAACGCCCAGGCGGGGGCCGTGACGGCGGCCATCCGCGAGAGCGTCGCCGCATTCCGCTCCGCGGGGGCGCCGGCTTCGTCCTGAGCCGGGGTCATGTGCGGGGCGTGCTTGGGTGGGTGTGTCCGGGTGGGGGTCTGGGGGAGGGGCGATCTCTTCCGTGCGTGTCTCTCCTGATCCGAGGGCTCTTGTGCGGGGCGTGGCTGGGTGGGTGTGTCCGGGTGGGGGGCTGGGGGAGGGGTAGTGCCTTCGGTGCCGGTCTCTGCTTAGCCGGGCCCATGCGGGGCGCGCCTGGGAGAGCGGCGACGTCCCGCGATCGGACTCGTCCTGTCGCGGGGTCACTTGCCGAGTGCGCCCGCTGCGGCCAGGCGGGTTGCCAGGTCTCTGCGGTGCTTGACGTTCAACTTGCGGTAGATCCGGGTCAGATGCTGCTCGACCGTGCTCACGGTGATGAACAGCTTGCTGGAGATCTGCCGGTTTGTGTGGCCCTGCGCGGCCAGCGCGGCGACCCTGCTCTCCGCCTCGCTCAGGCCGCCCACCGGTTCCGCGCGCTCGGGCCGCTCCCGTACCTCCTGACGTTCGCGGCGTTCGGGCCGCTCCCGCCCTTCCTGGCGCGGGGTGCCGGGGTAGTACGTCACCTCCGCCGGGGTCCGGGAGTGGGAGCGCGCTGCCGGGGGCGGGACGGCCGCGCCCGTCGGGTCCGGTCCGGTTCCCTGCCGGGGGGTCCGGGCCCGGTCGGCCAGGGCGCGGGCCAGCTCCCGGCGGTCCCCGCAGGACTCCAGCAGCGCCACCGCCCGCGCCAGCAGCGGAGCGCCCTGCTCCGGCGGCAGCAGGCCGGCGAGCAGCCGCAGGGCGGAACCCCGGGTGCGGTCGTCCACCGGGCGGGCGGGATCGAGCTGCTCCCTGAGCAGTCGTACGGCCTCCTGCCGCTGTCCGCGGGCGATGTGCACCCGGGCCAGGTCGAGCCGCCACGGCACCAGCGCCGCGGAGTCGATCCGCCAGGCCGCCATCTCCCGCCGTACCCACCGCAGATCGTCGGCGGCCGAGCGGCGGGAGCCGACGGCGAGCTGATACCGGGCCCGTGCCGCCAGATAGTGCAGGCCGAGCGGGGTGCGGAAGGACTCCGCGGGGACGGGCCGGGCGAGCCAGCGGTCGGCGTCCTCGAACCGGCCCGCCTCGGTGGCCGCGGCCACCAGGGTGCCCAGCGGCGCGACCACCGCGACCCCCCACGCCTGCGGGGTCATCACGGTCAGCGCGGCGCGCGCCTGGTCCTCGGCCTCCTGAGGGGAGCCGAGCCGGAGCGCGGCCTCGGCCCGGATCGCGTGCAGGACCGCCTTCCAGCTCGGCACATGCCCCACCGAGGGCCGGGCCAGCAGCATCCGTGTCCGCTCGCGGACCTGCGCGGGCCGTCCCGCGTACACCATCGCCAGCAGCAGGGCCGACAGCAGGCCGAGCGCACCGTCGTCGTCGAGATAGCGCTGGATCATCAGCTCGGCGCTCGCCGCCGCGTCGCCGGTCGCCTCGCCGGGGAAGAGGGTGTCGGCGAGCAGCACCAGCGCGTCCAGATAGCGGCCGGTGACGGAGGTGGCGATGCCGGAGTCCGTGATGGCCCGCGCCTCGGCGCGGGCCTGTCGGCAGTGGTCGGGGCGGAACAGCGAGATCAGCAGCCGCGCCGTGGCGAGCCGGGTACGGGTCTCGGCGGTGGGGTCGGGCAGCGCGGCGACGGCCCTGACGATCGCGCAGGCCGTCTCGCTGCGCCCCTGCCACAGCAGCGCGGGCACCCCGGCGAGCGCGGCCGGCGGGTAGTCTTCGGGCCGCTCGGCGGCGGCGAGCTTGCCGAGGTGAGTGGTGGCGGACAGCGGGTTCAACTGCCAGCGGGAGCGCAGCAGCAGGCTGTCGGACGAGGTCCACCACGGGGTGTGCGGGCCCCGGCGCCGGCTCAGCCGCAGGCAGGCGGAGGTGATGTCGGGGCGTCCGGAGTCCAGCGCCTGGGCGGCGGCCCGGAACAGGGCGGGCTCCGCCCAGTCGGGCTCGGCCCAGTCGGCGCTGATGAGATGACCGGCGAGCACCTCGGGCTCGGCGCCGAACTCGTGCAGCGCCTCGGCCGCTCTGCGGTGCAGCCGGCGCCGGTCCTCGGCGGGCAGGTCCGCGAGTACGGCGGCGACGAGCGGGCGTCTGATCCGGTCGCCGTCCACCAGCCCCGACTGGCCCAGCAGTTGGCGTGCCTGAGCCGTCAGGTCGGGGGTCAGGGAGAGCAGCCGGGCCAGCACCGGCAGCGGCGTGGGCCGGTCCAGCACGGCCAAGGCCTGCGCGGTGGCGCGGACTTCGGGCTCGTGGCGGTAGAGCGAGCGGAGCACGGCCTGGGCGAGCGGTCCGTCGCTGCCGCCCACCGCCGGGTCGGGCCCGGCGGCGCCCGCCACCGGCGCGGCGGGCTGCGCGGCGGTGCCGGTCGCGGCGGGGTCGTCCAGGAGGGCGCGCATGAGCAGGGGGCTGCCGCCGGTCAGCGCGGGTGCCCGCCGGGCGATGCGGGGGCGGGCCGAGGGGAGCGGGTGGGTCTCGGCGAGCAGGCCCAGCGCCTCGTCGGTGAGGGGGGCGAGGTCGATCCGGGAGAAGCACGGCTGGCTCATCAACTCGGCCCGGAAGTGCGGGTGAGGGGTGTACAGCGTGGAGGACTCGGTCAGCACCACCATGATCCGCCGGTGCCGCAGTCTGCGGACCGCGTAGAGCAGGCACTGTAAGGATGCCTGGTCGGCGTGGTGCACATCGTCCACGGTGATCACCAGGGGCGCGGGACGGGACAGGTCGAGCAGGGAGGCGAACGTGCCGTGCGCGGTGGGCACGGGGGAGGGGTGCGGCTGCTCGGTGCCTAAGGACGGCGTCGGCGGGTAGGCGGCGGCCGCTTCCGCCGCCGTAGGGGCCGTGCTGTCCGCGGGGGCGGCCGACGTGCCGGCCGGTCCCGCTGCGGCGTCGCCGGGCGGTGCCTGGGATGTGGGGAGCGCGAGATGGCGTACGGCGGTGGCGAGTTGGCGCATGGAGGCGCGGCTGAGGCCGGAGCTGTCGATGAGCTGGTCCATCACGGCGAACTGGAGACTGCGTTCGGCTCGTGAGCCGACCGCGCTCAGCAACTGGGCCGAACGTCCGGTCACATGGCGGGCGAAGGCCTCCAGCAGCGTGGTCTTGCCGCTACCGACGCCGCCGCTGATCAGGCATACCTGCCCGTCGTGCTGTTCATTGCAGTGGTCGAATGCCCTGCGCAACCGATCGAGCTGTGCTTCCCGCTGTATCAGGTCCACTCGCGTTTTGTCCCCCTCGAACGCAATGACATGGAATCAATCGCCGTTTTCCATGTGCGTTGCCATTCATGTTCGTTCGGCCGCGCGCGGCGGCCGGCGCTTCCCGGTAACGGGATGCGCCGAGTGCTTCTCCAGGTGCGGTCGACGGTAGTCCTCGCGTGGTGGAGTCCGAGTCGAAGCGGAGCGGAGGCTCGCGTATACGGCTCGACCACGCTGGTTTCGGGACCACCTCCGACTGTCCGCCCGTATGCCCCGCTTGGTCAGGCTCGCGCCACGGGGCCGTCGTTGAGTGCCGTCCGGGCCGATAGCTTACGACAGATCAAGGACCGGATTCTTGCTGAATCTTTGCCGACTCATGGCTTCTCATGTCGCTCTCCGACACCCTGTTGTACCGGTACGACATATTCCGGATCTCGGGTGATCGCATACCCCTGTTGACCCGTTTAGGGGTTGACGACGAGCCGCTTGGACGGCCCGGCATGAGTCAGTGGCGCGCGATAGGGGAGCGGGGACTTTAGGGGTTGGTCCGCCGCTTTTGGATCCCTACATTTCGAGACCTGATCCGGGCGGCGGCGGAAGGAATCCCCAGTGTCGACAAAGCCCAGCCACGGCGCGGTGATCGGTGGCGGACTCGCCGGCATGCTCACGGCCCGGGCCCTGCGCAGACACCTCGACCGGGTCACCGTCATCGACCGCGACGACCTCCCCGGCGGCCCCGAGCTGCGCAAGGGCGTCCCCCAGGCCCGCCACGCCCATCTGCTGTGGTCGGGCGGCGCGCGGATCGTCGAATCACTGCTGCCGGGCACCGTCGAACGCCTGCGCGCCGCGGGCGCGCACCGCATCGGCGTCCAGTCCGACCTGGTCAACCTGTCCCCCTACGGCTGGCAACGACGCTTCCCCGAGACGCAGTTCCTCATCGCGGTCAGCCGGCCCCTGCTGGACTGGACGGTCCGCGACCAGGTGCTCGCCGAAGAGAACATCACCGTCCTGGAACGCACCGAGGTCCACGAACTGCGCGGCACCAGCGGGCACCTCACCGGCCTCACGGTCCGCGCCCTCGACAGCGGCGAGACCACCGCACTGGACGCCGAGATCGTCGTGGACGCGAGCGGACGCGGCTCACGGCTGCGCCAGTGGACCGCCCCCCTCGGCGTCCCGCAGCCGGAGGAGGACGTGGTCGACTCCGGCATCACCTACTCCACCCGCGTCTACCGCGCGCCCGAACGGGCCGCCGCCCGCTTCCCCATGGTCAGCGTGTACGCCGACTACCGGTCCGGAGTCCCCGGCCGCAGCGGGCTGATCCTGCCCATCGAGGACGGCCGGTGGATCGTCACCCTCTCCGGCACCCGGGGCGCCGAACCCCCCACCGACGAGGCCGGGTTCACCGCCTTCGCCGAAGGGCTGCGCCACCCCCTGGTGGGCGAGGTCCTCGCCACCGCGGAACCGGACGGCCCCGTCCGCGGCTCCCGCTCCACCGCCAACCGACGCATCCACTACGACCGGTTGGAGCGCTGGCCGGACAACCTCGTCGTCCTCGGAGACGCCTTCGCCGCCTTCAACCCCGTCTACGGCCACGGCATGAGCTCCGCCGCCCGCGCCGTCGCCGTCCTCGACCGGACGCTGCGCCGCCAGTTGGGCAAGCCGGAACTCGCGGCCACCGTGATGCGGGGCATCGCCACCGCCATCGACGACCCCTGGATCCTCGCCGCCTCCCAGGACGTCTTCTACCCCGACTGCCGGGTCGAGGCGAAGGACCCCCGCCTGTCCGAAGAACTCCACAGCCGTCAGGACTTCTCCGAGCGCATCGGCACGGCCGGTCTGTCCGACCCGCTGGTCAGCGCCGCCTCCGCGGGCGTCACCACGCTCGCCGCCCCCGTCTCCAGCCTCCAGTCACCCGCGGTGCTCAACGCCCTGCGGACCGGCCCGGCCCAGCCACCGCTGACCGAGCCGCCCCTCACCGACGAGGAATGGGCGCAGCTGCGCTGACCGGGCTGCTGCGCTGACCGCGCGCGCGGGGATGTCGTACGCCGCAGGTGAACGGCGGGCGTGGGGAGGTCGTACGCCTCAAGTGACCCGCGGGCGTTGGGGATGGCGTACGCCTCAACTGACAGGCACGCGCGGGGATGCCGTACGGCTCAACTCACCGGCGTCCGCCGGGATGGCGTACGCCTCAGGTCACCGGTGTGAGGTCGGAACCGCCCGCGATGATCCGGGCCTCCGAGATCAGTCCCGTCTCGTCCACCCGCATCAGGCTGACCAGCCGGAACGCCATCCGCTCACCGTCGGCGCCGCCCGGCACGGCCATCGTCCCCGAGACTTCCAGGGTCACACTCGACCCGTCCAGCGCCGCCGTCAGCGTGCCCGGCCGCTCCTCGATCCCCGCGGCGACGGCCGCCCCCAGATGCCGCCGCAGCGCCTCCCGCCCCACCAGCACCGGGGCGCCCACCGGGTCCTGGAACCGCACATCGGGCGTGAAGAGGTCGAGCACACCGTCCAGATCCCCGGCGTTCATCAGCCGGCAGTACTCCAGAACCACCGCTTTGCGCTTCGCCTCGTCCAGCATCGCGGCACACCTTCCTGAAAGCGTGGAGTCATGCGAGAAACCGGACGTCCGACCTGCCCCAATAAGCGCGCATCTCCTCGATCAACCCGCTCTCGCCGACCTCGATGACCAGCATGCAGGTGAACTCCATGCGCGCCTTTTCCGGCTCCGCGGGAGCCTCCAGAATTCCGTGACGCACCATCAGCGGCCCGTTCGGCAGGAAATTCATCGTGGAGGTCACGGGAACGGCGGCATGCCGCCCGTCGGGCGCCGCTACAGGCTCGCCAAAGGCATCGTGGACCCCGGCGGCCACCGCGCCCCCGATGTGCGAACGCAGCGCCCCGTGACCGACGCGCGGACCGGCACCCACCGGGTCCTCGAAGCGCACGGCAGGGGAGTACAGGGCCAACAGCCCCTCCACATCACCTGCGTTGATGCGCTCGCAGTGCGCGATGGCCAGGGCTTTGCGCGTCGCTTCGTCGGGCACCGTCCACGTCCCTCACGGCTCGGCAGCACACGGACCGGAGCAGTGTCACAGCCGGGCCCCGGGCCGCGGTACCCCTACCGGGCCCCACCCCTATTCCCGCCACCCCTGAATTACATGCCGGCGGCACATGAGATCAGGGGTTGGGTCATCCCTCAGGGGTTCCTAGTGTGGGGCCATCTTGGCCGGAGTAACGGGGTGACGAAAAGGCCGGGCCACAGAACCACCGCACCACTTGTCCGGGTGGCCGGAACTCTGCGTTTCGCGCCACCCGGCATCGGTGCTCCGCTCCCGGACACCTCACCTCGGTCCGGTCCGAACCGGTACTCGGCTCCGCGTTACGGGAGTCGAGCGTCAATGGGAGACCTGGTGGCGAAGACGGGAAGTTCTGTCGGACACGCGAACTCCGCGGACGCGCAGGCGGCGCACGCGGCACAGCCCGAGCAGATCGCCGTGATCGGCCTCGCCTGCCGGCTCCCCGGCGCCCCGGACCCCTCGGCCTTCTGGACGCTGCTGCGCGAAGGCCGCGAGGCGGTGACCACCACCCCGCCCGAACGCTGGGACGCGGACGCCCACTTCGACGCCGACCCCACCGCCAAAGGCAAGATCAACACCACGCGGGGCGGCTACCTGGACCAGGTCGACCGCTTCGACGCCGCCTTCTTCGGCATCTCGCCCCGCGAGGCCGCCGCCATGGACCCCCAGCAACGTCTCATGCTGGAACTGGGCTGGGAGAGCCTGGAGGACGCCGGAATCCTCCCCGACACCCTCGGCGACCGCAGCACCGGCGTCTTCGTCGGCGCCATCTGGGACGACTACGCCGCCCTGCTGCACCGCCAGGGCGCCTCGGCCATCGGCGCGCACAGCGTCACCGGCCTGCACCGCAGCATCATCGCCAACCGCCTCTCCTACACGCTCCGGCTCAGCGGCCCGAGCATGACCGTCGACACCGGCCAGTCCTCCTCCCTGGTCGCCGTCCACCTCGCCTGCGAAAGCCTGCGCAGCGGCGAGAGCGACATCGCCCTCGCGGGCGGCGTCAACCTCAACCTCATCCCCGACAGCACCATCAGCGCCGCCAAGTTCGGCGCCCTCTCACCCGACGGCCGCTGCTACACCTTCGACGCCCGCGCCAACGGCTACGTCCGGGGCGAGGGCGCCGGCCTCGTCGTACTCAAACCGCTCTCCCGCGCCCTCGCCGACGGCGACCACGTCCTGTGCGTCATCGAGGGCAGCGCCACCGGCAACGACGGCGGCGGCGAGGGCCTGACCGTCCCCACCCCCGAGGGCCAGCGCCGCGTCCTCACCCAGGCCTACCGGCGGGCCGGCATCGACCCCACCGGCATCCAGTACGTCGAACTCCACGGCACCGGCACCCGGCGCGGCGACCCCGTGGAGGCCGCCGCGCTCGGCGCCACCGTCGGCACGGCCGCCCGGGCCGCCGGCCGCTCCGTCGCCGTCGGCTCCGTCAAGACCAACATCGGGCACCTCGAAGGCGCGGCCGGTATCGCCGGGCTCCTCAAGACCGTCCTCGCCCTGCGCCACCGCCAGTTGCCCGCCAGCCTCAACTTCGAGCAGCCCCACCCCGACATTCCCCTGGGCGAGCTGGGACTGCGCGTCCACACCGCGCTCGGCGACTGGCCCCGGCCGGACGAACGGCTCCGCGCCGGAGTCAGCTCCTTCGGCATGGGCGGCACCAACTGCCATGTCGTACTGGCCGAGGCCCCGGCCGCACCACCCTCACCGGCCGCCGATTCCGAGCCCGCCGGGCCCGTCGCCTGGCCGCTGTCCGCCCGCACCGCCACCGCCCTGCGCGCCCAGGCCCGCCGCCTCCGGGAGCATCTCGACACCCACCCCGAGCACACCGCCGCGGACCTCGGCCACTCGCTGGCCACCACCCGGACCCCCTTCGCCCATCGCGCCGTCGTCCTGGCCCCCGACCGCGACCGGGGCGCCAAGGCCCTCGCCGCCCTCACCGCCGGCCGCCCCTCGCCCGACGTGGTCCGCGGCACCGTCACCGAAGGCGGCACCGCCGTCCTCTTCTCCGGCCAGGGCAGCCAACGCCTCGGCATGGGACGCGAGTTGTACGCCGCCCAGCCCGCCTTCGCCCGCGCGCTCGACGCCCTCTGCGACCACCTCGACCCCGAGGTCCGCGAACTGCTCCTCACCGCCGAACCCACCCCCGCCAACTCCGCCCGCCTGGACCGCACCGCCCTCACCCAGACCGCCCTCTTCGCCCTCGAAGTCGCCCTGTACCGCCTCGCCGAATCCCTCGGCATCACGGTGGACCACCTGCTCGGCCACTCCGTCGGCGAACTGGCCGCCGCCCATGTCGCCGGGGTCCTCTCCCTCGCCGACGCCTGCACCCTCGTCACCGCACGCGGCCGGCTCATGCAGGCCCAGCCCGAGGGCGGCGCCATGGTCGCCCTGGAGGCCACCGAGGCCGAGGTCCGCGCCGAACTCGCCACCCTCGGCGGCCACATCACCATCGCCGCAGTCAACAGCCCCGGCGCCTGCGTCGTCTCCGGTGACGCCGACGCCGTCACCGCGTACGCCGCCACCTGGGCCGAGCGCGGCCGCAAGACCCGCGCCCTGCGGGTCAGCCATGCCTTCCACTCCGCCCACATGGACGGAATGCTGGAGGAGTTCCGCGCCGTCGCACGGGGGCTCACCTTCCATCCGCCCACCCTCCCCGTCGTCTCCAACCTGACCGGCCGCCCCGCCTCCGCCGACGAGCTGTGCGACCCGGACTACTGGGTACGACACGTCCGCCAGGCCGTGCGCTTCGCCGACGGCGTCGACTGGCTGCTGGACCACGGCGTCACCACGTTCCTGGAGCTCGGCCCCGACGGCACCCTCACGGCCATGGCCCGCGAATGCCTCGCCGCCCGCCCCGACGACGGCCGCCCGGCGGACACCGCCTTCCTCACCGCGCTGCGCCGCGACCGCCCGGAGCCGCCGACCCTGCTCGCCGCGGTCGCGGGCCTGCACGTCCGCGGAGCCGCCCCGGCATTGCCCGGCCTCGCCGCCGGCCCGGACGCCCGCCGCGTACCCCTGCCCACCTACGCCTTCCAGCGCAAGCGCTACTGGCTGACGGGCAGCGAGAACGCCGCTACGGGGGACGGGCACACCGCGTCGACTCCCACGGGGGACACCGAAACCGTCCCGGCGGGCGATGGCCCCGTCGCCACCGAGGCGGGCGACGGCTCCGTCACCACCGAGGCGGGTTACGGCTCCGTGACCACCGAGGCGGGTTACGGCCCCGCCACCACCGACGCCAGCGACGGCCCCGCCACCGGCTGGCGGGCCCGTCTCACCGGGCTCACCAGCACCACCGAGCAGACCCGTGCCGTCCTCGACCAGGTCCGCGATGACATCGCGATGGTCCTCGGACACAGCCCCGACGACACCGACACCCTCGACGTCACCTGGACGTTCAAGGACCTCGGCTTCGACTCCCTCACCTCCGTCGAACTCCGCGACCGGCTCGGCGCCGCCACCGGCCTGCGCCTGCCCTCCAGCCTCCTCTTCGACTACCCCACCCCCACCGCCCTCGCGGACCACCTCCGAGCCGAACTCCTCGGCGTCACGGACACCCCCCGCACCGCGCACACCACCACCGCCCACACCGGCGAGCCCATCGCCATCGTCGGCATGGCCTGCCGCTACCCCGGCGGCATCGCCTCCCCCGAAGACCTGTGGCGCGTCGTCCGCGACGGACTCGACGTCGTCTCCCCCTTCCCCGCCGACCGCGGCTGGGACCTCGACGCGCTCTACCACCCCGACCCCGCCCACCACGGCACGAGCTACGCCCGTGAGGGAGGCTTCCTGGCCGACGCCGCCGGGTTCGACGCCGAGTTCTTCGGGATCTCGCCGCGCGAGGCGCTGGCCATGGACCCGCAGCAGCGCCTGCTGCTGGAGACCAGCTGGGAGGCGATCGAGCGGGCGGGTATCGCCCCCGGCTCGCTGCGCTCCAGCCTGACGGGCGTGTTCGCCGGAGCCATGTCCCAGGACTACGGAGACCGGCTGCACGAGGCCGCCGAACCCGTCGAGGGCTTCACCCTGACGGGCAACGCCGCGAGCGTCGTCTCCGGCCGCCTGTCCTACGCCCTCGGCCTGGAGGGCCCGGCCGTCACGGTGGACACGGCCTGCTCCTCGTCGCTGGTGGCGCTGCACCTCGCGGTGCAGTCGCTGCGGAACGGCGAGTGTGACCTCGCCCTGGCGGGCGGTGTGACGGTCATGCCCACCCCCGGCATGTTCGTGGAGTTCAGCCGCCAGCGCGGCCTCGCCGCCGACGGCCGGTGCAAGCCCTTCGCGGCGGCGGCCGACGGCACGGGCTGGGCGGAGGGCGTCGGCATCCTGGTGGTGGAGCGCCTGTCGGACGCGCGCCGCAACGGTCACCAGGTGCTGGCGGTGGTACGGGGTTCGGCGATCAACCAGGACGGCGCGTCCAACGGCCTGTCCGCCCCCAACGGCCCCTCGCAGCAGCGGGTGATCCGCGCCGGGCTCGCCAACGCCGGGGTCCCGGCCACCGAGGTGGACGTGGTGGAGGCCCATGGCACGGGGACCACCCTGGGCGACCCGATCGAGGCGCAGGCGCTGCTCGCCACCTACGGCCAAGGGCGGCAGCCTGAGCGGCCGTTGTGGCTGGGATCGGTGAAGTCGAACATCGGGCACAGCCAGGCCGCGGCCGGTGTCGCCGGTGTCATCAAGATGGTGATGGCGATGCGGGCGCGTGTGCTGCCCCGCACCCTGCACGTGGACGAGCCCACTTCGCACGTGGACTGGGCGGCGGGCCATGTCTCCCTGCTCACCGAGGAACGGGAATGGCCGGCGGACGGCCACTCGCGCCGGGGCGCGGTGTCGTCCTTCGGCATCTCCGGGACGAATGCGCACGTGATCCTGGAGGAGGCGCCGGTCGAGGCCGAGTTGGGTCCGGTGGTGGTCTCCGGTCCTGAGGGG
>NZ_JBSFVD010000012.1:0-206406 GCF_053592135.1 Streptomyces sp. NPDC002784 | reverse complement strand
AGCACCGTAAGGTGTGGAGGTGACCGGTACTAATAGGCCGAGGGCTTGTCCTCAGTTGCTCGCGTCCACTGTGTTAGTTCTGAGGCAACGACCGTTGCCGGATTTTGAGCTGAACGCATAACAGAAAAGTGTGCTTGTTCGCTCGAAACCATTAGGGTTTCGGTGGTCATAGCGTGAGGGAAACGCCCGGTTACATTTCGAACCCGGAAGCTAAGCCTTACAGCGCCGATGGTACTGCAGGGGGGACCCTGTGGGAGAGTAGGACGCCGCCGAACAATCTTTGGGAAGGACCCCTGGTCACCAGCGTTCAGCTGGGACCAGGGGTCCTTTTGTTTTTACAATGCTTGCGGTACCGAAGACAGGAGTCACCGATGTCCACCAACTCTCCCGACGATCGACCGGAGCGCGACCAGCGGCGACGGGACAGTGGGGACCGCGGCGACCGTGGTGGCTACCGCGCCCGCGACGACCGTGGCGGTTTCCGCCGCGATGACCGCCGTGACGACCGACGTGACGCTGGTCGGGGCAGCGCCGGCGGTGGTTACGTCCGCCGTGACGACAGGCGAGATGACCGACGGGACGACCGTCGGGACGACCGGCGTGACGACCGCCGAGGCGATGACCGCGGCGATCGCGGTGGGTTCCGTCGTGACGACAACCGTGGCAGTGGCGGTAGTTACGGCCGTCGTGACGACCGTCGCGAAGGCGATCGCGGTTCGCGTCCGCCGTTCCGGCGGGACGACCGGCAGGGTCCGGGTCAGGGTGGGCCGCGCCGTGACGATCGTGACCGGGGTCCTCGTCGTGATGACCGGGGTGAGCGTCCTGCCTTCCGTCGTGACGACGACCGCGGTGACCGCGGTGGGTTCCGCCGTGATGACAACCGTGGCGGTGGTGGTGGCTACGGCGGCCGTCGTGATGACCGTCGTGAGGGTGACCGCGGTTCGCGTCCGCCGTTCCGGCGGGACGACCGGCAGGGTCCGGGTCAGGGTGGGCCGCGCCGTGATGACCGGGACCGGGGTCCTCGTCGTGATGACCGGGGTGAGCGTCCTGCCTTCCGTCGTGACGACGACCGCGGTGACCGCGGTGGGTTCCGCCGTGATGACAACCGTGGCGGTGGTGGTGGCTACGGCGGCCGTCGTGATGACCGTCGTGAGGGTGACCGCGGTTCGCGTCCGCCGTTCCGGCGGGACGACCGGCAGGGTCCGGGTCAGGGTGGGCCCCGCCGTGATGACCGGGACCGGGGTCCTCGTCGTGATGACCGGGGTGAGCGTCCTGCCTTCCGTCGTGATGACGACCGCGGTGACCGCGGTGGGTTCCGCCGTGATGACGACCGTGGTGGCTACCGCGGCCGCGACGACCGTGGTGGGTTCCGCCGTGATGACCGCGGTGACCGGGGTGGCTTCCGTCCGCAGGACCGTCGGGACGATCGCCGGGACGACCGCCGCAGTGACGACCGTCGGGACGACCGGGGCGGGCGTCCCGGTGGGTTCCGTGGGCGGGATGACCGCGGTGGGCGCGATGACCGCCGTGGTGGCGGGGGGTACGAGCGTCGGGACGGTGACCGCGGCGGTTACCGCGGTCGCGACGAACGGGACCGGGAGCCGATCAAGCGGCTGCCGATCCCCGAGGACGTCACGGGCGACGAGATCGACAAGGACGTACGGCAGGAGCTGCAGAGCCTGCCGAAGACGCTTGCCGAGGATGTCGCCAAGAACCTGGTGATGGTCGCGCGGCTCATCGACGAGGACCCCGAGGGCGCGTACGGCTACTCCAAGGTGGCGCTGCGACTCGCGTCGCGTGTCGCCGCCGTACGGGAGGCTGCCGGGTTCGCGGCGTACGCGAGTCAGAAGTACTCCGAGGCGCTCGCCGAGTTCCGGGCCGCGCGGCGGATGACCGGGACCGTGGACCTGTGGCCGCTCATGGCCGACTGCGAGCGTGGGCTCGGGCGGCCGGAGAAGGCGCTGGACATGGCCGGGGCGCCCGAGGTGCACAAGCTCGACAAGGCCGGGCAGGTGGAGATGCGGCTCGTCGCGGCCGGTGCCCGGCGTGACATGGGGCAGGTGGACGCGGCCATCGTGACGCTGCAGAGCCCCGAGCTGGCCTCCAACTCCGTACAGCCGTGGACCGCGCGGCTGCGGTACGCCTATGCCGACGCGCTGCTGGCGGCGGGGCGGGAGAGCGAGGCGCGGGAGTGGTTCGCGAAGGCCGTGGAGTCCGACAAGGACGGCAGCACCGATGCCTCGGACCGGCTCGCGGAGCTGGACGGAGTCGAGTTCGTCGATGCCCTCGGTGACGAGGACGAGACGCCGGACGCCTCCGACGACGAGGAGTAGGACGGACTGAAAAGGGGCGGATCCCAGCTTTGGGATCCGCCCCTTGTGTTTTCGGAGATCCAGCGTTCACAGGTCCAGTGCGCGCAGGACCAGGCCCGAGGCCGGTTTCGGGCCGAAGGACGTCGACTTGCGGGGCATGGTGACGCCCTGGCGGGCGAGATCGCGGACGACCTCCTCGCGGACCGGGTGCATCAGTACGGCCGTACCGCCGTCGCGTTCCGCCTTGCGGACGGTGGCCGCCGCGTCGTGGATGTAGGCGATGCGGGTGGGGTCGTCCTCGGGGATGTGCCAGACCTGGTCGAGGAGCGTGGCGTGCAGGACCGTCGCGTCCAGGGTGCGCCAGGCCGGCGGGTGGCCGTCGGGGACCGTGCGGGCCAGGAGGGGGGGGTCGGGGCGGTCCACGAGGTGGAAGGCGCCGTCGCCGGCGAGCAGGAAGGCGTTGCCGTCGCGGGCCGCGTCGGCGAGGGCCGCCAGGGCGTCGGAGAGAGCGACCTCCAGGCGCTGGACCCGGAACAGGCCCTCCAGGGACGCCACGGCGTCCGTCACCGGCAGGCCGTGCAGCAGGCGGTGGATGGCGCGGACGCGCAGGGGGTAGCGGGCGGTGTCGACCAGGAGGACGAGGCCGTAGTCCCAGGGGCTGGGGGAGGGGTGCTCGGCGCGCAGGCGGCGATAGGTCGCCCAGCGGTGGTGGCCGTCGGCGATCAGGGCCTGGTGGCGGGCCAGGTCGGACTGGATGCGGGCCACGTCGTCGGGGGCGGTGAGGGCCCACAGGCGGTGCCGGAAGCCGTCCTCGGTGGTCGTGGCGAGCAGCGGGGGCTGCTCGATGACGCGCTCGAGCACGGCGGAGGCGTCGGTGGCCGAGCCGTTGCCCCGGTAGGTGAGCAGGAGGGGTTCCAGGTTCGCCGAGGTGGCGCGCATCAGGGCCGCGCGGTCGGCGACCACATGCGGCATGACGTCCTCATGGGGCAGGACCACCTGTTCCGACGGCTCGGACAGGCGCAGGGCGCCGATGACGCCGCGCTGCAGCAGGCCGCTCTCGTCGCGTTGTTCGTAGACGTACAGGCCGGGTTCGTCGTCGGTGGTCAGGACGCCCTCGGAGAGCCAGCGGCGCAGGGTCCAGGCGGCCTGTTCGTTGCGGGCGTCCGCGGTGCCGGCCTGGGGGAGGATCAGGCGGACGATGTTGTACGGGTCGGCCGACTGAAGGTGGTGCAGGCCGTCGGGGCGGACGACGACGTCGTACGGCGGGGACGTCACGGCGGCCAGACTGCCGACCCGGTCGGGGTCGTATCGAAGGCCTCGGAACGGGGTGAGTTCCAGGCCCCGGCGCGTCTTCGCTTCCGAGTGACCTGCTGAGTTCATCCCGGCATCGTACGTGTGTCAGTGGCATGCGGGATGATCGGGGGAAAGCCGTCGAACGAGGAGCGATGCGGAATGAGCCGGAGCGTCAGGACGAGGCCCGAGGGCAGTGGCCGGGCCCTGAGCGAGGCGTACGACACGGCGCTGCTCGACCTGGACGGCGTGGTGTACGCGGGCGGGAACGCGATCGTGCACGCGGTCGAGTCGCTGGCCACGGCCCGGGAGGGCGGGATGCATCTGGCGTACGTCACCAACAACGCCCTGCGGACCCCGGACGCGGTCGCGGAGCACCTGACCGAGCTGGGCATACCGACGGGCGCGGACGATGTCATCACCTCGGCGCAGGCGGTCGCGCGGCTCATCAGCGAGCAGGTGCCGGCCGGTGCCCGGGTGCTCGTCATCGGTGGTGAGGGGCTGCGGGTGGCGTTGCGTGAGCGGGGGCTCGTACCCGTGGAGTCGGCGGAGGACGAGCCGGCGGCGGTCGTGCAGGGGTACGGCGGGCCGGACTTGGCGTGGGGGCGGTTCGCCGAGGCGTCGTACGCCATCGCGGGCGGGGTGCCGTGGTTCGCGTCCAACACCGACCTGACGATTCCCAGTGCGCGGGGGATCGCGCCGGGCAACGGCGCGGCGGTGCAGGTCGTCCGGATCGCGACCGGGGCCGAGCCGCAGGTGGCCGGCAAGCCGCTGCCTCCCATGCACCGGGAGACGATTCTGCGTACCGGCGCCGAGCGGCCGCTGGTGGTCGGGGACCGTCTGGACACGGACATCGAGGGGGCGTTCAACGGCGAGGTCGATTCCCTGCTGGTGCTCACCGGGGTCACCGACGGCGCGCAGGTGCTCGCGGCGCCGCCGCAGCACCGGCCGACGTATGTGGACGCCGATCTGCGGGGGTTGCTCACCGGGCAGCCGGAGGTCACGGCGGAGGGCGACGGGTTCCGGTGCGGGGGCTGGACGGCCACGGCCGGTTCGGACCGGCTGGAGCTGGACGGTGACGGTGAGGCGCTGGACGGGCTGCGCGCGCTGTGTGCGGCGGCCTGGACGGCTGCGGGCGAGGGTGCGTGCACGCTGGACCCGGGTAAGGCGCTGGCCCGGCTGGGCTGGTGAGCCCTCGTCCGGTGCCGACTCGACGTCGAGGCGGAATGCGAGGGTAGGCTAACCTAACTGCGTGTTGGTCGACAGTCCCCCAGAACAGCGCGCGGAGACCGCCCCCGCGCCCCCAAGCCGCCGGGCGATACGTTCCTTTGGGCTTCTCGGCTCCGTCGTGCTGCTGGTGCTCGTCGCGCTGGCGAGCATCGCGATCGGGGCGAAGGACCTCTCGATGGCGCAGGTCTGGCACGGCCTGTTCCAGGACACGGGGACGTACGGCGACGTCGTGGTCGACGAGCGGATCTCC
This sequence comes from Streptomyces sp. NPDC002784, assembly GCF_053592135.1. NCBI lineage: Bacteria > Bacillati > Actinomycetota > Actinomycetes > Kitasatosporales > Streptomycetaceae > Streptomyces > Streptomyces sp. NPDC002784. The sequence continues at coordinate 201,324 of NZ_JBSFVD010000012.1, read as the reverse complement.
CGGACCGTGCTGGGGCTGCTGGCCGGTGCCGCGCTCGGTCTGGCGGGGGCCGTCCTGCAGGCGCTCACCCGTAACCCGCTGGCCGATCCCGGACTGCTCGGCATCAACGCCGGTGCCTCCGCCGCCGTCGTCACCGCCATCGCGTTCCTCGGCGTCACCTCGATGAGCGGCTACATCTGGTTCGCCTTCTTCGGCGCGGCCGCGGTCGGGGCGCTGGTCTGGTTCCTCGGCGGCAGCCGGGGGGCCACGCCGGTGCGGCTCGCGCTGGCCGGTACCGCGATCAGCGCGGCGCTCTACGGCTACCTCCAGGCCGTCATGATCGCGGACAACGCGGCGCTCGGCCGGATGCGGTTCTGGACGGTGGGTTCGCTGTCGTCGGCTACCGGGTCGACCATCGCGCAGGTCCTGCCGTTCCTGGTGACCGGCATGGTCCTCGCGCTCGCGCTGGCCCGGCCGTTGAACGCCATGTCCATGGGCGACGACACCGCCAAGGCGCTCGGCGCCCATCTCGGCCGCACCCGGGCGCTGTCCATGCTCGCGGCCACCGTGCTGTGCGGGGCCGCGACCGCCGCCTGCGGGCCGATCGTGTTCGTCGGCCTGATGGTGCCGCACGTGGTGCGCTCCTTCACCGGACCCGACCTGCGCTGGATCCTGCCGTACGCGGGCATCCTGTCGCCCGTGCTGCTGCTCGGCGCCGATGTCATCGGCCGGGTCATCGCCCGGCCCTCGGAGGTCCAGGTCGGCATCATCACCGCGATCATCGGGGGTCCGGTGTTCATCCTGCTCGTACGACGGCGGAGGACGGCGCAGCTGTGAAGACCAACCGTGCCGTGCGCACCCCGGGCGGCTTCTCCGCCCGGCTCGACGTCCGGGCCCTGACCGTCGTACTCCTGCTGCTGCTCGCCGCGTTCGCCGCGAGCGTGGTGCTGATCGGGACCGGGGACTTCCCCATCTCCGCGGGCGACGTGGTCAGGACGCTGGTGGGCAACGGCGATCCGGGGCAGGAGTTCATCGTCAACGAGCTGCGGCTGCCGCGGGTCCTGGTGGCCCTGCTGGTCGGGGCCTCGCTCGGGCTCGGCGGTGCGCTGTTCCAGGCCGTCTCGCGCAATCCGCTGGGCAGTCCGGACATCCTCGGCCTCGGGCAGGGCGCGACGGCCGGGGCGCTCACGATGATCGTGCTGTTCTCGGGGAGCGCGAGCCAGGTCACGCTCGGTGCCCTGGTGGGCGGTCTGGTGACCGGTCTGGCCATCTACCTGCTCGCCTGGAAGCAGGGCGTGCACGGCTACCGGCTGGTCCTGGTCGGGATCGGCATGTCGGCGATCCTCACCGCCGTCAACGGCTATCTGCTGACCGTCTCCGACATCGTCGACGCGGCCCGCTCGGTCGTGTGGATGACCGGCTCCCTCAGCGGCCGGGACTGGGCGCAGGTCTGGCCGCTGCTCGCGCTGTGCGCCGTCCTGGTGCCGCTGGTGCTCGCCAACGCGCGGGGGCTGCGGATGATGGAGATGGGCGACGACGTCTCCAACGCGCTCGGGGTGCGGGTCGAGCGGGTACGGGCGCTGCTGATGATCTCCGCCGTGCTGCTCACCGCGGCCGCCACGGCCGCCGCGGGCCCCGTCAGCTTCGTCGCGCTCACCGCACCGCAGCTGGCCCGCCGGCTGACCCGCTCGCCGGGACCGAACCTGCTGCCGTCCCTGTGCATGGGCGCCGCCCTGCTGGTCGTCGCCGACTGGGCCTCGCAGCGCGTCTTCGGCGCCGACCAGATGCCCGTGGGCGTGGTCACCGGCGTGGTCGGCGGCGTCTACCTGCTGTGGCTGCTGGTCACCGAGCGCAGGGCGGGCCGGATATGAGCGGCACCGCGCACAAGAACATCCGAAGGAGCACTGTGAACCGCCTGTCCGCCGAGAACGTCACCCTGGCCTACGACCAGCGGGTCATCGCCGAGCAGCTGTCGGTGGAGATCCCCGACAACTCCTTCACCGTGATCGTCGGCCCGAACGCCTGCGGCAAGTCGACGCTCCTGCGGGCGCTGTCGCGGATGCTCAAGCCGAACCAGGGCCGGGTGCTGCTGGACGGGCAGGTCATCCAGTCGTTGCCGGCCAAGAAGGTCGCGCGGACGCTCGGGCTGCTGCCGCAGTCCTCCATCGCGCCCGACGGCATCACCGTCGCCGATCTGGTGGGCCGCGGCCGGTACCCGCACCAGGGCATCCTGCGCCAGTGGTCGACCGAGGACGAGCGGGTCGTCCAGGAGTCGATGCGGCAGACCGGGGTCGCCGAACTCGCCGACCGGTACGTCGACGAACTCTCCGGCGGCCAGCGCCAGCGCGTGTGGATCGCGATGGCGCTCGCCCAGCAGACGCCGCTGCTGCTGCTCGACGAGCCGACCACCTACCTCGACATCCAGCACCAGATCGACGTCCTCGACCTGTGCGCGGAGCTGCACGAGGAGCAGGGCCGCACGCTCGTCGCCGTGCTGCACGACCTCAACCACGCGGCCCGGTACGCCACCCACCTCATCGCCCTGAAGGGCGGCGAGGTCATCGCGGAGGGGGCGCCGAAGGAGATCGTCACGGCCGAACTGGTCGAGGAGGTCTTCGGGCTGCGCTGCCAGATCATCGACGACCCGGAGACGGGGACCCCGCTGGTGGTGCCGGCCGCGCGCAAGGCACGCGCGGTGAAGACTCCCGCCTGAGACGAGAAGGCTGAAGGGCGGGCTAGAGCAGCTTCCTGAGGACGAGCAGGTCGCGCACGCCCGCGTGCAGCTTCACCCGGCCCGAACCCCAGGCCTTGGCGAAGTGCAGCTCGCCGTCGACCAGCGCGACCAGGTCGTCGCCGGTCATGGCCAGTCTGATCGCGGCCTTCTCCGGCGGTGGCCCCTGGACAGTGTCGTGCACCTGGATCCGGCCGCCTTGGAGGCGGCCGACGAAGGTGACGTCCAGGTCGGTGATGTGGCAGCTGACCGAGCGGTCCAGGGCGGCGGCCGTACGGACGTCCCCCTCGGCGTGCTGCATGGAGTCCGAGAGCTTCTCGAGTGCGGCGCGGCACTCTGCGATCGTGGCCATCGCGATCGACGGTACCGCAGCGCTTCGGGGTAGCGTCGGGGCATGAGCGACGCAGTCACGGAAACGGACACCTCCCCCGGGGCGGTGGAGCCGGAGTACGACCCCGCCGCCCCCGCCCCGCTGGACGTCCCCCGTACCCCTACCGGGCACGCCGAGGTCGACACGCAGCTGGAACGTCTCGCCGACGCCGACCACCTCGCCACGGACGGACACGTCGAGGTGTACGAGGATGTACACCGGGGGCTGCGCGACGCGCTCACCGCGCTCGACGCCCGCCCGGGACCTCCGGCGCCCCCATCGGCGTATGGCAGTAGGAGCTGAACCGAACGTGGCAGGAGTCGCACGTCGCCGTCTCGACGCGGAGCTGGTCCGGCGGAAGCTCGCGCGCTCGCGCGAGCACGCCAGTCAGCTGATCGCCGCGGGGCGGGTCTCCGTCGGCAAGACCGTCGCGACCAAGCCGGCCACACAGGTGGAGACGGCGGCCCCGATCGTCGTCTCCTCCGACGACAGCGATCCCGAGTACGTGTCGCGGGGCGGCCACAAGCTGGCCGGCGCGCTGGAGGTCTTCGTGCCCCAGGGGCTGCTCGTCGAGGGGCGGCGGGCGCTGGACGCGGGGGCGTCCACCGGCGGCTTCACGGACGTGCTGCTGCGGGCGGGGGCCGCGCACGTCGTCGCCGTCGACGTCGGATACGGACAACTGGCCTGGACCCTGCGGAGTGATGAACGCGTCACCGTCAAAGACCGTACGAACGTACGCGAGTTGACGCTCGACGCGATCGATGGGGAGCCGGTGGATCTTGTCGTGGGGGACCTGTCCTTCATCCCGCTCGGTCTGGTGCTGCCCGCCCTCGTGCGGTGCGTGAAGCCGGACGCCGACCTGGTGATGATGGTCAAGCCGCAGTTCGAGGTGGGCAAGGAGCGGCTGGGCAGCGGGGGTGTGGTGCGCAGCCCGGAACTGCGCGCCGAGGCGGTACGGGGTGTGGCGGGGCGGGCCTGGGAGCTGGGGCTCGGAGTGCGGGGGGTCACGGCGAGTCCGCTGCCGGGGCCGTCCGGGAATGTTGAGTACTTCCTGTGGCTGCGGTCCGGGGCACCGGCGCTGGACCCGGCCGACGTTGACCGTGCAGTGGCGGAGGGGCCGCGTTGACTCAGAACCGAGCTCGAACTGTTTTCCTGCTGGCCCACACCGGACGGCCCGCGGCGATCCGCAGCGCCGAGCTGGTGGTGAAGGGGCTGCTGCGGTCCGGTATCGGCGTACGGGTGCTGGCGGCGGAGGCCGCCGATCTGCCGCTGCCGCAGAGCGTGGAGCTGGTCGAGGAGGCGACTCCGCAGTGCCTCGACGGGTGCGAGCTGCTGATCGTGCTCGGCGGGGACGGGACGCTGCTGCGCGGCGCGGAGTTCGCGCGGGCGTCCGGGGTGCCGATGCTCGGGGTGAACCTGGGGCGGGTCGGCTTCCTCGCGGAGGCCGAGCGGGACGATCTCGACAAGGTCGTCGACCGGGTGGTCACCAAGGCGTACGAGGTCGAGGAGCGGATGACGGTCGATGTCGTCGTCCACCGGAACGGCGACATCGTGCACACGGACTGGGCGCTGAACGAGGCGGCCGTGCAGAAGGCCGGTGCGGAGAAGCTGCTGGAGGTCGTCCTGGAGATCGACGGGCGGCCGGTCACCGGGTTCGGGTGCGACGGCATCGTGCTGTCCACGCCGACCGGGTCCACGGCGTACGCGTTCTCCGCGGGCGGGCCCGTGGTGTGGCCCGAGGTGGAGGCGCTGCTGATGGTGCCGATCTCCGCGCACGCGCTGTTCGCGAAGCCGCTGGTCACGTCGCCGGATTCCGTGTTGGCGGTGGAGGTGCTGCCTCATATTCCGCCGGGGGTCCTGTGGTGCGACGGGCGGCGGACCGTGGAGTTGCCGCCGGGGGCGCGGGTGGAGGTGCGGCGGGGGGCGGTGCCGGTGCGGCTGGCCCGGCTGCATCATGCCTCGTTCACGGATCGGCTGGTGGCGAAGTTCGCGCTGCCGGTTTCCGGGTGGCGGGGAGCGCCTCACTAGCCACCTGTGAGGGGTGGTTGCTTTTGTGCCGGCGGGTGCGGGTTCGTCGTGGTTGCTCGCGCAGTTCCCCGCGCCCCTTCAGGTCGGACCACTCCCCCGGGTGACAGGGTGCCTCGCATTGCGGCGCCCCTACCTCGTATGGTCGTGTCCGTGCTGGAAGAGATGCGGATACGGTCGCTCGGAGTCATCGACGACGCCGTCGTCGAGCTGTCGCCCGGGTTCACCGCGGTCACGGGTGAGACGGGTGCGGGCAAGACCATGGTGGTCACCAGCCTCGGGCTGCTGCTCGGCGGGCGGGCGGACGCGGCGCTGGTGCGCATAGGGGCGGAGAAGGCGGTCGTCGAGGGGCGGGTCACCGTGCCCGCGGCCTCCTCGGCGGCCGTACGGGCCGAGGAGGCCGGGGCCGAGCTCGACGACGGGGCGCTGCTGATCAGCCGTACCGTTTCCGCCGAGGGGCGCTCGCGGGCCCATCTCGGGGGGCGCAGTGTGCCGGTCGGGCTGCTCGCCGAGCTGGCCGACGACCTGGTGGCCGTGCACGGACAGACCGACCAGCAGGGGCTGCTGAAGCTGACGCGGCAGCGGCAGGCGCTGGACCGGTACGCGGGGGACGCCGTCGCGGTGCCGCTCGCCAAGTACGGCGAGGCGTACCGGCGGCTGCGGGCCGTCGCCGTCGAGCTCGGCGAGATCGTCACGCGCGCGCGTGAGCGGGCCCAGGAAGCCGACCTGCTGCGCTTCGGTCTGGAGGAGATCTCCGGCGTCGAACCGCGTCCGGGTGAGGACGTGGAGCTCGCGGAGGAGGCGGAGCGGCTCGGGCACGCCGAGGCGCTGTCGTCCGCCGCCACGGCCGCGCACGCCGCGCTCGCGGGCAACCCCGAGGACCCCGAGGGCATCGACGCGACGACGCTCGTGGCGGGCGCGCAGCGGGCGCTGGACGCCGTACGGTCGCACGACTCCGCGCTGTCGGCGCTCGCCGACCGGATCGGCGAGATCGGGATCCTGCTGGGCGATGTGGCGGGGGAGCTGGCCGGGTACGCCGACGACCTCGACGCGGATCCGCTGCGGCTGGCCGCCGTCGAGGAGCGGCGGGCGGCGCTGACGGGCCTGACGCGCAAGTACGGCGAGGATGTCGCCGCCGTTCTCGCCTGGGCCGAGGAGGGCGCCGCGCGGCTGACCGAGCTGGACGGCGACGACGAGCGGATCGACGAGCTGACCGCGGAACGGGACGCGCTCCGCGCCGAACTGGGCGGGCTCGCGCAGGCGCTGACCGACGCCCGGACGGAGGCCGCCGAGCGGTTCGCGGCCGCCGTGACCGCCGAGCTGGCCTCGCTGGCCATGCCGCACGCGCGCGTGTCCTTCGACATCCGGCAGAGCGAGGACCCCGAGGGCGTGGAGGTCGACGGGCGCACGGTCGCGTACGGGCCGTCCGGCGCGGACGAGGTCGAGCTGCTGCTCGCCCCCCATCCCGGGGCGCCGCCCCGCCCGATCGCCAAGGGGGCGTCCGGTGGTGAGCTGTCGCGCGTGATGCTGGCCGTGGAGGTCGTGTTCGCGGGCACGGATCCGGTGCCGACGTATCTCTTCGACGAGGTCGACGCCGGTGTCGGCGGCAAGGCGGCGGTCGAGATCGGGCGGCGGCTCGCGCGGCTCGCGAAGACCGCGCAGGTGGTGGTCGTGACGCATCTTCCGCAGGTCGCGGCCTTCGCCGACCGGCAGTTGCTGGTGGAGAAGACCAACGACGGGTCGGTGACCCGGTCCGGGGTGAAGGTGCTGGAGGGCGAGGAACGGATCCGGGAACTGTCGCGGATGCTGGCGGGCCAGGAGGACTCGGAGACGGCCCGGGCCCACGCGGAGGAGCTGCTGGCCACGGCTCGGGGGGACGGGTAGGGGCGTGACGGGGGGCGCCGGCGCCCGGCGGCTTCGGCTCGCGGACGTTCGTGCTGTCGCTCACCCGTGTGGGTGACTCCGGGGCCGCTCCCGCCCGTGTCGTCCGGAGCTGTCGGTCAGCTCGGCGGTGCCGGAACACCCGTACGTCCTGGCATCCTTGGCGGTACATGTCGTACGCGCAGGGATCCTCGCGGTTCACCCCCTCCGCCCGATCCTTCTGTACTTTCTTCGTGACCGCCCGACCCCGAACCAGGAGCCCGGCCACGTGACCCCCGTGAGCAGCCACTCACCGCACGGCCAGTCGCCGCTGCGCACCGTGCAGGTGCTGGGCGGAGGCAACGCCGGCAGCAGCGTGCACGTGCGATCGCTGGCCTCGGGGCTGGTCGCGAGGGGCGTGCGGGTCACCGTGTGCGCCCCCGTCGAGGCCGATCACCTCTACGGCTTCACCGGGGTCGGCGCCGAACACGTGCACGTGCCCCGCAGCAGCGACCCCGGTTCCGTGGCCGCGCTCCGGGCGGTCTGCGCGGACGCCGATCTGGTGCACGCGCACGGGCTGCACGCCTCCTTCCGTGCCGTGCTCGCGCTCAGCGGACGGCGTACCCCCCTCGTCGTCACCTGGCACGACCGGGCGCACGCCGAGGGCGCCCGCGCCCATCTCGTACGCCTGCTGGAGCGGCGGGTCGCCAGGGCCGCCGCCGTGGTCCTCGGCACCACCTCGGCGCTCGTGGACCGGGCCCGCCGCACCGGCGCCCGGGACGCGCGGCTGGCCGCCGTGTCGCTGCCCGGAGCGCGCAGTGCCCTCGAGAGCGAGCAGGAGGAGGCCGAGCGGCTGCGGCCCAAGGTGCGGGCCGAACTCGGCGCCACCGGACGGCCCTTGCTCATCGCGGTCGGCACTCTCGAACGGCATCGCGGCTACGACGTCCTGCTGGACGCCGCGCGCGCGTGGCGCCGGATGGACCCCTTGCCGCTCGTCGTCATCGCGGGCGAGGGGCCGCTGCGGGCCGAGCTGCAGAGCCGTATCGAGGACGAAGGGCTGCCCGTCCGGCTCATCGGGCGCCGTGACGATGTGCGCGAACTGCTCACCGCCGCCGACCTCGCGCTGCTGACCAGCCGGTGGGAGGCGCGGTCCGTGCTCGCCCAGGAAGCCCTTTACGCGCGCGTGCCGCTCGTCGCGACCGAGGTCGGCGGCGTGCCCGAACTCGTCGGCGACGCGGCCGAACTGGTCCCGTACGGCGATCCGGGGGCGCTCGCCGAGACCGTCACGCGCCTGCTCGGCGACCCCGAGCGCTGCGAGCTGCTCCGGGAGCGGGGGTTGCGGCAGGTGGGCACCTGGCCGACCGAGGACGAGACGGTCGCTCAAGTGCTGAGCGTCTACGACGAGTTGACCCAGCCCAGGCCGCTGATCTGAGGCCGCCGGGTCACGTCACGTGCCGGCGGGCCCGCAGGGCCAGGCTCAACGCCAGTACCGAGTGCGGGTCGTCCAGGTCGGTGCCCAGCAACTCGCCGATGCGGGCCAGCCGGTTGTACAGGGTCTGCCGGTTCAGATGCAGTTCGCGGGCCGTCTCCGCCTTGCGGCCCGCGTGCGCGAGATAGGTCTGCAGCGTCGGCAGCAGCGGTGGCTTGGAGCGGGCGTCGTGCGCGCGCAGCGGGCCGATCGCGCGGTCCACGAAGGCCGCGAGGTCGGGATGGTCGCGCAGCCGCCACAGCAGCAGGTCGATGTCCAGGCGGCGGGCGTCGTACCAGGCGCGGTCGGTCAGGCCCTGCGCCGCCGTCGCCGTCTCCGCCGCGTGCCGCAGGCTCGCCGAGGCCGCCGCCCAGCCGCCCGCGACCCCCACCACGACGACCGGTGGCTGGGCCCCCGGCCGCTGCATCCCGGCCCGTTCCACCCCGGCCCGCAGCGCCGCCGCGACCCGGTCCGCGACCGCCGACCGCTCCGACTCCGAGCGCAGGCCGAGCAGCAGGGGCACCCGGCCCTCCACCGGCCGTACGCCCAGCAGCACCGGGACCCCCACCGACGCCAGCTCCTCGGCGACCGCGCGGGCCAGCACCGCCCAGCCGCCACCCGGGGACAGCCCGTCGCCGAGCCGCATCACCACCGGCAGCAGCGGGCCGTCACCCGGCTTGAAGCCCAGCACGCGCGCCTGCGCGGGCGCGTCCTCCGCGGCGACACGGCCCTCGGCCAGGTCGGTCAGGAAGTCGCCGCGGCCCCGGGCCGCCAGTTCCTCCTCCTGCCGCGCCTGCATCAGGACGACGGCGAGGATGCCGGCCGCCCGTTCCGCCGCGATCCGGTGCACGGGGGCGAGCGGAGCCCGTACCGGCAGCAGGACCAGACGGGCGCGGACCGAGCCCGTGCCCGGTCCGCCGCCCGGCACGTCCACCAGGACCGACCCGGCCGGCGGCGCGTCCTTGTGCTGGCCGCGCAGTCCCTCCCACACCTGGAGCGGGTCGGCGTTCTCCGGGCCCGCCCCCGCGGCGTACAGGAGCTGGCCGTCGGTCGTCTCCAGGAACACCGGGTTGCCGCTGAAGCCGGCGAGGATGCCCAGCACCTGGGGGATGCCGCCGCCGCCCAGCAGGGCCTCGGTGCAGCGGCGGTGGACCTCCTCGGCGCGCTGGAGGAGCGCGTAGTGGCCGTTGACGATCTCGGTGTGGATCTCCTCGGTGACCGTCACGAACGGCACCTCGCGGTGCAGCTGGACCAGCGGCAGCCCGGCCGCCCGCGCGGTGTCGACGAGGGCCGCGGGCAGCCGGGTGAAGCGCGGGCCGAGCTCCACCACCAGGGCGGCGATCCCGCGTTCGGCCAGTGTGCGGACGAAGGCGCGCTGTTCGGCCGGACGGGTGCCGAGGCCGTATCCGGTGGTCAGCAGCAGCTCGCCGCCCTTGAGCAGCGAGGCGATGTTGGGCACCTCGCCCGCGTGCACCCAGCGCACGGTGCGCCCCAGGCGGTCGGCGCCCGCCAGGATCTCCGGGAGCCCGCCGCGCAGGCCGGGCAGCTCCAGCGCCCGCCGCACGGTGATTCCGGCGCCCTGAGTGTCGTATCCGCTGTCCATGGGCCGGACGCTACCCGCGCCGGTGCTTCCGGGACATCTCCGGGTGGTTACGGAGACGATCTTCCGGCCCCCGGGCACGACAATGCGTCGCGCCACGGCGGGATTTGCATGACCGCGTGTCTGTTGTGGCGCGCGTCACTCCGCCGCCACACTGGCGCATCCGACACAGAAGACCGGGTTCACCTTCGGATTTCGTTGTGGCACTGCATTGAAAATGCTGAGAGGGGCGGGGAATGTCAGAAACACCCACGCGAGAGGTCCATCGGCTCAAGGCGAATTCCGTAGGTCTGGTGGGCGTCGTGTTCATGGCGGTGGCGACCGCCGCACCGATCACCGCGATGACGGGGAACCTGCCCATCGCGGTCGGTTTCGGCAACGGCACGGGCGCGCCCGCGGGCTATCTCTTCGCGACCCTGGTGCTGACGGTGTTCTCCGTCGGCTACGTCGCCATGGCCCGGCGGATCACCGCGGCCGGCGCCTTCTACGGCTACATCTCGCACGGCCTCGGCCGGATCGCGGGCATGGCCTCCGGCATGCTCGCCGTGCTGGCCTACATCGTCTTCGAGGCATCCATCGTCGGTGTCTTCTCCTACTTCGCGAAGACCACCGTCCACGATCAGCTCGGCGTCGACCTGCCCTGGATCCTGTACGCCCTCGCGATGCTCGCCGTCACCGCCGTGCTGGCCTTCTTCGACATCAACCTCACCGCCAAGGCGCTCGGCGTGATGCTCATAGCGGAGATCGCCGTCCTCTTCGCGGTCGCCACCGCCGTCCTGCTCAACGGCGGCGGCCCCGACGGCATCCCCGTCGAGCCGATCAACCCGGTCAACGCCTTCACCGGCACCTCCGCCGGGCTGGGACTGTTCTTCGCCTTCTGGTCGTGGGTCGGCTTCGAGTCGACCGCGATGTACGGCGAGGAGTCCAAGGACCCCAAGCGGGTCATCCCGCGCGCGACCCTCATCTCCGTGATCGGGGTCGGCGTCTTCTACATCTACGTCTCCTGGATGACCATCGCCGGCAACGGCCTCGACGGTTCCGTCGAGCGGTCCTCCGGCACCAGCCCGCTGGACCTGTTCTTCGACCCCGCCCACTCCTACCTCGGCGCCTGGGCGGTGGACACCTTCCAGTGGCTGCTGATCACCGGGTCGTTCGCCTGCGGCATGGCCTTCCACCAGTGCGCGGCGCGCTATCTCTACGCCATCGGCCGCGAGGGGTTCCTGCACCCGGCCCTCGGCCGCACCCACGCCAAGCACGGCTCGCCGCACATCGCGTCCTTCGTGCAGTCGGTCATCGCCATCGCTCTGGTGGGCGCCTTCTGGCTCACCGGCCAGGACCCCTACATCCACCTGTACACCCTGCTCGCGATCCTCGGCACGATGGCGATCCTCATCGTGCAGACCCTGTGCTCCTTCGCCGTGATCGGCTACTTCCGCAAGAACCACCCCGAGGACCGCCACTGGTTCCGCACCCTGACCGCCCCCCTGCTCGGCGGCCTCGGCATGATCGCGGTGGTGGGGCTGCTGGTGGCCAACCTGGACACCGCGGCCGGTACGGCGGCCGACTCGCTCTTCTTCAAGGCCATCCCGTGGATCGTCGGGCTGGTCTTCTTCGGCGGGCTCGGCCTCGGGTTCTACCTCAAGGCCAAGCGGCCGGAGCGCTACGAGATCATCGGCCGGATCGTCCTGGAGGACGCGGCCGAGCGAACGGACAACCACCCCGTCAACGTCTGAGGAGCGGCACCGTGTCACGCACCCACTCGATGCACGTCCTGCGCACCCTCTTCGCCGATCACGCGGCCGCCGAGCGGCTCGGACTGCCCGTCGCGGAAGCCCGCGTCCGCCGCCGTACCGTCCTGAAGGGCGCGGTCGCCGCCACGGCGATGACCGCCGCCGCGGCCCCGGCCGCCGCCGCGTCCGCCCCGCGGATCGCGGTGGTGGGCGCCGGAATCGCCGGCCTCACCGCCGCCCTCACCCTGCACGACGCCGGGTACGCCTGCACGCTCTACGAGGCGGACCCGGCCCGGGTCGGCGGCCGTATGTACACCCAGCGCGACCACTGGGCGTACGGCCAGATATCCGAGATCGGCGGGGAGCTGATCGACACCGGCCACAAGAAGATGCTCCAGCTGTGCCGCCGGTTCGGGCTGCCCGTGGAGGACTTCCTGGGCGGCGGGCCGGTCGGCGCGGAAGAAGTCCTGTGGTTCAACGGCGAGTACTACCCGCGCCACCAGGCCGACGAGGACTTCAAGGCCGTCTACCAGGCCCTCCACCGGGACCTGCTGGACTCCGGTGAGGTGCGCTGGAACCGCACCACGCCGACCGGCACCGCGCTGGACACCATGTCCCTGTACGACTGGATCGACGCCCGCGTCCCGGGCGGCCACGACTCGCCGCTCGGCCGCTTCTTCGACGTCGCCTACAACGTCGAGTACGGCGCCGACACCACCGAGCAGTCGGCGCTCGCCCTGGTGCTGCTCATGGGCTACCAGACCAATCCCGGCAACTTCAACATCTGGGGACTGTCCAACGAGCGCTACCACATCACCGGCGGCAACGACCAACTCCCGCGCGCCATCGCCGACTTCCTGCCCGACGGCACGGTCCGGCACGGCTGGGCCCTGCAGGCGCTCAGGGCCAACGGCGACGGCACCCAGACCCTCACCTTCGCCGAGGCGGGGGCCACCCGCACCGTCACCGCCGACCACACCATCCTGTGCGTCCCGCTGCCGGTCCTGAAACAACTCGACCTCACCCGGGCCGGGTTCGACACCCGGATGACCAGCCTCCTGCGGGACGCCCGCATGGGCCACTGCACCAAGCTCAACATGCAGTTCTCCCGCCGCCCCTGGCGCGGCACCGGACCCTGGCCCGGCGTCTCGGCGGGCGACTGCTTCACCGACGCCGAGGTCCAGCAGACCTGGGACACCACCAAGGTCCAGCCCGGCACGGGCGGCATCCTCATCCAGTACAACGGCGGCAGCCTGGCCCGCGCCCTGACCCCGGCGGGACCCTTCTCCGACGAGCGCGATCCCTACGTCACCCGTCTCGCGGCGAGGTACCTGAAGGGCATCGACGCCTTCTTCCCCGGCACCTCCACCGCCTGGACCGGCCGGGCCCAGCTCTCCGCCTGGCACCTCAACCCCTATACGCAGGGCGCCTATTCGTACTGGCCCGTGGGCTACGTCCACCGGTACGCGGGCTATGAGGGCGTCGCCCAGGGCAACGTCCACATCGGCGGCGAGCACTGCTCGTACGACTTCCAGGGCTTCATGGAGGGCGGGGCGACCGAGGGCGAGCGGGCGGCCGAGGAGGTGATCGCCGCCGTGCGGTAGGCCGGGGACGCTCACCGGGGCCGGATGTTGTGGTTGAAGCGGAACACGTTGTCGGGGTCGTACCTCCGCTTGATCTCCTCCAGATGCCGGTAGTTCGTCGCGCCCACGCCGGCGATCACGCGTTCCGGCCCCTCCGCGCCGATGAAGTTGAGGTAGACCGCCCCGGTGCTCCACGGCTGTGCGCCGTCGCGGGCGTCGTGGACCCACTTGATGCCCCGCGCGTCGTCCGCCGGGTCCTCCCACATGCCGAACGGGTGGGTGACCCAGGCGGCGTCCCGGTAGGGCACCGGGTACCGGCTCGGCCCGTCGGCGATGGCGCCGCCCTGCGGCATCAGCGCGTGGATGGTCCCGGTCGGCACGGGCATCGCCTCGGCGCCGGCGCAGAACACCTTCACGTAGTCGTCGGGCAGACCCGAGAGGTACTCCGCCGACCAGTAGTTCCGGAACCCCGGCGGATCGTCGATCATGCACTGCGCGTCGACGTACGGAATCGCCCCGACCAGCGCCGCCTCGTGCGGCAGCGCCAGCAGCGGCTCCGCCGCCTTGCGCAGGTCCGCCTCGCCGCCGGCCCAGGTCAGCAGCGCCGCGCACAGCAGGGTGCCCTGAAGGTGCGGCGGGCAGAACTCGCCGGGCGGGCCGGTGAGATACAGCACGCCGCCGCCCGCCTCGTTCGGGGCCACGGCGAACAGGTCGCGGAAGGTGCGGACGACCTCGCGGCCGTGCTCCGGGAGGTACAGCAGGAAGGCCATGGCGAACTCGGGCAGCTCGTGCAGCTTCAGGGTGAGGGAGGTCGCCACGCCGAAGTTGCCGCCGCCGCCGTGCAGCGCCCAGAACAGCTCGGGGTTCTCGTCGGCGCTGGCCCGGATCCGGCGGGCGTCGGCGGTGACCAGCTCGACGGCGAGCAGATTGTCGACGGCCAGTCCGCTCCAGCGGTCCAGCCAGCCGGTGCCGCCGCCGAGGACGAAGCCGCCGACGCCGGTGGTGGAGACCCGGCCGCCGGTGGTGGCCAGCCCGTGCACCTGGGTCGCGTGGTCCAGGTCGCTCATCGTGGCGCCGCCCGCGACCCGTACCGCCTCGGACGCGGGATCGACGCCGACCGCGCGCATATGGCGAAGGTCGATGACCAGGCCACCGTCGTTCAGCGCCATGCCCGCCACGCTGTGGCCGCCGCCGCGCACCGCGATGTTGAGGTCCAGATCCCGGGCGAAGCGCACCGCACGTACGACGTCGTCCTCGTTCACGCACTGCGCGATCACCGCGGGACGGCGGTCGATCATCGCGTTGAAGACGACGCGGGCCTCGTCGTAGCCCACGTCCTGCGGGGCGAACACATCGCCGCTGAGATCCTCGCGCAGCGCGGCGAGGGCCGCGCCGGCCTTCGAGAGGGGAGCCATGGCCGCCCCCGTTCCGCGTGGGGGATTCGTTCGGTTCCAGCCTAGGCGGGCCCTGCCCCGGACGCCCGTCGGCCTACCAGGCGCGCATCGGTTCCCCCGCCACCAGCCGCGAGACGAACCCGCTCGGCCCCTGCGCCGGCTCCCCGAGGACGGTGACCCGGTGCATGACGCGCTCGACGTCGAGGTGCGCGAAGTCGGTGGGCGCGAGGTGGCAGGCGCTGCGGTTGTCCCACGGGGCGACGGAGCCGGGCTCCCAGCGGAAGCGGACGGTGTACTCGGCGCTGGTCAGATGCTGGAAGAGCAGCTCCAGCAGATGGCGGCTCTCCAGCTCGGAGAACCCGGTGACGCGGGTGGTCGAGCCCGGGCTGACGAACAGCGCCTTCTCGCCGGTCTCGGGGTGGACGCGCACCACCGGGTGGACGGCGGCCTGCGGGTCCGCGCAGTACGTCCGCAGGATCTCGCGGTCCCGTTCGTCGGAGTGGCGCAGGTGGACGGCGGTGAAGAAGGCGTGCTCGGCCGTCAGCCCGTCCACGAACTCCCGCAGCGGCGCCGACAGGCCCTCGTAGGCGGCGACGGTGTTCGTCCACTGGGTGTCGCCGCCGAAGGCCGGGGTCTTCTCTGCGCGCAGGACGGACAGGCTCGGCGGGTTGACGGCCTGCGTGAGATCGCTGTGCCAGCCGGCCAGCGGGGAGGTCCACTTGCGGCGGTAGCGCTCCTCGAAGTCGGCGCCGTAGCGCTCGGTGTCGCGCCGGGGGTCGACGGTGAGGATCTCCGGGTGTCCCTCGGGGTGGACGCCGTGCTGCTTGCCTGGGCGCCGGGGCAGCGGGCCGAAGCGGCGGCCGAAGGCGATCTGCTGGGCGTGGGTGATGTCCTGGTCGCGGAAGAACACGACGCGGTGGGCCAGCACGGCCCGGCGGATCTCCGCCACGGGAGCTGGGCAGCGCCACACCCCGCGGATCGCGCACCCCGGTGGCCCGGGCCACCACCCCGGTGAGCACGGCCGCGGCGCCCGCCGCGGTCGCGTACCCGGTCAGGGCCCGCCAGTCGAACAGCGCGCCCAGATCGCTGCGGTAGATGTTCCCGAACAGGAAGCAGGGCACCGCGAAGAGGAAGGCGTAGTCCGCGAAGGCCTTCGAGCTCTCGGCCGGCACCACCTTCCGCCGCGCGAGGACGACCCCGCATCCGAAGGCCAGCACCACCGGTACCAGCTTCTCCAGCGCCTCTACCGCACCCATGCACGCGCCCTTGCTCGTCCGTGAAGAACAGGTGCGCCCCGGTCACCTCGACGAAGTGGGAGCTCCCCGGCGGCCACCGCTCAGTTCGTCGGCGCCGTACGAGAGGGTGATTCCCCCGTGGATTCGAGGCCGAGATGGTCAGCCCCGCGGGATCTGTCGAAGCGAGGTTTCAGCCGCCGTAGGCCCCCGAAGCCGTCAGGCGCAGAGCGGTGTCGATCAGCGGGACGTGGCTGAATGCCTGCGGGAAGTTGCCGACCTGGCGCTGGAGGCGCGGGTCCCACTCCTCGGCCAGCAGGCCCAGGTCGTTGCGCAGCGACAGCAGCTTCTCGAAGAGCCTGCGGGCCTCGTCCACGCGGCCGATCATCGCCAGGTCGTCCGCCATCCAGAACGAGCAGGCGAGGAAGGCGCCCTCGTCGCCCGGCAGACCGTCGACGCCCTCGGCCTCGCCCTGGGTCGGATAGCGCAGGATGAAGCCGTCCGGCGTGGACAGCTCGCGCTGGATCGCCTCGATGGTCCCGATGACCCGCTTGTCGTCCGGCGGCAGGAAGCCCATCTGCGGGATCAGCAGCAGCGAGGCGTCCAGTTCCCTGGAGCCGTACGACTGCGTGAAGGTGTTGCGCTCCTTGTCGTAGCCCTTCTCGCACACGTCCCGGTGGATGTCGTCGCGCAGTTCGCGCCAGCGCTCCAGCGGGCCGTCCGCGTCACCGGACTCGATGAGCTTGATGGTGCGGTCGACGGCGACCCAGGCCATCACCTTGGAGTGCACGAAGTGGCGGCGCGGGCCGCGCACCTCCCAGATGCCCTCGTCCGGCTCGTCCCAGTGGTCCTCCAGGTAGCGGATCAGCTTGAGCTGGAGGAGGGAGGCGTAGTCGTTGCGGGCGAGCCCCGTCATATGGCCCAGGTGCAGGGCCTCGGTGACCTCGCCGTACACGTCCAGCTGCAGCTGGTGGGCGGCGCCGTTGCCGACCCGGACCGGCGCGGAGTTCTCGTAGCCGGGCAGCCAGTCCAGCTCCGCCTCGCCGAGCTCGCGCTCGCCGGCGATGCCGTACATGATCTGCAGGTTCTCCGGGTCGCCCGCGACGGCGCGCAGGAGCCACTCGCGCCAGGCGCGGGCCTCCTCGCGGTAGCCGGTGCGCAGCAGCGAGGACAGGGTGATCGCCGCGTCCCGCAGCCAGGTGTAGCGGTAGTCCCAGTTGCGGACGCCGCCGATCTCCTCGGGCAGCGAGGTGGTGGGCGCGGCGACGATGCCGCCGGTCGGGGCGTACGTCAGCGCCTTCAGCGTGATCAGCGAGCGGATCACGGCCTCGCGGTAGGGGCCGTGGTACGTGCAGTGCTCGACCCAGTCGCGCCAGAAGTCCTCGGTGGCCGCCAGCGACTGCTCCGGCTCCGGCAGCGGCGGCGGCTGGTGGTGCGAGGGCTGCCAGGAGATGGTGAAGGCGATCCGGTCGCCCGGGGCGACGGTGAAGTCGGAGTACGTCGTCAGCGCCTTGCCGTAGGTCTCGCACTCGGTGTCGAACCACACCGAGTCCGGGCCCGCGACGGCCACCGTACGGCCCTCGTGCTTGTGCACCCAGGGCACGACCCGGCCGTAGGAGAACCGCATCCGCAGGGCCGAGCGCATCCGGACCCGGCCGGAGACGCCCTCCACGATCCGGATCAGCTGCGGGGCGCCGTCGCGCGGGGGCATGAAATCGGTCACCCGGACCGTGCCGCGCGGGGTGTCCCACTCGGATTCCAGGACCAGCGAGTCCCCACGGTAGCTGCGCCGGGCCGCGGTCGGCGGCTCGGCGTCCGCCGCGTGGGCCGGCCCGAGCCGCCAGAAGCCGTGCTCCTCGGTGCCCAGCAGACCGGCGAAGATGGCGTGCGAGTCGAAGCGGGGCAGGCACAGCCAGTCCACTGTGCCGTCCCGGCAGACCAGTGCCGCGGTCTGCATGTCTCCGATGAGTGCGTAGTCTTCGATGCGCCCGGCCACGTGCAACTCCAGTCGAACGGCCACGTCACCCCCTGGGAAGAAGGGGGCGGTCGCTGATGCGGTCAAGGGGTCGTTGTAATGCGTCGTTGAGCGGTGAAGCAAAGCAGCCGCTCCGCCGTGAGGCAAAACGCCATCTGTTGCTCAACGAACTGACGAGTCCGTGATGTTCCGGTGGTACGGGCGGGGGTGGTGCCGTCTGGTCCGGTCCGGCTCGGCAGTGAGTGTCCGAGCAGGATACGACGCACGTAGATGATCTGCGTGCCGCTCCGGACAACGCGGGTGGGCCGAACGGGTGAGCAACGGGTGAGAAACCGGTGCACCCGAGTGGCCCCGTGTCGGTACGTGCGCGGAGCGTGGCCGGAAGCCACCGCCCCGCGGCGCTGATACCCTGGTAGCCCGTGGACCGGTGGGAGAAAAACCCCCGAACCGCAGCGACGGCGACTCCGGAATCCCCGGTGGGAACGCCGGACCGCACCCCAGACCGCGACCACGGGAGCCCCGCCTTGGCCATGACGCCCAATTCCACGACGACCAAGCACATCTTCGTCACCGGGGGTGTCGCCTCCTCGCTCGGCAAGGGCCTCACCGCCTCCAGCCTGGGCATGCTGCTCAAGGCGCGGGGCCTGCGCGTCGTCATGCAGAAGCTCGACCCGTATCTGAACGTCGACCCCGGGACGATGAACCCCTTCCAGCACGGTGAGGTTTTCGTCACCAACGACGGCGCCGAGACGGACCTGGACATTGGACACTACGAGCGCTTCCTCGACCGTGACTTGGACGGCTCCGCCAATGTCACTACAGGACAGATCTACTCGACGGTGATCGCCAAGGAGCGGCGCGGCGAGTACCTGGGCGACACCGTGCAGGTCATCCCGCACATCACCAACGAGATCAAGCACCGCATCCGCCGCATGGCGACCGACGAGGTGGACGTCGTCATCACGGAGGTCGGCGGCACGGTCGGCGACATCGAGTCGCTGCCGTTCCTGGAGACCGTCCGCCAGGTCCGCCACGAGGTCGGCCGGGACAACGTCTTCGTCGTCCACATCTCGCTCCTGCCGTACATCGGCCCGTCGGGTGAGCTGAAGACGAAGCCGACCCAGCACTCGGTCGCGGCCCTCCGGAACATCGGTATCCAGCCGGACGCCATCGTGCTGCGCTGCGACCGCGAGGTGCCGACCGCGATCAAGCGCAAGATCTCGCTGATGTGCGACGTCGACGAGGCCGCCGTGGTCGCCTGCCCCGACGCCCGCTCGATCTACGACATCCCCAAGACCGTGCACGGCGAGGGCCTGGACGCCTACGTCGTCCGCAAGCTGGACCTGCCGTTCCGCGACGTGGACTGGACGACCTGGGACGACCTGCTGGACCGCGTCCACAACCCCGACCACGAGATCACCCTCGCCCTGGTCGGCAAGTACATCGACCTGCCCGACGCCTACCTCTCGGTCACCGAGGCGCTGCGCGCGGGCGGCTTCGCCAACAAGGCCCGCGTGAAGATCAAGTGGGTCACCTCCGACGACTGCAAGACCCCGGCCGGCGCCAAGGCGCAGCTCGGCGACGTCGACGCCATCTGCATTCCCGGCGGCTTCGGCGACCGCGGTGTGCTCGGCAAGGTCGGCGCGATCAAGTTCGCCCGCGAGAACAAGATCCCGCTGCTCGGCCTCTGCCTGGGCCTGCAGTGCATCGTGATCGAGGCGGCCCGCAACCTCGCCGAGATCTCCGACGCCAACTCCACCGAGTTCGACCCCGCCACCGGCCACCCGGTCATCTCCACGATGGCCGAGCAGCTGGACATCGTGGCCGGCGAGGGCGACATGGGCGGAACGATGCGCCTGGGCATGTACCCGGCCAAGCTGGCCGAGGGCTCCATCGTGCGCGAGGTCTACGACGGCAAGGAGTACGTCGAGGAGCGGCACCGCCACCGCTACGAGGTGAACAACGCCTACCGCGCGGAGCTGGAGAAGAAGGCGGGCATCCTGTTCTCCGGCACGTCCCCCGACGGCAAGCTCGTGGAGTACGTCGAGTACCCGCGCGACGTCCACCCCTACCTGGTGGCGACGCAGGCGCACCCCGAGCTGCGCTCGCGCCCGACCCGCCCGCACCCGCTCTTCGCGGGCCTGGTGAAGGCGGCCGTCGAGCGGAAGATCTCGAAGTAGCACGAGAGTTGTACGGTGGCCGGGGTGCACACCTTTCCAAGGTGCGCACCCCGGTTTTTCATCGGGCACGTGGAAGGGCAGGCATGACGATCAAGGACACCCCGCAGGAGTGGGAGATCCGGGCCACGGACACCCCCTTCGTGGGCAACAAGACCTCCGTCCGCACCGACGACGTGGTCATGCCCAACGGCAGCGTGGTCCGCCGCGACTACCAGGTGCACCCGGGCTCGGTCGCCGTCCTCGCCGTCGACGACGAGGACCGGGTGCTGCTCATCAAGCAGTACCGGCACCCCGTACGGCACAAGCTGTGGGAGATCCCGGCCGGGCTGCTCGACGTCCCCGGCGAGAACCCGCTGCACGCCGCCCAGCGGGAGCTGTACGAGGAGGCGCACGTCAAGGCCGAGGACTGGCGGGTGCTGACCGACGTCTACACCACGGCGGGCGGCTGCGACGAGGCCGTACGGATCTTCCTGGCCCGCGATCTGTCGGAGGCCGACGGGGAGCGCTTCGAGGTCGAGGACGAGGAGGCCGACCTGGAGCACGCGCGCGTGCCGCTCGCCGAGCTGGTCCGGGGGGTGCTCGCGGGGGAGCTGCACAACAACTGCCTCGTGGTCGGCGTGCTGTCCCTGGTCGCCGCGCGGGCCTCCGGCGGCCTGGACGCGTTGCGGCCGGCCGACGCGGAGTGGCCGGCGCGGCCGTTCGTGGCGTAGGCGGAGGGCATCGCGCGCCTCCCGAGCTCCTGATCCTACGATCTGTTGATCCGATCGGGGGAGTCTTGGCTTCCACCCGCCGCGCTCCACACAGCCCGTAGCAGAGCGTGAACTAGGCTCTGAAACACGCCCGTACCGGAATCCCGGCGGGCTTGCGCGTGCGGTGTGGGACGGGAGTGTGGCCCGTGACGGATCAGGCGGTGGACACAGGCGGCGTCGAGCTGTCGACCGGTCAATTCCTGGGCCGGACGCGGGAGTTGAAGGAACTCCTCGTCGACATCGAACGGGCGGGCCTGGACACCCTCTCCGGGAAGAAGGCACCCCGCGCGCGTGTGCTGCTGATCGCCGGCCGCCCCGGCTCCGGCCGCACCGCGCTCGCCGAGGAGCTGGTGCGGCAGGTCGCGGACCGGTACGGCGACGGCGTGCTGCGCGCCCGGCTCAGCGAGCCCGACGGCACCCCCGTCCCCGTCGACTCCGTCGCCCGCGATCTGCTCACCGCCCTGGACCTGCCGAGCCCGGCCGGTGCCGCCGAGGACGACCTCACCGCGGCGCTGCGGGAAGCCCTCGCCGACCGCAAGGTCCTGCTGCTGCTCGACGACGCGGCCACCGCCGAACAGGTCGACGCCCTGCTCCCGGACACCCCGGACTGCCTGGCCGTGGCCGTCTCCGCGGGGCCGCTGACCGGGATCGCCGACGTCCGTCCCTGCACCCTCGGCGGGCTCGACACCAAGTCGGCCGTGGAACTGCTGTCCCGGCATGCGGGATCGGTGCGGATCACCGTCGACCCCCGGGCCGCCGAGGGACTGGTCGAGGAGTGCCAGGCGCAGCCCGCCGCGCTGATGCTGGCCGGCGGCTGGCTCGCCGCCCGCCCCAAGGCCGCCGTCGCCGACCTCGCCAAGCAGCTGCACGCCGAGCCCGACGAGGACACCGCCGGCAGCCCCCTCGCCCGTATCTTCCGGCTCTCCTACGCCACCCTCCCCGCCACCGCCGCCCGGATACTGCGACTGCTCAGCCTCGCCCCGGCCGGACTGGTCGACCCGCACACCGCCTCCGCGCTGGCCGGCTGCTCGGTCAGCGGCGCCCGCACCACCCTGGACGACTTCGTCGCCCTCGGTCTGCTGCGCGCCGTCGACTCCCCGCTGCCGCAGTACGAGGTCCCCGGCTGTCTGCACCCCCTGCTCAGGGCGCTCACCGAGACCCAGGACCGGGCCGCCGAGCTGCAGCTGGCCCGCGCCCGCATGCTGGAGCGGACCGTGCGGCTGCTCCAGTCGTGCCGGGCGATCACCGAGACCGACAGCCCGCAGGCGCGGGAGAAGCTGCTCGGCATGCCGCGCTCCCTGCGCTTTCCCAGCCCCCGGGCGGCGGCCGACTGGCTGCGCATCCGCAGGCCCGCCCTGCTGGCCGCGGCCCGGCTCGCCGTCGCCGACGGGGAGCTGGACACCCTGGCCCGGCGGCTGATGTCCCAGCTGGTGCGCGCCATGGTCGCCCACTTCGGTACCCAGGCCGCGGCCGGGGACCTCTACGGCATCCACGGATTGGTGCTGGACGTGGCCGAACGCCGGAACCTGCCCCGTGAGCGGGCCGCCGCCCTGCTGAACCTCGGCGACCTGGACGCCCGGACCGGACGGACCCGGGAGGCGCTGGCGCGGTACCGGGCCGCGCTGGACGCCGGACGCGAGGCGAACGATCCGTATGCGACCGCCCGCGCGATGGAATCCGTAGGCGGCGCCCATCTGGAGCTCGGGGACTACGACCGGGCCGCCGACTGGTTCGGCCGCGCGCTCGCCCAGCGCCTGGCCCGGGACGAGCGCGCGGAGGCGGCCCGGGTGTACGGCCGGATCGGCGCCGCGCACACCTTCGCGGGGCGTTACGGCGAGGCGCAGCGCAACTGGCGGGCCGCGGTCGCCGGGTACCGCAAGAGCGGCGATGTCGCCGCCCAGGCGCGGGCGTTGAGCGAGCTGGCCCGGGTCCAGGAGTACGCGGGCCGGCCCGAGGAGTCGCTGCGCACCTGCCAGGAGGCGGTGGACTGGGCGCGCCGTGCCGAGGACGTACGGCTCCAGGCGGCGCTGCATGTGCGGCTCGCCGACACCCTGGACCGCCTCGGGGACTCCGCCGCCGCTCGACTGCACCGCGGGGCGGCCGAGCGCATGCTGGGTGAAGAGCTCCCGGAGGGGGAGCCAGAGCCGGAAAGAGACGCTACAAGCAGCTAACGCCTGCGAAATCCGTAGTACACCCGCTGAAGATTAATGCAATGAAAGGCTAGACAGCGGGAACGCCTTCATTAGACTGGCTCTGCCGCACCTTCTCCTGCGGTGTCTCCCGGTGTGCCCTTGCATGCCTGGGTATGTCTTGCAATGCCCCACACCCCCTGAGCCAAGGACCGTGATCGACGTGAAGGTCGGCATCCCCCGCGAGGTCAAGAACAACGAGTTCCGGGTGGCCATCACCCCCGCCGGTGTGCACGAGCTGGTGCGCAACGGCCACCAGGTCGTCATCGAGCGTGGCGCCGGCGTCGGCTCCTCGATCCCCGACGCCGAGTACGTGGCCGCGGGTGCCCAGATCCTGGACACCGCCGACGAGGTGTGGGCCACCGCTGACCTGCTGCTGAAGGTCAAGGAGCCCATTGCCGAGGAGTACCACCGCCTCCGCAAGGACCAGACGCTCTTCACCTACCTGCACCTGGCCGCCTCCAAGGAGTGCACGGACGCCCTGATCGAGTCCGGCACCACCGCCATCGCCTACGAGACGGTCGAGCTGCCCTCCCGCGCGCTGCCGCTGCTCGCCCCGATGTCCGAGGTCGCGGGCCGGCTCGCCCCGCAGGTCGGCGCCTACCACCTGATGCGCTCGGCCGGCGGCCGCGGCGTGCTGCCCGGTGGCGTCCCCGGCACCCAGCCCGCCAAGGCCGTGGTCATCGGCGGCGGCGTCTCCGGCTGGAACGCCACCCAGATCGCCGTCGGCATGGGCTTCCACGTCACGCTGCTCGACCGCGACATCAACAAGCTGCGCGAGGCCGACAAGGTCTTCGGCACCAAGGTGCGGGCGATCATGTCCAACTCCTTCGAGCTGGAGAAGGCCGTCCTCGACGCCGACCTCGTCATCGGCGCCGTGCTGATCCCGGGCGCCAAGGCCCCGAAGCTGGTCACCAACGAGCTCGTCTCGCGCATGAAGCCGGGAAGTGTCCTTGTCGACATCGCGATCGACCAGGGCGGCTGCTTCGAGGACTCGCACCCGACCACGCACGCCGAGCCGACCTTCCAGGTCCACGACTCGGTCTTCTACTGCGTCGCCAACATGCCCGGCGCGGTGCCCAACACCTCCACCTACGCGCTGACCAACGCCACGCTGCCGTACATCGTGGAACTGGCCAACCGGGGCTGGGTGGAGGCGCTGCGCCGTGACCCGGCGCTCGCCAAGGGCCTCAACACCCATGACGGCAAGGTCGTTTACCGCGAGGTCGCCGAGGCGCACGACCTGGAGCACGTGGAGCTGGAGACGCTGCTCGGCTGAGCCCGCCGACACCGGTGAACTGCTAAGTCACCTTTTCGTAAAGGCGATACGTCAACACGCGTCGTCAACGTCGCACACCCGGCCGGACCTTGCCGACAAGGTCCGGCCGGATGTGTGTATGGTCACTTTGCGAGGCTCGGTCAACTCGCCTCGAACGTAACCCTTCGACCGATTCGCACACCGGTGAAACCTACCGTGCGACGGCCGTACGCCCTTGACAGAGGGATGTTTCATTGCCGACACATCCTGCCGGGTCCGGCGGATTGTGTTGCTGCGGACCGCCGACACGCCATAGAGTCGCCAACCGTCGGCATGGTGCCACGCTGACCTTGTCTAGAAGTTTCCTGGTCCCCAAGGAGGTAAGACGACTTGTGAATGAGTCGACATTTTCTCCCGGGGGTGGTCAACCAGGAAGCCCTGCGCGGGGCCAGGCTCCTGCGGAGTACGAGGCTGTCGGCTCCGTGGCGGTGCGCACCTTCGCAGCCCACCAGAGTCACCAGATGACAGGGACGACTCTGTCAGCACACCAGAGCATGGATGGCCATCACGTGAACGCCATGGCCGGCGACGGAAGTGGCGCGCCCCACAACCACTTCGCCGACTACGACGAACTGCCCGAGGGGCACTTCTACGATCCCGACGCGGAGTACGAGCCCGACCCCGAGTACGCGGCCACGCTCGCGCCCGACGCTGCCCGTCAGCGTCGCGAGCGCATCGGCCCGACCGGCCGGCCGCTGCCGTACTTCCCGATCCCGGGGCCGCTGACCGATCACGGCCCGGCGAAGATCATCGCGATGTGCAACCAGAAGGGCGGCGTCGGCAAGACGACGTCGACCATCAACCTGGGTGCCGCGCTCGCGGAGTACGGACGCCGGGTCCTGCTCGTCGACTTCGACCCGCAGGGCGCGCTGTCGGTCGGACTCGGTGTCAACCCGATGGAGCTCGACCTCACCGTCTACAACCTGCTCATGGAGCGGGGCATGTCGGCCGACGAGGTCCTGCTGAAGACCGCGGTCCCCAACATGGACCTGCTGCCGAGCAATATCGACTTGTCGGCGGCGGAGGTCCAGCTGGTCTCCGAGGTCGCGCGCGAGTCGACGCTCCAGCGCGCGCTGAAGCCGCTCATGGCCGACTACGACTACATCGTGATCGACTGTCAGCCCTCGCTCGGTCTGCTCACGGTCAACGCCCTGACGGCCGCGCACAAGGTGATCGTGCCGCTGGAGTGCGAGTTCTTCGCCCTGCGTGGTGTGGCGCTGCTGACGGAGACCATCGAGAAGGTCCAGGAGCGGCTCAACCCGGAGCTGGAGCTCGACGGGATCCTCGCCACGATGTACGACTCGCGCACGGTGCACAGCCGTGAGGTGCTCGCGCGCGTCGTCGAGGCGTTCGACGACCACGTCTACCACACGGTCATCGGGCGCACGGTCCGCTTCCCGGAGACCACCGTCGCCGGTGAGCCGATCACCACCTACGCCTCCAACTCCGTCGGTGCCGCCGCCTACCGCCAGCTCGCCAGGGAGGTGCTCGCCCGGTGTCACGCCGAGTGAGTCTGCCGGGGGCCGACGAACTGTTCCGTACGACAGGGGGGATGGCGCTCCAGGCGTCCACTCCCCGCCGGGGGGCCAACGGCGAGGCCCGGGTGCCCGCTCCCGCGGGGGAGAGCGACAGCGCCGCCGCGGAGGACGCCCCGCAGTCGGTGCCCGCACAGGGCGGCGAAGGCGCGGAGCATGTCGCGGCGGACGCGGAGCCGGCGGAGTCCGGCGAGTCCCGGAGCCGGGGCGCCGCCGCGGAGCGGTCCGGGCGGCGGCCGGCGGTGCAGGAAGGTTCTGGCGACGCCTCGGCGCCGCGCACCAAGCGCGGACGGGCCGCCTCGCGGCGGCCGAGCGGGCGTGAACGGCACGACGAGAAGATCACCGTGTACGTCTCGGCCGAGGAGCTGATGGATCTGGAGCACGCGCGTCTGGTGCTCCGGGGCGAGCACGGCCTCGCCGTGGACCGCGGGCGGATCGTCCGCGAGGCGGTGGCCGTGGTGCTCGCGGATCTGGAGAGCCGCGGGGACGCCAGCATCCTCGTACGACGGCTTCGCGGGCGGTAGCGGTAGCCTGCGAGGGCTATGACCTCGAACGACGTTCCCGTCCCCGGCTCCGGTGCCTCCGGCGGCCGGCGGCGTGCGCTCGGCCGGGGGCCGGGAGCCGTCCGGCCGGCCGAGCCGGAGCCGGAGGCACTGCCGGTCGAGGGTGAGCGGGAGGCCGAGGCGGTTGCCGTCGAGGCGGAGCCCGAGGCCGGTGCCGCTGAACCCGAGCCCGAGTCCGCAGAGCCGGCGTCGGCCGACGACGGTGTCTTCAAGGTCCGGCTCGCCAACTTCGAGGGCCCCTTCGACCTGCTGCTCCAGCTGATCTCCAAGCACAAGCTGGACGTCACCGAGGTCGCCCTGTCCAAGGTGACCGACGAGTTCATGGCGTACATCCGGGCCCTCGGGCCGGACTGGGACCTCGACGAGACGACCGAGTTCCTGGTCGTCGCCGCCACCCTGCTGGACCTCAAGGCGGCCCGGCTGCTGCCCGCCGCCGAGGTCGAGGACGAGGCCGATCTCGCCCTCCTCGAAGCGCGGGACCTGCTCTTCGCGCGCCTGCTGCAGTACCGCGCGTACAAGCAGATCGCCGACATCTTCAACCGCCGGCTCGACGAGGAGGCCCGGCGCTACCCCCGTACCGTCGGCCTCGAACCGCACCACGCCGAGCTGCTGCCCGAGGTGGTCATCAGCATCGGCCCGGAAGGGTTCGCGAAACTCGCCGTGAAGGCGATGCAGCCCAAGCCCAAGCCGCAGGTGTACGTCGACCACATCCACGCCCCGCTGGTCAGCGTCCAGGAACAGGCCGGGATCGTCGTCGCGCGGCTGAAGGAGCTCGGCGAGGCCAGCTTCCGCGCGCTCGTCGCGGACACCGACGACACCCTGACCGTCGTGGCGCGGTTCCTGGCGCTGCTGGAGCTGTACCGGGAGAAGGCCGTCGCCCTCGACCAGGAGACCGCCCTCGGCGACCTGATCGTGCGGTGGACCGGCCCGGAGGGCGACGGCCGCCCGATGGTGACCGACGAGTTCGACCGGCCGCCCGAGCCGCCCAAGGAGGAGAAGACATGAGCGAGGAGATCAGCGAGCCGCCCGCCGGGCAGCGGGCCACGGCCGACCTCGAGCTCAAGCCGGCCCTGGAGGCCGTCCTCATGGTCGTCGACGAGCCCGCGACCGAGGAGCACCTCGCCAAGATCCTCCAGCGGACCGGGCGGCAGATCGCGGACGCGCTGCGCGAGCTGGCCGACGAGTACACCGTCCAGGGCCGCGGTTTCGAGCTCCGGCTGATCGCGGGCGGCTGGCGCTTCTACTCGCGTCCCGAGTACGCGGCGGCCGTCGAGGGCTTCGTCCTGGACGGCCAGCAGGCCCGGCTCACCCAGGCCGCGCTGGAGACCTTGGCGGTGGTGGCGTACCGGCAGCCGGTCAGCCGCAGCCGGGTCTCGGCGGTGCGCGGAGTCAACTGCGACGGCGTCATGCGGACCCTCCTGCAGCGGGGTCTGGTCGAGGAGGCGGGCACGGAACCCGAAACAGGTGCGATCCTGTACAGGACGACGAACTACTTCCTGGAGCGGATGGGCCTGCGTGGCCTGGACGAGCTTCCGGAGCTCGCGCCCTTCCTCCCCGAGGCGGAGGCGATCGAGGCCGAGACCCTGGAAGGGGTTCCGTCGTTCGATCCGGACGCACCCGATGCGCCGGGTTCCGACGACGCAGACGACTAGACGGAATTTTGATGCGAAGCAGCAGCGGCAGGAACAGCAGCGGAAACAACGGCGGGAGCCGTGGTGGCAACAGCGGCGGCCGCGGCGGGAGTGGCGGTGGCCGCGGTAACTTCCGCGGTGCCGGCAACAACCGCGACGACAAGCAGGGCAGCGGCCGTCCGAACAAGCCGCGCCCGGAGGAGCGGCGCTACGACGTCGGCCCCAGCGCCACGCACGACGGTCCGAAGTCGGGCCGCGGCCCCTCGGCCCGCGGTGGCGCCAAGGGCGGCCCCAAGCAGGGCCAGCGCTCCGGCGGCCGGACGGCTCCGGCGCGCTCCCGCGAGTACGAGACGCGCGCGGAGGAGCGCAACCGCGACCGGTACGCCGGAAAGCCGGAGATCAAGCTCCCCAAGACCTTCCCCGGCGCCGAGCAGGAGGGCGAGCGGCTGCAGAAGGTCCTCGCCCGCGCGGGCTACGGCTCCCGCCGGGCCTGCGAGGAGCTGATCGAGCAGGCACGGGTCGAGGTCAACGGCGAGATCGTGCTGGAGCAGGGCAAGCGCGTCGACCCGGAGAAGGACGAGGTCAAGGTCGACGGCCTGACCGTGGCGACGCAGTCGTACCAGTTCTTCTCGCTGAACAAGCCCGCCGGTGTCGTCTCCACCATGGAGGACCCCGACGGGCGCCAGTGCCTCGGCGACTACGTCACCAACCGGGAGACGCGGCTCTTCCACGTCGGGCGGCTCGACACCGAGACCGAGGGCGTCATCCTGCTCACCAACCACGGCGAGCTGGCGCACCGGCTGACCCACCCCAAGTACGGCGTGAAGAAGACCTACCTCGCCGCCATCGTCGGCCCCATCCCGCGCGACCTGGGCAAACGGCTCAAGGACGGCATCCAGCTGGAGGACGGGTACGCGAAGGCGGACCACTTCCGCGTCGTCGAGCAGACCGGCAAGAACTACCTCGTCGAGGTCACCCTGCACGAGGGCCGCAAGCACATCGTGCGCCGGATGCTGGCCGAGGCCGGCTTCCCCGTCGAGAAGCTGGTGCGCACCTCCTTCGGGCCGATCACGCTGGGCGACCAGAAGTCGGGCTGGCTGCGCCGCCTGTCGAACACCGAGGTCGGCATGCTGCTGAAGGAAGTCGACCTCTAGGCGATGCCTTTTCGCCCTCTCGCCGGTCTGTACCCCTGACCGGATTCATGACCGGATTCGTGACCGGGGTTCATGATCGGCGAGAGGAAGGGCCATCGTGGCGACGACGGACCGCGAGGAATTCGTACGGCTGACGGACCCCTACCGGCGGGAGCTGCTCGCGCACTGCTACCGGATGCTGGGCTCGGTCGACGAGGCCGAGGACCTGGTGCAGGAGACCTATTTGCGGGCCTGGCGGTCCTACGACGGCTACGCGGGCCGTGCGTCCCTGCGGACCTGGCTGCACCGGATCGCCACCAACACGTGCCTGACGGCGCTGGAGGGCCGTGCGCGGCGTCCGCTGCCCACCGGGCTCGGTGAGCCCTCCCAGGCGCCCGAGGAGCCGCTGAGCGCCCCTGTGACGGACGTTCCCTGGCTCCAGCCGCTGCCCGACGCGCTCGTCGACCCCGCCTCGGTGGTGGCCGCCCGGGGCAGTCTGCGGCTCGCCCTGGTCGCCGCGCTCCAGCATCTGCCCGCGCGTCAGCGCGCGGTGCTCATCCTGCGGGACGTGCTGGCCTGGCGGGCGCCGGAGGTCGCCTCCCTGCTCGGGACGTCCACGGGGGCCGTCAAGAGCAGCCTGCAGCGCGCGCGTGCCCGGCTGGAGGAGGTGGCGCCCGAGGAGGACCTCGTGACGGAGCCGTCCGGCGCCGCCGACCGCGAGGTGCTCGACCGGTACGTGGCCGCCTTCGAGAACGCCGACATGGACGCGCTGCTCGCCCTGTTGCGGGACGGGGTGGAGCTGGAGATGCCGCCCTTCCGGGAGTGGTTCCGCGGCGCCAAGGAGGTGCACCGCTTCCTGGTGGCCCGGCTGCACGACAAGGGCACCCTGCGGATGCTGCCCACGCGCGCGAACGGGCAGCCGGCGGCGGCCATGTACGTGCGCGGGGCGGACGGCGTCCTGCGCCCGCACTCCTTGCAGGTGCTCACCGTCGAGGAGGGCGCGGTCGGCCGTGTCACCGCCTTCCTGGACAGCGGCGTCTTCGGCCGGTTCGCGCTGCCCGGGGAACTGCGATGAACCCCGGGGAGCTGCTGGAGCGTTCGCTCGCCTACGCCCTCGGGAGCGTGGCCGAGGTCCGGGCCGAGAGCCTCGCGCGGGGCACGCCGTGCGCGCGGTGGGACCTGGCGGAACTGCTCGGGCATCTGGACGACTCCGTGGACGCGCTGTACGAGGGGCTGACCGGCGGGCGGATCGGACTGGTCCCGCGGGACGACCGGGCGTGCCGCTTCCGTACGCGCGCGTGCGCCGTGCTGGGTGCCTGGGCCGCGGGGCCGCCGGACCGGGTGCGGATCGGTGAACGGCCGCTGGAGGCGGGGGTGCTGGCCGCGGTCGGCGCCGTCGAGATCGCCGTGCACGGCTGGGACGTGGCGCAGGCCGGTGGGCGGCCCCGGCCCCTGCCGGTCGCCCTCGCGGCCGATCTGCTGCCCGTGGCGCGGTGCGTGGTGGCGGGGGAGGACCGGGGGGTGCGGTTCGCCGCGCCGGTCGTCGTGCCGGAGGACGCGCGGCCGGACATCCGGCTGCTGGCCTTCCTGGGGCGGCGCGATTCCTTTCCGGGGTGAGGCGGGTCTGCCTTCCGTGAGTGACCTCAAGACCTCACGGAAGGCACGGACATGACCGAGACGGTCAAGGCTCCCGTCAGTACCTCGCGCCCCGACCGGGCGTCTCCACCACGCGGCTGGACGGTGATCCTCGCCGGGGCCGGCGCGCTGCTGTGCTCGCTCGACGTGGTGGTCGTCGCCACCGCGCTGCCCGCCCTGCGCGCCGACTTCGGGGCGAGCCTGTCCGAGCTGGAATGGACGATCAGCGCCTACAACCTGGCCTTCGCCTGTCTCACCCTGACCGGCGCCGCGCTCGGCGACCGGTTCGGACGGCGGCGCATGTACGTCGTCGGCCTCGCCGTGTTCACCCTCGCCTCCGCCGCCGCGGCCCTCGCGGGCAGCTCGGACCAGCTCATCGGGGCGCGCCTGGTGCAGGGCGCCGGGGCCGCCGTACTGCTGCCGCTCACGCTGACCCTCATCAGCGAGGCGTTCCCGGCGGAGAAGCGGGGCGTGGCGATCGGGGTGTGGGGCGGGGTGACCGGCCTCGGGGTGGCGGCCGGGCCGGTGCTGGGCGGGGCCGTGACCGAGGGCCTGTCCTGGCAGTGGATCTTCTGGCTGAACGTGCCGATCGGGCTCGCGATGCTGCCCCTGGCCGCCCGCAAGCTCCAGGAGAGCTACGGGACGCGGCCCCAACTGGACATCATCGGCCTGGTCCTGGTGGCCGTCGGGCTGACCGGGCTGGCCTGGGCGCCGGTGCGGGCGCCGGAGGCGGGCTGGGGGAGCGCCGAGGTGCTGACCGCGCTGGCCGTCGGAGTCGTGTTCACGGCCGCGTTCCTGGACTGGGAGCGCCGGGGCGCCCGGTATCCGATGCTTCCGCTCGGCCACTTCCGCAGGCGCGGCTTCTCCACCGCCAACGCGGCGGGGTTCCTGCTCTTCGCCTCGCTGCTGGGCTCGCTGTTCACGATCACCCAGCTGTTCCAGTTAGGGCTCGGCTACTCGCCGCTGGAGGCGGGGGTGCGGATCCTCGTCTGGAACGCCATGCCGCTGCTGGTCGCGCCGGTCGCGGGCGCGCTCGCGGACCGGTACGGCACCCGGCCGTTCATGCTCGG
The DNA here is from genome assembly GCF_053592135.1 of Streptomyces sp. NPDC002784. Classification (NCBI taxonomy): domain Bacteria; kingdom Bacillati; phylum Actinomycetota; class Actinomycetes; order Kitasatosporales; family Streptomycetaceae; genus Streptomyces; species Streptomyces sp. NPDC002784. The sequence continues at coordinate 169,374 of NZ_JBSFVD010000012.1, read as the reverse complement.
CGGCCTCGCCCTCCAGGGCCTCGGCCTCGGCCTGCTGGCCTGGCAGGTGGAGCCGGGCGTGGGCTACGGCAGCCTCGTCGTCCCGCTGATCATCGCCGGCATCGGCATCTCCCTGGTGTTCCCGAGCGTCGCCAACGCCGTGACCTCCTCGGTGCCGCTGACCGAGGCGGGCATCGCGGCCGGCGTCAACAACGCGCTGCGTGAACTCGGCGGCGTCTTCGGCGTGGCGGCCGCCGCGGCGGTCTTCACGGCCTACGGCGGCTATGCCTCCCCGGCCGACTTCCTGGACGGGGCCGCACCCGCGCTGTGGGTGTCGGCGGGCGTCGCCGCGGCGGGGGCGGCGGTGTCGGTGTTCGCGCCCGCACGCCGGTCCTAGGCCCGGTCGGGGGGTTGTCACCTCGCGCCCGCCTCTTTATAGTCGTACTGACCATTAAGGAGGCGGTCGTGGAGTACGACAAACACGCCTACGAACCGTTCGCCGTCACCGTCGACCTGGCCGTCCTCACGCTCCGGGCCGGCGCCCTGCATGTGCTGCTCGTCGAGCGCGGCCAGGAGCCGTACGCCGGAAGATGGGCGCTGCCCGGCGGCTTCGTGCAGCCGGACGAGTCCGCGGAGACGGCGGCCCGGCGGGAACTCGCCGAGGAGACCGGCCTGTCCGACGTCTCCGGACTGCACCTGGAACAGCTGCGGACCTACAGCGAGCCGGACCGCGACCCCCGGATGCGGGTCGTCTCGGTCGCCTTCGCCGCCCTGCTGCCCCACGCGCCCGAGGTGCAGGGCGGCAGCGACGCGGCCCAGGCCCGCTGGATGCCGTACGACGAGGCCGGGGCGCTCGCCTTCGACCACGACCGGATCCTGGCCGACGCCCGTGACCGCGTCGGCGCCAAGCTGGAGTACACCTGCCTGGCCACCGCGTTCTGCTCGCCCGAGTTCACCCTCGGCGAGCTCCAGCAGGTCTACGAGGCCGTGTGGGGCACGGGCCTGGACCGGCCGAACTTCCGGCGCAAGGTGCTGGCCACACCCGGCTTCGTCGAGCCGGTCCCCGGTGCCTCCCGCCTCACCGGAGGCCGCGGCAAGCCGGCCGCGCTGTACCGCGCGGGTGCTGCCACCGCACTCCACCCACCGCTGCTGCGGCCCACCCCGGAAGGACATTCCGCATGACGAAGCGTGCCGCCACTGGATCCCTGCTGGGCCTCGCCCTCGGGGACGCGATGGGCTTCCCGACAGAGTTCAACGACGTGCCGTCGATCCTCGCCAAGTGCGGGCCGTGGCGGGAGATGGAGCTGCCGACCCCGGCGATCGTCACGGACGACACCCAGATGACGCTGGCGCTGGGCAAGGGGCTGCGGGCGGCCATGGACCGGGGTGTGCTCGCGCCCAAGCGGCTGGAGCGGCCGGTGCGGGAGGAGTTCGTCGACTGGTACCAGTCGCCCGAGAACAACCGCGCGCCGGGCCGGACCTGTCTCGTCGCCTGCAATCTCCTGAAGGCCGAGGGACGCCTCTGGCAGGACGCCAGCCAGATCCACTCCAAGGGCTGCGGCGCCAACATGCGCGTCGCGCCGATCGGCCTCGCCCCCGGGCTGAGCGACGAACAGCGCGCGGGCGCGGCCCAGTTGCAGTCCGCGCTCACCCACGGCCACCCCACGGCGCTCGCCGCCTCCGACCTCACCGCGCACGCCGTACGGCTGCTCGCCCAGGGCGCCGAGCCGACCGGACTGGTCGGCCTGCTGCGGTCGTACGCCTACGAGAACCGCTCCCGCTACCACCACACCTGGCTCGGTGACCTGTGGACCCGCAGTCAGGACCCGACGCCCGAGCACTTCATCGCGCGCGGGTGGGACGAGTGCCTGGGCGTGCTGGAGCGGCTCCAGGAGGCTGTGCGCGCGGGGTCGGCCGAGACCGACCCGTGCCTCGCGACCGGCGCCGGATGGATCGCCGAGGAGGCGCTGGCGACCGGGCTGCTGTGCTTCCTGCTCTTCGTCGACGAACCGGTGACCGCGCTCCGGCGCGCCGCCTGTTCCTCCGGCGACTCGGACTCCATCGCCTGCCTGACGGGCGCCTTCGCGGGGGCCTACCTCGGGGCCGACGCATGGCCCCGCGCGTGGGCGGACCGGATCGAGTACCGGGGCGACCTGCTCGCCCTCGGCGCGCTCTGGGACGCTTAGCGGATGATCGACGCCCTGGACATCGACCTCGCCCCCGTCGTCGCGGAGCAGCCCGACCCGGTGCTCTTCGCCACCGTCTCCGGCGCCCATCTGTACGGCTTCCCGTCCCGCGACTCGGACGTGGACCTGCGCGGGGTGCACCTGCTGTCCGCCGCCGAACTGCTCGGGCTGCGCGAACCGCACGAGACCCGGTCCAGGATGTGGGACCGGGACGGCGTGGAGATGGACCTGGTCACCCATGACCTGCGCAAGTTCGTCCGGCTGATGCTCCGCCGCAACGGCTATGTCCTGGAACAGCTGCTCTCCCCGCTCGTCGTGCACACCACCGACGCGCACCGCGAGCTGGTCGCGCTCGCCCCCGGAACCGTCACCCGCCACCACGCCCATCACTACCGGGGCTTCGCGAACACCCAGTGGCGGCTCCACTCCAAGACCGGGGAGCTCAAGCCGCTGCTCTACACCTTCCGGGTCCTGCTCACCGGCGTCCATCTGATGCGCACCGGTGAGGTGCAGGCCCATCTGCCCACCCTGCTCGGCGAGGTGAGCGAGGCGCCCGGGTATCTGCCCGAGCTGATCGCGGCCAAGGCGGAGCGGGAACACGGGCCGGCCGAGGCGGACCACGCGCGCGTGGCGGCCGACGTGGAACGGCTGCACGGCGTGCTGGACGAGGCGCAGGCCGCCTCAGCCCTGCCCGAGGCGGCGACCGTCCACGACGCCCTGCACGACCTCGTCGTACGGATCCGGCTGGAGCGCTGAGGCACGGCGGACGCGCACCAGGAAGTCCTCCACGCGCCGCCGGTCCGGCTCGGCGGGCAGCGGACTGCGCCGGGAAGCGGCCTCCGCCTCCTGCGCCAGCCGGGTCATCCACGCCTCCACCTCCGGCCAGGCCGGCTCGCCCCGCTTGACCGCGAGCAGCGGCTCGCGCTGATCACCGACGTCGATCCGCAGTTCGCCGGTGCGCAGCAGATCGCGGGCGCTCATCAGCAGGCGCAGCAGATGCATCGCGTGCTTCCAGCGCGGGGCGCCGTGGTTGCGGACGTCCGCCTCCAGCTTCTTGCGCTGGCCGACGGCGTACCGCGCGAAGGTGGTGTGGGCCTGGCGGGACAGGAACGCCGCGCGCAGGCCGAGCAGCTCGCGTCCGGTGTCGTCGGCGTGCTCCACGAGCGGGGAGTGCAGACACTCCAGGATGTTGGGGTTCGCGCGCAGCGCCAGCTCGCAGAAGCGCTCCAGCTCCCAGCTGAACCGCTCCTCGCCGGGGCCCTCGACGTGCGTCGGCGGCTTGCCGAAGCGCCAGAACAGGGGAGTGGGGGCGAGGAAGACGCCCCGCCGGTCGGTGTCGCTGCCGTCCGTCGCCAGACCGAAGGCGCGCGAACCCATCACGCAGGCGTAGATCGTGTGGTCGCGTACCAGGGCCTCGGGGTGCATGGCCCGGAGCGTACGCGGCGCCTCACGCCAGGCGGATCGAATTTCCCTCCACCGTGATCTTCTTCTCCGGCAGCGGCCGCGTCGCCGGCGGGTTGGCCACCGCACCGTCGGTGATGCTGAACCTGCTGCCGTGGCAGGAGCAGTTGATCGTGCCGTCCGAGACGCCGGCGACCGTGCACCGCTGATGGGTGCAGATGGCGGAGAAGGCCTTGAACTCACCGTCCTCCGGCTGGACCACCACGACCTCCTGGTCCTTGAAGACCTTGCCGCCGCCGACCGGGATGGCGTCCGTCGTGGTCAGCTCCTCGCCCCCCGCCTCGGGCGCGCCCGAGGTCTCGGCGGTCCCGGTGGTCCCGGCGGTCCGGTCGGTGGTGGCGGAGCCGCTGTCGTCGTCGCCTGAGTCGCCGCAGCCCGCGACGAGTGCCGCCGCGCCCGTGGCGAGGAGGATGGTGCGCCGGTTCGGACGGATGGTCATGTCGTCACTCCGAGTGTGTGGCGGAACCAGGGGGCGCAGGGCCGGTAGGACCAGCATCTTGGCACTGAAAGCACCGAAGAAGAAGCAACCCGGGAGGGAATGCCATAAATCGCGCAAGCCCGGCGGACCCGCACCGCATCTCAGCGGGCGGGCGTCGCGCCCCGGTCCGCCGGGCGCTGACTAGGCTGGACGCGCACAGAGCGATCCGTACAGCAGCAAGGGAGCCAAGCCGTGGCGGTACGAGCGGTCCGGGGCGCCGTCCAACTCGACGTGGACGAGGCCGGCCACATGGACGAGCGGGTCGGAGCCCTGCTCACCGCCGTCCTCGAACGCAACGGCCTGACCACGGACGACCTGATCAGCATCTGGTTCACAGCCACCCCCGATCTGCACAGCGACTTCCCCGCGGCCGCCGCCCGCAAGCTCGGCATCGTCGACGTGCCCCTGATCTGCGCGCAGGAGCTGGACATCGAGGGCGCCATGCCCCGCGTGGTCCGCGTCCTCGCGCACATCGAGTCCGACCTGCCCCGGTCCGAGGTCGCCCATGTCTACCTCGGCGCCGCGGCCGCCCTGCGCAAGGACATCGCCCAGTGAGAACCGCACTCGTCATCGGCACCGGCCTCATCGGCACGTCCGCCGCACTCGCCCTGGTGAGCCGCGGCGTCGTCGTCCATCTCGCCGACCACGACCACGAGCAGGCCCGCACGGCCGCCGCGCTCGGCGCCGGCACGGACGAGGCGCCCACGGGCCCGGTGGACCTCGCGATCGTCGCCGCGCCGCCCGCCCACGTGGCCGGGGTGCTGGCCGACGCCATGCGGCGCGGGGTGGCCCGGGGCTACCTGGACGTGGCCAGCGTCAAGGGCGGTCCGCGCCGGGAGCTCCAGGCACTGGGGCTCGACCTGTCGGCGTACATCGGCACCCACCCGATGTCGGGCCGTGAGAAGTCCGGCCCGCTGGCCGCCTCCGGCGACCTGTTCGAGGGCCGCCCCTGGGTGCTCACCCCCACCCGGGACACCGACACCGAGGTCCTGAACCTCGCCCTTGAGCTGGTCTCGCACTGCCGGGCGGTGCCGGTCGTCATGGACGCCGACGCCCACGACCGGGCCGTGGCGCTGGTCTCCCACATGCCGCACCTGGTGTCCAGCATGGTCGCCGCGCGGCTGGAGAACGCCGAGGAAGCGGCCGTACGGCTGTGCGGCCAGGGCATCCGGGACGTGACGCGGATCGCGGCCTCCGATCCCCGGATGTGGATCGACATCCTGTCCGCGAACCCGGGGCCGGTCGCCGACCTCCTCGCGGACGTCTCCGCGGACCTCGACGAGACGGTGCAGGCGCTGCGGGCGCTGCAGTCCTCCGACGAGGCCAAGCGCCGCGAGGGCACGGCCGGTATCGAGGACGTCCTGCGCCGCGGGAACGCCGGGCAGGTCCGGGTGCCGGGCAAGCACGGGTCCGCGCCGCGGGTGTACGACACCGTGGCGGTCCTGATCGACGACCAGCCGGGCCAGCTGGCGCGCATCTTCGCCGACGCGGGCCGGGCCGGGGTCAACATCGAGGACGTCCGCATCGAGCACGCGACGGGTCAGCAGGCCGGTCTGGTCCAGCTGATGGTGGAGCCGAACGCGGTGCCGGTGCTGACGGCGGCGCTGCGGGAGCGGGGCTGGGCGATCCGCCAGTGAGGCGCGCGCGTCCGGACGAGTGACCCGCACCCAGTAACCTTGTGCGGGGCACCCTCGCGCCCCTACACCCCTCCGCACCGCACCAGGAAGGTGTCCTCCCGTGGAAAACGGCGCCGCCCAGCCCGTGATTGTCGCCATCGACGGCCCCTCCGGCACGGGTAAGTCGAGCACCTCCAAGGCCGTCGCCGCCAAGCTCGGCCTGAGCTACCTCGACACCGGCGCCCAGTACCGGGCGATCACCTGGTGGATGGTGACCAACGGCATCGACATCGACGATCCGCACGCCATCGCCGCCGTCGCCGGGAAGCCCGACATCGTCTCGGGCACCGACCCGGAGAAGCCGACGATCACCGTCGACGGCATCGATGTCGCCGCCCCGATCCGCACCCAGGAGGTCACCTCCCAGGTCAGCGCGGTCAGCGCGGTGCCCGAGGTGCGGGCGCGGATCACCGAGCTGCAGCGCTCGATCGCCGCGTCCGCGGAGGGCGGCATCGTCGTCGAGGGCCGGGACATCGGTACGACCGTGCTGCCCGACGCCGATCTGAAGATCTTCCTCACCGCCTCCCCGGAGGCGCGCGCCGCCCGCCGCAGCGGTGAGCTCAAGGGCGCCGACGTGCACGCCACCCGCGAGGCCCTGATCAAGCGGGACGCGGCCGACTCCAGCCGCAAGACCTCGCCGCTGGCCAAGGCCGGCGACGCGGTCGAGGTGGACACCACCGAGCTCACCCTCGCGCAGGTCATCGAGTGCGTCGTGACCCTCGTCGAGGAGAAGCGGGCCGGGAAGTGACGGCACCGTCGGAGCGGGGTGCGGAGGTCGGGCGGCGCATCGGCGTCGGCCTGATGTACGGGCTGTGGAAGCCGCGCGTCCTGGGTGCCTGGAAGGTCCCCGCGACCGGCCCGGTGATCCTCGCCGTCAACCATTCGCACGTCATCGACGGCCCGATGGTCATCGGCGTGGCGCCCCGGCCGTCGCACTTCCTGGTCAAGAAGGAAGCGTTCGTCGGCCCGCTCGATCCCTTCATGCGGGCCGTCGGCCAGCTGAAGGTGGACCGCTCGACCGCCGACCGTACGGCCATCACCCAGGCGCTGGACGTGCTGGCGTCCGGCGGCGTGCTCGGGATCTTCCCCGAGGGCACCCGCGGCGAGGGCGACTTCGCCGCTCTGCGGGCCGGGCTCGCGTACTTCGCGGTGCGCAGCGGCGCCCCGATCGTCCCGGTCGCCGTACTGGGAAGCGCCGAGCGGCCCGGACGGTTGATCAAGGCGCTGCCCGCGTTGCGCTCCCGCGTCGACGTCGTCTTCGGCGACCCCTTCGAGGCGGGCGACGGCAGCGGACGGCGCACCCGCACGGCGCTGGACGAGGCGACCGTGCGCATCCAGAAGCAGCTGACCGAGCACCTGGAAAACGCCAGGCGGCTCACCGGCCGCCAGTCGACACTTGAGTAGTGGATCACCCGAAACGGGGGGTTCCACCGATCACCACACTGAACGAGGTACGGACTTCATGAACGACCAGATCCCCTCCGAGGGCTCGGGCGAGGCGCACGACCACGGAGCACTTGGCGACGCCGAGTACGCGGAGTTCATGGAGCTCGCCGCGGAAGAGGGCTTCGACCTGGAGGACGTCGAGGGCGCCCTCGAAGCGGCGGGCCACGGCCCGCTGCCCGTGCTCGCCGTCGTCGGCCGCCCCAATGTCGGCAAGTCGACCCTCGTCAACCGCATCATCGGGCGCCGCGAGGCCGTCGTCGAGGACAAGCCCGGCGTCACCCGTGACCGGGTCACCTACGAGGCCGAATGGGCGGGCCGCCGCTTCAAGGTCGTCGACACCGGCGGCTGGGAGCAGGACGTCCTCGGCATCGACGCCTCCGTCGCCGCCCAGGCCGAGTACGCCATCGAGGCCGCCGACGCCGTCGTCTTCGTCGTCGACGCCAAGGTCGGCGCCACCGACACCGACGAGGCGGTCGTACGACTGCTGCGCAAGGCCGGCAAGCCCGTGGTGCTGTGCGCCAACAAGGTGGACGGCCCGAGCGGCGAGGCGGACGCCTCGTACCTGTGGGCCCTCGGGCTCGGCGAGCCGCACCCGGTCTCGGCGCTGCACGGCCGCGGCACCGGCGACATGCTGGACGCCGTGCTGGAGGTGCTGCCGGACGCCCCGGAGCAGACCTTCGGCACCGCGGTCGGCGGCCCCCGCCGCATCGCCCTGATCGGCCGCCCGAACGTCGGCAAGTCCTCGCTGCTGAACAAGGTGGCGGGCGAGGAGCGCGTCGTCGTCGACGAGCTGGCGGGCACCACCCGGGACCCGGTCGACGAGCTGATCGAACTCGGCGGTGTCACCTGGAAGTTCGTCGACACGGCCGGTATCCGCAAGCGCGTCCACCTCCAGCAGGGCGCCGACTACTACGCCTCGCTGCGCACCGCCGCCGCCGTCGAGAAGGCCGAGGTGGCGGTCATTCTGATCGACGCCTCCGAGAACATCTCGGTGCAGGACCAGCGCATCGTGACGATGGCCGTCGAGGCCGGACGCGCGGTGGTCCTGGCCTTCAACAAGTGGGACACCCTCGACGAGGAGCGCCGCTACTACCTGGAGCGGGAGATCGAGACCGAGCTCGGCCAGGTGGTGTGGGCGCCGCGGGTGAACGTCTCCGCGCGCACCGGCCGGCACATGGAGAAGCTGGTCCCGGCGATCGAGACGGCCCTCGCGGGCTGGGAGACCCGGGTCCCGACCGGCCGCCTCAACGCCTTCCTCGGTGAGCTGGTCGCCGCCCACCCGCACCCGATCCGGGGCGGCAAGCAGCCGCGCATCCTCTTCGGCACCCAGGCCGGCACCAAGCCGCCGCGGTTCGTGCTCTTCGCCTCCGGCTTCATCGAGGCGGGCTACCGGCGCTTCATCGAGCGCCGGCTGCGCGAGGAGTTCGGATTCGAGGGCACCCCGATCCACATCTCGGTCCGGGTCCGCGAGAAGCGCGGCAAGAAGAAGTAGGCGTACGACGACGAAGAGGGCGGCCCGGGAAGGGGCCGCCCTCTTCGTCGTTCAGATGCTTCTGCGTGGAACGGGCTGCAGGGCCGGATGCGTTCCCGTCCCCTGCGGCCCGATGTGTCCGACCCGCTGCCACTGCGACTGCCGGGCACTGTGCGCGCCCGCGCTGTAGGCGCTGTACGAACTGGAGAAGGACCCCGACCGGTGACCGCCGTACGAGCCCGTACTGTGCGGGATGCTCCCGAAGGCGGTGAACCCCAGCTCCTCCTCGCCGCTGCGGTCACCCGGCAGCGTCCGGAAGGACTTGACGTACTCGGCGTAGAGCGCGTCGTAGATCGGCGTGGCCGATGGCGAAACATCGTATGCGTGCACGTATGTCCAAACGACCGGGCACAGCAAGGGATGCGGCCGGGGCGCGGGCCTTCGGGGGCGCTCAGGTCCCGGCGAGGGGCAGCGCGGAAGCGACCAGCTTGCCGTTGGCCGCGGCCTTGTCCAGCGCGTCCCGCAGCAGGTCCTCCCGCGGCTGCCGCCCGATGGTCCCCACCGGGGCCGCGAACATCAGCACCTGCTGGTGCTTGTTGGCCGCGGTCCGCCATCCCTCGGTGACCTGGAGCGGCTGGTGCGCCTGCCACCAGGCCACCGACTGGCCGCCGTTGGTGCCCGGCTGGAGCACCGCGTGCAGCTGCCCCATGGCGAGCAGCACCGACCAGCCGTGCAGCACCGGCGGCACCGAGTCGATGGCCGTCAGCGGCATGAACCCCTGCTCGATGAGCAGCGGCAGGAAGTCGTCGCCGAGGGCGGTGGACCCGGGCCGGACGATGGGCCCGGTCGGCTCCACGACCAGCGCCGGGTGCAACTCCCCGGCGATCAGGATGAGTCCGCTGGTCACCCCGAGCACCGCCTGCTCGGGTACGACCTTCTCCGGCTCCAGGTCGACCTGGTCGCCGGTGATGGACCGCACGGCCCCCTTGAGCTGCTCCTCGGTGACCTGGACGACCTGCGAGGGCAGGCAGGTGGCGTGGGCGAAGGCGAGGACGGCGGTCTCGTCCCCGATGAACAGGACGGTGCTGGTGCGCTCCTGTTCGGAGTCGCCCGGGGTGCGGCAGGACGTGCAGTCGTAACTGCCGGGGGCGTTCTCTCCGGCGAGCAGCCGGTCGGCTTCTTCGTCGCCGATCTCGGCGCGTACCTCGTCGCTGACGTCGAGCATGCGCGGCACGGGTGGCTCCCTCGGGATGTGGTGCGTGGCGCGGCCGGGTGGCTCCCGGCCCGTGAACCGGGTGGGCCCCGGGCTCATGAAGATGACAACGGGTGATCTGCGGCGGGAGTCACGCATCAGGGCGAACGGAATCGAACCAGGCAAGGGGCTCGGTCACCTGGGGGCGGAATCGGGCATTCGTGGTCAAGTGCGCGCTCCGTCAGGGCAGTTGGTGCCGCGAGGTGAGCGACAGATCGGTGAGGTGACAGGTCGACAAATCATGAAATCGGCGAATGAAATGGGTCGCCGAAGGGCGACTTCCTCCCCGCCCGCCGGTCCGCCGACCGGGTGGGGCCCCCGGGGCGCACCGACGCGCCGGGGCGGCGCCGCGCGTGGCGCTGCTTAGCGTGGGCCGATGATCCGCACGCCGATCACGCTCGCCCTCGCGACCGCCCTGCTGCCCCTCCTCGCCCCCGGCGCCGCCCACGCGGCACCGCCTCCGACGGTCTCCGCACCGGCGGCCCCGCTCCCGCCCTACGCCTGCGCCAAGGACCAGTGGCCCTGGGGCTGTATCGCCGAGTGCGAGAGCAGCGGACGCTGGCACATCAACACCGGCAACGGCTTCTACGGCGGACTCCAGTTCTGGCAGCCCACGTGGAAGGCGTTCGGCGGCCTGAAGTACGCCCCGCGCGCGGATCTCGCCACGCGGCAGCAGCAGATCACGGTCGCCCAGAAGGTGCTCGCCGTCCAGGGCTGGAAGGCCTGGCCCGTGTGCTCGAAGCGGTACGGGCTGAAGGGCCGGATGCACACGGTGAAACCCGGCGACACGCTCTCGTCGGTCGCTCGCACCTACGGCATCAAGGGCGGCTGGCCGGCCCTCTACAAGGCCAACAAGAAGACCGTCGGCCCCTCCCCGGACCGGCTGCGGCCGGACATGCTGCTGGTCATTCCGCAGAGCGCGACCCGCTCCGCCGCGCTCTGAGGCCCGTCCCGGGCGGATGCCGCGGCTCAGTCGCCTCACCGCTGAACACCACCGCGCCGCGGCGCAGTTCGTACACCAGCGTCGGCCGGTCGCGCGGCACGGGCGGCAGCCGCTGCTCGGCGAGGACCACGCACGCGTCCAGCCCGGCGAGCAGTCCGTACGTCCGGGCCGCCACCGCGGGCGCCATGCCCTGCGCCGGTTCGTCCACGAGCAGCACGCGCGGGCGGGCCAGCAGGGCCCGGGCGAGGGCCAGCATGCGCTGCTCGCCGCCGGAGAGGGTGCCCGCCCGGCGGGGGAGCAGCGCCTCCAGGGGCGGGTAGGCGGCCAGGGCGGCGTCGAGGGCGGGGGCGGCGAGTTCGAGGTTCTCGCGGACGGTGAGCGAGCCGAAGACCGCCTGCCGGTCCGGGACCAGGCACAGGCCCCGGCGGGCCCGCTCGTACGCCGGTACGCGGGTCACGTCCACGCCGTCCCACACCACCGCGCCCCCGGACAGCGGGACGATCCCGGCCAGGGCGCGCAGGGCGGTCGTACGGCCCGATCCGTTGCGGCCGAGGAGCACGGTCAGGCCCGGGGCGGGCGCGGCGAGGGTGATGCCGTGCAGGGCTTCCAGCGGGCCGTAGCGCACGCGCGCGTGGCGCAGGGAGAGGGTCATACGGGGGTCTCCCGGGCGTCCAGTGCGTCGAGGACGTGGGCCGGGGGGCCCGAAGCGACGATGCGGCCGGCCGTCATGACGTGCACGACGTCCGCGAGGTCGGCCACCAGGTCCAGGTCGTGCTCCACCACGAGCAGGGCGGTGCCGTCGGCGGCGAGCGCCTTGAGGAGGCGGGCCAGGGCGGCGACCTCCGCGGTGTCCAGGCCCGCCGCGGGTTCGTCCAGGAGCAGGACGCGAGGGCTCCCGGCCAGGGCTCGGGCCAGCTCGACCCGGCGGAGGGTGCCGGTGGGCAGGCCGGCGGCGGGGGCGTCCCGTACGGAGTCGAGGCCCAGCAGGCGCAGGGCCCGCTCCACGGCCGCCGGGTCGCTGACGCGGCCCTGCTCCGCGCCGACGCGGATGTTCTCGGCCACGGTGAGGGTGGGGAAGACGGCCAGCTGCTGGAAGGTGCGGGCGATGCCGAGGCGGGCGCGGGTGTGGGCGGGGAGCCGGGTGATGTCCCGGTCGCCGCAGCGGATCCGGCCGTGGGCGGGGAGGAGAGTGCCCGCGAGGCAGTGGAAGAGGGTGCTCTTTCCGGCGCCGTTCGGGCCGACGATCGCGGTGATCCGCGCGGGGGCCACCTGGAGGTCCACGCCGTCGAGGGCTCGGAAGCCGCCGTAACCGGCCCGGAGGGCGTGAGCGCTGAGGATGGGCCTGTCGGAGGTGGGTGGCTGCCGGGAGGGCCCGGGGGAGCCGGCGGCCACGGCCGGCGGCGTGGGTTCGACCGGCGGGGGGCCGGTGGCGGTCGCCCGCAGGTGCCGGCGTACCGCCCCGCCCCGCTCCGTCAGGCTCGCCCGTCCGGCCGGCCGCAGCCGGGTCGCCGCGCTGCGCAGCGCCTCGTACGGGCCGCCCGGGAAGCGGCCCACCAGGACCGCCAGTACGCCGATCAGGGCCGCCGCCACCCCGCCCCGGGCCCCGGCGTCCAGGCCCACCAGCAGGGCCGCCGCGGCCAGCGCGCCCAGGGTGCTGTCGGCGCCCAGGACCACCACCGCGGCGAACCAGAGCAGGCCCCGGACCGGGTCGAAGGCGGCGGGGTCGAAGGCCCGCAGCCCCATGCCGAGCATGCCGCCGCCCAGGGCGGCCAGCGCCGCGCCCGAGACGAAGGCCGCGAGTTTCAGGGCCGGGACGCGGACTCCGGAGGCCGACGCGCCCGGCTCGTGGTCGCGCATGGCCGCGAGGGCCCGCCCGGTACGGCCCGTGCGCAGCGCGCGGGCCGCCAGCAGGGCCGCGCCCAGCAGGGCCAACTCCAGGACGTAGTAGGCGCGGTCGTCGTCGAAGCCCGCCGGGCGGCCGAGCGCCAGGCCCGAGGTCGCGTACGGCTGCGCGAAGACGAAGCGGCTCACCCCGACACCCACCGCGAACGTCGCCAGCGCCAGCGCCAGGCCCCTGCGGCTGATCGCGGGCCAGCCGGTCAGCAGCCCCAGGGGGGCCACCAGGAGCACCGCCAGCGCCAGCGCCGCCAGTTCGGGCAGGCGGGGCAGGCCCGGGAACCGGCCCGCCGCCAGCAGGGCCGTGAAGAGGGCGCCCAGGCCCGCGTAGGCCGCCTGGCCCAGGGAGATCTGGCCGCCGCGGCCGGTGACCACCACCAGGGAGAGCAGCACCACGGCCAGCGCCGGCACCTGGACCGAGGTGTGCAGGTCCGAGCCCGCGAAGCCCAGCGGAAGCAGGAACAGCACCCACGCCACGATCCAGGCGCCCGGCGGCGTCGGCACGCGCGCGGTGGCCGTGCGGGGCAGGGCGTCGCGGGTGCCGACACGGGGGAGGGCCAGCGCCGCGATCAGCAGCGCCACCACGAACAGGTTCGCGCCCACCGCCTGCAGCAGCGGCTCTCCCCAGCCCCGCGGATGCAGCCGCGTCAACTGGCTCTGCGCCACCCCGATGCCGAGCGCCGTCACCACCGCGACCGGCAGGCTCCGCATCCGGGCGGCCACCGCCACCGCCACGACCTCCATCACCAGCAGCGGCAGTCCGTACGGGTCCAGACGGACGTAAGGGGCCAGCAGCACGCCGGTCAGGCCCGCGGTGAACGAGCCGAACGCCCAGCCCGCCGCGGCCACCCGGTCCGCGTCGATCCCGCCCAGCACGGCGAGTCGCCGGTCGTCCACGACCGCGCGCAGCTCCCGCCCGAACCGGGTCCACCGGATGACCGCACCGACCGCCGCCGCCAGCACGAGGACCACCGCCAGCTGTCCCCAGGGGTCCGCCGCCACCAGCAGCTCCGGGGCGTCCTCCCGCGCCCCCTGCCCCCACAGCAGCGCCGCCCCGCCCACCAGCAGCACGAACACCCCGATCGACGCCACCAGGGTCTGCGCCGGATCACCGCCGAGGACGGACAGCGGACGGAAGACGAACCGTTCCAGCGCCATCCCGATCGCGGGCGCCAGCACCAGCAGGGTCACCGCGGCCCCCGCCCACAGGGGCCAGCCCCACTCCACCACGAGCTGCCGCAGCACATAGGCGCACACCATGGCGACGGCACCGTGCGCGAAGTTGAGCACCCCGGTCGCGCGGTAGGTCACGACCAGACCGATCCCGGTGAGGGCGGCGGCGCTGCCGACCGACAGGCCGGCCAGGGTGAGGTCGTACGTCAGGGACGACATCAGTCGTCCGCCGCGGCGGGCTCACAGATCGGGCAGGGCCCCAGGTCGCCGCTGCCGACCAGCTTCGCGTCCACCGGCACCGCCTCCGCCTTCCCGCTCACCAGCGGGCAGTCCGCGCGGTGGAACAGCGTGCCGCCCGGCACCATCAGCCGGTCCCCGCTGACCGCGAGGGGCGCGGCCGGCGAGGACCCCGACGCCTCGGCGTCCGGCGCTCCGGCGGCCACGAGCAGGCCGTACAGCTCCTCCACGCGCGCGGCGGCGAGCGCGTTGCGGCCCTGGGTGAGCAGCACCGCCGCGGCGACGATCAGCGCGGCGCCGGGGACCGTGCAGGAGGCGAGATAGGGCAGTTGCCGCTCGGCGAACCGCTCGCCCGAGACGCCGTACCAGCCGAGTACACAGAGCACCGCGCCCGCGGCGAGAGCGGCCCAGCCGGCCCACAGGAGGGGATGCACGGTCCGCAGTCGGGCTGTCCGCATCTGTGGCTCCTCAGGCTTCACACGTCATGTGTCTGTCCATGCCAGCCGATGGCTTGCACTATGCCTTCTGTCAGCTGACCCTGAAAGAACCGGGCGTGCACGGCCCGGACCGACACCCGGTGGTGAGCCAGATGGTTCTCGGGAGCGACCTCAGTCGGCGGAACACACGACGCGGTACGGCACTGGCGGCCGCCCTGCTTCTCTTCCTCGCCCCGGCCCTCGCGGCCTGCGGCGACGACGAGGGAGGCGGCTCGGACGCCACCCCGCCCGCCCCCTCGGCCGAGCGGACGACGAGCGCCCCCGCGGCGACCGCGCCCGCCGACGCCGGGGCGGCCGAGCAGGAGATCGAGCGGAACTGGCAGAAGTTCTTCGACCCCGGCACCTCCCTGGAGGACAAGGAGACCGTCCTGGAGAACGGCGACCGGATGGCCCCGGTGCTCCGGGCGTTCAGCGGCGACGAGCGCGGCGGACAGGTCGGGGCGCGGGTCAGCGAGGTCGCCTTCACCTCGCCGACCGAGGCGGACGTGACGTACACGCTCACCCTGAACGGCGCCACCGCCCTGCCGGACGCCGCGGGGACGGCCGTGGAGCAGGACGGCACCTGGAAGGTGTCCGCCAAGACGCTGTGCGCGCTGGTGCAACTGAGCGGCAATGGCCCGGCCTCGCCGGTCCCGGGCTGCTGAGGCCGTTGTCGCGGTGCTGCTGCTCGTCCTGAGCGCGGCCTGCGGCAGCCGGCTTCCGGAGAGCGACTTCGAGGACCGCGGGCGCGCGACTCCCGCGCGGGACACCGCCCCGATCCGGGTCGGCGTGATCACCAGCGCCACCAGCCCGGTCGGCGGCGACGCCTTCACCGGCCCGCGCGACGGGGCGAAGGCGTACTTCGAGCGGCTCAACGCGCGCGGGGGCATCGACGGCCGCCCGGTCGAGGTGCGCCTGTGCGACGACGGGGGCAGCGGCGTCGGCAACAACGAGTGCGTGCACCGGCTGATCGACGAGGACCGGGTGGTCGCCCTGGTCGCCACCACGGTCCTCGACTACGCGGGCGCCTCCCGCGTCTCCCGCGCGCGCGTGCCCGACATCGGCGGCCAGCCCATCGGCGCCGCCTACGACACCTGGCCGCACCTGTACGGCATCTACGGCAGCCTGGCGCCGCGCGACGGCACGGCCGGCTGGGACGGCGAGCTCTACGGCGGCACCGAGGTCTACCGCTACTTCAAGCGCGAGCACGGCGCCCGTACCGCCGCCGTCGTCTCCTACAACCAGGCCGCGTCCGCCTCCTACGCCCGGCTCGTCGAGCGGGGTCTGCGGGCCGAGGGCTACGAGGTGGTCACCGAGCAGGTCGACTTCGCGCTGCCCAACTTCCGCGCCGTCGCGGCCGATCTGAAGGAGAGGGGCGCCGACCTCGTCTTCGACGCCATCGACAGCCACGGCAACGCCCGGCTGTGCGCGGCCCTGGACGACGCCGGCGTCGAGCTCACCGCCAAGGTGACGAACGTACAGAACTGGACCTCCACCGTGGCGGACGACTACAAGGACGCCCCGCGCTGCCGCAACGCCCTGTGGGCGACCGGGGCCAGCCGCAACTTCGAGGACACCGGCCACGAGGCCGTACGGGAGTTCCGGGAGGCCACCGAGGGGCTGAAGACGCACGCGCAGTGGCAGGTGGAGGGGTGGGCGGCCGCGCAGTGGTTCACCGAAGCCGCACGGTCCTGCGCGAGGACGGGCGTCACGCGCGCGTGCGTCGACGGCTGGATGAGCCGCAGCCAGGGCTGGACCGCCGGCGGTCTGCTGCTCCCCGTCCGCTTCGAGCGGCTGGCCGAGCCGCCCGCGACCCGCCGGACGTGTCTGTCGGTGGCGCGCTGGACGGACGACCGGGGCTGGGTCTCCCAGGGGGACATGGACCGCACGTGCTTCGAGGTTCCGCAGTTGTCCTACTCGCCCTGAACGAGGGGCGCCCGGGGCCGGTGTGACAGCCAGTTGCCCAGTTGTATCCGCGAGTTGAGCATTGCGGACCGTTACTGTCCGGTTGCGCTGGCAGACTCGGCGCCATGTTGGACACCTCGGCACGACTGCTGCGCCTGCTCTCGCTCCTCCAGGCCCACCGGGACTGGTCCGGCGCGCAACTCGCCGACCGTCTCGGGGTGACCCCCCGCACGGTCCGGCGGGACGTGGAGCGGCTGCGCGAGCTCGGCTACCCGGTCAACGCCAGCCCGGGCACCGGCGGCGGGTACCAGCTGGGCGCGGGCGCCGAGCTGCCGCCGCTGCTCCTGGACGACGACGAGGCGGTCGCCGTCGCGGTGGGGCTGCGCACGGCCGCGGGACAGGGCATCGAGGGCATCGGGGAGACCTCGGTGCGGGCCCTCACCAAGCTGGAGCAGGTCCTGCCGAACCGGCTGCGCCACAGGATCAGCGCCCTCAACGCCTTCACCGTGCCGATGCTGCGCGGCCAGCCCTCCCCCGTCGACCCCGGCCTCCTCACCGAACTGGCCCATCTGTGCCGGGACGCCGAGCGGCTGCGCTTCGAGTACCGGGGCCACGACGGCACGCTCACCCGCCGCAGAGCCGAACCGCACCGCCTGGTCTGCACCGAGCGCCGCTGGTACCTGGTGGCCTGGGACCTCGACCGGGACGACTGGCGCATCTTCCGCGCCGACCGCATCACGCCCAAGCCCCCGCACGGCCCCCGCTTCACCCCGCGCCGCCCGCCCGCCGACGACCTCGCCGCCTATGTCTCCCAGGGCGTCTCCACGCGCGCGTACGCCACCCACGCCCTCGTCCGGCTGCTGGTGCCCCTGCGGGAGGCCACCGAGCACATCTCGCCCTCCGCCGGCGTGCTGGAACCGGAGGGCCCGCGCAGCTGTCTGCTGCGCACCGGAGCGGCGAGCCTGGATGTGATGGTGATCCATGTGATGCTGCTGGGCTTCGAGTTCGAGGTGCTGGAGCCCGTCGAGCTCACGGACGCGATCAGGACCGCCCGGGACCGGCTTTCCCGGGCTCTGGAGCGAGTGCCGCGTACCTGGGAGCGGGCGGATCGAACGCCGGGGACGCCGAGCGGATCCGGCGCGGAGTGGTGAAGTGACGCGAGGACAAAAGGAGTCCGGAGGGAATTTCCCTCGGTCCTTTCCGCCCGGTACAGGGGACGCCTTCGGGACACGCGGGAATTGCGTTCGAATTCCTGTGTAAGACGTGGGCGACCGCTCGTACGTGTGAGTGAGCCCGGCTGAAACGCGTGTCGTGATCCTGTGACAGAAGCGTGACCGGAGAGGGATGAGTGACAGGGCGTGGGCGCCGCTCTGGCCCCGGCCGCCGCACAGGGCCTAGCGTGGCGGCATGGCACCGATACCGACACCCCCCGCCGAACCCCAGGACCAGCCGGACGGCTACCTCGGCCTGGGCGCCGACCGAGCCGAGCAACTCGCCCGCGAACGGGGCTGGACGACCGTACGGTCGCTGCCGCCGGGCGCGATCATCACCATGGAGTACCGCGTGGGACGGCTGAACTTCGAGGTGCGGGACGGCCTGGTGACCCGGGCCTGGAAGGGCTGACGCAGCGCGACGGCCCCGGCTCCTCGCGAAGGGGAACCGGGGCCGTCGCCGCGGGGTGGCTGTGCGTACCGGGCCCCGCTGTCCTGCTGCGGCTAGCCGCCCGTGAGGGGGCGGGCCGCCGACGTCGTACCGCGTGTGACGCGGTCGGTCTGCGGTGGTCTGCGGCTGCCGGCCGGGGTGACCGGAGTGCGCTCCGAGCGGGCCGTGTGCGGCCCCGGCGCCAGATGGGCCGGCGCCCGCGGCGAACGGGCCGTGGGGGAGACGTCCTGCGCCGAGTCGCGCGGCTTGACCCGCACCGGGACCTCGACCGGAGCGGCCGGCACGGCTGCCGTGCCGGCGCGGCGGGCCCGCAGCCGGTCGCGCAGATCGAAGATCACCGATTCGGCGCGGGCGATCAGCGGCTCGAACCAGGGCAGCGCCAGCAGGATCAGCAGGCCCGCGGCCCAGCCGAGGAGCACATCGCTCAGCCAGTGCGTACCGAGATACACCGTGGACAGGCCGACGCCCAGCGAGGTCACCGCCGACAGGGCGGACAGCCACCGGCGGGCCGCCGGGGTGGAGGCCAGATACGCCAGGATTCCCCAGGTCACCACGGCGTTGGCGGTGTGGCCGCTGGGGAATATATCGCCGCCCAGCCACATCTCGTTGGAGCCCACGGTGGTCGCGTAGTGCGGTCCGAGACGGCCCATGCCGAGCTTGGCGGCGCCGACGGTGACGTTCAGCAGCAGCAACGAGGTGGCGAGCGCGAGCAGCGGCCGCAGGGTGTGCTGCCGCCAGGAACGCCAGCCCAGCCAGGCCGCGATCATCACGGCGGTGGGGCCGCGCTGGCCGAGGACCACGTAGTAGTCGACGAATGCGTGGATCTCCGACCACTGCTGGTAGGGCCGGAAGAACATGACCTGCCAGTCGAGCCGGACCAGCCACGAGGTGATCACCACGGCCCACACGATGGCCCCGTAGAAGGCCAGGGTCGCCGCGAAAAGGGCGACCCTGTGCCGGCTCATCCTCGGCACATCGATGTGGGCCGGCCGTTCCGGCTCGCGGTCCAGCCTCGCGAACACCCGGTCCAGGCGGGTGAGGTTTCGTTCGGTACGCACCCAATCGACGTTACAGCGAGTGAGCTCTCAACCCCGTCGATACCGCCGGTTTGTGATGACGATGTGATGTGGGATTCATCTCAAAGAGGGGCTTATTTCCTACGACTTCGCAATCAGCGGCCGCCGCGCCCTTCAATTCCTTTGATCATTCCAGAGCACCGTTTTATGGGGCGTACGAATTCGTTCACCGGAAGCCGGCCCGGAATTCTCCTGCCGATCATCACGGCGGACCCGAGCCGTTCAGCCAGAACACCCCGTAGCCCGCCGAGGCCACCGCGGTCAGCGCCAGGATCGTGGCCGACCGGCGTATGCGCAGCCGGGCCAGGCCACGGCGAGGGGCAGGAGCAGCGGGAAGGCGGGCAGCAGCAAACGCGGTTTGGAGCCGAAGTAGCTCGACGCGCACAGACGACGAGCAGGGCCGGCCCGGCGAGGGCCGACGGGAACGACGTCAACTTGTCCGCGACGAAACGGGCGAAGCGTAGCCGCCGTCGAAGCCGGCGCGCCAGCCGGCCTGGACCTCGAGATAGCCGAGCTGGCCCTTGCCGGTGTGGTGGCCGACCCACAGGACGTAACCGGCGGCTCCCAGGGGCGCGAGGAGCATGCCCAGGGCGCGCCGGGTGACGGACGCGCCCGGTGGGGGAGGGCCGCCGGTGGGTGAGGGGGCGTGCCCGGAGCCGTGCGCGCGGTCGGCGGGCGCCGCGCTTCGCTCCCGCACGAACGAGGCAATCCCGGCCGCCCACACCGCCGCCACGACGGCGAGCCCGACCGGACGGGTCAGGCCGGCCAGCAGGGCCAGGGTGCCGGCGGTCACCCAGCGGCCCGTCAGCACCGCGTAGGTTCGAGTGCACGTCGCCGTTGGGCAGCCGCACCTCGTAGCCACAGGGCCAGGGCGAGCAGGCCCAGGGCGCGCACGGTGGCGTATCCCAGGAGGGCCGGCGCCGCGCGTCGCACGCGCGCAGAAAGATCGGTCACGGGCTCGATCATCTGAGGGAGGCGCACGGGGCGGCCCGCCGGGGCGTGCCGACGGGCCTGCTCGGCGGGTGAAGTGAGTGGCGTACGCCACACGTGTTCCGTCCGGAGTCTGAGAGCTCCACCACTAGGCACCGGCACGGACTCGCGTACTCTGACGAGTCACTCGCTTCGTTGCGCGGGCCGGAGACCACCGCTCCTCTCCGGCCGAGTCACGGGGAGTCCCCACCCCGTGAGCCCGCCGAACGCGAGGGAACATCTGGGAGGTACGTACATGTCCGGGACGACCACGGCCGCTGCGCTGCGCCGTCGGGCGGCCGGGGCCGGTGCCAACCGCTGGGTCGTCCTCGTGGTCCTCTGCGCCAGCCTGCTGCTGGTCGCCGTCGACGCCACCGTGCTGCACGTGGCGGTGCCCGCCGTCACCGAGGACCTCAGGCCCGGCGGTATAGAACTGCTCTGGATCGTCGACGTCTACCCCCTCGTCTGCGCCTCGCTGCTGATCCTCTTCGGCACGCTGGGCGACCGCGTGGGCCGCAGACGGATCCTGCTCCTCGGATACGCCCTGTTCGGCGTCGCCTCCGCGCTGGCCGCCCTCGCCGACACCGCCCAGGTGCTGATCGCGGCGCGGGCGCTGCTCGGGGTCGGCGGCGCGATGATCATGCCGGCCACCCTCTCGATCCTCCGCCAGGTCTTCCCCGACCGGCGTGAGCGCGCGCTCGCCATCGGCATCTGGAGCGCGGTCGCCGCGGTCGGCGCGGCGGTCGGACCGCTGCTCGGCGGCTTCCTGCTGGAGCACTTCTGGTGGGGCTCGGTCTTCCTCGTCAACATCCCCCTGATGCTGGTCAGCCTGCCGGTGGGCCGGCTGCTGCTGCCCGAGTCCAAGGGCGACGGCCGCGGTCCCTGGGACGTGATCGGCGCGCTGATGGCGGCGGCCGGCCTCTTCGGGGTCGTCCTCGGCGTCAAGCGGCTCGGCGGCGGCGACTTCGACGGCGCCGGCGTGCTGCCCCTGCTGGTGGGCGCCGCCCTGCTGGTCCTGTTCGTCCGACGCCAGCGGCGCCGCGCGCATCCCCTGGTGGACCTGCGGATGTTCGCCCGCCCCGCGTTCAGCACCTCGGTGGGCTGCATCGTGCTGGCGATGCTCGCGCTGGTCGGCCTGGAGCTGATCGCGGCGCAGTATCTGCAGCTGGTGCTCGGCCTGTCGCCGCTGGAGACCGGGCTGCGGCTGCTGCCGCTGACCTTCGCGGCGATGGGCGCGGGGCTCGCCGGAGCGCGGATGCTGCGCCGGTTCGGGCCGCGGCGGATGGTGTGCTCGGGGTTCTGTCTGACGGCGTTCGCGGTGGTGCTGCTGACGGCGATGGGCGGCACGGACGATCCCGCGCTGATGCTGTCCGGGTTCGTCCTGCTGGGCTTCGGTCTGGAGACCACGCTGTTCGGGGCGTACGAGTCGATGCTGAGCGAGGCACCGCCGGAGCAGGCGGGCGGCGCGGCGGCGATCGGCGAGACCTCCTACCAGCTGGGCGCGGGCATCGGCATCGCGCTGCTGGGCACCGTGATGAACGCGGCGTACGCGCCCGGTCTGTCCTCCGTGCCCGGCGTGCCCGCCTCGGCGTCCGCGTCCGCGAGTCATTCGCTGGGCGAGGCCTACGAGGTGGCCGGGCAGCTGGGCGGCGCCGCCGGGGAGACCCTGCGTGAGGCGGCGCGCAACTGCTTCGTCCACGGGCTGCATGTGACGCTGCTGGTCAGTGCCGGGCTGCTGCTGCTCGGCGCGGTGATGGCGCTGAGGCTGCCGCGCGCGATGAGCTGCGAGCCGGCGGCCGCGGTGGAGGTGCCGGCACCGCGCGAGGTCGCGGAGTCCCGGGTCACGGCCTGACCCCCTGGACGGGGTGGAAGACTGCGTCGTAACGTCGGCCTTCAACCCGTGACTAGCGCTGCTAGTTTTGAGCTGCCGGAGGGTCTCCCATGCCGTTGCCCCCGTTCGATCCCGCCGATCCGCTGGGGATCGACGACCTCCTCCAGCCCGAGGACCTCGCGGTCCGCGACACCGTACGCCGCTGGGCCGCCGACCGTGTCCTGCCGTACGTGGCCGAGTGGTACGAGACCGGCGAACTGCCCGGCATCCGTGAACTGGCCCGTGAACTCGGCTCCATCGGCGCCCTCGGGATGTCGCTGAGCGGCTACGGCTGCGCGGGCGCCTCCGCCGTCCAGTACGGGCTCGCCTGTCTGGAGCTGGAGGCCGCCGACTCCGGCATCCGGTCCCTGGTCTCGGTGCAGGGCTCCCTCGCCATGTACGCCATCCACCGCTACGGCAGCGAGGAGCAGAAGCAGAACTGGCTGCCCCGGATGGCCTCCGGCGAGGTCATCGGCTGCTTCGGGCTCACCGAGCCGGACCACGGCTCCGACCCCGCCTCCATGCGGACGTACGCCAAACGCGACGGCGGCGACTGGGTCCTGACGGGCCGCAAGATGTGGATCACCAACGGATCCGTCGCCGGGGTCGCCGTCGTCTGGGCGCAGACCGAGGACGGCATCCGCGGTTTCGTCGTGCCGGCCGACAGCCCCGGCTTCTCGGCCCCCGTGATCAAGCACAAGCTGTCCCTGCGCGCCTCGGTGACCAGCGAGCTGGTGCTGGACGAGGTGCGGCTGCCCGCCGACGCGGTCCTTCCCGAGGTCACCGGCCTGCGCGGACCGCTCAGTTGCCTCTCGCACGCGCGCTACGGCATTGTCTGGGGTTCCATGGGCGCGGCCCGCTCCTGTTTCGAGACCGCGATCGAGTACGCGAAGTCGCGGGAGCAGTTCGGGCGGCCCATCGGTGGCTTCCAGCTCACCCAGGCCAAACTCGCCGACATGGCGGTCGAACTGCACAAGGGGATTCTGCTCGCCCACCATCTGGGGCGGCGCATGGACGCCGGCCGCCTGCGTCCCGAGCAGGTCAGCTTCGGCAAGCTCAACAACGTCCGGGAGGCCATCGACATCTGCCGTACGGCGCGGACGATCCTCGGTGCCAACGGGATCTCGCTGGAGTACCCGATCATGCGGCACGCGACGAACCTCGAATCGGTGCTCACCTACGAGGGCACCGTCGAGATGCACCAGCTCGTGCTGGGCAAGGCGCTCACCGGGCTCGATGCCTTCCGGTGAACCCCGAAGGGGCAGGGCCGGCGATCGGCCCTGCCTCAGCTCTGGTTGAAGAAGCCGTCCGTCCGGTGGGCGGCCGGCTCACCGTTGATGATCTCCGTGTCGGCCGGGGTCAGCAGGAACACCCGGGTGGAGACGCGCTCGATGGAACCGCGCAGACCGAAGATCAGGCCGGCCGCGAAGTCCACGACGCGCTTGGCGTCGGCGGCCTCCATGGCCGTGAGGTTCATGATGACCGGGACGCCGTCCCGGAACAGCTCGCCGATGGCCCGGGCGTCCCGGAAGCTGTCCGGGGTGACCGTGCCGATCCGGCGGCCCTTCTCCTCGGCGACGTCGGCCGCCACCTTGACCCTCGGGTCGGTGACCCAGGCATCCCCGGAATCGGTCCCCTCAGAGTAGTCGTCGTCGTAGTAACGCTCGTCATCGTTGTCGTCAACGAGGCCCAGCCAGGCACTCGCCTTGCGCACCGATCCCATGGACGCCTCCTCTCACAGCGGTCTTGCTTGCTTTCCGCATCCCTATGGTCATCCATGATGCGGACGGCGCGCCAAGTGAATAGACGCCGCGCGGGGGGTTTGTGACGGTACTGGTGCACAGCGCATACGTCGAGAGCCCAGGCGTGCCAAGGGGCCTGCCACGCATGGCTGCTGACTGTGAGTGAAATATGATTCTTCGCGGCGTATGGGTGAGACGCGGGGCGTACGGGTGAAGCGGGAGGGTGTGAAAGCGGCCATGGAGGTGGCCGATACGATGCGGCGGCTCAATGTCGTACGAACCACGGGGGAGCGTCGTGTTCGGAATAGTCAGGCCCTGCCGCCATCGGCTCGGGGAGCGTCTCGCCGGTCAGTGGATGGCTCATCTGTGCGGTCTCTGCCTGGCGTTGCGCGGGGACCACGGACAGTTCGCACGGGTGGTGACGAACTATGACGGCCTGCTGATCTCCGTTCTGACGGAGGCTCAGGCCGGCGCGGACGAAGGGCTGCGGCGTACGGCCGGGCCGTGTCCGCTGCGCGGGATGCGGACCGCGTCCGTCGCGCGCGGGGAGGGGGCGCGGCTGGCGGCGGCGGTGTCGCTGGTGCTGGCCTCCGCGAAGGTGCGCGACCATCTCGCCGACGGGGACGGCCTGCTGGCGCGCAAGCCGGTGGCGGTGGCCGCGCGCCGCGTCGCTTCGAGCTGGGGCGCCGCGGGGGCGCGCGGTGGCCTCGCCGTGGGGTTCGACACCGGGCTGCTGGTCGACGCGGTGGACCGGCAGGTCGGGATCGAGGCGCTGGCGGGGCCGGGGACCTCGCTGCTGGTGGTGACCGAGCCGACCGAGACGGCGACGGCGGCGGCCTTCGCGCATACGGCGGTGCTGGCGGGGCGTCCGCTCAACGCCGAGCCGCTCGCCGAGGCGGGGCGGCTGTTCGGACGGCTGGCGCATCTGCTGGACGCCGTGGAGGACAGGGAGGCCGACGCGGCGTCGGGGGCGTGGAATCCGCTGACCGCCACGGGGACGTCCCTGGCGGAGGCCCGGCGGCTGGCCGATGACGCGCTGCACGGGATCCGGCTGGCGCTGCGCGAGGTGTCCTTCACCGATCCGAAGCTGGCGCACCTGCTGCTGGTGCACGAGCTGCGGCGGTCGGTGGACCGGGCGTTCGGCGGCGCGTCGTGCTCGCACATGGCGGGGCCGTACGCGCCGCCCGGAGGGCCGGGCGGCCCGCCGCTGCCCCCGGAGCCGCCCCGGCGGGATCGCCGGGGACTGCTCGCGGGGTGCGCTGTATGGGCCGGATTGGCTTGTACCTGTCAGATGTGTTGCGGGGAGTTCGAGGATCCCTGGTCGCGGCAGCGCCGGGAAGGGCTCTGTACAAGTTGCGATTGCAGCGGGTGCGGCGACTGCTGCAGCTGCTGCGACTGTTGCGGGAACTGCTGTGACAGCTGCGGCTGCGACGGCTGCGATTGTGGGTGCAACTGCTGAACGGAGCCGCCGTCGAGCGCCCGCAACCGGGGCGGCCGCTCAGGTCGTTCAAAAATTGACGGCCGAAAGGCGCTCTTGCGCGGGCCGGGCGTGCCGCCGAATACTCCCCCACAGCGCTTGTCAGGGGCACGGCGTGTTCGGAATCCGGACACTCCGGCTCCTGGCTGCGCCTCACGGGCCCGAAACCCCACGAGGGCCCCCGACTTCCCATGTGGAGGAACGAAAAGTGAGGATCAAGCGCACCACCCCCCGCAGTGGCATGACGAGACGGACCCGGCTGATCGCCGTATCGACCGGCCTCGTAGCCGCAGCAGCCGTCGCGATCCCCAGCGCGACCGCGGCCGACGCCCCCAGCACCTTCAGCTCCGCCGAGCTGAAGAGCGTGAGCGGTTCCGTGCTCAAGGCCGACGTGCCGGGCACCGCCTGGGCCGTCGACAGCAAGACCAACCGTGTCGTCGTCACCGTCGACAGCACGGTCTCCAAGGCCGAGATCGCCAAGATCCGGCAGCAGGCGGGCGGCGACGCCGACGCCCTCACCATCAAGCACACCCCGGGCAAGTTCCAGAAGTACATCGCGGGCGGCGACGCCATCTACTCGGGCACCGGCCGCTGCTCCCTCGGCTTCAACGTCCGCAACAGCGCGGGCGCCGACTACTTCCTGACCGCCGGTCACTGCACCGACGGCGCGGGCACCTGGTACGCCAACTCCGGCCGTACGACGGTCCTCGGGCCGACCGCCGGTTCCAGCTTCCCGACGAACGACTACGGTCTGGTGCGCTACACCAACACCTCGATCGCCAAGTCGGGCACCGCCGGCAACACGGACATCGTCCGGGCGGCCAACCCGGCCGTGGGCACCAGCGTCATCCGTGACGGCTCCACCACCGGTATCCGCACCGGCCGGGTCACCGCTCTCAACGCGACCGTCAACTACGGTGGCGGTGACGTCGTCTACGGCATGATCCAGACCAACGTCTGCGCCGAGCCCGGCGACTCCGGTGGCCCGCTCTACGGCAGCAACGGCACCGCGTACGGTCTGACCTCCGGCGGCAGCGGCAACTGCTCCTCCGGCGGCACGACCTTCTTCCAGCCCGTCGTGGAGGCCCTGAACGCCTACGGGATGAGCGTCCACTAGAGACACCCCGCTCTCCGCTCCACAGCCGGCAGCAACCGAGCCCCCGCACGCGGTGTCGTGCGGGGGCTCACCCATGTCCACGGCGCGAAGGGCGATTTCAGGACAGGAGTAGACCTCACGCGCCGCATACGAGTTACTCGCCCGTAGTGTTTGCAGTGCGAAGCCGCCTGGGGTGACTGTGCACGGTCAAGGCGGCGGGGGCGCGGTGTGGTGGCCGTGTGCACGTCCGGAAGTCGACCTTGTGTGCGGCCTGTGCGCCTCGGAATAGTAGGCGCCGATCAACCGGCACGGACGCGGCTTTTTGCTGTACGCCGCATCCGTGTCCGTACGCCTTCCGGTTCGCGGGGCCCCCACAGCCTCCGGACCGACCCCCCACAGGAGGACGTGAGTTGAAGCACCGACGCATACCCAAGCGGCGGGCCGCCGCGGCAGGTGCGGGCATCGCCGCACTGGTGGCCGCGGGTGTCACCTTCCAGACTGCGAACGCCAGTGAGCCCTCGCCGACCGCCATGCCCGAGACCCTGTCGGTCACGGCGGCCGGAAAGCTCGCCTCGACGCTGGCCGAGGATCTCGGGACCGCCGCGGCCGGCACCTACTACGACGCGCAGGACAAGAACCTCGTCGTGAACGTGCTGGACAAGGCCGCGGCCGAAACCGTCGAGGCGGCCGGCGCCGAGGCGCGGGTCGTGGCGAACTCCCTGGCGGAGCTCAAGAGCGCGCGCGGCACGCTCAAGCAGGACGCGACCATTCCGGGCACCTCCTGGGTGACCGACCCGACGACCAACAGAATCGTCGTCACGGCCGACCGCACGGTCTCCGACGCCGAGTGGCGCAAGCTCGGCGAGGTCGTCGACGGGCTCGGATCCGTGGCGGAACTCCAGCGCACCGAGGGGGAGTTCAAGCCCTTCATCGCGGGCGGTGACGCCATCACCGACGGCAGCGGCCGGTGCTCCCTCGGCTTCAACGTGGTCAAGGGCGGTGAGCCGTACTTCCTGACCGCGGGGCACTGCACGGAGGGCATCACCAACTGGCGGGACGCGCAGGGGAACGCGCTCGGGGCCAACGAGGTGTCCAGTTTCCCGGACAACGACTACGGCCTGGTCAAGTACGCGGGCGAGGTCGAGCACCCGAGCGAGGTCAATCTCTACGACGGGTCCACCCAGGCGATCTCGGGTGCGGCCGAGGCCACGGTCGGGATGGAGGTCACCCGGAGCGGCTCGACCACGCAGGTGCACTCGGGGAAGGTGACCGGGCTCGACGCCACGGTGAACTACGGCAACGGGGACATCGTCAACGGGCTGATCCAGACCGATGTCTGCGCCGAGCCCGGGGACAGCGGGGGCTCGCTGTTCTCCGGTGACAAGGCGATCGGTCTCACGTCCGGGGGGAGCGGTGACTGCACCTCCGGTGGGGAGACGTTCTTCCAGTCGGTGACGGAGGCGTTGTCGGCGACGGGGACGCAGATCGGCTGACGGTTCTTTTCGCTTCGTGAAGTCCCGCCCCCCGCGCGAGGGGCGGGACTTTTGCGTGCGGGTGCGTGGACGGGTGCGGGTGGCCCTGGTGGGGGTGGGGCGCCGTCGGCGGCTGGGGGCCTGTCTCTTCCTGGTGGCGTTACCTTGCCTCCGTCGGTAGGGGTTCCGTCTTCCGTTTCTTGCGCAGGGTTGCCGCCCCCAGCGTGATCGCGATGCCGGCCGCCGCCCAGGCCGACAGGACCAGTAGGGGGGCCGTCGTGGCGTTGCCGTCGAAGTAGGCGATCGAGCGGGCCACCCAGGTGCCGGCGCCCGGGGGGAGCGCCGGGCCGATCGCCTGCCAGAACGGCGGCAGGAGCGGCAGCGGCAGGGCGCCGCCCGCGCTCGGGTTGCCCGCGATCACCACGAGCAGGATCGCCAGGCCGATGCCGACGATGCCGAAGACCCCCTGGAGGGCGAGCGTGGCCGCCCCCACCGCGAAGGTGACCAGGGCGCCGAGCCCCCACAGCGCCAGGACGCTGCCGGGCAGCGCGTCCAGGATCGGCCCCACGATCACCGCACCGCCGAGCCCGCCGGCGATCGCCACCAGCGCCATCACGACCAGCCGGATCACCGCGCGGCGCGGGTTGGCGGGCCGGGCGCCGGTGCTGATGGCCAGGATCGAGGCGCACAGATAGCCCCCGACGCACCAGCCGACGACCACGTAGAAGGACGACAGCCCGTCGAAGTCGTCCGGTGAGGCCGGGGCCACGTCCACCGTCCGGAGGGTCCGCTGCTGGGAGGACTCCAGGGTGGTGAGGTACCGCTCCAGGGTGGTGGCGAGGACGGCGCCGCCGCCGCTCGCGACCAGGAGGGTGTCGGTGGTCCGGGCCGGGTCGACGATCAGCGCCCCGTCGATGTCCCGGTTCATGATCTGCTCCCGGGCCGTCGCCTCGTCGGCGACGGTGCGCGGGTCCAGCGGTGAGCCGGGCAGCCGGTCCAGCCGGGTCACCGCCTGCTCGGCCGCGGCCCCCGGCGCGACCACACCGAACGGCACGTCCTTCGCCTTCGGATCATGAAGAGCCCCCACATAGGACGCGATGAACAGCAGCTGGAGGGCGATCACGCCGAGGACGAGCAGCGTGGCACGCGGGGTGACCGCGTCCTTCACCTCACCGAGAAAGCCGTTCTGTGTCATGTCCCCACAGTCCGAGGAGGAGGGCGTTTCCGCAGGTGGGGGAGGGCCGAACGGTTGTCGTACAAGCGTTCGAGTTTTGGTCTATGGTGGAGATGAGGCAGTCGGGAACTGATGTTCGATATCGGAGGTGTGGATGCCCGGGTTCACGCATCTGCACACCGTCTCCGGGTTCTCCCTGCGCTACGGCGCCTCGCATCCGGAGCGGCTGGCCGAGCGTGCCGCCGAACGGGGCATGGACGCCCTCGCCCTCACCGACCGCGACACCCTCGCGGGCACGGTCCGCTTCGCCAAGGCCTGCGCGAAGGCGGGGGTGCGCCCGCTGTTCGGCACGGAGCTGGCGGTGGAGCCCGTCGAGCCCGTGCGGCCTCTACGGGACGAGAAGCGCCGCGCCCCGGTGCGCGGGGGTGCCTTCGTCGACGAGTCGACACCCCGGGTCGCCTTCCTCGCCCGGGACGGCGCCCGCGGCTGGGCCGACCTCTGCGGAATCGTCACCGCATCGCACGCCGGCGACGGCTCACCGCTGCTGCCCTGGGCCGCCAACCGGGGCGACGGCCTGACCGTCCTGCTCGGCCCCGACTCCGACGTCGGCCGTGCCCTCGCCGCCGGCCGCCCCGACCACGCGGCCCGGCTGCTGGCCCCCTGGCGGGAGGTCTACGGCGACGCGCTGCGCCTGGAAGCCGTCTGGCACGGCCGCAACGGCACCGGACCCGGCTCCCTGCGCCTTGCCGCCCGTACCGTCGGCTTCGCCGCCGAGCAGGGGATCCGGCCGGTGCTCAGCAACGCCGTCCGCTACGCCGACCCCGGCCAGGGCCCGGTCGCCGACGTCCTGGACGCCGCCCGCCGGCTCGTCCCCATCGACCCCACCAAGGAACTGGACTCCGGTGAGGCCTGGCTCAAGGACCCCGGGGCCATGCTGCACGCCGCCGAGCGGATCGTGGAGGCCGCGGGCTTCCGGCGCGACACCGCCCACCGGCTGCTGGAGCAGACGCGGGCGACGGCCGCCGAGTGCCTGGTCGACCCCGAGGACGACCTCGGCATCGGCACCGTCCACTTCCCCGAACCGCACCTCGTCGGCGCGGGGCACCGTACCGCCCAGCGGGTGCTCGCCTCCCGGGCGGCGGCGGGCATGGTGCGCAAGGGGTATGCGGGCCGGCGCGCCTACTGGGAGCGGATGCACCGCGAGCTGGACATCATCGCCCATCACGGCTTCGCCACCTACTTCCTGACGGTCGCTCAAGTGGTGGACGACGTACGGGACATGGGCATCCGAGTCGCCGCGCGCGGCTCCGGCGCCGGCTCGCTCGTCAACCATCTCCTCGGCATCGCGCAGGCCGACCCCGTCGAGCACGGGCTGCTGATGGAGCGCTTCCTGTCCAAGCGCCGGCTCGTCCTGCCCGACATCGACATCGACGTGGAGTCCGCCCGCCGTCTGGAGGTCTACCGCGCGATCATCGGCCGGTTCGGCACCGAGCGGGTGGCGACGGTCGCGATGCCGGAGACCTACCGGGTGCGCCACGCCATCCGGGACGTGGGCGCGGCCCTGTCGATGGACCCCGCCGACATCGACCGCATCGCCAAGTCCTTCCCGCACATCCGGGCCCGCGACGCCCGGGCCGCGCTGGAGGAACTGCCCGAACTGCGCGCGCTGGCGGGGGAGAAGGAGAAGTACGGGCGGCTGTGGGAGCTGACCGAGGCCCTGGACGCCCTGCCGCGCGGAGTCGCCATGCACCCCTGCGGCGTGCTCCTCTCCGACGCCTCCCTGCTCGCCCGTACGCCGGTCATGCCGACCAGCGGCGAGGGCTTTCCCATGGCGCAGTTCGACAAGGACGACGTGGAGGACCTCGGGCTGCTCAAGCTGGACGTGCTCGGGGTGCGGATGCAGTCGGCGATGGCGCACGCGGTCGCGGAGGTGGAGCGGGCGACGGGGGAACGGATCGACCTGGACGGGGTGGCGCCGGGCGATCCGGCGACGTACGAACTCATCCGCTCCACCGAGACGCTCGGCTGCTTCCAGATCGAGTCGCCGGGGCAGCGGGATCTGGTCGGGCGGCTTCAGCCGGCCACCTTCCACGATCTCGTCGTCGACATCTCGCTCTTCCGGCCGGGGCCGGTCGCCGCCGACATGGTGCGGCCGTTCATCGAGGCCCGGCACGGGCGGGCGCCGGTCCGCTGTCCGCACCCGGATCTGGAGGAGCCGCTGAAGGGGACGTACGGAGTCGTCGTCTTCCACGAGCAGATCATCGACATCGTCGACATCATGACCGGCTGCGGGCGCGCCGAGGCGGACCGGGTGCGGCGCGGGCTCTCCGACCCGGAGTCGCAGGGGCGGATCCGGTTCTGGTTCGCGCAGCACGCGGCGGCCAGGGGGTACGACGCCGAGACGATCCAGCGGACCTGGGAGATCGTCGAGGCCTTCGGGTCGTACGGCTTCTGCAAGGCGCACGCGGTCGCCTTCGCCGTACCGACCTACCAGTCGGCCTGGCTGAAGGCGCACCACCCGGCCGCCTTCTACGCCGGGCTGCTCACCCATGACCCCGGGATGTACCCGAAGCGGCTGCTGCTGGCGGACGCGCGGCGGCGGGGGGTGCCGATCCTGCCGTTGGACGTGAACCGGTCCGCGGTCGCCCACCGTATCGAACTGGTGTCTGAATCCCCGGCGGTGTGGGGGCTGCGGCTCGCCCTCTCCGACGTGCACGGCATCAGCGAGGCCGAGGCGGCGCGGATCGCGGCCGGGCAGCCCTACGCCTCGCTGCTGGACTTCTGGGAGCGGGCGCGGCCGAGCCGGCCCCTGGCCGGACGGCTCGCGCAGGTCGGCGCGCTGGACGCCTTCGGCGCCAACCGGCGTGATCTGCAACTGCACTTGACCGAGCTGCACCGGGGAGCGCGGGGTGTCGGTGGTGGTCAACTCCCGCTGGCGGGAGGGCGGAAGACCGCCTCCGCCGGGCTGCCCGATCTGTCCTCCGCCGAGAAGCTCAGCGCCGAGCTGGGTGTGCTGTCCATGGACGCCTCGCGCAATCTGATGGACGACCACCGGGAGTTCCTGGAGGAGTTGGGCGTGGTCAGCGCGCGCCGGCTGCGCGAGGCGCGGCACGGGGAGACGGTGCTGGTGGCGGGCGCCAAGGCGGCCACCCAGACGCCGCCGATCCGGTCCGGCAAGCGGGTCATCTTCTCCACTCTCGACGACGGCACGGGCCTGGTCGACCTAGCCTTCTTCGACGACTCCCACGACGCCTGCGCGCACACCGTCTTCCACTCCTGGCTGCTGCTGGTGCGCGGGGTCGTCCAGCGGCGCGGGCCGCGCAGCCTCAGTGTGGTGGGCGCCGCCGCGTGGAACCTCGCCGAGCTGGCCGAACTGCGGGCGCAGGGCGGCCTCGACGTGGTCGCGGCGCGGCTCGCGGAGCCCGTGCCCGAGGGGAGGGGCGACGCCACCGGCGGCCGGCGCATCCAGCTGCCGACCGGATACGAAATGCATCCGTGGGCCGATCTGCGTCCTGCGGGTCAGGAGCCCTCGCAGACAAGGAAGTTGTGGCACCAGAGTCCGGGGAGTGCGGGATGACCATCCTCTGCGTACGTTTCCACCTGCCGCCGATGTACGAGGCGGCGCTGCCCGGCCTGCTCGGGTTGCTGGAGGAGTTCACGCCCGTCGTCGAGGCGTTGCCGCCGGACGGGGCGCTGGCCGATCTGCGCGGTGCCGAGCGGTACTTCGGGCGCAGCGCGGTGGAACTGGCCTCGGTGATCCGGGTGCGGGCGCTCGCCCGGTACGGCGTGGACTGCGTGATCGGGGCGGGGCCGGGGACGATGCCGGCGCGGATGGCGCTGCGGGAGGCCCGCCCCGGGGTGACCTGTGCCGTCCCCGAGGAGCGGGACGGCGTGGTGGAGTTCCTCGCGGACAAGCCCGTCACCGCGCTCCCGGGGGTCGGGGCGGCCACGGCCCGCACGCTGTGCGAGTACGGCCTGGACAGCCTCGGCCGGGTCGCCGCCGCGCCACTCTCCACGCTTCAGCGGCTGGTCGGCGCGAAGGCGGGGCGCGAGCTGCACGAGAAGGCGAACGGGGTGGACCGCGGGCGGGTGGTGCCGAACGGGGCGGCGCGCTCCCTCGTCACCGAACGGCCCTTCGAACGCGACGAGTTGGATGCCGACCGGCACCGTCGGGCGCTGCTCTCGGCGGCGGAGGAGCTGGGGGCCCGGCTGCGGGCGCTGGACAAGGTGTGCGGGACGCTGACGCTGACCGTGCGGTACGCGGACCGGTCGGCGACGACGCGCAGCCGGTCGCTGAAGGAGCCGACCGCGCACTCCGCCGCGCTGACCCGGGTGGCGTACGGGATGTACGAGGGGCTGGGGCTGCAGCGCGCCCGGGTGCGGGTGCTGGCACTGCGGGCGGAGGGACTCGACCCCGCCGAGCAGGCCTCCCATCAGCTCAGCTTCGACCCTGTCGACGAGAAGGTCCGCAGGATCGAGGAGGTCGCGGACCGGGCACGGGCGAAGTTCGGCCCCCGGGCGATCATGCCGGGGACGCTGGCGGCGTGAGCGGCTGGGGTGCGCTCCGAACTGCTGGTGGAGTGGGGCTAGTTGGCCCATGGGGGTGTGAGGCGGGTGCCGTCGGGCAGGTCCGCTGTCAGGCCGATGGAGGTGGTGACCCACGTCAGGGCGGTCTGATCGGCCGGGTTCTCGACGGCCAGGGTCGCGCCCGGGTTGATGATCAGGGTGTCGCCCGCCGTGATGTCGGTCGTGGTGCCGTCCAGGGTGATCCGCAGGTTGCCGATCAGGACGTGCAGGATCTCCTCCCTGTTCACGGTGTGCGCCGGTGCCTTCGTGCCCGGCGGGATCTCGCCGCGCCAGGCGCACAGCTCCTTGCTGCCGGCGCGGGGTGTGGCGTACGAGACGAAACGGGCGCCGTGGATCTCGTGGGTGACGGCGTCGGTCGAGCGGATGACGGGCATGGCCCTCCCCCTGGGTAAGTGATGGTCAAGTGGGTTGACTGGTTGTGCAGCCCTATAGTCAAGCTGCTTGACCTTTTCGTCAAGGGTGTTTCAATGCTCCCGTGCAGAACTCCGATGCTCCCCTGCAGAACTCCGAGGCCCTCTCCCTGTCCTTCGCGCTGCTCGCCACCGCGGGCGAGCTGGTGCGACGCATCAACGACGGGGTGGTCGCGCGCGGTTTCGAGGGGAGGTCCGCCTATGGGTTCGCGTTCACCCGGATCGCGGCGGGCGGGGCCACCGTCACCGACCTCGCCGGGCATCTCGGTGTCACCAAGCAGGCCGCGAGCCAGCTCGTGGACGAGCTCGTGCGCAAGGGGTACGTCGAGCGACGGCCCCACCCGCGGGACGCGCGCGCCCGGCTGCTGATCCTGACCGAGCGCGGGTGGGCCCATACCCGGGCCGCGGAGGAGGCGGCGGCGGACGTCGTGCGGGAGTGGAGCGCGGCGCTGGGGGAGGCGGAAGTGCGCGCGCTGGGGCAGCAGTTGCTGCACATCGCCCCCAAGGGGCCGGTGCGCCCCTCCTGGTGAGGGTCCATCAACTACCACTGGAAGTTTTTACTGACGCGTAACTTCCCCCTTGAACTACTCACTCGTAACTTGACAAGTGAACCAGCATCCCGTGATCCGGATCACAGGGCGTAAGGCCATCGCAACTCCCTTGAGCCGCAAGGAGATCACCCGATGCTGCCCTGGAAGAGACTGCTCAGACCCCTGACCACGCTGCTGCTGACCGCCGCGGTCGCCGTCGTCCCCGCCACCACCGCGCAGGCCGCCGAGGCGCCGAGCAGCGGATGGAACGACTACTCCTGCAAGCCGTCCGCCGCCCACCCCCGGCCCGTCGTCCTGGTGCACGGCACCTTCGGCAACTCCGTCGACAACTGGCTGGGCCTCGCGCCCTATCTGACCCAGCGCGGCTACTGCGTCTTCTCGCTCGACTACGGCCGGCTGCCGGGCGTGCCGTTCTTCCACGGCCTCGGCCCGATCGACAAGTCGGCGGAGCAACTGGACGCCTTCGTCGACAAGGTGCTCGCCGCGACCGGCGCCGCCGAGGCCGACCTCGTCGGCCATTCGCAGGGCGGCATGATGCCCCGCTACTACCTGCGGTTCCTCGGCGGAGCGGCCGAGGTGAACGCCCTCGTCGGCATCGCGCCGGACAACCACGGCACCGACCTGTCCGGCCTGACGAACCTGCTGCCGTACTTCCCCGGCGCCGAGGACCTGCTCTCCACCGCCACCCCCGCCCTCGCCGACCAGATCGCCGGCTCCGCGTTCCTCACCAAGCTGAACGAGGGCGGCGACACCGTCCCCGGCGTCCGCTACACGGTGATCGCCACCAAGTACGACCAGGTGGTCACGCCGTACCGCAGCCAGTTCCTCGACGGGGCGAACGTACGCAACGTCCTGCTCCAGGAGCTGTGCCCGGTGGACCTGTCCGAGCATCTGGCGATCGGCCTCTTCGACCGGATCGCCTTCCACGAGGTGGCCAACGCCCTCGATCCGGCGCGGGCCCGGCCCACCACCTGCGCGTCGGCGTTCAGTTGAGCCCGCCGGGGGCCTGACCGGCCTGAGCCGCCGGTCAGGCCCCCGGAGCCAAGGGGTCAGCGGCCGTGCCGGGCACCGCCGACGGCGCGCCGCCGGACCGACAGGAACAGGGCCGCCGCGCCGACGGCCAGCGCCCCGGCGCCGCCCATCGCGAGGTAGGAGGTGCTGCTGTCGCCGCCGGTCTCGGCGAGGTTCTCGGTGGCACCGGCCGCCTTGGGCCGGTTGGCGACGGCCTCCGGGGCCGCCTCGGTGGGCGCCGCCGTGGTCTCCGCGACCGGCTCGGCCGAGGTCTCGGCGTCCTGGTCGCCGTGGCCGTTGTGCTCGATCGTCGACTCGTCGGCGCCGTCCTCGATCTGCTCCTCGGAGGGCGCGGAGGCGATGGGCGCGGCGGGGGCCTCCTCTCCCGCCTCCTCTCCCGCCTCCTCCTCCGCCCCCTCCTCCGTCGTACCGCCGCCGCTCGTGGCGCCGAAGGTGACGTCCGAGCAGGAGTAGAACGCCTCCGGGCTGTCCGAGCGCTGCCACACCGCGTACAGCAGCTGCTTGCCGGAACGGTTCGGCAGGGTGCCGGAGAAGGTGTAGAAGCCGCCGGACGCGGCCGGGTCGGTGACCGTCGCCACCGGGTTCTTCAGGTCCAGGTCGTCCCAGGCCAGCGGCTGGGCGGGGTCGTAGCCCTCCTTGGTGATGTACACGTTGAAGGTGCCCTTGTGCGGGGCGGTCACGCGGTACTTGAAGGTGTACGACCCGCTGCGCACGCCGGTGGCCGGCCAGTCGGCCCGGGCCAGGTCCAGGCCCTTGAACGTGTCGTTGCCCGCGCTGCACAGCTCGCCGTCGGCGATCAGCTCCTGGTGCCGGCCGCCGGCGTCGCCGATCCGGACGCCGTTCCAGTCGTAGAGCGCCTGGGTCCCCCCGGCCGCGACGGCCGCCTTGCACGCCGCGGACGTCGGGCTCTCCGGGCCCTCCGCGTAGCACTGCGACACCCGGCTGACCGGGTCGCCCATCGAACCGTGCGCGGCGGCGGGCGCGGCGGCCAGCGCGGTCAGTGCGAGCGGCGCGACGCCGACCACGGCGACGGAGGCGGCGGTGGCGACCCTGCGGCGTGCGGGCATGAGGAACTCCTGGGGAACGGTCGTCGGTTGCTTGGCGGAAACCCGTGGGGGCGATCAGCAAGCTAGCCCGAGAAAACCGTGAAATCGCCTGCTGGAGGCGGGTGGAGGAGATCCTTATGGTCCCTTTAAGGGAGTGCTCAGACTGCGCTCAGGTAGGCGCGCGGACCGTGTGCGCCGACGACAACGCCGTCCCCCCGACGCCCGGGGACGGGCGTCGGGGGGACGGCTGCTGGAGTTCGTGGCTGCTGGGGTGAAGGGCTGGTCAGCCGTCCGGCCACCATGTGCGCGCGATGTCCTTGCGGACCTCGGGTCGTCCCGCGGGACGATCGTCGGCCTCCTCGCCCGCCATCCGGCGCGAGTCCGTCTTCTTCAGGGGCTTCTGCACGG
This sequence comes from Streptomyces sp. NPDC002784, assembly GCF_053592135.1. Lineage (NCBI taxonomy): Bacteria > Bacillati > Actinomycetota > Actinomycetes > Kitasatosporales > Streptomycetaceae > Streptomyces > Streptomyces sp. NPDC002784. The sequence continues at coordinate 132,223 of NZ_JBSFVD010000012.1, read as the reverse complement.
TCATGCGGCGCATGGCTGCCTCCTTCAGTGCCTACCGTGTTCCGCGTTGTCACGGAGGTAGACCCTTGTGCTGAGGGTTCCTCATCGGCGGCGTTCTGTCAGTGGCCGTTCTCACGATGCGACCGTGAGTGGGGCGCGTCAATCCTGGGCACGCACCGCGGAATTGTGACGTGCGGTGACGCGCTGAGTACGCTGCGCGAGTTTCGTCGGTCCGGTCAGGCCAGCAGTGCCTCGAAGCCCCCCTCCACGGCCAGCTTCCCCAGGGTGTCGAGGGCGGCCAGTGCCGCGGCCGCCGCCTGTGGGTCCGATTCCCGCAGACCGCTCTCCTCGAACTCGTCCTCGTCCAGCCGCCTCACATCCGTCCCGTCCGCCGAGCGCCACAGGTCCAGGTCCAGGTCCTCCACGGTCAGCTCCGTGCCGGAGAGCGTCGCCGGGCGGGCGATGTCGCAGTACCAGCCCTTGAGGGTGCCGTGCGGGCCGCGTACCTCCATCACCGCGTACCAGCGGTCCCGCCAGTAGTACTCGGTGAAGACGTCACCCGGCTCGAAGCGCACGAACCCGAAGTCGCGGACCTGGGCGCCCGCGAAGTCCGCCCGCACGACGATCCGGGTGCCGTCGTCCTGGAGCAGCTCGGCGGGGTAGCGGATCTTTTGCCGGCCGCCCTTGAGCAGGACCACGTCGACCGTGGTTCCGGGCTCAGCCGAGTTCGCGGACATAGCGCACCTCCGTCGCGCAGACCTCGTATCCGAACCACCGGTTGATCGCGAGCATCGGCTCGTTGCCGGTGTCGTTGCCGGTGAAAGCCTCCGTGTACCCGGCCGCGCGCGCCCGGTGCAGGGAGTCGTTCTTGGCGAGCTTGGCCAGGCCCCGGCCGCGGAAGGCGCGGGCCGTACCGGTCATGCCGGTGTGGTACCGGGTGCCGCCGTCCGTGCGGGCGGCGGTGAAGGCGGCGGGCACGGAGTCCACCAGGGCGATCGTGGTCAGCTCCAGGCTGGTGAGCGGGTGGTGCCAGGTCTCCTCCAGCCACGACTCGTAGTCCGTGAGCTCGGCGGCGCCGGCCTCGCTGGGTTCGTCGGCCGTCGTCTCCGCGTCCAGTGCGTACACCGGGCGCGGATCGCCCGCGAAATCGGAGGCGGGGCGCAGTTCGACGCCGGGCGGGGGGTCCTGGAGCGGCGGCAGCGTGCCGTGTGCCAGGTCGAGCCGCAGGAAGTGGGCGGAACGGCCCGCCCGGTAGCCGTGGGCCTCGGCAAAGGCCCGGTTGCCGGGCTCGTCCAGGACCCAGGCGAGCAGCCGGGTCGCGCCGAGACCGGCCAGGTACTCCTCGGCGGCGCGGACCAGGAGCGCGCCGGCGCCGCGGCGGGTGCGATCCGGGCGCACGTACACGTTGACGAAGCCCTGGACCGGATCGGGGTTCTCGTGCAGCAGGCCGACCTGCGCGGACCCGATGATCTCGCCGTCCTCCTCGGCGGCGAGCGGCCGGTAGCGGGCGTCGGGATGCGAGTGGGCGAGGTCATGGGCCAGGGAGTCCGGGGTGATGAGGTAGAAGGGCAGCGCGCTGTGCCGGACAGCGGCGAAACCCTCCAGGTCAGCACGGGCTTCGGGTCTGATCTCGCGCACGATGACGGTCATGGCGCGCACGTTACGGGCGCTCCGCACCCGTGTGCCTCTGATTTTCCCGCCGGTACGGGACAATCGGTGCCGTGACCTTGAAGATCCACATCGATGACAGCGCGCCGCCGTACGAGCAGGTGCGGGCCCAGATCTCCGAGCAGGCGCGGACCGGGGTGCTGCCGGTGGGGTACCGGCTGCCCACGGTGCGCGGGCTCGCGGAGTCGCTGGGGCTCGCCGCGAACACGGTCGCCAAGGCGTACCGGGCGCTGGAGACGGACGGCGTGATCGAGACCCGGGGTCGCAACGGAACCTTCGTGGCCGCGGCCGGCTCCGCCGCGGAACGGGAAGCAGCGGCGGCCGCCCAGGCGTACGCGGAGCGGGTGCGGCGGCTGGGGCTGGCCGAGGGGGACGCCCTGGACGCCGTACGGGACGCGCTGCGGGCGGTCTACGAGGAGTGATCTAGGAAGCGGGCACCCGGTCGGGTGTCCGGGTCACCGTCAGCCCCGCCTTCGTCGCCAGCCGGGCGAACACCGCCGCGTCCCGCACCGCCGCCCCTGTGGGGTCGTTGTTGAAGTACGCGTACACGTCCCGGCCGTCCGGCCAGGTGTCCGCGATCCGGGCCGCCCACGTCGCCAGCGACTGCCGGCCGTAGCGCGGCCACGGCTGGGCCCGGCCCTGGTGGAAGCGGACGTAGCCCCAGTCGGTGGTGCGCCACAGCGGGGTGACCGGGCGGGCCTGGATGTCCGCCCAGCACAGGGCCGCGCCCCGGGACTGAAGGACCTCCCGCACCGACCGCGTCCACCACGAGTCGTGCCTTGGCTCCACCGCCACCCGGGTGCCGGCCGGGAAGCAGGCGAGGCACGCGTCCAGCAGGCCCGGGTCCCCGCGCAGGGTCGGGGGGAGCTGGAGCAGCACCGGGCCCAGCCGGTCGCCCAGTCCCCGCGCGTGCGTCATCAGGCGGTCCACCGGCTCCTCCGGCTCCCGCAGCCGCTTGATGTGCGTCAGATAGCGGCTCGCCTTCACCGCCACCACGAAGTCCCCGGGCACCCGCTCCCGCCACGCCTCGAAGTTCTCCCGGGACGGCAGCCGGTAGAACGCGTTGTTGAGCTCGACCGTCGTGAAGTGGGCCGAGTACTCCTCCAGCCAGAGCCGCATCGGACAGCCCGACGGGTACAGCACGTCCCGCCAGTCCTTGTACTGCCAGCCCGAGGTGCCGACGTAGACGGTCATACCTTCATGAAAGCACTACAGGTACAGGCCCGCGTCCGCCCCGGGCCGCGGCTCCGGCAGTGACGTCGGGGACGTGCCCCGGCGCAGCGCGAACAGCTCCGCCAGGGTGGCGCCCTCGCGGCCCACGCCCTCCTCGGCGCCCAGCCAGCCCACCGCCTCGGTGCGGGTCAGCGGGCCGACCTCGATCCGGGCCAGACAGCGGCCGGGGCGGACCACGGCCGGGTGCAGGCGCTCCAGGTCCTCGTTCGTGGTGACGCCGACCAGGACGTTGCGGCCCTGCCCGAGCAGTCCGTCGGTGAGGTTCAGCAGCCGGGACAGCGCCTGGCCCGCGGTGTGCTTGGCCTCGCCGCGGATCAGTTCGTCGCAGTCCTCCAGGAGCAGCAGCCGCCAGCGCCCCTTGCCGGTGCCGTCCTCCTCGCCGATCGCGATGTCCATCAGATAGCCGACGTCGCTGAACAGTCGCTCGGGGTCCAGGACGCAGTCCACCTGGCACCAGTCCCGCCAGGACCGGGCGAGCGTGCGCAGCGCGGACGTCTTGCCGGTGCCCGGCGGGCCGTGCAGCAGGAGCAGCCGGCCCGCGATGTCCTCCGGGGTGGTCTTCATCAGGCGGTCCATCGCGTCCGCCACCGGCGCCGTGTAGTTGGCGCGGACCTCGTCCCAGGTGCCGGCCGAGATCTGGCGGGTCGTGCGGTGCGGGCCGCGCCTGGGGGAGACGTACCAAAAGCCCATGGTCACGTTCTCCGGCTGCGGTTCGGGCTCGTCCGCCGCGCCGTCCGTGGCCTGGTCGAGGATCTTCTCGGCGAGCTCCGCGCTGGTCGCGGTGACCGTGACGTCGGCGCCGCGGTTCCAGCGGGAGACCAGCACGGTCCAGCCGTCGCCCTCGGCGAGGGTCGCGCTGCGGTCGTCGTCGCGGGCCACCCGCAGCACCCGGGCGCAGGGCGGCATCAGGGTCGCGCCGGACCGTACGCGGTCGATGTTCGCCGCGTGCGAGTAAGGCTGCTCGCCCGTCGCGAAGCGGCCGAGGAACAGCGCGTCGACGACGTCGGACGGCGAGTCGCTGTCGTCGACGTTGAGCCGGATCGGCAGAGCGTCGTGTGGGTTCGCAGACATGCCGTCATGATCCGGCACGAACGCTCCTCGCGCACCGGAATTGCCCCGGACGCCATCCCTGGACAGGGCCGCGGAACTGTTCTCCGCAGAAGCCTGCCCTCGCGCCCGTCACCCCCGTACCGTTGCCCTCGATGGGACGGCATGGGTGGAATTCGGGGGCACGGCGGTGGCGGCTCACCGCGCTGCTCGGTGTGGGGGTGGCCGCTCTGGCCCTGGTGGTGTCCCTGTTCAACTCCCTGCCCGGCGGCGGCGCGAGCACCGAGGGCACCACACGCGACGGCGGCAAGGTGCACGGCACCCCGGCCACCCCGCCGGACGCCACGGATCCGGAGGTGGGCTGGGGGTTCACCCACACCCGGTCCAGCGCCGACGAGGGCGACGCGGCGGCCGTGCGGCGGGTCGAGCGGCGGCTGCCCGACGGGATGCCGCAGATCCAGCACATCATGGGCTGGGGCGCCGACAACCCCGAGCCCGTGCCGGGCCGTTACGACTTCGAGGCGATGGACCGCCGGATCGACTTCGTCCGCGCCTCCGGCGGCACCCCCGTCGTCACCCTGTGCTGCGCCCCGGACTGGATGAAGGGCGGCGAGGCCGGCGTCGACAGCACCGACTGGAGCCAGGCCGCCCTGGAGACCGCGCCCGAGCCGGAGCACTTCGACGACTTCGCCGCGCTCGCGGCGACCGTCGCCCGACGCTATCCGGACGTACGGCACTTCATCGTCTGGAACGAGTTCAAGGGCTTCTGGAACGACGCCGAGGCCCGCTGGGACCACGAGGGCTACACCGAGCTGTACAACCTGGTCCACCGGGCGCTGAAGAAGGTCGACCCGGACATCATGGTCGGCGGGCCGTATCTGGTGATGGACAGCCTCGATCCCCGCGAGGAGCACGCCTCCCCGAGCTTCAGGGGCAGCTGGGGCGCGCTGGACCGACGGGTCCTCGACGCCTTCTCCTACTGGAACGAGCACAAGGCGGGCGCGGACTTCGTCGTCGTGGACGGCTCCAGCTACACCCGGGACGACGAGCTGCTGCCCGACGAGTTCGCGGCCACCGACAAGTTCACGGCCGTCGGAGAGTGGGTGCGCCGGCAGACCGGCGGCGAACTGCCGCTGTGGTGGGCCGAGTACTACGTCGAGCCCGCCGACGGCGACGACAACCGCCACGACTGGTCCGAGGCCCGGCGCGCCGCCGTCCACGCCACCGGACTGATCGCCATGGCCAAGGGCGGTGCCACCTCCGGCTTCTACTGGAACCCGCAGGCCGAGGAGGGCGCCGACTGCCCCGGCTGCCTGTGGACGCCCACCAGCGGCGCGGACGGCGGGCGGGCCCTGCCCCTGTACGACCTGCTGGCCCGGTTCGCCGAGGAGTTCCCGCCGGGCACCGAGTACCGGACGCTCTCCGGCTCGCCGCAGGTCAAGATCCTGGCCACCGACAGGACGGCCCTGGTCGTCAACACCCTCGACCGGTCCACGACCGCCACGGTGGACGGCAGGCGTCTGAAGCTGCAGGCCTACGAGGTCAGGTGGCTCGACCTGGCCACCTGACCCCCTACTTGATCGTCAGGAACCGCTGCACCAGCGAGGCCAGCAGCACCGCCAGCAGCGGCAGCGAGAACCAGAAGCTGCCCTGCAGCCAGCGCAGTTGGCGCACGCTCGGCCGCACCGCCACCCGGACCACCTCGCGCGCCGCCAGCAGCACGATCAGCGCGAGCGCCGCCAGCGCCCCGACCACCGACCAGGGCGTCCAGGTCACCCGGGGTCCGATCGGCCCGGGATCGGCCTCGGGGACCTCGCCGGCGGGCTGCTTGCGCAGCGCGTACATGGTCACGTCCTCGTTGACGAAGACCTTCTTCAGCTCCTGGCGCCGGTCCAGGTTCCGCAGGAGCCGCGGCTCCCAGCTCTCCGAGTAGCCGACGTCCATCCGCAGATAGGTGACCTGACCGCGGTTGATCATCAGGTACGAGTTCGGGCCCGCGTCCTTCAGCGCCTTGACCAGGCCCGACACCAGCACCGGGTCGACCGGCGCGAGCGTCGGCAGGTACTCGACCTTCTCCATGTCCCGCGCGCCCCACGGCATCGACGGCGTCACGACGTTGACCGGGTCATTGCTCAGCCACAGCAGCCGCACACTCGGATCGTCATGGGCGTACACGTACTCCATGGCCGCGACCTCGCCCGGCCGGACCCGCTCGAACGGCTCGTTGCCCCAACGGGCCACCAGGAACCCGCCCATGAGCACCAGGCCCGCCAGGAACGCGGCCAGCGGCGCGAGGCTCACCCGGTCCTTGTCGCGCTCCTCGGCGGTGACGCCGGTGCGCGGGAACAGGGCGAGCCCGGCCAGCAGGGCCGCGCCGGGCAGCGCGAACATGAAGACGCGCAGCGCCATCTCGCCGCCGTAACTCTGCATGCCGAAGCCGAGGAACGGGACGAAGGTGAGGACCAGCAGGGAACGCTCGCGGTACTTGTGGTCGCGGCGGCGCCACCAGCCCCAGCACGCCATGGCCAGCACCGAGCCGGCCAGCAGCACGCGCGTGTACAGCACCAGGGTGTGGGTGGAGCTGCCGCCCTCGATCCGGCCGGAGACCGACGAGGACACATTGGAGCCCACGCCCCCGACCCCGCCGAAGAGTTCGTCGAAGTGTCCCGACCAGTACGGCTCGGCCATGAAGCCGATCCAGGAGACCACCATCACCCCGAACAGCACGGGCAGGCCGCGCAGTTCGCTGCGGCCGGCCAGGACCAGCACCGCCAGCACGCCGAGCATCACGAACGGGGTCAGCTGGTGGGCCGGCACACTCACCGCGAACAGCCCGATGACCACCAGCAGCAGCACCGCCCGCTGCCGCCGGTCCGTCGGCTCCACCTCCAGCTCGCCCGGCCGCATCCTCGTCCAGATCACCCGCGGCGCCCGGAACCAGACCAGCAGGATCGCCGCGAACGCCAGGTAGAGGAGGTAGGTGAAGCCCTGCGGCGAGAAGTAGTCCTGGCCCACCCAGCCGCTCAGCACGAACACCCAGATGCCGGTCCAGCGCGCCCGCCAGCTCGCCCGCAGGGAGCGGGTCAGCAGGAACATCGGGACCAGGTACAGCAGTTGCATGGTCAGCGGCCACCAGCGGATGACCTCGGTGAGATCCGAGACCCCGCAGGACTGCGCCACGAACGCGGCGACCGCGAAGAAGCCGGGCCAGCTCCAGCGCGCGTCCAGGTCCGGTACGGCCGATCCGGTGCGGTCGATGTGGTCGAGGAAGCCCAGATGCTGCCAGGCCGTGGCGAACCGCGGCTCGGTCTCGATCAGCGCGGGCAGGGCGTGCAGCGAGACGACGGTCGCCAGCAGGGTGACCAGCAGCAGGGCCCGGTGCTCACGGCCGAGCCAGAGCAGCGAGGCGAAGACCGTGACCAGCAGCCCGGCGCCGACCAGCGTCGGCATCGGCAGCACGGAGACCAGGCCGAGCCCGCCCATCTCGTCCAGGTCGGCCTCGCCGAGCCGCAGCGCGGGCACCCAGTACAGCAGCAGGGCGGCGGTCAGCAGACAGCCGAGGACGACTCCGATGCGGGTGGGCAGCAGGGTCGGGCCCGTTGTGGCCGGGGGCTCCTCCCGTACGGGCTCCGGCACTTCCGGTACGACCGCTCTCTCCTCCGTCTCGAACGGCGCGTCCACCTCCGGTTCGCGTCTTTCCGCCGGGAGCCCGGCCGCCCAGGTGGGCCGGCGCACCGCGGGCAGCCCGGTGGGCGGGGTGCCGGGCCCCGGCCGGACGTCGGGGCGGCGGTCCAGGTGGTCGAAGTCGACGTGGATGCCGAGCGCGAGGGTTTCGCTGTCCAGCACCCGGGCGGGGCCTCGCCCGGCGGACTCGTGCGCCCCCAGGTCGCCGTCGGCCGCCGGGCCCTCGGGCACCTCGTCCTGGGCGGTCCGCACCGTCCGGTACAGCTTGGGCGCGGCGATGGCCACGATCACCGCCAGCGCGCAGACCTCGGCGACCCCCGCACCGGTCAGCCCCATCCGGGGGAGCAGCAGCAGGGTCAGCCCGAGCACCAGCGCGCACAACAGGCCCTGGAGCCAGGCCAGTCCAGCGGTGCGGCTCTGCGCGCGCAGCACCGCGAAGTACGTCTCCATCACGACCCGCAGCAGCCCGCCGAGGGCGAACCAGCGCAGCAGCGGGGTCGCCGCGTCCGCGTACCCCGAGCCGAACACACCGAGGATCCACGGCGCCCCGAAGAACAGGACCGCCGCCACCGGAATCATGATCTTCGCCATGCGCCTGAGCGCGGCCCGGGTGTTGGCGGCGAGCCGGCCCGGATCGTGCGAGCCCTCGACGGTGAGGGAGGCGCCCATGTTGATGGCGAGCAGGTTGACCGTGCCGCCGATGGTGGCGGTGATGTAGAAGTAGGCGTTGTTCTCGGAGCTGACCTGCGCGGCCACGATCACGGGGATCAGATAGACCACGGCCAGCGAGAACAGCGAGCCGGTGTAGTCGCCCGCGAGGAACCTGCCGATCTCCGGCAGCGAGGGCGGCGCGGCGCGCTCCCCGGTCGACTTCACGTGCCGGGGCACCAGCCGCCGGAACACCAGCCAGCCCAGCGGCAGCACCGAGACCGCGATGGCCGCGACCCAGGAGACGAACACCCCGGTCGTCGGGACAGCCGCCGCGAAGGCGACCAGCAGGCCCAGCTTCACCGCCGAGAACGCGGTGTTGCCCACCGGCACCCACAGCGCGCTGCGCAGCCCGGTCAGCACCCCGTCCTGGAGGGTCAGCAGATTCCACGCGACGACGGCCACGATGAACCCGAGCCCGTTGACCGGCCCGTCCAGGAACCGGTACGACGGCCCCCACAGGTCCAGCGTGACCAGGAAGACGCCCGCCGCCAGCGCCACGAGCACCGAACTGCCCGCATAGGTACGGAGGATCAGCCGTCCGGTGGCCCGGCCCGCGACCGGGATGAACCGGGCCAGCGCCCCGGTCAGGGTCACCGCGGTCAGGCCCGCGAGGAACTTCATCGCGGCGATCGCGGCCGAACCCTGGCCGACCGCCGACTCGGAGTAGTAGCGGGCCGCGGCCAGCCAGAAGCCGAGACCGAGCACCGCGGAGATGCCGGTGTTGAGCATCAGGGCGTAGGCGTTGCGGAACAGCGGGCTGCCGCGCCCCGACTGCTCGGGCGGCTCGGTCTCGGACTGCGGGGTCTCGGTCGTGGTCGTCGTGTCAGACACGGGAACGGATGGCCTTCCGGCGGACCTGTCGGGCTCTGCGGACCATGGCGTAGCCCTTGGTGAGGGCGCGGTCCCGGGCGAACGTACGGGTGAGCGCGCGGCCTTCGAGCAGCCGCAGGAACTCCTCGGCGTCCGTGCCGCGCCGCACGGTGACCCGGCGCAGCGCGTACGGTCCCTGCCGGCGCCGGGCGAGGACGTTGCCGACGGCGAGCGCCTGGGCGTACCCCGTCTCGCGCACCGCCTCGCGCACCCGGCGGCTGGAGTAGCCGTACGGGTAGGCGAACGAGGCCGGGGCCGCGCCGAGCCGGTCCGAGACGATCTCCTTGCACAGGATCAGCTCCCGGCGCAGCGCCTGGTCCGGGAGTTGGTCGAGTTGCGGGTGGGTGTGGCTGTGGCCGCCTATCTCGACCCCGGCGGCGGCCAGTTCACGGACCTGGTCCCAGTCGAGCATGGTGTCCGGGGCGCCGCCGGTGTCGTACGGGCCGCGCAGCCAGCCGGTCGAGACGAACACGGTGGCCGGGAAGCCGTGCTGGGCGAGCACGGGCAGGGCGTGCCGGTGCACGCCTTCGTAGCCGTCGTCGAAGGTGATCAGCACGGGCCGGGCGGGCAGCGGGCGTCCCGTGCGCCAACAGGCGGCCAGCCGGGCCGTGCCGAGCGGGGTGAGGCCGAGATCCGCGACGGCCGCCATCTGCTCGGCGAACGCCTCGGGCGTCACCGACAGCGTGCGGGTGGCCTCGCTCGGCTCGGCCGACACGGCGTGGTACATGAGGACCGGCACACCTGGCTCACCCATCCCCGCCCCCTCGGCCGTCGCCGATCGCCGCCACCGAGTACGTCACCGCACCCCGGCGCGCCCGCACGCTCCCGACGACATACCCACCGGCCGCGGTGAGCACCCCGGCGACGATCGCGCCCGCCCGGCCCGCACCCCCCGGCCGGGCCAGCACCGCGTCCCGCAGCCCGCGGACCACCCCGGCCGGCAGCACCCGGGTGGTGTACCGGCGCTCGGACTCCAGTCCCTTGTCCGCGCCGACACTCCGGGCCACCAGCGCCTTCGACAGGCCCTCGGCGTAGGTGCGGGTGCGGAAGTACCCGAAGTGCTCACGTGCCTCGGGCACCCGGTGGTGGATCACCGCGCGGTCGTCGATCAGCAGCACGGCGTCGGGCCTGGCCCGGCTGAGCCGGATGCACAGCTCCGTCTCCTCGCAGCCCAGCGGGCGCTTGTCGCCGTCGCGCCCGATACCGGTGGCGAAGCCGCCCGCCGCGTCGAACGCCGTACGCCGGAAGGAGGCGTTGCCGCCGAGGACGTTGCGGACCCGGACCCGCCCCGGCGGCAGGCCGCGGTAGGTGCAGCCGACCACCCAGTCGAACTCCTCGGGGAACCAGGCCGGCCGGCGGCCCGAGGCCCAGATCGGCTCGGTGCGTCCGCCGACCGCCATGACCCGCGGGTCGGCGTAGGAGGCGGCGAAGTGCCGGAGCCAGTCCCGCTCGGCCACGGCGTCGTCGTCGAGGAAGGCGATCACCTCGCCCCGGGAGGCGGCGATACCGGTGTTGCGGCCGGCGGACAGGCCGCGGGGACCCGCGTTGGCGAGCACCCGTACGTCGGTGGCTTCCTTGTACTCCTGGGCCAGGCGCTCCCGCAGCGGGCCGTTGTGGTCGACGACCAGCAGCGTCTCCAGCGCCGGGCGGGACTGCGCCCGCACCGAGGCGACCGCCGCGAGGATGTCCTCCCAGCGGTCCTCGGTGTAGACGCAGATCACCACGGAGATGCCGGGACCGCTCAAGACACCTCTCCCCGGACCGAGTCGAGCAGCACGGAGCGCCCGGCGCGGCGGCGCAGGGCCCGCCGGTTGGAGCGTTCCCTGAGGATCACGTTGAGCACCCGGAACCCGTCCCGCACCGCGCGCAGATTGCTGGTGCCGTGGATGCGCAAGTACTCGTGGCTGGGTATCTCCTGCACCTTCAGGCCCGCCTTGACCACCCGGATGTTCATCAGGGTCTCCACCTCGAAGCCGGTGCAGTCGAGGTCGATCTTGTCCAGGCAGTGCCGCCAGAAGGCGTTGTAGCCGTAGCACAGGTCGGTGTAGCGGGCGCCGAACTTGCGGTTGACGATCGTGCACAGCGCCCAGTTGCCGAGCTTGCGGACGAAGGTCATGTCGTCGGTGCCGCCGCCGTTGGCGAAGCGGGAGCCCTTGGCGAAGTCGGCGCCCGAGACCAGCGCCGAGACATAGCTGACGATCTCCTGCCCGTCGGCCGAGCCGTCCGCGTCGACCATCACGATGATGTCGCCGGAGCACGCCTCGAACCCGGTGATCAGGGCATCCCCCTTGCCCTTGCCCCGCTGCTCCACGACCTTCACCTCCGGCCACAGGGAGCGGGCCACTTCGACGGTGCCGTCGGTGGAGTTGCCGTCGACCAGCACCACTTCGTGGATCCAGTCCGGCAGGGTCTTGAAGACGTACGGCAGGTTCTCCGCCTCGTTCATGGCGGGGATCACCACGCTCACCGGCGGCGCTATCGCCAGATGCGAGGAGACGGGCCGGTAGGTCCGGGCCGTGCGGTATTCGTACTCGTCACCCGTGGTCGCCGGGCGCAGAACTGAGCTCATGAGTCTGGTCCCTCTCGTCCGGTGGACCGCCCGCCCCTGGGGCGGCCCGGCTGTGTGTCCGGTTCGAAAGGGGGGTTATTACTGGCATAGCTCATCGGCTCCCGCGAAGCGGCAGCCGATTGCGCGGCACGCCTCGGTCACCCGTACTCGAAGTACGCCGGCCGAGTGCGGCACCCCCCTACCGCGCCCCGCGCCGGCTGCCACCGCGGCCCTGAGCCCTCCCCTGGTCCGCTGAATGGTGGTCCGATGCGGGTGAGATGTACGACGATATTGACGATTGCGTCTGTATGGCAAGACCTGGAACGAGGCCTCACGTTTTTGATGGTTTATCCGTTACCGCCGACCTGACCTGATCTTTCCCACCTTCTTGAGCAGCCGGTCGGCGGGCTCGAACAGCTCCGGCCGGGACACCACGACATTGCGCAGGGCCCGTACCGGGGCACGGCGTGCCCGGTGTCCGAACGCCACCGGGTGACGCCGTGTCACCCATCCCTCGGCCACGCTCAGTTCACGCGACTTCAGGGAGTCCTTGTATTCCTTCCGGCCCCGGCCGAGGTCCAGATGGGCGATGCCGTCCGCGGCGGCCGCCTCGGCCATCCGCAGGTGCAGCACCAGGCCGGGGGAGTACTTCGAGAACGCCGGGTCGTACGCCGGGAACCAGCAGGCCAGCACCCGCTCGCTGCGCAGCCCGAAGTGCGCCGCGATCGGCTTGTCCCCGGCGTACAGCACCGACAGGACCCCGGCGAACGACTCGGTGCGGGTGTGGAACAGCTGCTCCACCAGGCGGGTGATCCAGTCCTGGGCGAACCGGTCGCTGCGCCCGGTCCTGCGGTACTGCGCCGACTTCCAGCCCATCAGGGTGCGCAGCGCGGCCGGGTCGCGCTCGTCGTGCACATACCGCACGCCCGGGTGGTCGCGCCCCAGCCTGCGCTCCTTGGCGAGCGTGGTCCGGGTGAACTTCGGTGCCCGCTCGCGGAGTTGGCCGAGGTACACCTCGTAGCCCTGCTCCACGTCCATGACCGGTGACGGGAAGGATCCGGTGGCCCCGGCGCGGAACGCCGGCTGGCCCTCGACGAGGTGGTCGAACTCCCACACCGCGAGCCCGCAGGCGCGCAGCAGTTCCCTGGCGTCCCAGGTGAACCCGGGCCGGTGCACCACGCCCTGGGCGTCGGAGACCCCGAGCCCGACGGCCCGGCCCACTCCGCCGGCCGTGCGTTGGTAGGCGAAGTACGCGGCGGGCTCGCCGGACTCCCGTACGACGGCGATCCGCACGCCGGAGCGGCAGCGGCCGACGGCCAGCGCGAACTCGGGTGACAGGAACGGGTTCGCCAGCTCGGGCGAGCCGTGCAGATGGGCCTTGGACTGCATCGCCGTCCATGCCGTCCGGTCGGCGGCCGTCAGCTCGCCGGGACGGTACACGCTGATGTCCACGTCAGGGATTCCGCTTTCTTTCCGTACGGCCGCGCAGCCGTCGCGCCAGAACCAGCAGGAAGAGCAGGGAGCTCAGCGCGGTCACGGCCACGATGCCGCCGGTGGCCGACCACTGGTGCAGGGTCAGCATCCCCTGGGCCACCAGCATGTTGACGACGACCGCGCCCGCCAGCGAGGCGAGCGTCCGGCCGAAGGGGTCGAGCCCGCGCAGGGCGGCGGCGATGGCCGCGGCCGGTGCCGCGAGCAGGAAGAACAGCGTGAGCGGGCCGCGCAGCGGGGAATCGCTGTCGGCCAGCGCGAGCAGCGCTCCGGCCGCCCCCACGGCCGTCGCGGCGCCCGCCAGCAGCGGCGCCAGGTCCTCAGGTCCCGGTCGCACGCGCTGAACGCCGTCCGATGAAGATGACTTCAGCCTGAACGTCTGCATTGGCGACTTTGCCCCCCGAAGCGCCGGATGCCGGGCTTCAATGTGGCGCAGGCCCGCGACGGCGTCAAGACGGCGAGGGGGGCGCACGACTGAATTGTTGACATGCACACTTCCCGTCAACACGCGTAGCTGCTACCACAGTTATGGCAGAGATCCTGCTAAAGGGAGGTTCCATGAGACGTTCCCGAATCGCCGCTTACGTCAGCGCACTCCTCCTCGCCGCCGGCGCCGTGCTCACCGGCGCCGGCCCGGCCCAGGCAGCCCCCGGCCCGTACGTGGCCCTCGGCGACTCCTACGCCTCGGGCGTCGGCGCCGGGAGCTACATCAGCTCCAGCGGTGACTGCAAGCGCAGCACGAAGGCCCACCCCTACCTCTGGGCGGCCGCCAACTCACCCTCGTCGTTCGCCTTCACCGCCTGCTCGGGTGCTCGAACGGGTGATGTTCTGGCCAACCAGCTGGGCCCGCTCAGCTCCAGCACCGCCCTGGTCTCCATCAGCGTGGGCGGCAACGACGCCGGGTTCGCCGACGTCATGACGACCTGTGTGCTCCAGTCCGACAGCTCCTGCATCTCCCGCATCAACACCGCCAAGGCGTACGTCGACTCGACGCTCCCCGGCAAGCTCGACAGCGTCTACTCGGCGATCCGCGCCAAGGCCCCGTCCGCCCGGGTGGTCGTGCTCGGCTACCCGCGCTTCTACCAGCTCGGCCAGGCCTGCCTCGGCCTGTCGGAGACCAAGCGCAAGGCCATCAACGACGCGGCCGACTACCTGGACGCCGCCGTCGCCCGCCGCGCCGCCGCGCACTCCTTCACGTTCGGCGACGTCCGCCCCACCTTCACCGGCCATGAGATCTGCTCCGGCAGCTCCTGGCTGCACAGTGTCAACTGGCTCAACATCGGTGACTCGTACCACCCGACCGCGGCCGGCCAGTCCGGCGGCTACCTGCCGGTCCTCAACAGCGCGGCCTGATCCTTCAGTCGCTCGGCGAGGGTGAAGGGGAGACCCCGTCCGTCGGGGTCTCCGTCACACACGTCACCGAGAACGGCACCGGTTCCGACGTCGTCTCCACCGGATCCCGGACCTCGACACTGATCTCGTTCTCGAACGTACCGCTGTCCGAATCGTCGGCGGATGTCGTCACGAACGCGCGGTCCTCCTTGGTGCGGGAGCCGCCCTCGGGGAACGACAGCGTCTTCCAGCCCTGGTCCATCACCTCGCCGTCCCGCGACACCCAGCGATAGCTGACCTCCGCGGGCAGCCGGCCCACCGTGAACGTCGCCGTGAAGGCCGGGGCCTCGGCCTCCGGCGGCGGACAGGCACCCTCGTACTCCGTGCGCGAGCCGGCCAGGGAGACCTCCACCGACTGCGGCGGCGGGCTCGACTCCGTCCGCGTCTCGCTCGGCGTCGGCTCCGGGGTGCTGTCGTCCGCCGTCTCGGACGGGGTCGCCTCCGGCTCCGTCTCCGCCTGGCTGGTGGTGCCGCTCCCGGCGCGGCCGCCGTCCTTCTCGCCGTTCAGCAGCGCCCACATCACACCGGCCAGCGCCAGCGCGAGCACCGCGAGACCGGCGACCAGGACGACGGCGGCACGGCGGTTGCGGCCGGGGCGCTCCTCGGCGGTGGGGTGGGTGCGAGCGGTGGCCGCCGCGGGGTAGGGCAGGGGCGGGGTCGGCGGCGGCTCCCGGTGCCCGGCGAGGGTCGGGGCGTACGGCGACGCCCGGACCGTCCCCGCCCGCGGGGTCCCGCCCGAGCCGACGATCCGCAGCTCCTGCTCCGCCCGCTCCGCCGGCAGCCGCTCGGCGGGGTCCTTGCGCAGCAGCCCTTCGATCACGGGCGCGAGCGGACCGGCCCGGCGCGGCGCCGGCAGCTCCTCGTCGACGATCGCGCGCAGGGTGGAGAGCGGGGTGTCCTGGCGGAACGGGGAGTTGCCCTCGACGGCCGCGTACAGCAGCACACCGAGCGACCACAGGTCCGACTCCGGTCCCGGCCTGCGCCCCAGCGCCCGCTCCGGCGCGAGGAACTCGGGCGAGCCGATCACCTCACCGGTCATCGTCAGCGCGGAACTGCCCTCCACCGTGGCGATCCCGAAGTCGGTGAGCACCACACGGCCGTCGTTCGACAGCAGGACGTTCGCCGGCTTCACGTCCCGGTGCAGCACCCCGGCCTCGTGCGCGGCGCGCAGCGCGGCCAGCACCTCGGCCCCGATGTGCGCCGCGCGCCGCGGGGGCAACGGGCCCTCGGAGTCCAGGAGTTCGGCCAGCGAGATACCCCGGACCAGCTCCATCACGATCCACGGCCGGCCGTCCTGCACGGCCACGTCGTACACCGTCACCACATTCCGGTTCGCGACCCGGGCCGCCGCCCACGCCTCGCGCTCCAGACGGGCGTACAGCCGCTCCACATCGGCGGCCGGCAGACCGTGCGGCGCCCGCACCTCCTTGACGGCGACCTCGCGGTGCAGCACCTCGTCCCGGGCGCGCCAGACCGTCCCCATGCCGCCCTCGCCGAGGGGGGACAGGAGACGGTAGCGGCCCGCGATCACTCGTTCACTGCCCGGTGCGTCGGACACGGGCGCCCCCATTCGCATGCGCGCGAAATCACCTTTTCCTCACAAAGTAGCTCAACCGAGTGCGGATGCCGCCCCCTTGAGCACCAATCCGACCCCAAGAGCTACGACGACCACCGCGGACACCAGCGGTGCGGTACGGCGGACCAGGGCCGCCGACGGGCGGGCGGCCCAGCGCGGGCGCCGCTCCAGCGCCCGGCTCGCCCCGCCTCCCAGGCGGACCACGGCGAACCCCGCGGCGCTGAGGGTGAGCGCGAGCCCGACGCCGTACGCCAAGACGAGCAGCAGCCCGAACCAGGCGTGCCCGAGCGCCGCGGCCCCGACCAGGACCACGACGGCCGAGGGACTGGGCACGAGCCCTCCGGCGAACCCGAGGAGGATCGTGCCGCGCACGGTGGGGGCGGTGGCGTGGGTGTGCGTACGGCCCCCGTGGCTGTGGCGATGGGTGTGGGTGACCGGGTGGGCGTGCTCGTGGGCATGCGCGCCGACCAGGACGGGCGTGCGCGCGGGCACGTGCGCCGGGGTGTGCGTGTGCCGGTGGCTCCGGCCGCGCCAGGCCCGCCGTACGAGCGTCGCGCCCGCGGCGGTGACCAGGGCGCCGCCGGCGATGCCCAGCCAGCCGATCACGGCCGGTGCCGCGGTGGAGCCCGCGGTGATCAGCAGCCCCAGGGCGACCACGCCCAGCGTGTGCGTGACCGTCAC
Organism: Streptomyces sp. NPDC002784; assembly: GCF_053592135.1. Classification (NCBI taxonomy): domain Bacteria; kingdom Bacillati; phylum Actinomycetota; class Actinomycetes; order Kitasatosporales; family Streptomycetaceae; genus Streptomyces; species Streptomyces sp. NPDC002784. Next base: position 115,343 of record NZ_JBSFVD010000012.1, on the reverse strand, counting down.
CGAGGCGGCGAGCGGCAGGACGTCCTTCAGCCGGGCGCGTCCACCGCGGGCCGCGGCCACCGCCGCCATGAGCGTCTTGCCGTGGCCCGGCGCGAGGGCGTGCAGGGCGCCGAGACCGACCGCGACGCACAGGGCGAGGGCGGCGAAGCCGACGGTGAGGTCGCTGCGGGCCACCAGGGAGTCCAGGGCCCGCGTCCAGCGGTCGGCGCCGCGCGGCAGCACCGAGGCGGCGGGCGCGTCCCGCTCCTGCCCGGCCAGCGCGGGACCGCCCGGCCGCACGCTCAGGGAGGCGGCCGCGGTGTCGGCGGGGGAGGAGAGCAACTCCTCGGGATAGTCGCTGAGTTCGCGGGACAGCGACTCCTCGGGTACGTCGGAGGCGGTGAGCGTCATCCGGTCGCCGCGCGCGGTGACCTCCCGCCAGCCGGGCCCGGACTCGGCGCCGGCGGCCCGGAAGTCCAGCGCGAGGCTGTCGGCGTCGGGCAGCGGAGCCGACAGCACGCACTCGACCCGGAGCGTGTCGAGCCCGGCCTGTCCGGGCCCCCGGCGGGCGTGACTGGTCTCCACGGTGAGGGCGACGCTCCGGCCGTCGACGGTGAGGGCGCTGTCCCGGGCGGCGGTGGCGCACCGCCGCCCGGCCCAGGCGTCGAGGCCCAGCCGTTCGACGTCCGGCTTCGCCTGCGTCGCCGGGATCTCGGCCAGGTCCTCGACATGGTGCACGCGCAAGGTGCCGGGCGCGGCCACGAGTCCGTCGTAGCGGTTCACCGTGAAGTTGCCGAGGGGGTGCGCGCTCGCGGACGGGGAACCGGCCAGCACCAGCGCGCCGACGGCCGTGAGCAGGGCCGCGCCGGAGGCGACCGTTCGACGGAGGGTCACTCGCCCGCCTCCAGATCCTTCAGGGCGGTACGGGCCTCGCGGGCGCCGAGCGGGGAGAAGCCCGGGTTGAGGCGCAGGGCCGCCGCCAGGTGCTTCCGCGCCTCCCGCTCGTGACCGGTGGCGCGCTCGATCATGCCGCGATGGTGGAGGAACGCGGCGTTCCGGTAGCCGGTCGCCGTGGCCCGGCGCGCGTAGGGCAGCGCCTCCTCGGCACGGCCGCTCCTGTGCAGCGCCCAGGCCAGGGCGTCCGCGGTGTGCACGGTGCGGCGCCGGTCCCACTCGGCGCGGGCCGCGCGCAGGGCGGTGTCGGGGTCGCCGTGGTCGGCGGCGGCGAGCGCGGTGTCGAGGTCGGCGTTGACGCCGTTGGCCCGGGCGAGCGCGGTCCACGCGTCGACGAGGGCGTACTGGTCACGGGCGCGCTCTTCCCGGCCGGCCGCCTCGTACAACTCGCCGAGCACCACGAGCGGCCCGGGGAGCGGCGCCCGCTCGACGACGGCCTCCATGCCCCGTACGGCCGCTTCCGGGTCCCCACCGGCCGCCTGTGCGCGGGCGCGGCCCTCCAGCGCGGGCAGATAGGTGTCGTCGGCGGCGAGGGCGCGGGCGAACCGGCCCAGCGCCTCCTCGTAGTCGCCCTGGCTGAAGGCGAGTTGGCCGAGCTGCGTGGCCACGTACGCCACGTCCGGGGGAGCGGTGGCGGAGGAGAGGGCCTGCTCCAGCACGCGCCGCGCGGTCCCCACCTCGCCGCGCAGCTCGTGCACGTAGGCGTACCGGGTGAAGACGGGAACGCCCGGCCGGCGTGCGTCGGCGGTGTCGGCGGCCTGTGCGGCGGCGTCGTAGCGGCCGAGTTCGGCGAGGGCGTCGATGCGGGTGGCCAGGGCGTGCTCGTTGTAGGGGTTGGCGGCCAGGGCCCGGTCCGCGTACCTGAGGGCACCGGGGAAGTCATGCCGGGCGGCGGCCAGGGCGGCCTGCCCGGCGAGGGCCGGATCATTACCGGGCTCCACCGCGAGCGACCGCTTCAGCGCCCGCTCGGCGTACGGGTAGCGGGAGGCGTCGCCGGTCGTGCGGGCCTGTTCCACGTACGCGAGACCAAGGGTCGCCCATCCGGTGAAATCCCGTGGCTGGACCCGAAGATGCTCCTGAAGCGCCTCAAGGTCACCGGACCTCAGTGCCACCGGCGACACAGCGGCGACGCCACGCTCCGGAGCACCCTGGCCCCCTCCGAAGGCAACGGCCCCGGCGGTAAGCGCAACGGCCAACAGCCCGCCACAAAGCCCAAGTCGGACGCGCGATGTCATGCCCTCTCCTAGATCACTGACGAAGAAACGGTAGGGATACAGCGGCGCGCCTAGTACGCCCGCCCCCGCATCCGCCGCCACCACACCAACCCGGCCCCGACCAGAACCACCCCGACAGCCCCCGCCCCCGCGGAAGCCGCCATCAGCGTGGAGTCGTCCGCCAAACCCCCGGAGGACACCGCGTCGCCGAGCTGATTGCGCACGTCGTTCCCCCCGGCCGTCCCCTCCGCCAGCGGCCCCCGGGACCCCTCCGTCGGCAACGCGACATACGGGAACGCCTTCTCGAACTCCTTGTCGTTCGTGTCGACCGCGTCCCCCAAGTCGTTTTCGGAGCCCACCAGTTCACCCTCGACGACCTGCAGCGACGCATCGATCACGTCATCCGTCAGCCGCCGCCCGTTGGGGAACCCGGCGTTGTCCCCGTCCAGCACACCCAGCCGCTTCGGCTCGGCGGCCGGCTCGATGGAGGTGTTCAGCCGCAGCTCCTCCGCGGGACGCACGTGCGGCGGCTGGTTGAGTCCCTTCACGCCCGTCAGGAACACCTCCACGAGGTCGTTCCGCGGCTCGGCCGGTGCGGGGATCCTGTAGATCCCCTCGATCAGCTTCGGCAGCTCCGGCTCGGTCACGTTCCTCAGGAACCGCCCGTCGTCCCAGGGCGCGCTCGCGTTGAACTTGTCCTTGTCCTTGATCGGATTGACGACCTCGTTCACCAGCGGCATGCCCAGCCGGGACACCTGGGTGAAGTGCCCCCGCGCGTTCTTCCGCTGGGTCGTCGACCAGATCCCCACGATCGGCTGCTCCGCCGACTCCGTGATCAGGTGCGTCGGCACCTGGAGGGCTATGGAGTTGACGTTGTACCCCTTGAGCGTGTCGTTGCCGACCTCGCTCAGATCTCCCCCGTACAGCAGGTCGAAGACCCGCAGGTCGAGGAAGAAGGGGTCGTCGGCCTGACCGGCGAACGACGAGGCGCCACCGGCCAGTTGATGGACGGCCTGCGACCGGAGGGTCGCGTAGTCCGGCATCGACGCCTTGCCGACGTTCGACGGCGCCACCGGCACATCGCTGGCGACCTTCGTCCGCGACACCAGGTGCTGGTTCTTCAGGCGCAGCAGGTCGATGTCGTAGGTCTGCGTGATGTTCAGGTCGGGATCGTCCAGGCTCTCGACGGGCCCGGTGTTGTACAGGAACGTCTTCTTGTTCTTCACGTGCGTCTCGAACGTGAACCGGTACAGCAGGTCGCCCTGCGCGTCGCCGTCGTTGTCGATGTGGAGGTCGTACTGCGCGTCCTCCGCGAACGTGAAGAAGTTCGGTCCGCCGGCCGGTTCCTCGAAGGGGATCCAGTTCGCGACGATCGTCGTCGTGTCCGGCTTGTCGGGGCTGACGAACGCGTACACGTCCGTGTTGTCGTACTGCGGGGTCCCCGAGATCAGCGGGGCCTCCCGGTGGCTGGAGGCGGCGGCCGCCCCCGGTTCCAGCGCGGTCACGCCGGCGGCCGCGAGCCCGCCGGCGGCCAGCGCCCCGCAGATGAGGGTCGCGGCACTCGCGCGTCCCGCGCCGCTCCTGGAGATTGGTGTCATGCCGTCCGTCCTCGGTTCAGCTTGTCTGACGCACCGGGATTCGGAGCGGGGTGCCGGGCGGATTGGTCCGCGCCGAAACTGATCCGGCGCCCCGCCGACCCGCGTTTTCGGCCCTCCGATCCGTAACCCCATCCGGAGGTGGGTGCGGTGCGAATACCTCGTGGGACGGGACGGCCGAGATGCGGTCTCGCGGGAGGGGGAGGCGAGTTGGAGGCGGACGAGCTGCTGCTGCTGGTGGCCGGCGGCGACCAGCGGGCTTTCGAGGAGCTGTACGGGATCGTGTCGGGGCCGGTGTTCGGCCTGGTGCGGCGGGTCGTGCGGGACCCGGCGCAGTCGGAGGAGGTGGCGCAGGAGGTGCTGCTGGAGACGTGGCGCTCCGCGGGACGGTTCGACCCCGGCCGGGGCAGCGCCCTGGCGTGGATCCTCACCCTCGCCCATCGCCGGGCCGTGGACCGGGTGCGCAGCGCCCGCGCGGCCGGCGAACGCGAGCAGCGCGAGGCACGGCGGTCCCATCACCCCGCCTTCGACCAGGTGTCCGAGGAGGTCGAGGCCGGCCTGGAGCGCGAATGGGTGCGCCGCTGCCTCGACCGGCTCACCGCCCTGCAACGGCAGTCCGTCACCCTCGCCTACTACGACGGCTACACCTACCGGGAGGTCGCCGAACGGCTCTCCCTGCCACTGGGCACGGTCAAGACCCGGATGCGGGACGGCCTGACCCGGCTGCGCGAGTGCCTCGGAGGTGCCGCATGAGCCTCTTCGGCCGTGAGCGCCTCCACTCCCTCGCCGCCCCCTACGCCCTCGACGCCCTGGAACGGGGGGAGCGCGTGCGCTTCGAGAAGCATCTGACCAAGTGCGCGCGCTGCGCCGCCGAGGTACGGACCCTGTCCGAGGACGCGGTACGGCTGGCCTGGCCGACGTCCGCGCCGCCGCCGGCCGCGCTGCGCGAACGGGTCCTGGCCGCCGTACGGACGACCGCTCAGGAGCCCGTGCGGGCGCGGGAGCCGCAGTTGCCGCCGCAGGTGTGGGGGACACGGCCGCCGCCGGGCCGGGTGCGGGAGCGGCGGCCGCTGTTCGTGCCCTTCGCCACCGCCACGGCCGCCGCTGCCCTCGTCGTCGCCTCCCTGTTCGCCGTGCAGGCGAACCGGCAGCAGGAGCAGCTGGACGCCGAGCGGGCGCGGGCGCGTGAGATCGCCCACGTTCTCGCCGCCCCCGACGCGCGCGCGAGCACCGGGCGGGACGCCGAGGGCCGGAGCATCGGGGTGATCGCTTCCGTGTCGGAGGGGCGCGCGGTCGTCACCCTCGGCGGCTACGACGACCTTCCGGGCGACCGGGTGCGCCAACTGTGGCTCATGCGCCCGGGCGCGCAACCGCGCTCCCTCGGGCTCTTCGACGGCGACACGCCCTTGGTCGCGTCCGGCCTCGACACCTCCGCCACGTCACTGGCTGTGACCGTCGAGCCGGACGGGGGATCGCTACAGCCCACTGCTCAGCCGGTTGTCCAACTCGCCCTGAAATCGGTTGGATTCGGAGAGTAATCACGGAAGAGTCGTCAACACCCTTACGGGGAAGGTGAATCCTGTGACCGCGATACACGAGTGCCCCGAGGGGGCGATAGGGTTACCCTGCCCGGGCCGGGTGGACTCGTACGGGTGGGGAGTGACATGGAACAGATAACAGTGCGCAGCAGGGCCAGGGTCCCTGCGATCACCTGCGGGAGCAGCGCGACCAGTTCGCGCCTCGACCGCCATCTCTCGGTGCTGGCAGGCCCTGCCGTACCGCAGCGGGAGACGGCCGAGGCGACCTCACTGATGCGTGAGCTGACCGCCCGTGCGCCCGTGCGTCAGCAGAGCGACCGGGGGGCGCGCGTCCGTCGCGTCTCGCTCTTCGCGCCGCTGCGCCGACTGCGCCGCTCGCTGTTCGGCGGCCACTAGGCGTTCGCGCCCCGCGCTCAGGCGGCCACACCGTCCCGGCGCAGCGCTGCGATCTCGTCGTCCGTCATTCCCACGGCGCGCAGCAGCTCCTCGGTGTGCTCCCCGAGCGCGGGCACGTCCCCCATGCGTGCCGCGTCCCCGCCCGGCAGCGTGATGGGCGGCAGCAGCGCCCGGAGCGGTCCCACCGGCGATCCCACCTCCCGCCACCGCTCCCGGGCCGCCAGCTGCGGATGGTCCGCCACCTCGTGCAGATCCCTCAACCGCGCACACGCCAGACCCGCCCCCTCCAGGCGCGCCAGCGCCTCGTCCGTGCCGAGCGCGCCCAGCGCCTGCCCGACCAGCTCGTCCGTGCGCTCCCGGTGCGCCACCCGCGCCGCGTTCGTGGCGAAGGCCGGGTCGGTTGCCAACTCCGGGCGCTGGAGCACCTGTTCGGCCAGCCGCCGCCACTCCCGGTCGTTCTGCACCGACAGCAGCACCCGGCCCCCGTCCGCCGTCGGATAGGCGTCGTAGGGCGCGATGACGGCGTGCGCGAGGCCGGTGCGCGCCGGTGCCGTGCCGCCGTGCAGCGCGTGGTGCAGCGGATGTCCCATCCACTCCGCCAGCGACTCCAGCATCGACACCTCCACCGGGCCGCCCCGCCCGGTCACGCCCCTGCGCACCAGCGCCGCGAGCACCCCGGAGAAGGCGTACATGGCCGCCGCGATGTCCGCCGCCGGGATCCCCGCCTTCACCGGCTGCCCCGGCGTCCCGGTCACCGACACCAGGCCCGCCTCGCACTGCACGAGCATGTCGTAGGCCCGCTTGTCCGCGTACGGGCCGCCGGCGCCGTACCCCGAGATGTCCACGGCGATCAGCCGCGGATGCGCGGCGCACAGCGTGGCCGCGTCCAGGCCGAGCCGGGCGGCGGCGCCCTGGGCGAGGTTCTGCACGAAGACGTCCGCGTCGCGCACGAGGCGCCGTACGACGTCCAGGCCGCGGGGGTCCTTCAGGTCCACGGCGAGGGACTCCTTGCCGCGGTTGCACCACACGAAGTGCGAGGCGAGCCCGCGGGCCGCGGTGTCGTAGCCGCGCGCGAAGTCGCCGCCGTCGATCCGCTCGACCTTGATCACCCGAGCGCCGAGATCGGCGAGCTGCCGGGTGGCGAAGGGGGCCGAGACGGCCTGTTCGACGGCGACGACGGTGATCCCGGCGAGGGGCAGCGGCTGCGATTCCATGCGGGCGATCATGCCCGGTGGGGGCTGGCCGGCGCCATGGGCCGCTAGATCAGCGCGAGCTGCCCCTCGGGGCCCTCTTCGGGGCCGTCCAGCACCGAGGCCGGGCGGCGTGCTGCGTCCGGCACCGGGAGCACGCCCGCCTCGCGCAGCTCGGTCGCGGTGATCCGGGACGTCAACTCCTCCTCGAAAGGCCGGAGTTCGGCCCGCAGCGCGAGGATGGTGATCAGCTCCAGCAGCTCCGACGTCCACACTTGCGGCCAGGCCGGGGGGCGGATCGCCGCCAGGGTGCCCGGCTGCGCCGGCTCGGCCGTACGGACCGTGAACCACCGCTCCAGCACACGGACGCCGTCCGCCTCGAAGTCCCAGGCCTCCGGCGGCACCGGGGAGATGCGGCCCTCGTCCAGGTGCAGGGTCTCCTCCTCGCGGTCGTAGCGGAGGGTCAGCGGGCGGGAGGGCAGCGGGGCGCGGACGTACGGGCGGCGGCCGCCGGGGAGTCTGGGGCGGTCGCCGTCGCGGCGCATCAGCCACAGGAGGCGGTGGCCCGACTCCACGCCCCGCGCCCAGAGCCCGGGATCCTCGGGGAGGGGGACCGTGAGATCCGGGCGGGCCGCCGTGAGGGTCCAGGCCAGGACGTCGGCCGGGGTCGGGGACAGGCCCAGGCGGGTCGCCAGGTGGTCCAGCAGGCCCGGGGCCAGGTTGGGTTCCGTGCCGCCGGGGCGGCGGTAGAGGGGGCGGATCCGGCCCGGGCGCAGTAGGGGGAGCAGGGCGGTGGCGAGGAGCCGGCCGGGGGTCTCGACCAGGAACGTCTGGTGGTCGTCCGCCACCCGCCACAACTCCGGCCGGGCCGCGTCGATCAGCCGGTGGTCCGGGATCAGCCACTGCTCGTCGAAGGGCGCGCACAGCACCCGCACCGGCTCCGGGCACGGCCCCGAGGCGCGGAGCAGTCTCTCCGTACCGCCCGGGTGGCCCGGCAGTTGGCCCACCGCCGAGTGCAGGGTGCGGGAGCGGGTCGGTTCCAGCAGCGCTTCCCGGTCGGGGCCCTCGGCCTTGACGAAGGCGTCCCAGCGGGCCTTCAGACAGGCCGCGTCGGGGCCCGTCGGCCACCCCCGCCCCAGCCGAAGCGGTGCGACGGACCACGGCATGAGGTCCGCCAGCGGCGGCGCGTCGTCGTGCGTCACGCTGGGCATCGTACGACGTGGCCGACTACGTCGCGTCGAGGGTCACCGTGAACGAGAAACGGTCACCCCGGTAATTGATGACCGCCACATCCAGCACCCGGCCGTCCGAATCGTACGTAACGCCCGTGTAGTGCAAGATCGGGCTCAGCAGCGGCACTTCCAGCAGCCGGGCCGTCTCCGGCTCCGCCAGCCGCGCCTCCACCGTGTCCGTGATACGGCTGATGTCCGCCCCGACGACATCCCGCAGCACCTTCGTCATCGGCCAGCGCGCCAGGTCCGCCGGATCGATACGGGCGGCGAGTTCGGGACGGACGTAATTGCGGGCGTGATTGGTCGGCTCGCCCGTCTTCTCGTCGCTGCGCAGCCGGTGGTACGTCCCCACCTCGCCCGGATCCGGGAAGTACTCGGCGAGTTCGGCGGGGACCGGCCCCTTGCCGTGGTCCAGCATCCGGGTCGTCATCCCCGACTGCTGGGCCACGATCGCGTCCACCGACCCCAGCAGCCGCACCGGCGCGCCCCGCTGCACATGCGGCTCGATGAACGTGCCCCGGCGCCGGTGCCGGGAGATCAGCCCCTCGTCCTCCAGCTCCTTCAGCGCCTGCCGCATGGTCAGCACGCTCACGCCGTAGTGCCCCGCCAACTGCTCCTCCGTGGGCAGGCGCAGCGGGTCCTGGGGCCGGCGGCCGAGGATCGAGGCGCGCAGCGACTGCGACACCTGGTACCACAGCGGCAGCTTGCGGTTGAGGACGATGGAGTCCGGGGCGAAGGAGGTCACGTGGCCATCCGTACCGGCATGAGTTGATCAGTGCAAGGGGCGGAAGTGGCGTTCGAGACCCTGCCACACGTCGTCGTAGCGCCGCTGCAGGTGCTCCGCCTCCGCCGCCTGCCCGGTCAGGGTCACCGGCCACCGCGTCTCGAACATGAACGCGAGCCCGTCGTCGATCTTCTGCGGCGTCAGCTCGGCGGCGCTCGCGCGGTCGAAGGTCTCCCGGTCCGGGCCGTGCGCCGACATCATGTTGTGCAGCGAGCCCCCGCCCGGCACGAAGCCCTCCGCCTTGGCGTCGTAGGCGCCCTCGATCAGGCCCATGTACTCGCTCATCACGTTCCGGTGGAAGTACGGCGGCCGGAAGGTGTCCTCGCCCACCAGCCAGCGCGGCGCGAACACGACGAAGTCGACGCCCGCGAGACCGGGGGTGTCACTCGGCGACGTCAGCACCGTGAAGATCGACGGGTCCGGGTGGTCGTACGAGATCGTCCCGATGACGTTGAAGCGGCGCAGGTCGTACACATAGGGCACGTGGTTGCCGTGCCAGGCGACCACGTCGAGCGGGGAGTGGTCGTACGTCGCCCTCCAGAGGTTGCCGCAGAACTTGTTCACGACCTCCACCGGGCCCTCGACGTCCTCGTACGCGGCGACGGGCGCCCGGAAGTCGCGGGCGTTGGCGAGGCCGTTGGCGCCGATCGGGCCGAGGTCGGGGAGCTGGAAGGGGGCGCCGTAGTTCTCGCAGACGTAGCCGCGCGCGGTGCCGTCCAGCAGCTCGACCCGGAAGCGCACCCCGCGCGGGAGCAGCGCCACCTGCCCCGGCTCGGCGTGCAGCAGCCCGAACTCGGTGCGCAGCAGCAGCCCGCCGCGCTCCGGGACGATCAGCAGCTCGCCGTCGGAGTCGCTGAGGACGCGGTCCATCGAGGCGTTGGCGCTGTAGAGGTGCACGGCCATGCCGGTGCGCTGGGTCGCGTCGCCGTTGCCGCCGAGGGTCCACAGGCCGGCCAGGAAGTCGGTCCCGGGCGCGGGCTCCGGCAGCGGGTTCCAGCGCAGCCGGTTCGGGTCGGGCACCGACTCCGTGAAGGGCGCGGTGCGCACCGGGCCGTTGTCCATGCGCGTGAACGCCGGGTGGGCCGCCGACGGGCGGATCCGGTACAGCCACGAGCGGCGGTTGTGGGCCCGCGGCTCGGTGAACGCCGAACCGCTCAGCTGCTCCGCGTACAGCCCGAGCGGCGCGCGCTGCGGTGAGTTGCGGCCCTCGGGCAGGGTGCCGGGCACCGCCTCGGAGGTGTGTTCATTGCCGAATCCCTGGAGATACGACAGCCCCTCCGCGGTCTTCCGCGCGTCCCCGCTCATGATCGCTCCCTTGCCCTGAGTAATCCTATGCATCACCGTAGGATTGTGGCTCCGCGGACGCAAGAGGGGGACGGGTGGTCCCCGGGTTCTCCTCATCAGGGACGACCGGAACCAGACCTCAGGGGGATCCGAGTCGTCGGACCGGTGTTCTACGCTCCGGGCATGTCGTGGACGCGGGCGCTGCTCGCCGCGCTCGCGGTCTGTGTCCTGCTGCTGACCGGATCCGTGGGCTGCGGCTCCAGTGGCACACAGGAACAGAAGAACGGCGAGTCGCCCTCGCCGGTCGGTGAGCTGCTCGACGACGCCGACGAGGAGGGCCGGCTCTACCGCGAGGTGGACGGGGACCAGGCGCCCGAGGTCGGCGTCGAGGTGCAGCCCAACTCCGACGAGAGCTGGGACGTACGGCTGACCGTCCGCGGCTTCCGCTTCTCGCCCGCCGGTGCCAAGGAGGTGCCGGTGGCCGGGCGGGGCCTGGCGCACCTCTATCTCGACGGCCGCCTGATCGCCAAGGTGCGCACCCCCGAGTACCGCCTGCCGGCCCACCTCGTCCCGCGCGGCACGCACCACGTCACCGCCCGGCTCTACGCGGACGACGGCACGGTGTGGGCGGTGGACGGGGAGCCGATCGAGAGTACGGCCGACATCACGGCCTCCGGAGCGGAGCCGCGACTGAGTGCAGGGGCCACCGGGGTCCGTACAGGAGGGCAAGGTTCACCGGACCGAGCCGGAAAGGCATCATGAAGCCCGTGCCCCACGCGACCTCGCTCCGCCGCGCGCCCGTCCAGCGACGCAGTGCCGAACGGCTCACCAGGATCCTCGACGCCTGCGCCGGCCTCCTCGACGAGGTCGGCTACGACGGCCTGAGCACCCGCGCGGTCGCCCAGCGCGCCGGCGTCCCCATCGGCTCGGTCTACCGCTTCTTCGGCAACAAGCGCCAGATGGCCGACGCCCTCGCCCAGCGCAACCTCGACCGCTACGCCGACCGCGTCACCGAGCGGCTGGCGGCCTGCGCCGTCCGCGACTGGCGGGCGGCCATGGATGTCGTACTCGACGAGTACCTGCTGATGAAGCGCACCGCCCCCGGCTTCGCCCTGGTCGACTTCGGCAACCAGATACCGGTCGGCGCCCGCCGGGCGGAACCCAATCACCGAGTCGCCGACCGCCTCACCGACCTGCTGTCCGGCTACCTCGACCGCACCCCCGACGAGGACCTGCGCCGCGTCTTCCTGGTCGCCGTGGAAACGGCCGACACCTTGGTCCACCTCGCCTTCCGGGTCGCCCCCGAGGGGGACGAACGGATCATCGGCGAGGCGAGGGAGCTGCTGCGGGCGTATCTGGCGAGGGTTCTGGACTGATCGGGGGGCGTGCCGTTGCTGGGGCTTCCCTGAGCTTCACTGGGCGGGGTCTGCTCGACCGACCGCCACCACCCCCTCCCCAGCATCCCTACCGGTCGGTATGCTCGCTCTCACGTCCGCGCGCCGCCGTCGCCGCCCCAGGAGGACCCGTGTCCCGCACCGCTCTGCGCATCTGTCCGCTGTGCGAGGCCACCTGTGGCCTGACGCTCACCGTCGAGGGGAGCCGGGTCACCGGGGCCCGGGGGGACCGGGACGATGTGTTCAGCCAGGGGTTCATCTGCCCGAAGGGGGCCTCCTTCGGGGCCGTCGACGGGGATCCGGACCGCCTCACCGGGCCCCTCGTGCGCAAGGACGGCGTCCTGCGCGAGGCCACCTGGGAGGAAGCCTTCGACGCCGTCGCCGCGGGGATCCGGTCTGTCGTCGAGCGGTACGGGCCGCACTCCGTCGGGATCGTCCTCGGCAACCCCAACGTCCACACCATGGCCGGCGCCCTCTACCCGCCCCTCCTGATCGGCGCCCTCGGCACCCACAGCCTGTTCACCGCGTCCACCGTCGACCAGATGCCCAAGCACGTGTCGAGCGGCCTGCTCTTCGGCGACGCCAACGCCATCCCCGTGCCCGACCTCGACCGCACCGACCACCTCCTCCTGATCGGCGCCAACCCCCTGGAGTCCAACGGGAGTCTGTGCACCGCCCCCGACTTCCCCGGCCGGCTCAAGGCCCTCAAGGCCCGCGGCGGCACCCTCACCGTCATCGACCCGCGCCGCACCCGTACCGCCAGGCTCGCCGACCGGCACATCGCCGTCCGCCCCGGCACCGACGCGCTGCTCCTCGCCGCCATGGCGTCCGTGCTGTTCGAGGAAGGGCTCGTGCGCACCGGGGAGTTGACTGCTCATCTGGACGGGCTCGACGAACTGCAGGAGGCGCTACGGGACTTCACCCCCGACGCCGTCGCGGGCGCCTGTGACGTCGACGCCGGCACGATCCGCACGCTCGCCCGCGAAATCGCCGCCGCGCCGACCGCCGCCGTCTACGGCCGCATCGGCAGCTGCACGGTCGCCCACGGCACCCTGGCCAGCTGGCTCGTGGACGTCCTCAACATCCTCACCGGCAACCTCGACCGGCCCGGCGGCGCCCTCTTCCCCCAGGCGGCCACCGACCGCACGCCCCGCCCCGCCGGTCCCGGCCACGGCTTCCAGCTCGCCCGCTGGCACTCCCGGGTGAGCCAGTACCCGGAGGCCAAGGGGGAGTTGCCGATCTCCGCCCTCGCCGAGGAGATCGACACCCCGACCGAGCAGGGCGAGCCCGTCCGGGCGCTCGTCGCCATCGCCGCCAACCCGGTGCTCTCCACCCCCGACGGCGACCGGCTCGACAAGGCGCTGGACTCCCTGGATTTCATGGTCAGCGTCGACCCGTACCTCAACGAGACCTCGCGCCACGCCACGGTCGTGCTGCCGCCGCCCCCGCCCTCCCAGAGCCCGCACCACGACTTCGCCTTCAACACCCTCGCCGTGCGCAACCAGGTCCGCTACACCCGGGCCGCCGTCCCGCTGGAGCCCGGCCGCATGGCCGAGACGGAGATCATGGCCCGGCTGGTGCTCGCCGCGAGCGGGATGCACGGCGCCGATCCGGCCGCCGTCGACCAGCTGGTCATCGACCAGACGCTCGGCAAGGCGGTCAAGGAGCCGCACTCGCCGGTCCACGGCCGCGATCCGCGCGAGCTGCAGACCCGGCTCAGCGGCGGCACGGGGCCCGAGCGACGGCTCGACATGATGCTCCGCCTCGGCCCCTACGGCGACGGCTTCGGCGCCCGGCCCGACGGGCTGAGCCTGGACAAGCTGCTGGCGCATCCGCACGGCATCGACCTCGGCCCGCTCCGGCCCCGGCTGCCGCAGCGGCTGAAGACCAGGAGCGGGAAGGTCGAGCTGCTGCCCCGGCCGATCGCCGACGACCTGCCCCGGCTCCGGCAGGCCCTGCGGCGCCGCCCCGACGACGGCCTCGTCCTCGTCGGCCGCCGCCATCTGCGCTCCAACAACAGCTGGATGCACAACGTGCCCGCCCTCACCGGCGGCAGCAACCGCTGCACCCTGCACATCCACCCCGACGACGCCGAACGGCTCGGCGTGCGGGACGGGGCGGCCGTACGGCTGAAGGGGGCCGGGGGAGAGGTCACCGCGCCCGCCGAGGTCACCGAGGCCGTGCGTCCCGGCGTGGTCAGCCTGCCGCACGGGTGGGGGCACGACCGGCCCGGGACCCGGCTGAGCCATGCGCACAAGGAGCCCGGAGCCAACGTCAACCAGCTCCTCGACGGCAGCCTGCTCGATCCGCTGTCGGGCAACGCCGTCCTCAACGGATTCCCCGTCCAGCTCACCCCGGTGACCTGAGCAAAGCCCTGACCTGGAGTTTTGCGCTTATTGCTCGCACGTCAACGTCTTGTTAACGCGGTTTGCAGAGACCTAACGTCGTCGCACCGCCGGCCCTGGTGGGATGTTCAAGGGCGAACGTTAGGTATCCATTTCATGCTGACCATCCTCGGCTTCGCCATGATCGCGACCTTCCTGGTCCTGATCATGATGAAGAAGATGTCGCCGATCGCGGCGCTCGTGCTGATCCCGGCACTGTTCTGCGTCTTCGTCGGGAAGGGCGCCCACCTCGGTGACTACGTCATCGACGGCGTCACCAGCCTCGCCCCCACCGCGGCGATGCTCATGTTCGCGATCGTCTACTTCGGGGTGATGATCGACGTCGGCCTCTTCGACCCGATCGTGCGCGGGATCCTGAAGTTCGCGAAGGCCGACCCGATGCGGATCGTCGTCGGTACGGCCGTCCTCGCGGCGATCGTCTCCCTCGACGGCGACGGCTCGACCACCTTCATGATCACGGTCTCGGCGATGTACCCGCTCTACAAGCGCCTGAAGATGAGCCTGGTGGTGCTGACCGGTGTCGCCGCCATGGCCAACGGCGTGATGAACACCCTGCCCTGGGGCGGCCCCACCGCCCGCGCCGCCACCGCGCTGAAGCTGGACGCCAGCGACATCTTCGTGCCCATGATCCCGGCACTCCTGGTCGGCCTGCTCTTCGTGTTCGTCCTCTCGTACGTGCTCGGTCTGCGCGAGCGCAAGCGGCTCGGCGTGCTCACGCTGGACGAGGTGCTGGTCGAGGAGAAGGAGACCGAGACCGTGCTGGTCGGCGCGGGTTCCGGCCAGGGCACGCTGCCCGCCGGCTCCGCCGGCTCCGGCACCGGCGCGGACACCGAGGACGACGGCTTCCAGGGCCTCGACCCGAACCGGGCCACCCTTCGCCCGAGGCTCTACTGGTTCAACGCGCTGCTGACGGTCGTGCTCCTGACCGCCATGATCCTGGAGTGGCTGCCCATCCCGGTGCTGTTCCTGCTCGGCGCCGCGCTGGCCCTCACCGTCAACTTCCCCCGCATCCCCGACCAGCGGGCCCGGCTCGCCGCCCACGCCGACAACGTCCTCAACGTCTCCGGCATGGTCTTCGCCGCCGCCGTCTTCACCGGCGTCCTCCAGGGCACCGGCATGGTCGACAGCATGGCCACCTGGATGGTGGACGTCATCCCCGAGGGCATGGGCCCGCACATGGCCCTGGTGACCGGCCTGCTGAGCCTCCCGCTCACCTACTTCATGTCGAACGACGGCTTCTACTTCGGCGTCCTGCCGGTCCTCGCCGAGGCCGGTGCCGCGCACGGCGTCTCCCCGCTGGAGATGGCCCGCGCCTCGCTGGTCGGCCAGCCGCTGCACATGTCGAGCCCGCTCGTCCCGGCCGTGTACGTCCTGGTCGGCATGGCCAGGGTCGACTTCGGCGACCACACGAGGTTCGTGGTCAAGTGGGCCGCCGCCACCTGCCTCGTCATCCTCGGCGCGGGCATCCTCTTCGGCATCATCTGACCGACGGCCAAGGAGACTTGCACCATGGCGCCCGGTGGGAACCGCGGCTGGCTGCTCCGCCTCGTCATCGCCTTCAGCTTCGCGCAGGGGGCGGTGTCGATGGCCCGGCCCGCCGTCTCCTACCGGGCCCTGGCGCTGGGCGCCGACGAGCGGGCCGTCGGCGTCATCGCCGGGGTGTACGCGCTGCTCCCGCTGTTCGCCGCCGTCCCCCTCGGCCGCCGTACCGACCACGGCCGCTGCGCGCCCCTGCTGCCGGCCGGCGTGGCCCTGATCGCGGGCGGCTGCGCGCTGAGCGGACTGGCCGACTCGCTGGGGACGATGGCCCTGTGGAGCGGGGTGATGGGCCTCGGCCACCTCTCCTTCGTGATCGGCGCCCAGTCCCTGGTCGCCCGCCAGTCCGCCCCGCACGAACAGGACCGCAACTTCGGCCACTTCACCATCGGCGCCTCCCTGGGCCAGCTCGTCGGCCCGATCGCGGCGGGTGCGCTGATCGGCGGCCGGGACATGGCGGGCACCAGCGCGCTCGCGCTGCTCGTCGCGGGCGCGGGGGCGGCGGTCGCGCTCACCTCCCTGTGGCGCGTCGAGGACCGCCGTACGACGCCCAAGTCCCGTACGAGGCAGGGCGACCGGGTCCCCGTCCACCGCATCCTGCGCAGCCGGGGCGTGCCCGCCGGCATCCTGATCAGCCTCTCGGTGCTGTCCGCGACCGACGTCCTCACCGCCTACCTCCCGGTGGTCGGCGAACACCGGGGCATCGCCCCCTCGGTGATCGGGCTGCTGCTGAGCCTGCGCGCCGCGGCCACCATCGCCTGCCGGCTGGTGCTGACGCCGCTGCTCCGGCTGCTGGGGCGCGCCGCCCTGCTGACGGTCACCTGTCTGCTGGCGGCCGTCCTGTGCGCCGGTGTCGCGCTGCCGGTGCCGGTGTGGGCGCTGGCCCTGATCCTCACCGCGCTCGGGTTCTGCCTCGGTGTCGGCCAGCCGCTGTCCATGACGACGGTCGTCCAGGCGGCCCCCGACGGCGCCCGCTCCACCGCCCTCGCCCTGCGGCTCACCGGCAACCGCCTCGGCCAGGTCGCCGCGCCCGCCACGGCGGGCCTGGTCGCGGGCGTCGCCGGAGTGGCGGCGCCGTTCGTGATGCTGGGCGCGCTGCTGCTGGCGTCGGCGGGGGTTGCCGCGCGGTCGCCGGGGGCCGGGGAGGGTGAGCGGGGGGAGGGCGAGGGCGACGGCGGAGAGGGTGCCTCGCGCCGCCGGTCCCGGGCGGCTGTGAGCCGTAAGAGGGATGACTGACGGGTCGTAGGGCGCGGCTTCGTCCCTTGGTGCGCGAGATGTGACAAAGAGTCAGGTAAAGCGCGACTTGTACGACAATCATCTGACTCGGAGGACTTCGCATGCCCACCACGTCTCTGCCACGCCGCGCCGGAGCGCGCGCCGCCGCCCTCGCGGCCCTGACCCTCGCCGGGACGGCCGTAGGGGCCCCCGCCGCCCTTGCCCAGCCTGACAACGGGGATGTCAAGATCCACAAGGTGGGCACCCCCTTCGACGACCAGCGCAACGAGCCCCAGGTCTGCGACTTCTACCTCGCCGCGTTCAACTTCGACCCCGGTGAGGTGGTCACCTGGACCATCAAGACCCAGCCGCTGATTCCGGGCGGCGCCGAGCTGCCCAACGCGTCTTACCCCGACAACACCGTCACCATCGAGCAGAACCGCAGCGCGCAGACCATCCCGCTCGCTCTGCCCAACGGGCAGTACAAGCTCACCTGGAAGACCAACCTCGGTCACGGCGCGGGCAAGCACAAGGTGTTCAAGGTCAACTGCCCGGTGTCCAAGCCCACGGCGCCCCCCGTGCCGAACGGCGGTCCGCCGGCCGGTGGCGGCGGCATGGCGCGCGACGATGCCTTCGCTCCGGTCGCCGGCGCCGCCGCCGTGGGCCTGGCCGCGGTGAGCGGGGTGGTGTGGTTCCGACTCCGTCGCCGCCCGCATGGAGCGTAAGCGCTCCGCTGGGAGAGCCGGGGGCCGGGCCGGGGGTAGGAATGCCGGGGTCGGGGGTTCTGGGGCCGGGGGTGGCGGTGGTGGGGGTAGGGGTGCCGGTACTGGGGCCAGGGGTGCCGGTGCCGGGGGTGGCGGTGGTGGGGGTAGGGGTGCCGGTACTGGGGCCAGGGGTGCCGGTGCCGCGGGTGCCGGGGCCGGTGCTAGCGGTGCCGGTCCTGGGGTCGGGGGTGCTGGGGCCAGGGGTGGCGGTGCCGGGGCTAGGAGTGGCGGTACCGGGGCCGGGAGAGCCGGGGCTGGGGAAGGGAGAGTCGGGGTCAGGGGTGCCAGTACGGGGGCCGGGCGTGCTGGGGCCAGGGGTGCCGGTACCGGGGCCGGGGGTGCCGGGGCCGGTGGGCGGTCGGGTGCGGCGAGGCCGTCGCGGCCGGCCGCACCCCACCGCGGAGCGGCACGCCGACGCGGCCCCGCGCCCCTCGCGGGCGCCGGGCCGCAGGCCACCACGCCGCGTCCGCCGGGACGCGGGCGCAGGCCCTGGTTCCGGACGCGCGCCTACCGCCTGACGAGAACGGTCGCGGTGGCCGTCTCGCTGATGGCGGGCGTCGTCTGGTGGGGCCAGGGCGAGGAGCCCGGCGGGACGCTGGCGGGCGGCACGGCCGAGGCCGCCCGCCCGGGTTCCTTGCCGGGCTCCGGCGCGGCGCTGGTATCCGGTTCGTCGGCGGTCTCCGGTTCGTCGTCGGGCTCCAACTCGTGGTCGGGCTCTGGTGCGCACCCGGATTCTGGTACGCAGTCGGGTTCTGGTTCGTCGTCGGGCCTCGGTGCGCAGTCGGGTGCCGGTGCGGGACCGGGCTCCGGTGTGCAGTTGGGTGCCGGTGTGGCGCCGAGTTCTGGTGTGCAGTCGGGTGCCGGTGTGGCGTCAGGGGCTGGTGCGGCACCGGGCTCTGGTGCGTCGCCGGTCTCCGAGGTGGCACCGGGCGCCGGGGATCGGACCGGCGCGCGGGGTGCACCGCAGCAGCGTCCCCAGGGGACCGGTCAGCAGGGGACGCCCCTGCAGCACCCGCTGGGGACCGACCCCAACGGGGTGGCGCGGCGCCCGGAGGGGACTCACGGGGCCGGGGCAGGCGCGCGGCAGCCGGAGGGAGCCGACCCGCGTGGGGCGGCCCACCCCCCGGCAGGGGCCGACCCGCGTGGGACGACCCCTCGGCACCCGGCGGGAAGCGACCCGCGTGGGGCAGCACTGCACCCGGCAGGGGCCAACCCGCGTGGCACAGGCGGCCCTCCGGCAGGGGCCAACCCGCGCGGGGCAGCACCGCACCCGTCAGGAGCCAACCCGCGTGACACAGCCCGCCCCCCGGTAGGGGCCGACCCCCGCAACACCGCCCGCCCCCCGGCAGGATCCAACCCGCCTGACACCGCCCGCCCCCCAGCCGGGGCCACCCCCCGCAACACCGCCCGCCCCCCGGCAGGGGCCGGCCCTCGGAGTGGGGCGTCCCGGCCGCCGGGCGAGCCGCGTCGCTCGGCCGCTCCGGAGTCACCGGGGCCCAAGGCGAAGGCCGCCCCCCGCCCCCGGCCCGCGGTCCGGCCCCTCCCGCGCTCCCGGGCGACCCGCCTGTCCATCGGTTATCTCGACATCGACGCCCCGGTCATGGATCTGCGCCTGGACCGTCAGCACCGGCTGCCCGCACCCCCCGACGACGACCCCAACCTGGTCGGCTGGTACGCCGACGGGCCGTCGCCCGGCGAGCAGGGCACCGCCGTCGCCGTGGGACATCTCGACACCGACACCGGCCCCGCCGTCTTCTCCGGACTCACCGAACTGCGCCGTGGACGCACGGTCGAGATCCGGCGCGCCGACGGACGGACCGCCGTCTACGCCGTCGACGCGATCAAGTCGTACGAGAAGGACCGGTTCCCCAGCAGCGAGGTGTACGGCGCCCGGAGCCGCCCCGAGCTGCGGCTGATCACCTGCGGCGGGAACTACGACCGCAAGACCGGCTATTCGGGCAACGTGGTCGTCTTCGCCCACCTCGTGAAGGTCCGCGAGGCCCCGGCCGCCCCCGCCCGGCGCTGAATTCGGCCGTCCGCTTTCTCACTTGCTGGACGGCCGCGTCCGATCCCGCCCATTCTCTTCCCCCGGCCGCCTACATTCCGTTAACTTCCGTGACCCACAGGCCCCGTACGACCCGCACGGGGTGTCAAGCCGCGGAGTACCAGGGCCGCCGACGTAGCCCCCGGGGGCACCCCTCATGACACGCGCCATCTCTCTGCACGACGTGAGCAAGAGTTACACCAAGGGCGTCCGCGTGGTGGACCGGCTCACGTTGGACATCGAGCCCGGCGAGTTCCTCGTCCTGCTCGGCCCCTCGGGCTGCGGCAAGTCGACGGTGCTACGAATGATCGCCGGACTCGAGGAGATCGACGAGGGCGAGCTGCGGCTCGACGGCGAATGGGCCAACGACCTGCCCCCGTCCGGCCGGGACATGGCGATGGTGTTCCAGAACTTCGCCCTCTACCCGAGCATGACCAGCCGCGACAACATCGGCTTCCCGCTGCGCATCGAGACCCCCGGCGAGGACCCCCGCCCCCGGGTGGACGCCACCGCCCGCATGCTCGGCATCGAGGACCTGCTCGACCGGCTGCCCGCCCAGCTCTCCGGCGGCGAACGCCAGCGCGTCGCCATGGGCCGGGCCATCGCCCGCCACCCCTCCGCCTTCCTGATGGACGAGCCCCTGTCCAATCTGGACGCCAAGCTCCGCAACCATCTGCGCGCCGAGATCACCAAGCTCACCCGCGAGCTGGGCGTCACCACGGTCTACGTCACCCATGACCAGGGCGAGGCCATGTCGCTCGGCGACCGGGTCGCCGTCCTGCGCGGCGGGGTGCTCCAGCAGATCGGCACCCCGCGCGAGGTCTACGCCCTGCCCCGCAATGTCTTCGTGGCCGCCTTCATCGGCATCCCCCGCATCAACCTGCTGCGCGGAGTCGTCCGCGCCCCGCTCGACGGGGCGATGACCATCAGCCTCGGCAAGCAGTTTCTGCGGCTGCCCGAACCCCTCTCCCAGGATCACCAGTTGCTCCGGGTCCAGCAGGGCCGCGAGGTCATCGTGGGACTGCGTTCGGAGTCGGTCCGGATCGCCAAGCCGGCGGAGGCCCGGCCGGGGGAGGTGCTGATCACCGGGCTGGTGGAGCATGTCGAGTTCCAGGGCCACGAGGTGCTCGTGCACTTCAACACCGGGTCCCGCCCGGCCGTCGTGCCCGAGCTGGAGGCCCCGCGACCGCTCGGAAGGGTTCGGCGGCGCAGGCGGGACGGCACCACGGTGCTGAACCGGCTCCGGGAGCGGGCGGGCGCGCTGCGGGCCGGGCCGGTGGTGGTGCTGGAGGACCCGCGGGACACCCGCCCCGAACGCCCGGCCGAGCCCGTCCCGCCCGAGGGCCGGCTGCCCGGCGACCTGATCGTCCGCACCACCCCCGACATCGACCTCCGGCACGGCATGCAGGTGCCGCTGCTCGTCGACATCGCCCACCTGTTCGTCTTCGACCAGCACGGCGAACGGATCTGCCCGGCACCGGCGCGGCTGCCGGACCTGGAGGAGTAGCGGCCGTAAGGGATGGGGCATGAACCTCCCCATGACACCCACCCCGCAGCCCGCCGCGAAGCCCACCCCGAAGCCCGCCGTGACCCGTGGCCGCGCCGTCCTGGTGACCGCCGGCCTCCTGCTCGCCGTGGCCGCCCCCACCGCGTACGCCACCCTCGACGACGGCGGGACCGCCGCCGTCCCGCAGCGGGGCGAGCCCTACGTGGAGAGCCGCCTCCTGTTCGGCACCGAACGCCCCGACGGCGGCCCGGCCGTCACCGACGAACAGTTCATGAACTTCGTCGACGAGGAGGTCACCCCCGACTTCCCGGACGGCCTCACCGTCCAGACCGGCCGCGGTCAGTGGCGGGACGCGAGCGGCACGATCGAGAAGGAGCGGTCGTACGAGCTGATCCTGCTGTATCCGGTCGAGGCGGCGCGGACCAGTGACCGCAAGATCGAGGAGATCCGCCGGGCCTACGAGAAGGAGTTCGGGCAGGAGTCGGTGGCCAGGGTGGACGACCGGGCACGGGTCGACTTCTGAGCTCCTTCGGGGCAGGGTGAGCCGTGCCACGGCGGCAGCCCTGGTGCCGTAAAACTATCGGCGCTAGTTTAGGGGCGGTTCGCTGACGCCGGTAAGGGGCGCGGGGAACTGCGCGACCGGCCCCCACGCACCCGCAGCCGCACAACGCCCGGAAGGAACCCGATGAAGGCACACGACGGCTTCTACATCGACGGAGCCTGGCACCCCGCCCCCGGCCGGGACACGATCGACGTCGTGAACCCGGCCGACGAGCAGGTCATCGGCCTCGTCCCCGCGGGAACCGCGGAGGACGTGGACACCGCCGTACGCGCCGCGCGCGGCGCACTCACGGGCTGGGCCGCCACCCCGCCCGCCGAACGCGCGGAGCGCCTCGCCGCCCTGCGGGACGTCCTCACCGCCCGCAAGGACGAGATCGCCGAGACGGTCACCGCGGAGCTCGGTTCGCCGCTCGCCTTCTCCCAGGCGGTCCACGCCTCCGTACCGATCGCGGTCGCGGGCTCGTACGCCGAGCTGGCGGCGACGTACGCCTTCGAGGAGAAGGTCGGCAACTCCACCGTCCTGCACGAGCCGATCGGCGTGGTCGGCGCGATCACCCCCTGGAACTACCCGCTCCACCAGATCGTCGCCAAGGTCGCCCCCGCGCTCGCCGCGGGCTGCACGGTCGTCCTGAAGCCCGCCGAGGACACCCCGCTGACCGCTCAGCTCTTCGCCGAGGCGGTGCACGAGGCCGGGGTGCCGGCGGGCGTCTTCAACCTGGTCACCGGCCTCGGCGGGGTCGCGGGCCAGGCCCTCGTCGAGCACCCGGGCGTCGACCTGGTCTCCTTCACCGGCTCCACGGCCGTCGGCCGGCAGATCGCCGCGACGGCCGGCGCCGCGGTCAAGAAGGTCGCCCTCGAACTCGGCGGCAAGTCCGCCAACGTCATCCTGCCGAGCGCCGACCTCGCCAAGGCGGTCAACGTCGGCGTCGCCAACGTCATGTCCAACTCCGGCCAGACGTGCAGCGCCTGGACCCGCATGCTCGTGCACACCTCCCAGTACGACGAGGCGGTGGCCCTCGCCTCCGCCGCAGCCGCGAAGTACGGCGAGCGCATCGGCCCGGTGGTGAACGCGCGGCAGCGCGAGCGGGTGTGCGGCTACATCGACCAGGGAGTCGCCGAGGGCGCCCGGGTCGTCGCGGGCGGCACCGAATCCCCCCGCGAGCAGGGCTACTTCGTCAGCCCGACGGTCTTCGCCGACGTCACCCCCGAGATGACGATCGCGCAGGAGGAGATCTTCGGGCCGGTCCTGTCGATCCTGTGCTACGAGGACGAGGACGACGCCCTGCGCATCGCCAACGGCACCGTCTACGGCCTCGCGGGCGCGGTGTGGGGCGACGAGACGGAGGCGGTGGCCTTCGCCCGCCGGATGGAGACCGGCCAGGTCGACATCAACGGCGGCCGCTTCAACCCCCTCGCCCCCTTCGGCGGTTACAAGCAGTCGGGCGTCGGCCGGGAGCTCGGCACGCACGGTCTCGCCGAGTACCTGCAGACCAAGTCCCTCCAGTTCTAGAGGAGTTCACCGCCATGGTTCGCGCCGCTGTCCTGCCCGCCGTGGGCGCTCCGCTGGAGATCGCCGAGATCGACCTGCCGGACCCGGGCCCCGGCCAGGTCCGCGTCCGGCTCACCGCCGCGGGCGTCTGCCACTCCGACCTCTCCCTGTCCAACGGCACGATGCGCCTGCCCGTCCCCGCCGTCCTCGGTCACGAGGGCGCGGGCACGGTGGTCGCGGTCGGCGAGGGCGTCACCCGGGTGGCACCGGGCGACGCGGTCGTCCTCAACTGGGCCCCCGCCTGCGGCAGTTGCCACGCCTGCGCACTGGGCGAGGTCTGGCTGTGCGCCAACGCCCTGAACGGCGCCGCCGATGTCTACGCCCACCGCGCCTCCGACGGCACCGGCCTGCACCCGGGCCTGAACGTCGCCGCGTTCGCCGAGGAGACGGTCGTCGCGGAGTCCTGCGTCCTGCCCGCCCCCGACGGTGTCCCGCTCACCGAGGCGGCCCTGCTGGGCTGCGCGGTGCTCACCGGCTACGGCGCCGTCCACCACGCCGCGCGGGTGCGCGAGGGGGAGACGGTGGCCGTGTACGGCGTCGGCGGAGTGGGCCTCGCCGCGCTCCAGTCGGCCCGGGTCGCCGGCGCCTCGCGGATCGTGGCGGTGGACGTCTCCGCGGCCAAGGAGGAACTGGCCCGTGCGGCCGGGGCCACCGAGTTCGTGATCGCCTCGGAGAACACCGCCCGCGAGATCCGGGGCCTGACCGGCAAGCAGGGGGTGGACGTGGCGATCGAGTGCGTGGGCCGCGCGTCCACCATCCGCACCGCCTGGGACTCCACCCGCCGCGGCGGCCGTACGACCGTGGTCGGCATCGGCGGCAAGGACCAGGAGGTCACCTTCAACGCCCTGGAGATCTTCCACTGGGGCCGCACCCTCTCCGGCTGCGTCTACGGCAACGCGGACCCTGCGCGGGACGTCCCGGTGCTGGCCGAACTCGTCCGCGAGGGACGCCTGGACCTGGGGATGCTGGTGACCGAACGGATCGGCCTCGAGGGCATCCCGGCGGCGTTCGACAACATGCTGGCGGGCAAGGGCGGCCGGGCGCTGGTCATGTTCTGAGCCCCGGGGGAGCGTCGGTTCAGTCGGTCCCGCCCCGTCCGGCGGCGGACGACGAGGCCGCTTCGGAACCGACCGGGAGCCCGGGGGCGACACCCTCGGCGCTCCCGACACCCTCGGCGCTCCCGGCGTCCTCCGTGCTCCCGGCGTCCTCCGTGCTCCCGGCGTCCTCCGCGCCCGAAGACGGCCGCGACCGCGACACCGCCACCCCCAGCAGGCACAGCGCCCCGCCCGCCAGCGTCAGCGCCCCCGGCACCTCGCCCAGGGCCAGCCACGACATCAGCACGACCAGCGCGGGCACCGCGTACGTCGTCGCCCCCATCCGGCTGGCGGTCGTCCGGGCCAGGGCGTACGCCCACGTCGTGAAGGCGAGCGCGGTCGGAAAGACGCCCAGGTAGACCATGTTGAGCGTGGCCGGCACCGGCGCCTCGGCCGCTTCCGTGACCAGCTGACCGGCGAACGGCAGGCACAGCACCGCGCCCACCAGGCAGCCGAACGTCGTCACCTGCAAGGGGCTCGCATGCGTCAGGGCAGGCTTCTGCGCGACGACGCCCCCGGCGTACCCCGCCGCCGCCAGCAGGCACAGCACCACACCGAGCAGCGACGAGCCGCCCCCGCCGGACATCGACAGCCCCACGGTCACCGCGCCCGCGAAGGACACCGCCATCCCGGCCAGCAGCCGCGGCGGCATGACGTCCCCGAGCAGCCGGGCCCCGAGCAGCGCGACGAGGATCGGCCCGATGTTCACCACCAGCGCCGCCGTACCGGCGTCCACCTGCTGCTCGCCCCAGTTCAGGGCCACCATGTAGAAACCGAACCACAGCAGCCCGGATATCCCGATCCCCCGCCACGCCGGCCGCGGCGGCCATCCCGCGCGCCGGACGAGGCAGATGGCCCCGAGCACCAACGCCCCCGCCAGCAGCCGCCCCAGCGCCAGCGCGCCCGGCGAGTACGCGGCACCCGCGCTGCGGATCGAGACGAAGGCCGAGGCCCACAGGACGACGGTGACGGTGGCGGCACCGGTGGCGAGCAGGTCGGTACGGCGGTGGACGGCGTTCATCATGCTCCAGAGGCTAGGCGGGCCGCTTTCCGGGGGCTCGCGGATTTCGGACGGGGAGTGCGGTGCCCTGCCGGGGCGCTCAGCGCAACGTCGTCGCGTCCATCCCCAGCAGTTGGGCCAGCGCCCGCTCCCCGGCCGCCGTCACCTTCACCGCCCGCTCGGACCCGATCCGCACGCACCACCCCGCCTCCAGCGCATGCCGGCACACCGCCGCGCCCGCGACCCCCGCCAGATGCGGGCGCCGCTCGGTCCAGTCGAGGCAGGCCCGCGCCAGCGGCCGTCGGCTCGCCCGGTCCAGCCGGATCCCGGCGGAGTCGAACCAGGCCACCCCCGCGTCCGTGAGCGCGAACCCGGTGTCCTGCCGCAGCAGCCCGCGCGCGGTGAACGCGTCGGTCACCGCGATCCCGAGCCGCCCGGCCAGATGGTCGTAGCAGGTCCGCCCGCGGGCCATCGCCGCCCCGGCACTGGACTGCCGCAGACTCCGCGGCCGTACGACCGCCTGGGGCGCCACCTGCGCGGCCAGGTCCTCCACCAGCTGCGCGGCCCGGGCATCGGCGAGCCGCACGTACCGGTGCCGGCCCTGCCGCTCCTCGACGAGCAGCCCACCGGCGACGAGCTTGCCCAGATGCTCACTGAGCGTGGACGCGGCCACCCCCGCGTGCCGGGCCAGCTCCCCGGCGGTCCAGGCCCGCCCGTCGAGCAGCGCGAGCAGACAGACGGCCCGGGTCTCATCGGCGAGGAGAGAGGCCAGCCGAGCCAGATGAGGCGCGCGGGGATCACGGTCGGTCATGACAACCAGGATGGGGCCCGAACACTTCGGTCACGGCCGAACCGGGGGCACTGGAACTCCTCAAGGGGCGCGGGGAACTGCGCGACCAGCCCTCACCGGCCCGCGGAAGTCACGATGGGGCGACCACCCCTTCGTACTGCCGCTCCAACCCGTCCAGCAGCGCAGTCAGGCCCGTCTCGAACGCCCGCTCGTCGATCTTCTCCTGCCGCTCGGCAAGAAGATGCGCCTGCCCCAGATGCGGATAGTCCGCGGGGTCGTACGCACTGACGTCGTCGACGAATCCCCCCGCGAACGACCCCAGCGCGGACCCCATGATGAAGTACCGCATCAGCGCCCCGATCGACGTGGCCTGCGCCGGCGGCCACCCCGCCGCCACCATCGCCCCGTACACCGCGTCCGCGAGCCGCAGCGCGGCCGGCCGCCGCCCGGGCCCGCGGGCCAGGACGGGCACGATGTTCGGATGGTCCCGCAGGGCCGCCCGGTAGGAGACCGCCCAGTCGTGCAGCGCGGTCCGCCAGTCCCGCCCGTCCTCGAACATCGACAGATCGACCTGCGCGCTGACCGAGTCCGCGACCGCCTCCAGGATCTGGTCCTTCGTGCGGAAGTGGTTGTAGAGGGACGGCCCGCTCACGCCCAGCTCCGCGGCGAGCCGCCGGGTGGAGACGGCCGCGAGGCCCTCGGTGTCCACGAGGACCCGCGCCGTCTCGACGATCCGGTCGGTGCTCAGCAGGGGCTTGCGCGGTCGGGCCATGGCGCACATAGTAGGGCTGCACACGGAAACTAGCAGTGCTAATTTAAATGTACGGCTTTCAAGTGGGGTGACTCGGTATGAACCTGGAGCTCAGCGAGGAGCAGACCGCCGTACGGCAGCTCGCCCGGGACTTCGTGGCCCGCGAGATCGCCCCGCACGTCGTCGCCTGGGACCGGGCCGAGGAGGTCGACCGGGGCATCGTGAAGAAGCTCGGCGAGGTCGGCTTCCTGGGGCTGACCGTCGACGAGGAGTACGGCGGCTCCGGCGGCGACCATCTCGCGTACTGCCTGGTCACCGAGGAGCTGGGGCGGGGCGACTCCTCGGTGCGCGGCATCGTCTCGGTCTCGCTGGGCCTGGTCGCCAAGACGATCGCCGCCTGGGGGAGCGAGGAGCAGAAGCGGCAGTGGCTGCCGGGCCTGACCTCCGGCGAGCAGGTCGGCTGCTTCGGCCTCACCGAACCGGGCACCGGCTCCGACGCCGGCAACCTCACCACCCGGGCGGTCCGGGACGGCGGGGACTACGTCATCAACGGCACCAAGATGTTCATCACCAACGGCACCTGGGCCGACGTCGTCCTGCTCTTCGCCCGCTCCACCGACGCCCCCGGCCACAAGGGCGTCTCCGCCTTCCTGGTGCCGGCGGACACCCCCGGACTGTCCCGCCGCACCATCCACGGCAAGCTCGGCCTGCGTGGCCAGGCCACCGCCGAACTCGTCCTGGAGGGCGTGCGGGTGCCCGTCTCCGCCCGGCTCGGCGAGGAGGGCAAGGGCTTCTCGGTCGCCATGTCGGCGCTGGCCAAGGGGCGGATGTCGGTGGCCGCGGGGTGCGTGGGCCTGGCCCAGGCCGCGCTGGACGTGGCGGTGCGGTACGCGGGGGAGCGGGAGCAGTTCGGCAAGACGATCGCCCACCACCAGCTCGTCCAGGAGCTGATCAGCGACATCGCGGTGGACGTCGACGCCGCCCGCCTGCTGACCTGGCGGGTCGCCGACCTCATCGACCGGGGGCAGCCCTTCGCCACCGAGTCCTCCAAGGCCAAGCTCTTCGCCTCGGAGGCCGCGGTCCGCGCCGCCAACAACGCCCTCCAGGTCTTCGGCGGCTACGGCTACATCGACGAGTACCCGGCGGGCAAGCTGCTGCGCGACGCCCGGGTGATGACCCTCTACGAGGGCACCAGCCAGATCCAGAAGCTGGTCATCGGCCGTGCGCTGACGGGTGTCTCCGCCTTCTGAGTACGTCGGCTGAGTACTTCGGCGGATGTGGCGCGGCCCACGTCCGCCGAAGCTTGTCCCCATGAGTGACACACCGGTCAAGCAGAACACGGCCGCCTTCTACGGCCAGTCCGTCGCCTCGTTCGCCGTCGCCATGGCGGCCACCGCCATCGGCATCTACCAGCTGGAGGCCGACCCCTGGGTCCGCGCCTTCCTCGGCATAGCCGTCCTCTACCTGGTGACCTCCGCCTTCACCCTCGCCAAGGTCATCCGCGACCGGCAGGACGCGTCGACGGCTCATTCCTACAGCCCGTTCGAAAAGCTCTGAACGGCTGCTCTAAGCGCCCGCTCACCGTCGGCGGTATGGTGGTGCCTCTGTCAGCGAGAGGGGCGAGCGAGCGATGAGTACGGCGGAGGAGACGGCCGGCGGCGAGGGGTCGGCGTGGGGCGAGGTCACGCCCGACGCGGCCCGGCGACTGCTGATCGCCGCGGTGGAGGCCTTCGCCGAGCGTGGCTATCACGCCACGACGACCCGGGACATCGCGGGCCGGGCCGGGATGAGCCCGGCGGCGCTCTACATCCACTACAAGACCAAGGAAGAGCTGCTGCACCGGATCAGCCGGATCGGCCACGAGAAGGCGCTGGAGATCCTGCGGACGGCGGCGGCGGGCGAGGGCAGCCCCACCGAGCGGCTCGCGAACGCGGTGAGCTCCTTCGTCCGCTGGCACGCCGGAGGCCGGACGACCGCCCGGGTGGTGCAGTACGAGCTGGACTCGCTCGGCCCCGAGGCCCGCGCCGAGATCCTCGCGCTGCGCCGGCAGGTCGACGCCGAGGTGCGGGGCATCATCGAGGACGGGGTGGCGTCCGGGGAGTTCGACGTGCCGGACGTCAAGGGCACCACCCTCGCCATCCTGTCGCTGAGCATCGACGTGGCACGCTGGTTCAACGTGCACGGACCCCGGACCCCCGACGAGGTCGGCGAGCTGTACGCCGACCTCGTGCTGCGGATGGTGGGCGCGAAGTAGGCCCCGGCGCCTACAGGTAGTAGCGCGCGACGGACTCGGCGACGCAGACCGGCTTGTCGCCGCCCTCGCGCTCGACGGTGAAGGCGACGGTCACCTGGACGCCGCCGGTGACGTCGTCGACTCCGGCGATCCTCGCGGTGGCGCGCAGCCGGGAACCGACCGGGACCGGGGCCGGGAAACGGACCTTGTTGGTGCCGTAGTTGACGCCCATCTTCACACCCTCGACCTTCAGCAGCTGCGGGCCGAACAGGGGCAGCAGCGACAGGGTGAGGTATCCGTGGGCGATGGTCGTCCCGAACGGGCCGGCGGCGGCCTTCTCGGGGTCGACGTGGATCCACTGGTGGTCACCGGTCGCCTCGGCGAACAGGTCGATCCGCTTCTGGTCGACCTCCAGCCAGTCGGTGTACCCCAACTGCTCGCCGACCGCCGCCTTCAGGTCGTCGACGGAGGTGAAGCTCCTCGGTTCTGCCATGTCCCTGGCCTCCCAAAAGTCTAAGCGACTGCTTAGCATGCTCGGGAGCGGGCTCCCTGTCAACGGACCTGCCGTCCGCCGGGGTGGGTAGGCTCCGAGGGGTGCCCCAGATTCCCGAGAAGATCCACGAGCTCACCGTCGGCCAGCTCGCCGCGCGCAGCGGTGCCGCCGTCTCCGCCCTGCACTTCTACGAGGCCAAGGGCCTGATCACCAGCCGCCGCACAGCGGGCAACCAACGCCGCTACGGCCGGGACACGCTGCGCCGGGTCGCCTTCATCAGGGCCGCCCAGCGGGTGGGCATCCCGCTGGCCACGATCCGCGACGCGCTCGCCGAACTCCCCGAGGGGCGCACCCCGACCCACGAGGACTGGGCCCGCCTCTCGGAGTCCTGGCGCGCCGAACTCGACGAACGCATCACCCGCCTGAACCGCCTGCGCGACCACCTGACCGACTGCATCGGCTGCGGCTGCCTCTCCCTGGACACCTGCGTCCTGTCCAACCCGGACGACGCCATCGGCGAACGCCTCACCGGTTCCCGACTCCTGGCGGAACGCCGGGCCCTGACGAAGAAGGACTAGGCCCTCCCGCTCGGACGCCCGGCGTCGCGGGTCACTCGTACTCCGTGCCGCCCTTGCGGGTCAGGTACGCCGGGCTGACCGCCTTCGCGATGGCCCGGCCGCCGGTCACCGGGCTGTACCGCTCCACGGCGGGCCGTATCACCACGCCCTCCCGCAGATGCAGCTCACGCCCGGACACGGTCTCCCGGCCGCTCGCGATCTCCAGCACCCGCGCGCTGTCGTACGGCCCCTCGTACAGCCGGGGCACCAACGGCAGCGCGTCACCGACCAGTTCCGCGGCGTCCAGCCACCGCACCGAACCGTCGATCTCCGCCGACATGTCGAACACGGCGTACCCCAGGGACTCCCGCCGGCCGTCGGCCCCGTACGTCAGGTCCTGGACCCCCGCCCCGTACACCTCACCGAAGATCCCGACCCGCCGCGCCCCCAGCCGCTCCGCGACCCGGGCCGCCGCCTCCGCGACCCGGTGCCCGTGCACGGCCCGCCAGTACAGATTCCGCGGATCCTCCTTCAGCGCCAGCGACTTGGCGCCGAAGCCCTTGGAGGACACGTACACCCGGGACTCCTCCGCCACATACGTCACCAGGCACGCCGACCCGTGCAGCTTCTCCGTCAGCACCACCGGCTCACCCGGGGCGAAGATCTCCGGATACCGCTGGATGCTCTCGATGTCCACCCACGGCAGCAGTTCCGGCGCCGACTCCACGTCCCCGGACATCGACGGCGGTATCGGCGGCACCCACTTGGTGATCCCCAGCCGCTCCGCGAAGTCGGTACCGTCCGCCGCCGCCCGCGCCAGGTCCACGCCCGCCAGCGCCGAGGGCCGGCACACGATCCCCTGCGACAGCTCCCCGCGCAGCCGTACCGCCTTCACCCGGTCCGCGTTGCCGCCCGCCAGCCGCCCCGTCAGCCCCAGCTCCTCGATCAGCGCGGCCGGCAGCACCGACTGCTCGGGGATGTACACGGCCGCCTCGCCGCTGCGGTAGGCGCCCTTCGCCACGACCGCCCGGTACAGGCCCACCTGGGCCAGTTCGAGGGCGTCGGCGTTCGGATGCTCATGGACGGTCAGCACTTCGGCGGTGACGCGCAGCGTCGACATCGGTGACTCCTGGGTTCTTGCGGTCAGTTGGGTCTCATCGCCTCCAACTGTCCGGAGCGGAATGGTGTGGAGCCACTCAATTAGGACCTGTTACCGTCCCGGGGGGTGTGCTCGATCAGGCTCTGGGCCACCAACTGGGTGTTGGACGAGGCCCGTTCGCCGGACGGGAGCAGCAGTGTGTCCTCAAGGCCCACCCGTGTCGCCAGACCCAGCCGCGCCGCCAGTCGCAGGACCGGCCACGCGCCGCCGTCCTCACCGTGCAGCAGCACGGGCCGGCCGAAAGCGGACCCCAGCTCCGCCAGCAGACTCCGCGCACTGGCCTCGGCCGTCTCCGGGGAGGTGTCCGTCACCTCCGCCAGCACCCGCAGCACCTTCGGTCCGAGCGGCGAACGCGCGAACCGGGCGGCCCCGTCGGTCCCCGACCAGACACCGGCCTCCACCCCGACCCCCCGGTCGACCAGTGCGGCCGCGACCTCCTCCGCCCCCGGCTCGTGCCAGTTGACCGAGGCGTGATCCGGCAGCACCGTCCAGGCCCGGACCCGGGACACCCGTACCGCGGGATCCGGCTCCGCCCACGCACCCGTCGTCACCCCGACGGGCACCGAAACGCGCGCCCGGATCGCCTCCAGCGTCGCCGCCACGACACGCGGGGACAGGCTGTCCCGGCCGCAGGGCGTCTTGGGATGGACATGCACATCCGTGGCACCGGCGGCCACGGCCTCGGCCGCGGACTCGGCCATCGCCTCCGGCGACAGCGGCACCGACGCGCCGTCGGCCGCCGACCGGGCTCCGTTCAGACAGACCTGCACCATGCCGGAATCATCCTCGGGTGGGGGTGCGGCATCCCCGTCGCACCCCCGTCGTACTAGGCCGTCATCAGCAGCCGGCGTTCGCGCCGGGCGGCCGCCAGGGCCTCCGGCGTCAGCACGGGACGCGGGACCACGATCCCGCAGCTCGTGCAGACCGGGCCCGAGGAGGGTTCATGGGCCAGGTCGTACTTCCAGGTCAGCCGCTCCCCGCCGCACACCGGGCACTCTCCCCCCGGGTCGCGCTCCAAGGCGGAGATCAGCCGGCGCAGCACCTCGGCCAGCGGCTCACGGGGGTGCACCCGCGGGTCGTCGCACCACGCCACTCCGAAACCGCCCCAGGTCAGCCGGTGCCAGTCGTCGACACTCCCCGGCCTGCGCAGTCCGTCGTGCTTCTCCTTCTTGCGGCGGTGGGCGAATTCGACCTCGTAGGCGAGCCAGACCGAACGCGCCTCCTCCAACTCCTCCAACGCGGCCACGA
The DNA here is from genome assembly GCF_053592135.1 of Streptomyces sp. NPDC002784. Classification (NCBI taxonomy): domain Bacteria; kingdom Bacillati; phylum Actinomycetota; class Actinomycetes; order Kitasatosporales; family Streptomycetaceae; genus Streptomyces; species Streptomyces sp. NPDC002784. Next base: position 82,877 of record NZ_JBSFVD010000012.1, on the reverse strand, counting down.
GCCGCGCCGGATCGGGGGACCGGTCCTCCGGACCGAACCCGGCCCGCGAGCACAAGTGGTCCCAGGTCGCCCTGTGCCCGTAAGGGGCGAACCGTTCAAGGCACTTGCGCAGCGAATAGCGGCGTAGCGCCAGATCACAGCGCGGGTCTCGTACCTGTCTCGCCAGACTCCGGAAACCGGCCATCGCCCTGCACCTCCGTCACACGTGCACCTGTACTTCGGTCACTTCGGCGTCGCGCCGCACGGACTTCGTGCGACGTTGACGAATAGACGTATCGACACGCGATTCGGCTCCATCCGTTGTGCGATGGTCCCCAACAGCCGGTCCGCGTGCTTCCCCCGCACCGCACTCGACACACTGAGAACTCCCGGCGGATTGCACGGGTTCCAGGAGACGGCATCGGTATGCATGCTCATTCCGGTCTTTTGCCGCCACCGGTCCTTTTCCGCCGCTTTCCCGGGCGGCGGATCAGCGCACGCGGCCCGCCGCCAGCACCAGCCGGGCCAGCTCCCGGTGCAGGATGTCGCTGTGCGCCCCGGCCGGCGGGCCCCCGCGCCGGACCACCGCGGCGGCGTCGACGTTCACGCACCCCGCCGTGGGCAACGGCCCGCGCAGCGCCTCGGCGAGCTTGAGCTGCCGGGTGCCGGGCACCGCCCGCACCCCGTCGAAGCCCAGCGCGCCCCACTTGGCGCCCAGCGCCCGGCCGACGTCGAATCCGTGGAACTCCCGGTCGTGGCCCGCCATGCGCGAGGCCAGCGGATACATCGTGCCCAGGGCGTCGTCGTGCCGGGAGAAGCAGCACACCAGAGGTCCGTCGATACGGTGGTGCTGCCCCTGGAGCACTCCGCCCGCGCGCGCGTCGTGCGGCAGCCTGGCCGAGAAGGCGTAGTGCGAGAAGGCCCCTTGGAGCAGCGTCACGGACTTCACCGTCCGCACCCCCCGGGGCAGCCCGCGCAGCGCGAACGACACCAGCCGCCCGCCGAAGCTGTGCCCGACCAGATGCACCCGCACCCCGGGCGACCGCGCGGCGAGCTGCCCGATCACCCTGCCCAGGCCCCGCTCGCCCACCGTGCCCGCCCGCCGCTTCATCGCGAAGTACGTGGCCTGCCGCAGCAGTTCATGCGCCCCCGCCCAGGGACCGGGCAAGGTGAAGGAGGCGTCCGGGGCCGCGTCCGGCGCCTTCAGCCACGCCAGCGCCCGCGCGAACTCCTCGCACCGCCCGGTCGTGGTCCCGTCGAACATCACCGGCGCGTCCTGCGGCACGCCCTGCGCCAGCGTGTCCGCCGCGAACAGCGCCTGCGGGCCCGGCGGCACCAGGTCGACCAGCAGCCGCACCAGCCGCCCGAACTCCTCCAGTTCGGCCTCCTCGCGCGACTGCCGCTCCAGCAGCCGGGCGAGCCGGTCGATCACGGTCGCCCGCCCGGGGAACGTCTCCAGCAGCGCGTGCCGGGTGTCCTTGTCCAGGGCCGGGCGCGGAGCGAGTTCGGCCGCCACCGCGCGCGGGAAGTCGGGGATCGGCTCGTCCGCGAACCGCATCGCCGGCCACACCACGCCCACGTAGCCGACGCGGGCACCCGGCGCGAGTTCGGGGACCGGTGCGAAGAAGCGGTCGTAGAGCCGCGTCGCCCCCGGGCGGTCGTTGTTCCAGCCGTGCGCGAAGACCAGCAGATCCCGCACCCCGTGCCGGGCGACTCCGGCGAGCAGCCGGTCCCTCGCGCGGGCGTCCGGATCCCCGTCCGCGTCGAAGACCAGTTCCCAGTAGGGGGATACGCTCACTGCCGGTCGTGCCATGACGGACCCCTCCGTCCCCCGTGGCGGTGCGATGTGGGCGTATCGTCCCGCCACGGGGCGGAGTTGGCCATACGGCGCGGGTCACCGGTAGAGGAGGTATCCCTTTCGCATCCTCCGGAACGCGGCCAGTTCCTCCTGCCAGCCCGCCACCACCTCGTCGGTGCTCGCGCCCGCGTCGACCGCGGTGCGGACCTGGGTGGAGCCGGTGAGCTTGTCGATCCAGTTGTCGGGGCGCCAGGCGAAGCCCGGGAAGGTCCGCTTGGCGGTCACGAGGAGACCGATCCCGGTGCGGACGGGGTCGTAGGCGGCCCGGTCGTGGACGTGGACCTGCACCCCGCCGACGGTCTTGCCCTGGAACTTGGAGAAGGTCGGCGTGAAGTACGCCTCCCTGAAGTGCACGCCGGGCAGGCCGAGTTCGTTGGCGGCGGCGGCCCAGCGGCGGTCGATGCCCTCCGCGCCGAGGAGTTCGAAGGGACGGGTGGTGCCCCGGCCCTCCGAGAGGTTCGTGCCCTCGAAGAGACAGGTGCCCGAGTAGACGAGGGCGGTGTCGGGCGTCGGCATGTTCGGGCTCGGCGGGACCCAGGGCAGCCGCGCGGCGTCGTAGAACTCCGAGCGCCGCCAGCCCGTCATCGGCACGGTCTCCAGGGCGACCGGGGTGGCGAGGAACTCGGCGTTGAACAGCAGGGCCAGCTCGGCGACCGTCATGCCGTGCGCCTGCGCGATCGGCTGCCGGCCGATGAAGGTGGCGAACTCCTTGTGCAGGACCGGGCCCTGCGCGAAGCGGCCGGTGACCGGATTGGGGCGGTCCAGCACGACGAAGCGCTTGCCCGCCAGCTGAGCCGCCTCCATGCAGTCGTAGAGCGTCCAGATGTACGTGTAGAAGCGGGCGCCCACGTCCTGGATGTCGAAGACGACCGTGTCGACGCCGGACGCGGTGAAGATGTCGGCGAGGGGCCGGCCGCTCTTGAGGTACGTGTCGTAGACGGGCAGACCGGTGGCCGGGTCGTCGTAGCGGCCTTCGGAGCCGCCCGCCTGGGCGGTGCCGCGGAAGCCGTGCTCGGGGCCGAAGACGGCACTCAGGTTCACTCGTTCGTCGGCGTGCATGACGTCGACGATGTGGCGGGCCTCCCGGGTGATGCCGGTCGGGTTGGTGACGATGCCGACGCGCCGGCCGTCCAGGACGGCGTATCCGTCGGCCACCAGGCGTTCGAAGCCGGTGTGCAGCCTGCGGCCGCCGGTCTCTGCGGCTGCTGCGGTGGTCGTGGTGGTGGCGGTGGCCGCCAGGGCCGGGGTTGCGGCTAGGAGAGTTCGTCTCGTGAAGCGCATGGACGGCACCGTAGGGGTTGTCGCGGCTGTTCGTAAGCTGCGGCGGAGCCGCAAATCCATCCCGCCCCGCGCCCCCTGCCCGGACGCCGCCGCACCCTTCCTTTGTTACATACCGACTGGTTAGTCTGTCCGTGCCGACCGAGCCGCAGTCGAAGGAGACCGATGGTGGAAGCCTTGCAGGATGCCGGAGTCGTCGTCACGGGAGCGGGCGGGGGCATCGGGGCCGCGCTCGCCCGGCGGTTCGCGGGCGCCGGGGCCCGGGTGGTCGTGAACGACCTGGACGCAGGCAAGGCCGAAGCCGTCGCGCAGGAGATCGGCGGCATCGCCGTGCCCGGTGACGCCTCCACCGTGATCGGGGCGGCCCGGGACGCCCTGGACGGGGTCGTCGACGTGTACTGCGCCAACGCCGGCGTCGGCTCCGGCGGGTCCGAGGCCGCCGGGGAGGACGTCTGGGCGCTGGCCTGGGACGTGAACGTCATGGCCCATGTCCGGGCCGCCCAGGAACTCCTCCCGGGCTGGCTGGAGCGGGGAAGCGGGCGGTTCGTCTCCACCGTGTCCGCCGCCGGCCTGCTCACCATGATCGGGGCCGCGCCCTACAGCGTCACCAAGCACGGCGCGTACGCCTTCGCCGAGTGGCTGGAGCTGACCTACCGGCACCGCGGGATCAAGGTGCACGCCATCTGCCCGCAAGGCGTGCGCACCGACATGCTCACCGCCAGCGGCAGCGCGGGCGACCTGGTCCTCCAGCCGACCGCCATCGAGCCGGACGACGTGGCCGACGCGCTCTTCAAGGGCATGGCCGAGGACCGGTTCCTGATCCTCCCGCACCCCGAGGTCGCCGGGTACTACCAGGGGCGGGCCGCGGATCCCGAGCGCTGGCTCGGCACCATGAACCACATCCAGCGCAAGTGGGAGGCCGCGCGATGAGCACCTCCTACGCCGACAAGCCCTGGCTCGCCCTCCTCGACGACGCCCAGCGCGCCCCGATCGACCCCGACGACTCCCTGGTGCACGCCCTGCGCCGGGCCACCGCCGAGCATCCGGACCGCGACTTCCTCGCCTACTTCGACGGCCGGCTCTCCTACCGCGAGGCCGACGCGCTGAGCGACTCCGTCGCCGGGCACCTGGCCGCGCGCGGGCTGGAACGCGGCGAGCGGGTGGCCGTCCTGCTGCAGAACTCCCCGCTCTTCGTGCTCGCCGTGCTCGGCGCCTGGAAGGCGGGCGCGACCGTCGTGCCGGTCAACCCCATGTACAAGTCGGGGGAGATGGCGCACGTCCTGCGGGACGGCGACGTGGCCGCGCTGATCTGCTCGGACCGCGCCTGGCAGACGTATCTGCGCGAGACCGCCGCCGACTCGCCGGTGCGGATCGTGCTCACGGGCTGCGAGCTGGACTTCCAGACCCGGGGCGACGCGCGCGTGCTGAACTTCGAGCGGCTGCCGCAGGCCGCCGACGCCGACGATCTGACGGCCGTCGCCCGCGCCGGGCACCCGGCTCCCGAAGGACGCGATCCGCTGCCCGCCGACCTCGCCCTGATCAGCTACACCTCCGGCACCAGCGGCGCCCCCAAGGGCGCCACCAACACGCACGGCAACATCATGCACAACGCCGAGCGGCAGCGGACCGGGCTGCCGCTGCCCGAGGCGCCGGTGTACTTCGCGCTGGCCCCGCTGTTCCACATCACCGGCATGGTCTGCCAGTTCGGCGCCTGCCTGAACAGCGCGGGCACCCTGGTGCTCGCGTACCGCTTCGAGGCCGGTGTCGTGCTGGACGCGTTCGCCGAGCACCACCCGCACTACACCGTCGGTCCGTCGACCGCCTTCATGGCGCTGGCCGCCCACCCGGCCGCGACCCGGGAGCACTTCGCCTCCTTCCGGATCATCTCCTCCGGCGGCGCGCCGCTGCCGCCCGCGCTGGTGGAGAAGTTCCGGGCCGGCTTCGGTCCGTACATCCGCAACGGCTACGGCCTCACCGAGTGCACCGCGCCCTGCGCCGCCGTGCCGCCCGCCCGGGAGGCGCCGGTCGACCCGGCCTCCGGGACGCTCGCGGTGGGCGTGCCCGGCCCCGACACGCTCGTGCGGATCGTCGACGACGAGGGCGCCGAGGTGCCCTTCGGGGAGCAGGGCGAGATCGTGGTCAGCGGGCCGCAGGTGGTGCCCGGGTACTGGCGGCGGCCCGAGGCCACCGCGGAGACCTTCCCCGGCGGTGAGCTGCGCACCGGTGACATCGGGTTCATGGACCGCGAGGGCTGGCTGTACGTCGTCGACCGCAAGAAGGACATGATCAACGCGTCCGGGTTCAAGGTGTGGCCGCGTGAGGTCGAGGACGTGCTGTACACCCATCCGGCGGTACGCGAGGCGGCCGTGGTCGGGGTGCCCGACGGGTACCGGGGGGAGACCGTGAAGGCGTACATCAGCCTGCGCCCGGGCGCCGAGCCGGACCCGGATGAACTGGCGGTGTACTGCAAGGAGAGACTGGCCGCCTACAAATACCCGCGCCAGGTGGAGATCCTGCCCGACCTGCCGAAGACGGCGAGTGGGAAGATCCTCCGGCGGGAGCTGCGCTCCCGCGCGCACGACAGCCAGTGAGAACTCGAAAGGCAGGTGGCGGCACAGTGCCCAGGACGACGGACGCGGACGGCACCCCCGTCCCGCAGCGGCTGCTGGCCGCCGCCACCCGGCTCTTCGCCGAGCAGGGCTACGACCGGACCTCGGTACAGGAGATCGTGGAGGCGGCAGGCGTCACCAAGGGGGCGCTGTACCACTACTTCGGCTCCAAGGACGACCTGCTGCACGAGGTGTACGCGCGCGTGCTGCGCGTCCAGCAGGAGCGTCTGGACGCCCTCGCGGGCGCCGACGAGCCGGTGGAGAAGCGGCTGCGGGCCGCGGCGGCCGACGTCGTCGTGACCACGATCGACAACCTCGACGACGCGTCGATCTTCTTCCGCTCGATGCACCATCTGAGCCCCGAGAAGAACAAGCAGGTGCGCGCCGAGCGCCGCCGCTACCACGAGCGCTTCCGCGCGCTCATCGAGGAGGGCCAGCAGGCCGGGGTCTTCTCCACCGCGACCCCGGCCGACCTGGTGGTGGACTACCACTTCGGCTCCGTCCACCACCTGTCGACGTGGTACCGCCCCGACGGGCCGATGAGCCCCCAGGAGCTGGCCGACCATCTGGCCGACCTGCTGCTGAGGGCGCTCAGACCGTAAGGGTCCTCACCGGTACTTCTTCAGCTCCCGGCGCGCCAGCGACCGCTGGTGCACCTCGTCCGGCCCGTCCGCGATCATCAGCGTGCGGGCGCTCGCGTACAGCTCGGCCAGCGGGAAGTCCTGGCTCACACCACCCGCGCCGTACAGCTGGATCGCGCGGTCGATGATGTCGACGACCGCACGCGGGGTGGCGATCTTGATGGCCTGGATCTCGGTGTGGGCGCCCCGGTTGCCGACGGTGTCCATCATCCAGGCCGTCTTCAGCACCAGCAGGCGCAGCTGCTCCACGGTGACCCGCGCGTCCGCGATCCAGTTGTGCACCACACCCTGCTGGGCCAGCGCCTTGCCGAACGCGGTACGGTCCACCGCCCTGCGGCACATCAGCTCGATCGCCCGCTCGGCCATGCCGATCAGCCGCATGCAGTGGTGGATACGGCCGGGCCCGAGCCGGGCCTGCGCGATGGCGAAGCCGCCGCCCTCCTCGCCGACGATGTTGGCCACCGGCACGCGCGCGTGGTCGAAGACCACCTCGGCGTGGCCGCCGTGCGAGTGGTCCTCGTACCCGAAGACCTGCATGGCGCGCCGGACCGTCACGCCCGGGGTGTCGCGCGGGACCAGGACCATCGACTGCTGGCGGCGGGGGTCCTCGCCGTCCGGGTCCGTCTTGCCCATCACGATGAAGATCTTGCAGTCCGGGTTCATCGCCCCGGAGATGTACCACTTGCGGCCGGTGATGACGTACTCGTCGCCGTCCCGCTCGATGTGGGTGGTGATGTTGGTGGCGTCGGAGGAGGCCACATCGGGCTCGGTCATCGCGAACGCCGAGCGGATCTCACCCGCCAGCAGCGGCTCCAGCCACTGCTTCTTCTGCTGCTCGTCGCCGAACTGGTACAGCACCTCCATGTTGCCGGTGTCCGGCGCCGCGCAGTTCAGCGCGGTCGGCGCCAGGTGCGGGGAACGGCCGGTGATCTCGGCGAGCGGGGCGTACTGCAGGTTGGTCAGTCCGGCGCCGTACTCGGTGTCCGGGAGGAAGAGGTTCCACAGGCCCTGCCGGCGCGCCTCGGCCTTCAACTCCTCGACCACGGCCGGGGTGTCCCAGGGCGAGGCCAGCGCGGCGCGCTGCTCCTCCGCCACCGCCTCGGCCGGATACACGTACTCGTCCATGAAGGCGAGCAGCTTGCCGCGCAGCTCCTCGGTGCGTGCGTCGAACGCGAAGTCCATGTGCCGTCAGCCTTCCTGAAGGGTGGTCAGACCGTGCTCGATGAAGACCGGGACCAGGTCGCCGATGCGGTCGAAGCCGCGTCCGACCGTCTGGCCCAGGGTGTAGCGGTAGTGGATGCCCTCCAGGATCACGGCGAGCTTGAACCAGGCGAACGCCGTGTACCAGGAGACCGCGGAGACATCGCGCCCCGAGCGCGCGGCGTACCGCTCGATCAGCTCGGCCGGAGCCGGGTGCCCCGGGGCCTCGGCGGTGGTGGAGACGGGGGAGTCGGGCATGTCCAGCGGCAGGCTGTACATCACCAGCAGGCCCAGGTCGGTGAGCGGATCGCCGAGGGTGGACATCTCCCAGTCGAGGATCGCCTTGATCCGGTCGTCGTCGCCGATCAGGACGTTGTCGAGGCGGTAGTCGCCGTGGATCACCGTCGGCGCGGGGGAGCCGGGCAGTCGGCGTCCCAGGGTGGCGTGCAGCTCGTCGATGCCAGCCAGGTCACGGTTGCGGGAGGCGTCCAACTGCTTGCCCCAGCGGCGCAGTTGGCGGTCGAGGAAGCCCTCCGGGCGGCCGAAGTCCGCGAGGCCCACCTCGGCGGGGTCCACCGCGTGCAGGTCGACGAGCGTGTCCACCAGCCCGAGCACCGCCTGCCGCGTGCGTGCGGCACCCAGCGGGGCCAGTTGGCCCGCGGTGCGGTACGGGGTGCCCTCGACGAACTCCATCACGTAGAAGGACGCCCCGAGTACGCTCTCGTCGTCGCACAGCAGCACCGGCTCCGGCACGGGGACGTTCGTCGGGTGCAGCGCGCTGATCACCCGGTGCTCGCGCTTCATGTCGTGCGCGGTGGCGAGGACATGGCCGAGCGGAGGCCGCCGTACCACCCAGCGGGCGGTGCCGTCCGAGACGGCGTAGGTGAGGTTCGACCGTCCACCCTCGATCAGCCGGCCGGTCAGCGGGCCGTGCACCAGGCCGGGGCGCTCGCGCTCCAGCAGGGCGCGCAGCCGGTCGAGATCGAGTCCGGGCGGGTGGTCGGGGCTCATCGGGGCTCCTACGGGCAGGTGAACGAGTCCCGACCAATGATGCCGACCGGTCGGTATGTCGTCCAGGGGGTGAGCCCAAAGTGATCGGAGCCACGATAGGCCGACAGCTCCCCGCGCAGGGCGACGGGGAGCTGTCGGAGGGTGCCTTCCGGCCGGGGCGGCGGGTCAGTGCTCGTCCCAGTGGCCCTCGTGGGAGGCGTGCCGGTGACCGTCGTGCAGATAGTCGACATGGTCGCCGTGCAGGACGCTCTCGTGCCCGCAGCCGTCTCCGTGCCGGTGGTCGTGGCCCTCGTGGCCGGCGTGGCCGTCCGGCTCGCACTCGTCCCAGTGGTCGCCGTGCTCGCGGTGCAGATGCCCTCCGTGGGCGTAGTCCACGTGGTCGCCGTGCGGCACCTCGGTGTGTCCGCAGCCGGGTCCGTGGGTGTGGGCGTGGGAGGCGTGTTCCTGGTGGGGGGTGGTCATGGTGCTCACCTTCGGAGGTGCGGGGATGACGTCGGACAGGCTGCCACGCGAACGGCGCATATCCGCTCATTCGGCTTGCGTGGCGTCCGGGTACCCCGGAGGGTCGGAGCCATGAAGGCGATCAGCTACTCCCGCTACGGCGGCCCCGACGTGCTGGTGCACGGTGAGCTGGCCGAGCCCAAGGTCGGTCCCGACTCGGTGCTGGTCAAGGTGCGGGCCGCGGCCGTGAATCCGGTCGACTGGAAGTGCCGCGAGGGGCTGCTCGACGGTGCCCTGCCGGCGGTCTTCCCGGTGGTGCCGGGGTGGGACCTGTGCGGGGTGGTGGTGCAACCGGGGGTCTCGGTCACCGAGTTCGGCGTCGGCGACGAGGTCATCGGGTACGTGCGCGAGGACTTCCTGTCCCGCGGCACCTTCGCCGAGTACGTCGCGGCTCCGCTGCGCACCCTCGCGCGCAAGCCGCGCAACCTCACCTGGGAGGAGGCGGCCGGGCTGCCGCTGGTCGGGCTGACCGCGTACCAGGTGCTGGTCAAGGTGCTCCAGGTCAGGCGCGGCGAGACCGTCCTGGTGCACGCGGCGGCCGGCGGGGTGGGCTCCATCGCCGTCCAGCTCGCCCGGCACCTCGGCGCCCGGGTCATCGGCACGGCGAGCGCGCGCCACCACGACTACGTGCGCGGCCTGGGCGGTGAGCCGGTGGAGTACGGTGAGGGCCTGGTCGAGCGGGTACGGGGCCTGGCCCCCGAGGGCGTGGACGCCGTCCTCGACACCGTCGGCGGCGACGCGCTGAAGGCGTCGGCGAACGTGCTGAGCCCGGAGGGGCGGCTGGTGTCCCTCGCCGACGCGGAGGTCTTCGACTACGGCGGCCGCTACTACTTCGTCCGCCCCGACGCCGAGGACCTGCTGCGGCTGACCGAGCTGGCCGAGCAGGGCGTGATCACGGTCCACGTGTCGGAGACGTACCCGCTGGAGCGGGCGGCGGAGGCCTACCGGTCGAACGAGGAGGGACGCACCAGAGGCAAGATCGTGGTGACGGTCCCGTGGGACGAGGACTCCCCTCGGTCCCGGCCGTCGCCGTCGCCCTAAAGGATCAGCAGCGCCCCGCACACCGCCAGCGCGACCGTGCACAGCACCGCCGCCGTCGCGTGCCGGGGGGCCAGGGCCGTCGGTTCCGGGCTCGCCGCGAGGGTGTGGATGCGGCGGTTGGCGACCGCGAGGAAGCCCAGCCACAGCGCACAGCACAGGGCGCATACCACGATCCGCGGCGCCGAGACCCCGCCGTGCAGGGCCGTCTTCACGGCGAGCACCGCGGCGACGGTGGCCGCCAGGGTCGTACGACGCCACGCCAGCCGGGTCCGCTCGGGCTGGAGCCCCGGGTCCCGCGCCGGCGGCGGGGTCACCCCTCCCATCCGACCAGCACCACCACGACCATCGCGAGCGCCACCACCGCGACCACCACGCTCAGCAGCGCCGGGAACCGGGACACCGGCAGATCCTCGCCGCGCCGCATCGCCCGCTCACAGGCCACCCAGTGATTGACCGCGCGCAGGGAGCACAGCACGCCCGCCGCGAGCAGCGCGAGCGCGAGTCCGACCCGCCAGCCCCAGCGCAGGTCCGGCAGGAACTGGTCCACCGCGAAACCGCCGCCGACCAGCGCCATCGCGGTGCGCAGCCAGGCGAGGAAGGTGCGCTCGTTCGCCAGCGAGAACCGGTAGTCCGGTGTGCCGCCCTCCCGCCGGATCTCCTCGGGCGCGAACCACAGCCGGACGTTCCGTACGAATTCGATCACGCCCCGGACCCTACCGGGAGCCCTCCGCCGCCCGGTGCGCCCGCAGCCGCTGGTACGCGGCGAGCCCGTCCGGCACCCACTCCCAGTCCGCGAGGTGCGCCACCACCTCCGGCTCCGGCAGGAAGGCGTGCCAGGCCACCTCCTCCACCTGGGGCTTCACCGGCAGCTCGCAGCGCACCTCGTACACGGCCGACCACCAGCCGTGGCCGGCGTCGTCCTCGTAGAGGAACTTGAAGAGGAACCGCGGCTCCGGCAGCCCGGACACCCCCAGCTCCTCCTCCGCCTCCCGCAGGGACGCCTGCGCGTAGGACTCACCCGCGCCGACGACACCGCCGACGAACATGTCGTACAGGGAGGGAAAGACCAGCTTGGTCGGCGTGCGGCGGTGCACGAAGAGGCGGCCGTCGGCGTCCCTGGCCTGGATGAACACGCACCGGTGCCGCAGCCCCTCGGCGTACACCCGGCCGCGCGGGGCCACGCCGATGACCTGGTCGTTCTCGTCGACGACGTCGAGGATCTCGTCAGCTGCGCTCATGGGGCCATCCAAGCAGGGCCCGCCACGTCAGGCGCTCGGCTGGAGGGCCCGTGCCCGTTCCCGGACCGCCTGGCCGGACGGCATCGCCGGGTGCAGTCCGAGCAGGACGATGCCCACGACGACCGCGGCGAGCCCCGCGGACTCCCAGGCCAGGGCGCCCGCGTCGGTGCGCAGCCGGTCGCCGAGGAAGCCGACCCCGCAGGCGATGCCGGCCAGCGGCTGGGCGGCGGTGAGGGCGGGCAGCGACACACGCAGCGACGCGGTCTCGAAGGCGCTCTGCACCAGCACCAGACCGGTGACCCCGAGCACCAGCACGGCGTACGGCTGCCAGCCGGTCAGCACCGCGGCGAGGCCGCCCTCGCCGAAGCGCTGGCCGGTCACCCGGGTGAGGGCGTCCTGGACGCCGTAGAGCAGACCGGCCGCCGTGGCGAGCAGGGCCGGCCCGGAGCCGAGGCGCGAGCGCCTGGCGTACGCGGTGAGCAGCAGCGCCGTGCCGGTCATCACGCCGATGATCAGCCACTGCCGGAACGGGTCCGCCGGCGCGGCGCCACCGGTCGGCTCGCCGGCCACGATGAACGTCGCCACGCCCCCCGCGAGCAGCAGCAGACCCAGCCAGCCCTGCCGTCCCAGGGACTGCTTGGTCTGGTACCGGGACAGGGCCATCGCGAAGAGCAGGTTGGTCGCGAGCAGCGGCTCCACCAGGGACAGCCGGCCCTGGCCGAGCGCGACCGCGCCGAGCGCCATGCCGACGGCCATCAGGGCGATGCCGCCGAGCCAGCGCGGCACCCTCACCAGGTCCAGCAGGAGGCGCGGGGAGAGGAAGTCGCTGAGCGGGGCCTTCTGGGCGGCGTTCTGCTGGAGGACGAAGCCGAAGCCCAGGCAGCAGGCGGCGCTCACGGCGAGAAGCAGAACCTGAAGCGACACGCGACGTTCCTCGATCGTTCGGCCGGGGCTCGGGGCGCGTACCGCGCGGTGGCCGACCGTGGCTTCCCGGGGGCCGGCGCGCCCCTGGGAGCGATGGACTTCCCGCCATGGTCCGCGCCCGGCGCCGGAAACACCATGGCCTACGCCACAGGTACGGTCCAATCCCACGATCCGGACGATCGCAAGACCCGCAACACGCCACAACTGCCTCATCCGTCACAGGAGTTGACGCGTGTAACGCGTCGGTGGCCCTTGACGCGAAGCATTGGCGGGGGGTTGGCTGTGTGTGATCGCTTGATGGCAAACCGAAACCATGGCAAACCGAAACAGACGTCGACCCGCGTCGCGTGAGGATGTTCCCGCGGTGTCTCCACCCCCACCCCTGGGCCGCGGCCGCAAGCGCGCGGCCCAGACGCCAGACGGCGCCCTCGACGACCTTGACCTCAGCACCGCGCGGGCGGCACTGGCGCAGGGCCGGTGGCAGAGCGCCCGCTCCCTGCTCGCGCACACCGCCGACGACTGGGACCGCCGGGGCCATCGCGTCGCCGTCCTCGCCCAGGAGACCTACAGCGCCCCCTGGGCCCGTGAGTGGCTCCTCGCCGAACCCGAGTCCGCCGACGCCCGCGTCCTGCTCGCCCTCGCCCAGGTCCAGCGCGCCCTGCGCGGCAAGGAGAAGCCGGACCGCGTCCGCGAGGCCTGCCACACCGCGGCCGCGCACGCCCCGGCCGACCCGACCCCCTGGCTCGGTCTGCTCATGCTCACCCGGGGCACCGGCACCGAGGAGGAGGCGCTGAAGCTCTTCGAGGAGGTCCGCGCCCGGCACCCCGACCACCACCACGCCCACCACCTGATGGTCGCCCGGCTCGCCGAGCGCCACCCGGCCCTGGGTCCGGACCCGCTGCACGAGGTCTACGACTTCGCCAACGGCGCCGCCGACCGCGCACCCGCCGACTCCCCGCTCGCGATCCTGCCGGTCATCGCGCACGCCGAGCGCTACCGGGTGCTGGCCGCGGCCGGGCACGAGTCCGCCGACCCCGCCGCTTCCGGGCACTGGGTCGGCCGCCGGGCCCGCCAGGTGATGAAGGCCGCCTTCGACTGGTGGCTGGAGTGGGAGCACGAGGGCCATCCACGCCGCCTGGTCGACCTGAACTTCCTCGCCCACGCCAAGTACTGCGAGGGCCGGGGCGCCGAGGCCGCCGCCCTGTTCCACCGCATCGGCGACCACGTCACCCCGGCGCCCTGGTCGTACCCGGACCGCGACCCCTACCCCGCCTTCCGTGCCGCCCGCGACAGCGCGCTCGGCACGGTGTGAAGCACCCGCACGCCCCGCACCGCCACCCCTGCCACCCGTTACCCCCTCACCCCCGCCACTCCCGAAAGGATCACCCCCGATGACCACGGGCAGTTCGAGAACGAGCAGTCCTCCCGCCGCCGGCGGCATCAGCACGTTCAAGGGCCAGGACCGGGCCCTGCGCGCCGACCGGCTCGGCACCCTCGGTCTGCTGCTGTCCGTGCTCGCCGCGACCGCACCGCTCATGGTGGTCGCCGGTGTCATGCCCACGACTTTCGGGGTCATGGGCATCACCGGGCAGCCGCTGCTGTTCGTGATGCTCGGCGTGGTGCTCGCCCTCTTCAGCGTCGGGTACGCCGAGATGAGCCGGCACGTGCACAACGCCGGCGCCTTCTACGCCTACATCTCCCGGGGCCTCGGCGGCACCGCCGGCTCCGGCGCGGCCCTGGTCGCGCTGGTCGCCTACAACGCCCTCCAGGTCGGCATCTACGGCATCTTCGGGTTCGAGGTCTCCAGCCTCTTCGCCACCTACCTGGAGATCGAGCTGGCCTGGTGGATACCGGCGCTGCTGGCCGTGCTCCTCGTCGGCGCGCTCGGCCTGCTGAAGATCGACCTCAACGCGCGCGTGCTCGGTGTGCTGCTCCTCATCGAGGTGGCGCTCGTCGTGATCTTCGACATCGCCGCCCTCGGCGACCCCGGCCCCGAGGGCCTGTCCCTGGCCGCCTTCGACCCGGACACGCTCAGCGGCGCCGGCATCGGCACCGCCCTCTGCTTCTGCGTCGCCGCCTTCCTCGGCTTCGAGCAGGCCCCCGTCTACGCCGAGGAGACCAGCCGCCCGCACGTCCTCGTGCCGCGCGTGATGTTCCTGGCCATCGGCGGCATCGCCGTCTTCTACACGATCAGCTGCTGGGCGATCACGGTGGCCACCGGCCCCGACGCGGTGGTCGGCACCGCCCAGGAGCAGAGCGCCGGAATGCTGTTCTTCCTCACCGAGGGCCTGCTCGGGGAGACCTTCACCGACGTGCTGCACATCCTGTTCGTGACCGGCATGTTCGCCGCGATGGTCAGCTTCCACAACGTCGTCGCCCGCTACGCCTTCGCCATGGGCCGTGAGGGTCTGCTGCCCGCCGTCTTCGGCCGCACCAACAGCGCGAGCGGCGCCCCCGGCACCGGCTCCCTGCTCCAGACGGTGATCGCCCTGGTGGTGGTGAGCGCCTTCGCGCTCGCCGACGACAAGCCGACCGGTGACCCGACCGCGCCGGTGCTGCACCTGTTCACCTGGATGGGCAACGTCGGCGCGCTCGGCGTCACGCTCCTGATGGCCATCGCCTCGGTGTCCGTCGTGGCCTTCTTCGTCCGCCGCGGGGCCGCGGGCAGCCAGTTCTGGCGGCTGACCGCCGCCGGGCTCGCCACGGTCGCGCTGTCCGTCATCGTCGTCTACACCGTCAAGGACTTCGACGTCCTCGTCGGCTCGGGACCCGGCTCGTCCCTGCACTGGCTCCTGCCGGGCATCATCGCCCTCGCCCTGGTCGGCGGCCTGGCCCAGGGCCTCGTCCTGCGCGCCCGCGACCCCGAGGCGCACGCCCGCATCGGCCAGGGCAACGAGGCGTTCCAGCTGGAGAAGGCGTCGGAGACGACGCACTGAGACCCCGGAACGGCGACGCACCGAGATTACGGAACCCTGACGGGCACCCGCGGCCCCTGGCCCGCCCCGGGCCACGGGTGCTCGAATGAACAGGTGAACCCCGACGACCCCGCAGGGCCCGAGGAGCGCGGCACGCCGATCGGCCGCCGCGTCCTCCTCGGCACCCTGGGCCTGGGCGCCCTCGGCGTGGCCGCCGCGCCCGTCCTCCAGCGCGGCCTGGAGTCCTTCCTCGCCGGTGCCGCCGAGCGGGACCCGACCGGACTGACCGGGCTGCTCCCCAACGGCGGCGGCTTCCGCTACTACTCCGTCGCCTCCTCCGTGCCGCGCAAGAGCGCCGGGAACTACCGCCTCACCGTCGACGGACTGGTGGACCGCCCGAGGTCCTACACCCTGGCCGAGCTGCGCGCGCTGCCGCAGACCCGCCTGGTCCGCGACGTCCAGTGCGTCACCGGCTGGCGCGTCCCCGACACCCCCTTCGAGGGCGTACGGCTGTCCCGGCTCCTGGACGCGGCGGGGGTGCGCTCCTCGGCCGGGGCGGTGCGCTTCACCTGCTTCGACGGCGTCTACACCGAGAGCCTCACCCTCGACCAGGCCCGCCGCTTGGACGTCCTGGTCGCCCTGCGCATGCAGGACAAGGACCTCGGCCACAGCCACGGCGGCCCGGCCCGCCTCTATGTGGCCCCCATGTACTTCTACAAGTCCGCCAAGTGGCTCTCCGGCATCACCGTCACCGAGGACGTGCGCCCGGGCTACTGGGAGGAGCGCGGCTACGACGTGGACGCCTGGGTGGGCCGCTCGAACGGACGCGACGATGAACCCACGGACTGAGCCCCCGCCCGCCCCGACGCTCCGCCGCTTCGACCGGGCGACAAGGTGGGTCCACCGCACCACCGCACTCCTGATGGGCCTCTGCGTGGCCACGGCGGCCTGCCTCTACGTCCCCCAGCTCGCGGAGCTGGTCGGCCGACGCGCCCTGGTGGTCCGCGTCCACGAGTGGGCGGGCCTCGCCCTTCCGGTCCCGCTCCTGACGGGCCTGGTCTCCCGCGCCCTGCGCGCCGACCTGGGCCGGCTGAACCGCTTCGGCCCTCATGACCGCCGCTGGCTGCGCGCCGCCCTGCGCCGCGACCGGACTCCCGGTGCCCGGCCCGCCGCCAAGTTCAACGCCGGCCAGAAGCTCTACGCCTCCTGGATCGCGGGCGCCACGCTGGTCATGCTCGGCACCGGCCTGATGATGTGGTTCACCCACCTCACGCCCCTGACCTGGCGTACCGGTGCCACCTTCGTCCACGACTGGCTGGCCCTGACCATCGGCGTCGTCCTCGGGGGCCACATCGGCATGGCCCTGGCCGACCCGGAGGCCCGCCGCGGCATGCGCACCGGCTCGGTGAGCCGGGAGTGGGCGCAGCGGGAGCATCCGCTGTGGCGGCCGTGACCAGCAGGGCCCGCCCCTTCCTCGATGCCGAGGACGGGATGGGCCCAGCGGTGCCGTAAGGCCGCTGCATCAACGCCGCTACATCAACAGCGACAGCAGCAGCACGATGCCGCCCGCGACCACCGAAATGATCGTCTCCATCACCGACCAGGTCTTGATGGTCTGGCCGACGCTCAGCCCGAAGTACTCCTTCACCAGCCAGAAACCGGCGTCGTTGACATGGCTGAAGAAGAGCGAGCCGGCGCCGATGGCGAGGACCAGCAGGGCCGTCTCGCCGGTGGACATGCCCGCCGCGAGCGGCGCGACCAGGCCCGCCGCCGAGACCGTGGCGACCGTCGCCGAACCGGTCGCCAGCCGGATCGCCACCGCGATCAGCCAGGCCAGCAGCAGCGCCGGGATGGACCAGTCCTCGGATATCTCCAGGATCATCCGGCCGACCCCGGAGTCGATCAGCGTCTGCTTGAAGCCACCGCCCGCGCCGACGATCAGCAGGATGCCGGCGATGGGCGCGAGGCCCTTCTCCACCAGGCCGGAGACCCGGTCCTTGCCGAACCCGGCCGGGCGCAGCAGCGTGAAGATGCCCATCAGGACGGAGGCGAGCAGGGCGATCAGCGGGGAGCCGATGACGTCGAAGACGCGCTGGGTGGTGTTCTCGGGGTCGTCGATGATGATGTCGACGAGCGCCTTGGACAGCATCAGCACGACCGGCAGCAGGATCGTGGCGAGGGTGGCGCCGAAGCCGGGGCGCTTCTCCAGCTCCTCCGAGGCGCGCTGCGGGATCATCCGGTCGGGGGCCGGGACGTCCACCCAGCGGGCGGCGTACCGGGAGAACAGCGGACCGGCGATGATCACCGTCGGGATGGCGACCAGGACACCCAGGGCCAGCGTCACGCCCAGGTTGGCCTGCACCGCGTCGATCGCGACCAGCGGGCCGGGGTGCGGCGGGACCAGGCCGTGCATCACGGACAGACCGGCGAGCGCGGGGATGCCGATGCGCATCAGGGAGTAGTTGCCGCGCTTGGCGACCATCAGCACGACCGGGATCAGCAGCACCACGCCGACCTCGAAGAACAGCGGCAGGCCGATCACCGAGGCGATCAGCACCATCGCCCAGGGCATGGACCGGCCGCTCGCCCTGGCGAGGATCGTGTCGACGATCTCGTCGGCGCCGCCGGAGTCGGCGAGCATCTTGCCGAGGATCGCGCCGAGGGCGATCAGCACGCCCACGCCGGCGACGGTGGTGCCGAGCCCGGTGGTGAAGCTGGTGATCACCTTGTCCAGCGGCGCTCCGGCGAACGCGCCCAGCGCCAGCGACCCGATGGTCAGCGACAGGAAGGCGTGCAGCTTGAACTTGGTGATGAGCAGGACGATGACGGCGATGCCCGCCAGCACGGCGATGCCCAGCTGGGCATGACCGGCCGAGGTGATCGGCTCGACGGTGTCCGCTGCCAGCAGCTCGGCGTTGAGTCTGGTCACGGGGGGATTCCCTTGCGGTTACGGGGGTGGGGAGAGGAGAGCGTGGGGGGTTACGACGCCGGGTCCGGCGGAGTGCCGAGGGCGTCCAGCGCGGCCACGGCACGCGCGGCGATCTCCTCGGGCGTGCCCGAGACCTCCACCACGACGCCCGCCTCGTCCGCCTGGAGCGGCTGGAGCGTGGCGAACTGCGAGTCCAGCAGGGCCGTGGGCATGAAGTGGCCCTTGCGCTGCCGCATCCGGTCCTCGATCAGCTCGCGGCTGCCGGCGAGGTGGACGAACACCACCCCGGGAGCGGCGGCCCGGAGCCGGTCGCGGTAGGACCGCTTCAGCGCGGAGCTGCTGACCACCCCGCCGAGCCCCGTCCGCTGGTGCGCCCAGGCGCCGATGGCATCGAGCCAGGGCCACCTGTCCGCGTCGTCGAGCGGGGTACCGGCCGACATCTTGGCGATGTTGGCCTGCGGGTGGAAGTCGTCACCCTCGGCGTACGGGACGCCGAGCCGGGCGGCTATCAGCGGACCGATCGTGGTCTTGCCCGTTCCGGCGACGCCCATCACCACGACGACGTAGGGGGTACGCATCACTGCCTCGCTGTCTTCCTCGACATACGACGTCGCCATCTGACGTCGGCCACACTGAAACCCATTAGGTACGACGAATTCAAGAGCCTGTGACAAATAAATCTGACTTTTTGTTCCTGTGAGCTCCCCCGTACGCTGTGTGCATGAGCACAACGGGCCGGGGGCTGCACGGACAGGTACTCGAATCCCTCGGCCCCGCGATCACCGCGGGCGAGTACCCCCCGGGCAGCGTTCTGCGCACCGACGAACTTGCCCAGCAGTTCGACGTCTCACGCTCGGTGATGCGCGAGGCGGTCCGCGTCCTGGAGTCCATGCATCTGGTGGCGTCCCGCCGCCGGGTGGGCGTGACCGTCCGCCCGAAGTGCGAGTGGAACGTCTACGACCCCCAGGTCATCCGCTGGCGGCTGGCCGGCGCCGACCGCCCCCACCAGCTGCGCTCGCTCACCGTGCTGCGCTCCGCGATCGAGCCGGCCGCCGCGGGCCTCGCCGCCCGGAACGCCACCGCCGAACAGTGCGCCGAACTCACCGAGTGCGCCCTCGGCATGGTCGCCAACTCCCGCGGCCACCAGCTGGAGGGCTACCTCTTCCACGACATCGCCTTCCACCGGGTCATCCTCACCGCCTCCGGCAACGAGATGTTCGCCCGCCTCGGAGACGTGGTCGCCGAGGTCCTCGCCGGCCGCACCCATCACGAGGTGATGTTCGAGGACCCCGACCCCGCCGCCGTCACCCTGCACGTCCAGGTGGCGGAGGCGGTCCGCGCCCGCGACGCGGCCCGCGCCGAACACCTGGTCCGCGAGATCACGGTCGGCGCCCTCCAGGAACTGGACATCCTGGCCCCCGGCCCGTAGCCCGGCCTGCCGGTCCCCGCCTACTGGTCCGGGAACTCCCCGTCCACGTACACCCACGCCCCGTCCACCCGCTCGAACCGGCTCCGCTCGTGCAGCGAGCCGCCCCGGAAGGACGCCCGGAAGGTCACGGTGCCGGTGGAGTGGAACGCCGAGCCCTCGGTGGCCGACAGGATCTCCAGCCCGGTCCACCGCATCGACGGGTCCAGGTCGAGCCGCGCGGGCCTGGTCCGCGGGTGCCACGTGCGCAGCAGATACGGCACGTTCCCCTTCACGAAGGCGCTGTACCGCGACCGCATCAGCGCCTCGGCGGTCGGCGCCGCGGCGGCACCCGAGTGGAAGCGGCCACAGCACTTCTCGTACGGCTCGGACCCACCACAGGGACACCGGCTCATGCGGAGGCTCCCGTGCTCGGCGGATACGGCGGCTTCGCCGGCAACGACGTCACCGGCGCCGGCAACGGCGGCAGCGCCGTGCCGTACAGCCATGCCTCGAACAGCTCCTCCAGCGGCTCGCTCGCGAACCGGGCCACGTGCGCGGTGAACGTCGTCGTGCTCACCGCCCCGCCCCGGTGCAGCCCCGTCCAGCCGCGCAGCATGCGGAAGAAGGCGTCGTCGCCCATCGCGCAGCGCAGGGCGTGCACGGTCAGCCCGCCGCGCTGGTAGAGACGGTCGTCGAACATCAGCTTGCGGCCCGGGTCGGCCAGCTTCAGGTCCTGCGCCTGCGCGGCCAGCGACCGGTGCGCCGCGGCGGCGAGCTGCTGCGCCGTACGCCCGCCCGACCGCTCCGACCACAGCCACTCGGCGTACTTCGCCAGACCCTCGTTCAGCCAGATGTGCCGCCAGTCGGCGATCGAGACGCTGTTGCCGAACCACTGGTGGGCCAGCTCGTGCGCGACCAGCCGCTCCCAACCCCGCGCCCCGTCCACATGGTTGGCGCCGAACAGCGACAACCCCTGCGCCTCGACGGGCACATCGAGCTCTTCCTCGGTCACCACGACCGCGTACTCGTCGAACGGGTAGGGCCCGAACAGCTCCTGGAACAGCTCCATCATCTGCGGCTGGCGCGCGAAGTCCCGGGAGAACCGGGGGAGCAGCTGCGCCGGGATGTGCCCGTGCTGCGGCACCCCGCCGGGGCCCGGGTCGCCCAGCAGCACCGTCTGGTACTTGCCGATCGACAGCCCGACCAGATAGCTGGACGTCGGCGCGGACTGCTCGTACACCCAGGTCGTCGTCGACGCCTTGGTCGTCCGGGTGAGCAGCCGGCCGCCCGCGACCACCGCGTACGCCGAGGGCGTCGTGACGGATATCTGGTACGACGCCTTGTCCGCCGGACGGTCGTTGCACGGGTACCAGGAGGGCGCCCCGACCGGCTGGCTCGCCACCAGCGCCCCGTCCTCCAGCTCCTCCCAGCCGAGCCCGCCCCAAGGACTGGCGACCGGCTTGGGGTTGCCCGACCAGTGCACCTCGACGGTGAACGCGGCCCCGGGCCGGAGCGCCTTGGCCGGCTTCACCCGCAGCCGCCCGCCGCGGTGCGTGTAGTGCGCCTGCCGGCCGTCCAGCCGGACCCGGCCGATCCTGAAGTCGGCCAGGTTCAGCTGGAACTCGGCCAGCGGCGACCGGCCCGCGATGGCGTTGATCCGGGCCGTCCCCGACAGCCGGTTGGGGCCCGGGCGGTAGTCCAGCGCGAGTTCGTACCGGTGCACCCGGTAACGGGGATCACCGTTGTCGGGGAAGTACGGGTCCGCACCCACGGACTGCTGAACTGCCACTGCTGCGTCTGCTCCCTGCGCTGCGCTCGTACGACGTTCCTCGCCCCCCGGCGCCGCGGCGCCGGTCAACGCCGCCACGACTCGATCGGGTTGCCCAGCCAGCGCGTGTCGTCGGGAACGGACTCCGCGGCCATCACCAGCGACGCGGGACCCAGCGTGGTGCGGGCCCCGATCGTGCTGCCGGGCAGGACGATTCCGCCAGGACCCAGCGTCGCGCCCTCACGGAGGACCACAGTATCCGTCCGCAAGATCCGGTCGTGGAAGAGGTGCGTCTGCAGCACACAGCCCCGGTTCACCGTCGCCGCGTCCTCCAGGGTCACCAGGTCCGTCTCCGGCAGCCAGTAGCTCTCCACCCACACGCCCTTGCCGATCCGCGCGCCCATCCCGCGCAGCCACGCCGTCAGCACCGCGGTCCCCGGCACGGAACCGGCCAGCCACGGCACGGCCAGCACCTCCACGAAGGTGTCGGCCAGCTCGTTGCGCCACACGAACCCGCTCCACAGCGGATGCTCCCCGCCGCGGTGCCGCCCGACGAGTGCCCACTTGGCGAGCATCGAGACCAGCCCCGCCGCCGCGCCCGCCGCGAGCAGCACCAGACCGCCCAGCGGCCACGCCCAGCCGCCCAGCGCGCACAGCGCCGCCACCGTCAGCACGGCCAGCCCGGCCGAGCAGAACACCGGCACGATCCGGCACAGCTCCACCGCACCGCGCGCCCACAGCAGCCGCGCCGGCGGATCGTACGTCCGGCTCCGGTCGCCGCCGCTCGCACTGCGCGGCAGCTTCACCGGCGGCAGCCCCAGGTACGAGGTGCCCTTCTTGGCCTTCTTCGGCGTCGCCGACAGCACCCCGACCAGACCGTCGTCCGGCACGCTCCGCCCCGGCGCGGTCATCCCCGAGTTGCCGAGGAACGCCCGCCGGCCGATCTCCGCGCGCCCGATCCGCACCCAGCCGCCGCCGAGCTCGTACGGCGCGGTCAGGGTGTCGTCGGCCAGGAAGGCGCCCTCGCCGACCGTGGTGAGGCCGGGCAGCGCCAGCACCGTGGAGACCTCGGCACCCTTGCCGATCCGCATGCCGAGCAGCCGCAGCCACACCGGCGTGGCCAGACCGGCGTACAGCGGGAACAGCGTCTCCCGGGAGCGGTCCATGAGCTGCGTGACCGTCCACGCCTGCCAGCCCACCCGGCTGTGCGTGGCGTACGTGCCCTCGCTCAGGCCCACACTCAGCAGCCGTACGCCGATCAGGATCAGCAGCGCGTACGTCAGCCCGAAGGCCAGCGTGGCCGGCACCAGCGCCAGCGCGGCACCCGTGAGAGGAGCATCGGCGTCGACGAGCGGATACGCCACACCGAGCGCCGCCGCCCCCGACACCACCGGCAGCGCACTGAGCGCCAGCCCGCTCACGCCGTACATGCCCCGCCAGAACGCGCTGCGGCGCGGCCGGTCCTTGGGCCAGTTCCGCTTGGCCCTGCCCAGCTTCACCGCGGGCGCCCCCGCCCAGCGCTGACCGGTCGGAATCCCTCCGGTCACCGCGGAACCCGGCGCCACCTCGGCCCGCTTGCCAACCCGGGCGCCCGGGAAGAGCAGGCTGCGCGTGCCGACGACGGCATGCGCGCCCACCTTGACGGCGCCGATCTCCAGCCGGTCGCCGTCCAGCCAGTACCCGGACAGGTCCACCTCGGACTCGACGGCCGCGCCCCGGCCCAGCTTGAGCATGCCGGTGACCGGCGGCAGCGCGTGCAGATCGACGTCCGGCCCGACCCTGGCGCCCAGCGCACGGGCGTACCGCTCCAGCCAGGCCCCGGTCAGCGAGGTCGCCCCGCTGAACTCGGCGAGCCGCTCGGCGGTCCACAGCCGCAGGTGCACACCGCCCCCGCGCCGGTACCGGCCGGGCTGCACGCCCCGCAGCAGCAGCCGGGCCCCGCCCGCGGCGATGCCGAGCCGTCCCGGCGGGCTGAAGAACACCAGCGCTCCGGCCACCACCAGCCACCAGGGCGCGGTCGGCAGCCAGCCGTACCCGGTCAGGACGTTGCCGAGCGCCGCCAGCGGCACCATCCAGCGCAGCCCGAGCAGTGTGAACAGCGGCAGCAGCACGAGGAGCTGGATCGCCTGCGCGCGCCGGGGCACCGGGGCGATCGTCCGCCGGGAGCCGTCGTCCTGCGCGGACTCCTCCAGGTGCCGGGCCAGCTTGCGCAGGGTGGGCTGCTGGTAGATGTCGAGGACGGCCGCGCTCGGGTAGCGCTCGCGCAGCCGGGTGGTGAGCTGGGCGGCGGCCAGGCTGCTGCCGCCGATCGCGAAGAAGTCGTCCCGGGCACCGGTCACCGGGATGCCGAGGACCTCCGTCCACTGCTCGGCGAGCCACGCCTCGGTGCCGTAGAGCCGCTCCGTCTTGCTGCCCGTCTCCAGGCCCTCCAGCGGCCAGGGCAGCGCGTTGCGGTCCACCTTGCCGCTCGTGCGGGTCGGCAGGTCCTCGACCGGGGCCAGCAGCGGCACCAGCGCGGCCGGCAGTTCGGCGCGCAGCTTCTCGACGGCGGCCGGCTGGTCCCAGCCGTCCTGGGTGACGACGTACCCGACGAGGAGCTGGTTGCCGCTGCGGGCGGTGCGCACGGCGGCAGCGGCGCCGGCGACCCCGGGCAGCGCCTGGAGGGCCGCGTCGACCTCGCCCAGCTCGATCCGCCGCCCGCCGAGCTTGATCTGCTCGTCGGCCCGCCCGAGGAAGATCAGACCCTCCGGCTCCGCCCTGACCAGGTCACCACTGCGGTACGCCCGGTCCCAGCCCAGCGACGTCAGCGGCGCGTACTTCTCCGCGTCCTTCTCGGCGTCCAGGTACCGGGCGAGCCCGACCCCGCCGATCACCAGCTGGCCGCTGCCGCCCATCGGCACCGGCTCCCCGGACTCGTCGACGACGGCCAGCTCCCAGCCGTTCAGCGGCAGCCCGATCCGGATCGGTTCCTCGCCCGACATCAGCGACGCGCACGCCACCACGGTCGCCTCGGTCGGCCCGTAGGTGTTCCACACCTCGCGGCCCTCGGTCACCAGCCGCTGCGCCAGCTCCGGCGGGCAGGCCTCACCGCCGAAGATCAGCAGCCGGACCTCGTTGAGGGTGTCCGGCTCCCAGAGCGCGGCCAGCGTGGGCACCGTGGACACCACGGTGATCTCCTGCTCGACCAGCCACGGCCCCAGATCGGCGCCGCTGCGCACCTGCGACCGCGGTACCGGCACCAGACAGGCGCCGTACCGCCAGGCCAGCCACATCTCCTCGCAGGACGCGTCGAACGCGACCGAGAGCCCCGCCATCACCCGGTCCCCGGGCCCGATCGGCTCCTCGGTGAGGAACAGCGCGGCCTCGGCGTCCACGAACGCGGCGGCGCTCTCGTGGCTGACGGCGACACCCTTGGGCCGGCCGGTCGAACCGGAGGTGAAGATGATCCACGCGTCGTGCTCCACCCCGGGCCGCCCGGCGGGGACCTCGGACCGGCTGTACGCGGTGATCTCGTGCCCGGCCCCGATGACGGCCCGGACGTCCGCCTCGCCGAAGACCAGCTCGGCCCGCTCGTCCGGGTCCTCCGCGTCGACCGGCACATAGGCGGCGCCGGCCGCGAGCACCGCCAGGACGGCGACGTACAGATCGTTGGTCCCGGACGGCACCCGCACGCCCACCCGGTCACCGAGTCCGACCCCGGCCCCGGCGAGCAGCCGCCGCACCCGCGCCACCTCGGCCGCCAGCGCCCGGTAGGTCAGCCGCGTGGTGCCGTCGTCCAGGGCGAGTTCGTCCGGGTAGGAGCGTACGGACGCGTCGAGGATGTCGACGAGCGTGCGCGGGGAGGCCGCCGGGCCCCCGGAGAAACGTGCCGTGTCACCGAACCGCTCACGGATCTCTTCGTCGAGCAGACCGAGAGCGCTGCTCTCGTACATGGCTGCCATCGGGTCCTCGCGTCTCGATCCCGGAAGCCTCCGGGGCGCCGGCGGGCCCGCAGTGCGCCTGGGGTTGTCCGGTCCAGCTCCGTAACAAGCCGGAAATTTTAGTACGACGCTATGTCCGCCCCCTTCCGACGGCCACCCGGAATCGATCTTCCGGGCCGTAGAGGTGTCGTGGGCACGCCGATGACCTGGCGTTTTGCGAGGGCGGGAGAGATGCCCCACACAGAGCGCCAGGCCGACTGCGGTGCGTGTCTACCGGGCGAAACGCTGGATGAACGTCAGTGCCGTGTCCGCGGCGTTGGCGATGGCCCACGGCACGGTGTTGTCCTTCTCGCCCGAGATGATCAGCAGCGGCCCCCGGCCCGCCGCGGTGGTGTCGACCTTCACCTCGGTCCACGGGTTGATGTTGGCCGCCGCCGCCTGGAACAGCGGCTCGCCGGGCGCCGGCACCGCGAAGGTGTCGTACAGCTCGCGCGCCTCCTCCTCGCTCACCGCGTTGGCGAAGGAGTAGCGGAACTGCTCGAACGTCAGCGGCACCGCACGGTGGAGGTTGGCCGGGTTGCCGAGCACCGGCCGCGCCGCGCGCAGCGAGGACAGCGGCAGCGGCAGCACCCCGCGGAACGGCGCCGGGTCGATGGCCACCGACGCCTGGGACAGCTCACGGCCGGCGATGATCTGGGTGATCAGGCCGCCGAAGGAGTGCCCGATGACGACGGGCTTGCGCTCCAGCTTGCCGATCAGGCCGCAGAAGTGCTGGGCGACCTGCCCGACGCTCTTCGAAGACGGCCGCCCACCGGTCCCAGCTGGTGGGCAGCAGCCACAGCCCGTGCACGAACACGGCAGGGGTGCGGCCGGTGGCGTTGGCCCGCTCGATCTGTGCGAGATCGCGGGCGTAGGAGGCTGCGGAGTCGGGCGATGACATGGTCGTACTCCTGCTCGTGGAGGGTCTGCTCCCGGGGACCGTAGATCCGGCCGCCGGGGCCGGGTTGACCCGCCGTGCACACCCGCCTGCCCCAGAGCGCATGACGCGCGGGAGTGCACCGCACAACGCGAAGTGCCGGTCGGGATCGCTCCCGGCCGGCACTCGATGCTGCAACAGCTGGTGTCCGAGGGGGGACTTGAACCCCCACGCCCGATAAAGGGCACTAGCACCTCAAGCTAGCGCGTCTGCCATTCCGCCACCCGGACAAGGTGTCTGTCGTGCGGGGTTACCCCCGCGGCGACAGAGAAAACATTACCAGGCTTTCGACAGTGGCCGATCACCCCCCCGTCCCGCCGTGAACGGCGTGCGACGGGCCGGGGGCGGGCTTGGGCCCGGCCGGTCGCAGGAGGAGGATGAGGGGGACCACCAGCAGTGACAGTGGGAGGAACCAGCGTGAGCGGGACGGACACGGCCAGCAGCGTCACCGGCGAGGACGAGGTCGTGGACCTCTGCCGCGAGCTGATCCGGATCGACACCAGCAACTACGGCGACCACTCGGGCCCGGGCGAGCGCGAGGCCGCCGAGTACGTGGCCGAGAAGCTCGCCGAGGTGGGCCTCGAACCGCGGATCATCGAATCGCATCCGGGGCGCGCCTCCACGATCGCCCGGATCGAGGGCGAGGACCCCTCCCGGCCCGCGCTCCTCATCCACGGCCACACCGACGTCGTACCGGCCAACGCCGCCGACTGGACGCACGACCCCTTCTCCGGCGAGATCGCGGACGGCTGTGTGTGGGGGCGCGGCGCCGTCGACATGAAGGACATGGACGCCATGACCCTGGCGGTCGTGCGCGACCGGCTGCGCAGCGGCCGCAAGCCGCCGCGCGACATCGTGCTCGCGTTCCTCGCCGACGAGGAGGCGGGCGGCACCTACGGCGCCAAGTACCTGGTCCAGAAGCACCCGGACCTCTTCGAGGGCGTCACCGAGGCGATCGGCGAGGTCGGCGGGTTCTCCTTCACCGTCAACGAGAAGCTGCGGCTGTACCTGGTGGAGACCGCCCAGAAGGGCATGCACTGGATGCGGCTCACCGTCGACGGCACCGCGGGCCACGGCTCGATGACCAACGACGACAACGCCATCACCGAGCTGTGCGAGGCCGTCGGGCGGCTCGGCCGGCACACCTGGCCGGTCAGGGTCACCAAGACCGTACGGTCCTTCCTCGACGAGCTCTCCGACGCGCTCGGCACCGAACTCGACCCCGAGAACATGGACGAGACGCTCGCCAAGCTCGGCGGCATCGCCAAGATGGTCGGCGCGACCCTCCGGAACTCGGCGGCGCCGACCATGCTCGGCGCCGGCTACAAGGTCAACGTCATCCCCGGCCAGGCCACCGCGCACGTCGACGGACGCTTCCTGCCGGGGTACGAGGAGGAGTTCCTCGCCGACCTCGACCGCATCCTCGGCCCGCGCGTGAAGCGGGAGGACGTGCACGCCGACAAGGCCCTGGAGACCGACTTCGACGGCCGGCTGGTCGACGCCATGCAGAGCGCCCTGAGCGCCGAGGACCCCATCGCGCGGGCCGTGCCGTACATGCTCTCGGGCGGCACCGACGCCAAGTCCTTCGACGACCTCGGCATCCGCTGCTTCGGCTTCGCGCCGCTGAAGCTGCCGCCGGAGCTGGATTTCGCGGGCATGTTCCACGGGGTCGACGAGCGGGTGCCGGTGGACGGGCTCAAGTTCGGCGTACGGGTGCTCGACCGGTTCCTCGACGCGTCCTGAATTTCGCGCGCCTGTGCGGAATTGACTGAGAAGAGTGAATGTGACCATAAGCTCGTAGCTCCATTAGTTCTTCCTCGTTACAGGTGATGCGATCCGCTGCTTGGGATCGCATTGCCAACCAGGAGGAATAATGATCAAGAAGATCGTCGCCGCTGCGGCTGCCACCGGTGGTCTCGTTCTCGCGGGTGCGGGCATGGCCGTCGCCGACGCCGGTGCCCAGGGCGCCGCGGTGCACTCCCCGGGTGTCCTGTCCGGCAACGTGGTCCAGGTTCCCGTGCACATCCCGGTGAACGTGTGCGGCAACACGATCAACGTGATCGGGCTGCTGAACCCCGCCTTCGGCAACACCTGCGTGAACAAGTGACGCTGCCTTACTGAGGTTCCGTACGACACCGTCGGTCCCGGAGCGCGTGCCATGCGCTCCGGGACCGACCGGTCTTTGCTTGAATTCGTGCGGGTTAAGAGTTCGTGCGGTTCATGAGTTCGTGTGGGTCATGTTCGTGTGGGTCATGTTCGTATGGGTCACGAGGGGGAAGGCAGGGAATTCAGCATGCGACAGGTCACCCGCAAAGGGCTGATGACCGTGGCCGCCGCGACCGGTGTGATCGCCGCCGCGGGAGGGGCCGCGCAGGCCGACTCGGGCGCGAGCGGCTCCGCCGCGCGCTCGCCCGGAGTGCTGTCCGGCAACACGGTCCAGGCGCCGGTGCACGCACCGGTCAACGCCTGCGGAAACACGGTCGACGTCGTCGGGGTGCTCAACCCGGCGGCCGGCAACACCTGCGTCAACAAGGGGGGCGGCACACGCGGGGGCTACGGCGACCGGGGCGGCTCCGGGGGCGCGCACTCCGGCGGTCACACCGCCGATTCGCCCGGTGTGGCATCGGGCAACCACGTCGAGGTGCCGGTGTACGCGCCGGTCAACGTCTGCGGCAACAGCATCGACGTCATCGGGGTCGGCAACGGCACCACGGGCAACCACTGCGCGAACGGCGGCGGTGGGCACAACCCGCCGGGGGGCGGGCACGGGAACCCGCCGGGCACGCCGGAGCGGCCGGGGCATCCGGGCGGGCCGGAGAACCCGGGGAACCCCGGGAGCCCCGAGCACCCCGGCAACTCCGGAAACCAGCCCGGCAGTCCGAACAGCCCGGGCGGTACCGATAACCGCGGAACCCCGGACAACCCGGACACCCCGTCCGCCTCGCGTGGGCTGACCCCGCGGGCCGACCTGCCGGGAGCCGGGTCCGTCACCGAGCCCGGGGGCCTCGCCTCGCTGGCCGCCACCGGCAGCGAGCTGCCGCTGGGGCTCGCCCTGCCCGTGGGCGCGGGCGCGCTGCTGGCGGGCGCGGTGCTCTACCGCAAGGCGCGGGCCTCGGCCTGAGACGCTACGCACGACGGAGCGGGCCCCACCGTCCCGGCGGGGCCCGCTCCGTCTCCGTCCGCTCTCACCATGTGGCGCGCACCTGGCGGATGATCCTGCGGCGCAGCCGCACCCTGCGGCTTCCGTCGCGCAGCAGGCTCAGGCGGTCCAACTCCCAGTGTCCGTACTCTGCATGGTCCGTCAGCAGACGTGTGGCGTCCTTGCGGGAAACCCCGCGCGGTACGTACACGTCGACAAATTCGTATTCCGGCATCGCATCTATTGTGCGGGCTGGGCCCCGGTACGGATAGCGTCTGCACTATGTCTGATGCTGCGCAGCCCACCGCTGCCGAGGTACGCGCCGCCGCCGAGGCGGTCAAGACCGCGCTCGACCGCCATCTCGCCGCGGTCGAACGCAGGTCGGGCGAGGACGACCCGGCCGTCTACGAGGCGTTCAACCACCTGGCCACGGCCGCAGAGGCGTACGACGAGCTGCTCTACGACCGATACGACGAGGTCACGCCCTTCGAGATCCCCGGCACCGAGGACGCACTGCCGCCCTACGCCGGCCCCGAGGAGCCGAACGCGCTGAGCGTGCTGATCCGCCGCGACTACGCCGTGGTGGAGCCGCAGCGGCTGCTGGCACA
Organism: Streptomyces sp. NPDC002784; assembly: GCF_053592135.1. Classification (NCBI taxonomy): domain Bacteria; kingdom Bacillati; phylum Actinomycetota; class Actinomycetes; order Kitasatosporales; family Streptomycetaceae; genus Streptomyces; species Streptomyces sp. NPDC002784. Next base: position 52,934 of record NZ_JBSFVD010000012.1, on the reverse strand, counting down.
GGCACAGCGGATCGAGGCCGCGGACTACGACGAGGGCACGGGCTCCGGGGCCTCCGGCACCGTCCACGGGGCGCTGGGCCTTCTCTTCGGCGAGTTCGAACCCGACGAGATCGCCTCCCGGCACAAGGAGTTCGGCCTGGAGGAGGGCGACTCCACGCTGTGGGTGACCGCCGCCGACGAGCCGGCCGACCCCGGCGAGTGGCTGGAGGCCCCGTTCGAGCACGTCGATCCGCACAAGGCGGTCTGCCGCTTCGACGTCAGCGCGGTGTTCGACGACGATCTCGACGTCGAGGACCCGGACGACGAGCCGGACGACGTCCTCGACGCGGAGCTGGTGGACGAGGACGAGGACCTGGAGCCGCTCGACGCGGAACGCTGAGCGAGGGTCCTGTACGGCACGAAGGGCGGCGGCCGGAGCGGACCGCCGCCCTTCGCGCGCCGCGCCGCTGCCGCCGGGTCCGGCCACCGTCTCGACGCGCAAGCTGCCTGCCGGGGCCTTGGCGGTGGGCGTGGGCCTCGTGTTTCGTGTGCTGCGGTGCTGTCGCCGGGTTCGGCCACCGTCTCGACGCGCAGGCTGCCTGCCGGGGCCTGGCGGTGGGCGTGGGCCTCGTGTTTCGTGTGCCGCGGTGCTGTCGCCGGGTCCGGCCACCGTCTCGACGCGCAGGCTGCCCGCCGGGGCCTTGGCGGTGGGCGTGGGCCTCGTGTTTCGTGTGCTGTGGTGCTGTCGCCGGGTCCGGTCACCGTCTCGACGCGCAGGCTGCCTGCCGGGCCTGGCGGTGGGCGTGGGCCTCGCGCTGCTCCCGGTCGGCAGCCCGTGGCGCTGCGCCGCGGGCTCGCGCGGTGGTGGGGTGCGGCCCGCGGTCGGGGCCTGTTCCCCTGGCCTGGGGCCCGCGCGGTGGTCGCGGGTGCCGCTACCGGCCCTCGGTCGGCACCTGCGGTGCCAGCAGCTCCGTCAGCCGGGTCGTCCGGGGCTTGGCCGGGACCTCCGCCACGGCACGGGCCAGGGCCTGCTCCACGCCGTGCACCACGGACAGATGCCGCTCCGCCCGGCCGAACGCCGTGTACACCCAGGGCCGGCTGAGCGCCCCGGCCGCGTCTCCGGGCAGCACCGCCACGACGGCCGGCCACCGTCCGCCCGCCGCCTGATGCGCGGTGAGCGCCCAGCCGTGCCGCACGGACTGCTCCACCCGCTCCTTGGGCACGACGACGTCCTCGCCCGTGCAGGACAGGTGCAGCCCCTCGGCGTCGGCCGTCACCACCCGGCCCGTGAGGGTCCGTCCGGGCGCGGGGGAGTAGGCGATCCGGTCGCCGGGGTCGAAGCCGCCGAACCGGCCGGGGCCGGGGTTGAGCCGCTCCTTGAGCGCGGCGTTGAGCGCACGGGTGCCGACCGCGCCGCCATGACCCGGCGTGATCACCTGGGTGTCCTCGGCGGGGACGCCGATCGCGCGCGGCACCGAGTCCGCGACGAGCTGCACGGTCCGGTGCACGGCCTCCCCGGCGTCCCGCACCGGCACGATCACGACCTCCTTGCCGGGCGCCTCGACCTGGGTCAGCTCACCGACGCCGATGCCCGAGACCAGCTCGCCGAGCGGCCCGGGGTCCGGCCGCCGCGAGGCGATCTGCGGGCACACCCGCGCGGCGAGCAGATCCGCGAACACCCGCCCGGGCCCCACGGACCACAGCACCCCGGGATCCCCGGCCAGCACCAGCCGGGCCCCGTCCGGCAGCGACTCGGCGACCAGCGCGCCCGTCTCCACGTCCAGCTGAGGCGCGTCGAGCACGACCAGCAGATCGAGATCCAGCGCCCCCTCCGGGTCCCGGCCCGGCCCCTCGGCCCCGGAGAGCAGCCCCGCCACGGTGGTGACGCCCGCGCTCTCCTCCAGCAGCGCCGCGAACCGGTCCCGGCCCAGCGGACCGTGGGCCGCCGCCCAGGCGCGCAGCCCCATGCCGCGCGCCGCGCGCACCAGCGCCGCGGGCTCGGCCAGCGAGGCCGCACCACCGGTGTGCAGGACCAGCGCGTGCCCGGCGACCGCCCGGATCAGCTCGCCCGCGGAACCACCGGCAGCGGCGGCGGCATCCTCCCAGGCGCCCGCGGAACCGTCCTGCTTGGGCACGGAGTTGATCAGGCGGCCCAGACCGTCGGCGAGGCTCTCCTCGGCCAGGGCGTACCGCTCGAGACCGACCAGGACCCGGACGGGCCGCTCCTGGTCCTGGTCGCCCTCCTCGCCCTCCTCGGCCGCCGGTTCCTCGTCGAGGCCGTCCTGGAAGGCCAGTGCCTCGCCCTCCGCGAGGCTGCTCTGCACCGCGGCGTCCGGGTCGGGCACCCCCTGCCGGGCCAGCGCGGCGGTCAGCGTCGGCATCTCCAGTGCCGTATGCCCCGCCAGCGCCGCCTGCTCCAGCAGCCAGACGGTCAGCGCCCGCCCCCGCCGCTCGTCGTCCGGACCGCACCCGGCGCCCAGCAGCGCCCGCGCGAACCCGTCTGCCTGCTCCGGCCGCACCCCGGCGACTCGCAGCAACTGCCAGGGATCCGCCCGCAACCGGTCGGGCGCGCCCTCACCGAGGACGGCGGCGACCGGCGCCGCGAGCGCGGCCGGGGCACCGCCCTCGGCCAGCACCAGCCGTACGCCCTCCACGGCCTCGGGCGGCGCCACCACGGGCGCCTCGGCGGGCACGGGCTGGGCCCGCCGCACCGGCTCCGGGGCGGGCCGCCGCGGCGGCTCGGGCTCGGCGAACACGGTCGCCGCGGGCTTGGCCCCGCTCTCCACGGCCCGTACGGCGGCCAGCAGATCCGCGGCCGTCCCGCTGAGCTTGGCCCCGGCCTCGATGGGCGCCGCCTTCTCGGCCTTGCGCCGCGCGATCCGCTCCCGCTCCAGCCGCTGCGCGGCCAACTCGGCCTCGGCCGCCGACAACTGAGCCGCACCCTCGGCGCCGTCGGCGCCCTCGGCGGCCGGGGCGGCGTCGCCTGCGGCGGCCTCCTCCGGCGCGGGCTCCGCGGCCGGCGTCCCCGGTTCGGCGTCCCCCGTGGTCTCGGGCTCCGTGCTCACAGCGTGCTCCAGTCGTGATCGGGATAGCGGTGCACGGGCGCCGACACATCGTCGAGCGCCCGGCAGATCTCGTCAGGAAGACTAAGGGCCTCCACTGACAATGCCGCCGTGAGCTGCTGCGCGTTGCGCGCGCCGACGATGGGCGCGGCCACCGCCGGCCGGTCCCGCACCCAGGCGAGGGCGACCTGCAGCGGGGTCACCGCGAGCCCGTCCGCCGCCGTCCGCACGGCGTCCACGATCCGGCTCGCCGTGTCGTCGAGGTACGGCGCGACGAACGGCGCCAAGTGCTCCGATGCGCCCCGGGAGTCGGGCGGCGTGGCGTCCCGGTACTTGCCGGTGAGCACCCCGCGGCCGAGCGGGGAGGAGGGCAGCATCCCGACGCCGAGGTCGAGCGCCGCGGGCAGCACCTCGCGCTCCACGCCCCGCTGGAGCAGCGAGTACTCCAGCTGCGTACTGGCCAGCCGGGTCCGGATGCCCGGCGCGGCCAGCTGCCAGGTCGCGGCCTTGGCGAGCTGCCAGCCGCAGAAGTTGGAGACGCCGGCATACCGGGCACGCCCGCTGCTGACCGCGATGTCGAGGGCCTGGAGGGTCTCCTCCAGCGGGGTGCCCGGGTCGTAGGCGTGGACGTGCCACAGGTCGACGTAGTCCGTGCCGAGCCGGGCGAGCGAGGCGTCCAGGGCGGAGAGCAGATGCCCCCGGGAGCCGTCGAACCGGCGGTCCGGGTCGGGCACGCTGCCCGCCTTGGTCGAGATCACCAGGTCCCGGCGCGGCACGAGCCCTTCTATGAGCTGTCCGAGCAGATACTCGGCCTCTCCGTCGCCGTACACGTCCGCCGTGTCGACGAGGGTGCCGCCGGCCTCCCAGAACGTCTTCAAGAGGTCCGCGGCGTCATGGTCGTCGGTGTCCCTGCCCCAGGTGAGGGTGCCGAGTCCGATACGGGACACACGAAGGCCGGTGCGGCCGAGATGCCTCTGCTCCATGGACGCCGAGATTACTGGCCGGAACCTGCCCCGTGGGTGCCTGTGGATAACCAGTTCTCCCGTCCACGACGTGCGGGTCCGCGGCGCGCCCCGCACCCTCCCCGCCTTGCCCTCCACCGCGCTAAGGTCTCGGCAACAAGGACGTTACTGATCAGTAAGGGGAATCGGCCATGCAGCTCGGGATCAACCTCGGTTACTGGGGTGCCGGAATGGACGGGGACAACCTCGCCGTCGCCCAGGAGGCCGACCGGCTCGGCTACGCCGTCTGCTGGGCCGCCGAGGCCTACGGCTCCGACGCCGCCACCGTGCTCAGCTGGGTCGCCGCCAAGACCGAGCGCATCGACGTCGGTTCGGCCATCTTCCAGATCCCGGCCCGCCAGCCGGCGATGACCGCCATGACCGCCGCCACCCTCGACTCCCTGTCCGGCGGCCGCTTCCGCCTCGGCCTCGGCGTCTCCGGACCGCAGGTCTCCGAGGGCTGGTACGGCGTCAAGTTCGACAAGCCGCTCTCCCGCACCCGTGAGTACGTCGAGATCGTCCGCAAGGCGATGAGCCGCGAACGCCTCAGCCACGAGGGCGAGCACTGGACGCTGCCGCTGCCCGGCGGCCCCGGCAAGCCCATCAAGCTCACCGTGCACCCCACCCGGGAGCACATCCCGCTGTACATCGCCGCCATCGGCCCGAAGAACCTCGAGCAGACCGGCGAGATCGCCGACGGCGCGCTGCTGATCTTCCCCTCCGCCGAGCACCTGGAGGACACCGCGATGCGGCACCTGCGCGCGGGCCGCGAGAAGGCGGGCCTGACGCTCGACGGCTTCGACGTCTGCCCGACCCTGCCGCTCGCCGTGGGCGACGACAAGGACGTCACGGTCCTCGCCGACACCTTCCGCCCCTACACCGCCCTGTACGTCGGCGGCATGGGCAGCCGCAAGCAGAACTTCTACAACCAGCTCGCCCAGCGCATGGGTTACGAGAAGGAAGCCGCCGAGATCCAGGACAAGTACCTGTCCGGCGACAAGCAGGGCGCCGCGGCCGCCGTACCGCACGACCTCATCGACAAGACGACCCTGCTGGGCTCGGTCGACCGGATCGCGGACCGGATGACGGCCTACGCGGCGGCCGGTGTCACCACCCTCACGCTCGCTCCCGCCGGCTTCACCCTGGACGAGCGTCTCGCCTCGCTGCGGGCCGGCACCGAGGCCCTGGAGCGCGCCGGCCTCGCGTGAGGCGGCGGCCGGGGAAGTTCCGCGGCCGTGGTGGGGGCTCGGGGGTCTTCCCCGCCACGGCCGTCACGCGGAACAACGCGCCCGGAGCCGTGCGGTTACGCCTCCGTCGTGACTCCGGGCGTCCTCCTTTCGGCGGAGTTGTCCGACACAACCGTTGCAGCGCCCGTCCCGCCGCACTTGACTCGTCCTTCGCGAGTTCCGCGGAGGCACGCAGAGAGGTGCTCACGATGCTTTCGGCCAAGAGCCTGTTCCAGGAGATCATCGACAACGACGAGTCCTTCGCCCTTTTCTGCTCCATCGCCGCGAGCGGGGAGTCCCAGGGTGGCTGGGAGAACGCCCGCATCGCCGCGCTCGTCCCGGACGGCGAGCGCGCACTCGCCCCCAAGATCGCTCGCCATGGCGCCGACGAGGACAAGCACGGGCGGATCTTCAACGCCCTGATGAAGAAGCGCGGCCTCGAACCCGTTCCGGTCCCGCACGAGACCGACTACACGCTGCTCCTGGAGAAGTACGGCATCGGCCTGGCCCACGAGAAGCTCAAGGGCGAGGAGCGCCTGACGGTGCGGGACATCGTCATCTACCTCGCCCACAGCAGGGTCACCGAACAGCGCGCCTCGGAACAGATGGACCTGCTGCACAAGCACTTCGCGGACCACCCCGACATCGGCCGCGCGGTGAAGATGATCTCCGCCGACGAGGAGAACCACCTCGCCTACTGCCACGAGGAACTGCTGCGTCTCGCGCACGCCGGTCACGGCCGCGCCATCCAGCGGACCCTCCGGGAGTGCGCGCTGGCGGAGATCTGGATCTACCGGGACGTCAGCCTCGCCGTGATGGCCCACATGGGACGCATCCTCGGCTGGTCGCGCGCGAAGTCGGCGGTCCTCACCGCCGGCATCCACGCCGTGTACGCCTGGGAGCGGGCCGCGGGCTGGCGGCGCATGGTCTCCCTGAAGACGCCCCGGCGGCGGGACGCGCTCGGCGGCCCCGCGGCCTCCGCACCGGAGCTCGCCTGACGGCGGCTACAACCACCCCCTGCTCTTGAACATCCGGTAGAGCATGACCTCCAGGGCGGCCATGAGCGCGACCACGGCCGGGTACGACCACGCCCAGCGCAACTCGGGCATGTGCTCGAAGTTCATGCCGTAGACCCCCGCGATCATCGTGGGGATCGCGGCCATGGCCGCCCACGCGGAGATCTTCCGCATGTCGTCGTTCTGCCGGACGCTCATCTGCGCCAGATGCGCCGAGAGGATGTCCGACACCAGCCGGTCCAGGCCCTCCACCGACTCGTTCACCCGCGTGAGGTGGTCATTGACGTCCCGGAAGAACGGCCGCGCCCGGTCGTCCACGAACGGCACCGACCCGCCGGGCCCGCCGCTCGTCCCGGACAGCCGCCCGAGCGGCGGCGCCAGCGGTCCGGTCGCCCGGCGGAACTCCAGGATCTGCCGCTTGAAGGTGTAGATCCGGGACGCGGTGTGCCGGGAGCCGCCGTCCAGCGGGGAGAAGACCTCCGCCTCCAGCTCCTCCAGGTCGGTCTGGAGCTCGGTCGCGACCTCCAGGTAGTGGTCCACGACCGCGTCCGCGACGGCGTAGAGCACCGCCGTGGGCCCCTTGCCGAGCAGCGTCGGCTCCTCCTCCAGCCGACGCCGTACGGTCTTCAGCGGGGCACCGTCGCCATGACGGACCGTCACCACGAAGCCGTCGCCGAGGAAGACCATGATCTCGCCGGAGGACACGGTGTCGCTCTGCGGCTCGTAGACGACCGGCTTGAGGACCAGGAACAGTGAGTCGTCGTAGACCTCCAGCTTGGGGCGCTGGTGGGCCTTGAGGGCGTCCTCGACGGCCAGCGGGTGCAGCGCGAACTCCTCGGTGACCAGGTCGAACTCCTCCTCGGAGGGAGCGTGCAGGCCGATCCAGACGAAGCCGCCGACGGAGCGTGCCTCGGCGAGCGCGTCGGAGAGGTCCTCGGGGCCGTCCGCCCGCCGCCCTTCGCGGTAGATGGCGCAGTCGACGATCACAGTGCGTATTCTCCTGTCCACTCTTCCTCGGCACACCTCGTGGTGCGCCTACCCTGGGCCGCATGCCCACGCTGATCCTGGTCCGGCACGGACGTTCCACCGCCAACACCGAGGGACTGCTCGCCGGCTGGACGCCCGGCGTCGCCCTCGACGAACGCGGCGCCGCGCAGGCCGCCGCCCTGCCCGGGCGCCTCGCCGAGCTGCCGATCTCCGAGGTGGTCACCAGCCCCCTGCAGCGCTGCGAGGAGACGGTCCGGCCGCTCCTCGACGCCCGGCCGGGACTGCGCGCGCACACCGAGGAACGGATCGGGGAGTGCCATTACGGCGACTGGTCGGGCCGCAAGCTCGCCGAGCTCAAGGACGAGCCGCTGATGGACGTCGTCCAGGCGCACCCGTCGGCGGCCGCCTTCCCGGGCGGTGAGTCGATGCGGGCCATGCAGGCGCGGGCCGCCGAGGCCGTACGGGAGTGGAACGCGCGCGTGGAGCGCGAGCACGGCGCCGACGCCGTGTACCTGATGTGCTCCCACGGCGACATCATCAAATCTCTTGTCGCGGACGCGCTCGGACTTCATCTCGACCTCTTCCAGCGGATTGCTGTCGAACCGTGTTCCATCACGGCGATCCGTTACACCCGGCTCAGGCCGTTTCTCCTGCGCCTCGGTGACACCGGTGACTTCGCGTCCCTGGCGCCGCGCGAGGAACCGCCGGCCGGCGACGCTCCCGTCGGGGGCGGTGCGGGCGCACCGTGATCGTCGGGCGCAGTAGGGTGAAGCGGTCGCGGCAGCGGCCCGATCACGAGTCCGATCACGATTCCCATGGAGACAGGACGTGTCCCGTCAGGTGTTCCTCTACGACCCGCCGGAGCGTTTCGTGGCCGGCACGGTCGGACTGCCCGGACGCCGTACGTTCTTCCTCCAGGCCACCGCCGGCTCTCGGGTGACCAGCGTGGCCCTGGAGAAGACGCAGGTGGCGGCGCTCGCCGAGCGCATGGACGAACTGCTCGACGAGGTCGTACGGCGCAGTGGCGGCAGCGCCGCGGTACCGGCCGTAGCCCCCACCGAGGTCGCCGACACCGAACCTCTGCAGACCCCGATCGAGGAGGAGTTCCGGGTCGGCACCATGGCGCTGGCCTGGGACGGCGACGAACAGCGCATGATCGTCGAGGCGCAGGCGCTGGTCGAGCTGGAGGCCGAGTCCGAGGAGGACCTCGCCGAGGCCGAGGAGCGGCTGCTCCAGGACGAGGAGAACGGCCCCCCGATGCTGCGGGTCCGGCTCACCGGCGTGCAGGCCCGGGCCTTCGCCAAGCGCGCCCTGGACGTCGTCAACGCCGGGCGGCCGCCGTGCCCGCTGTGCAGCCTGCCCCTGGACCCGGAGGGACACGTATGTCCGCGCCAGAACGGATACCGCCGCGGAGCGTGACCCCGCTGGAGCTGCTCACCGAGGGTGAGCTGACCGTCCGCGGCCGCATCCGCGAGGCATCCAACGCCGCCCTGTTCTGCACGGTCGCCCACGAGGGCCGGGAGGCGTCCTGCGTCTACAAGCCGGTCTCCGGCGAGCGCCCGCTGTGGGACTTCCCCGACGGCACCCTCGCCGAGCGGGAGGTCGCAGCGTACGCGGTCTCCGAGGCGACCGGCTGGGGGCTCGTACCGCCCACCGTGCTGCGCGACGGTCCCTACGGTGAGGGCATGTGCCAGCTGTGGATCGACGTCGTGCCCGGTCCCGAACTGCTCGCGCTGGTGGACCGGGAGGAGCCGGAGGAGGGCTGGAAGGCCATCGGGTTCGCCGAGGTCGGTGAGGGGCGGACCGCGCTGCTCGTGCACGCCGACGACGAACGGCTGCGGCGGCTCGCCGTCCTGGACGCCGTGATCAACAACGCCGACCGCAAGGGCGGCCATCTGCTGCCGGCCGCCGAGGAGCGGCTGTACGGCATCGACCACGGGGTCACCTTCCACGCCGAGAACAAGCTGCGGACCCTGCTGTGGGGCTGGGCGGGGGAGGCGCTGACCGGGGAGGCGGTGGAGGTGCTCAAGGGCCTGCAGGCGGCGCTGGGCCCCGACGGTCCCCTGACCGCCACGCTCACCTCCCTGATCACATCGGCGGAGATCGACGCCACCCGAGCGCGGGTCGAGGCGATGCTCACCTCCGGCACCCACCCCGAGCCGAGCGGGGAGTGGCCCGCGATCCCCTGGTCGCCGGTATAGCCGTACGGCACACGGGCCGGTCACGCGCAAGAGCGCCTTACCGGCCATCCGGCCCGGTCCGGTTCGTATATGGAACGCCGGTCCGGTTACGCTCATGACATGTATGCCTGGCCCGCTTCTGAGGTCCCCGCCCTGCCCGGCACGGGCCGCGACCTCCGGATCCACGACACCGCGACCGGTGGACTCGTCACCCTCGAGCCCGGTCCCGTCGCCCGTCTCTACGTCTGCGGCATCACCCCGTACGACGCGACCCACCTGGGGCACGCGGCGACCTACAACGCGTTCGACCTCGTGCAGCGCGTGTGGCTCGACACCAAGCGGCAGGTCCATTACGTCCAGAACGTCACCGATGTCGACGATCCGCTGCTGGAGCGGGCCGAGCGGGACGGCATCGACTGGGTGGCCCTCGCCGAGAAGGAGACCGCCCTCTTCCGCGAGGACATGACCGCCCTGCGCATGCTGCCCCCGCGCCAGTACATCGGCGCCGTCGAGGCGATACCCGGCATCGTCCCGCTCGTCGAGCGGCTGCGCGACGCGGGCGCCGCCTACGAACTGGACGGCGACGTCTACTTCTCCGTCGAGGCCGACCCGAACTTCGGCAAGGTCTCGCACCTCGACGCGGACGCCATGCGGCTGCTGTCCGCCGAGCGCGGCGGCGACCCGGACCGCCCGGGCAAGAAGAACCCGCTCGACCCGATGCTGTGGATGGCCGCCCGTCCGGGCGAGCCCAACTGGGACGGCGCCTCGCTCGGCCGGGGCCGCCCCGGCTGGCACATCGAGTGCGTGGCCATCGCCCTGGACCACCTGGGCATGGGCTTCGACGTCCAGGGCGGCGGCTCCGACCTCGCCTTCCCGCACCACGAGATGGGCGCCTCGCACGCCCAGGTGCTGACCGGCGAGTTCCCCATGGCCACGGCGTATGTGCACGCCGGCATGGTCGCCCTGCACGGCGAGAAGATGTCCAAGTCCAAGGGCAACCTGGTCTTCGTCTCCACGCTGCGCCGGGAGGGCGTCGACCCGGTCGCCATCCGGCTCGCCCTCCTCGACCACCACTACCGGGCCGACTGGGAGTGGACCGACCAGGTCCTCCAGGACGCCGTCGCCCGCCTCGGCCGCTGGCGCGCCGCGGTGTCCCGGCCCGACGGCCCGCCCGCCGAGGCGCTCGTCGAGGAGATCCGCGCGGCCCTCGCGAACGACCTGGACGCCCCGGCCGCGCTCGCCGCGGTCGACCGCTGGGCGGCGCTCCAGGAGGAGCGGGGCGGCACGGACGAGGGCGCCCCCGGTGTCGTCTCCCGTGCCGTGGACGCGCTGCTCGGGGTCGCGCTGTAGCACGCGCGCGAGGGCGCTTCGCCGTGGCCGGGAAGCGCCCTCCGCCGGGTCCGGCACCGCGGCCGGATGCTGTCGAGACGCTGTCGAAGGACTGTCGGGACCTGTGATGCGGGCGGCCCGTGTGGTGGGGTGGAGCGACAGTTGACCGCTGGACCGGCCACCCGCCGGTCCCCCTCGCGGAAGGGCTCCCCGTGGCTCCCACTCACGGTTCCTTCGCACGTCACCTCACCCGCCGCGGACTGCTGACCGCCGGCGCGGCGGCGACCGGCGCCGCACTCGTCGGCGCCCCCGCCCGGGCCGCCGCCGGGCCCACCGTCATCCCGCTGCCCGACGGCTTCCGTCCGGAGGGCATCACGATCGGCGGCGGGCCGTACGCCTACCTCGGCTCCCTCGGCGACGGCTCCCTCTACCGCGCCGATCTGCGCACCGGATCCGGCTCGATCGTCTCGCCCGGCCCCGGCACACCCTCGGTCGGGCTCAAACTCGACGACCGGGGACGGCTGTTCGTCGCCGGCCGCGGCCAGGGCGCCCGGGTGGTGGACGCCCGCAGCGGCGAGATCCTCGCCTCGTACGTCCTCGGCACCACCACCCCGACCTTCGCCAACGACGTGTTCCTGACCCGGCGCGCGGCCTGGTTCACCGACTCCTACCAGCCGGCCCTGTACGCCCTCCCGCTCGGCCGGCACGGCGAACTGCCGGGCGCGGACGAGGTCGTGCGGATCCCCCTCGGCGGCGCCTGGCGCCAGGTGCCCGGCGAGGTCGTCAACGCCAACGGCATCACCCGCACCCCGGACGGCTCGGCGCTGCTCGTGGTGCAGTCCGGGGTCGGCGCCCTGCACCGGGTCGATCCGCGCACCGGCGTCACCGAACGCGTCGACCTCGGCGACGCGGCACCGCTCACCAACGGCGACGGACTGCTGCTGACCGGGCGGACGCTGTACGTCGTGCAGAACCGGCAGAACGCCATCGACGTCTTCACGCTGGCCGCCGACGGCCGCAGCGGTGTCTTCCGGCGCCGGATCACCGACCCCGCCTTCGACGTGCCGACGACGGTGGCCGCGTACCGGGGGCGGCTCTACCTGCCCAACGCGCGGTTCACCACCACGCCGACGCCCACCACGGCGTACTCCGTGGTCTCCGTGCCGAGGTGACGGATGAGGGCGGTGCGCCGGTGCGCACCGCCCTCATCCCCTTACTGGCACGGCCTCAGTCCTCCGACGACTCGTCGTCCTCGGGCCCCGGCTTGGGCGGCTTCGGCGGGCGGGTGCGACCGCTGGGGTTGTCCCGCAGGTAGGTGCCGTCCCCGCCGTCCGTGGCGTGTCCGCCGGCCGCCGGGCCGCCGTCCCGGCGCCGCAGATACCGCTCGAACTCGCGGGCGATGGCCTCGCCCGACGCCTCCGGCAGCTCCGCGGTGTCCCGGGCCTCCTCCAGCGTCTGCACGTACTCGGCGACCTCGGTGTCCTCGGCGGCCAGCTGGTCCACGCCCACCTGCCAGGCACGCGCGTCCTCCGGCAGTTCGCCCAGCGGGATGCGCACGTCGATCAGGTCCTCGAGCCGGTTCAGCAGCGCCAGGGTCGCCTTCGGGTTGGGCGGCTGCGACACGTAGTGCGGTACGGCCGCCCAGAGGCTGACGGCCGGCACGCCCGCGTGCGTGCACGCCTCCTGAAGGACGCCGACGATGCCCGTGGGGCCCTCGTACTTGGTCTCCTCCAGGTCCATCCGGCGGGCCAGGTCCGGGTCCGAGGTGGTCCCGCTGATCGGGACCGGACGTGTGTGCGGGGTGTCGCCGAGCAGGGCGCCCAGGATGACCACCAGCTCCACGCCCAGTTCGTGCGCGAAGGCCAGCAGTTCGTTGCAGAACGACCGCCACCGCATGGACGGCTCGATGCCCCGGACGAGCACCAGATCCCGCGGCTTCTCGCCGCCGACCCGGACCACTGACAGCCGTGTCGTGGGCCAGGTGATCTTCCGTACGCCCGCGTCCATCCACACCGTGGGGCGGTTGACCTGGAAGTCGTAGTAGTCCTCGGCGTCCAGCGCCGCGAACACCTCGCCCTTCCACTCCCTGTCCAGATGCGCGACCGCGGTGGAGGCGGCGTCGCCGGCGTCGTTCCAGCCCTCGAACGCGGCCACCATGACCGGGTCGATCAGCTCGGGAACCCCCTCGAGCTCGATCACCCAGTGCCTCCTTCCGACGTGCCCTCGCCTGACGACCCAACCTTACGGCGTGCGGCGGGGGCGCCCGCAGCCCCCTTGCACGGGGGAGTGAACGGATCACTGCCCCGATCGCCACCCCGGAACACCCCTCGTCCGGTGGTCCTCACAGGGCGGAGCGCAGCCACTGTTCCACGCTCGCGATGTGCACCGTCGCCCACGAGCGGGCGGCCTCCGCGTCCCGGTCGCGCAGGGCGGTGAGGATCGCCCGGTGCTCGTACAGGGTGCGGCCGACCGCGTCCTGCTGGGTCAGACCCCGCCAGATCCGGGCGCGTGTGGTGGGCCCCGACAGCCCGTCGAGCAGGGAGCACAGCACCGAGTTGCCGGAGGTCCGCACGATCGCCCGGTGGAACTCCAGATCGCAGGCGACGAGTTCCTCCACCGAGGGAGAGGTGCCGAGCCCGTCCAACTGCTCGGCCAGGTCGTCCAGTTGCCGCTCGCTGATGCGGGCCGCCGCCATGGCCGTCGCGGCCGGCTCCAGGATGCGCCGGACGGCCAGGAACTCCAGCACGGTGTCGTCGCGGTGGAAGTCGACGACGAAACTCATGGCCTCCAGCAGCAGTTGCGGATCGAGGCTGGTCACATACGTGCCGTCGCCCTGCCGCACGTCCAGGATCCGGATCAGCGACAGGGCGCGCACCGCCTCGCGCAGGGAGTTGCGGGACAGGCCCAGTCCGGCGGCGAGTTCGCTCTCCTTGGGGAGCCGGTCGCCGGGGCGCAGCGCACCGGAGACGATCATGCCCTTGATCTTCTCGATCGCCTCGTCGGTGACTGCCATGACGGCCTCCAAATGTGCTCAGACATCCGATGTCTGAGCACATTATGGAGGAACGCCACCGGCGCCCGCCGCGTGCTACTTCTTGTCGAGCAGGTCCTGGACCTTCGCCCGCACGTCGTCCGAGGCCAGTCCGCGGATCGTCAGCGTGGTGCGGCGGCGCAGGACGTCGTCCGCGGTCTCCGCCCACTCGTGGTCGCGGGCGTAGACGACCTGGGCCCAGATCTCCGGGGCGTCGGGGTGGACGCGCTCGGCGAGCTCGGGGTCGTCGTTGGCCAGCCGGGCGATGTCGAAGGCCAGCGAACCGTAGTGGGTGGCCAGGTGCCGGGCGGTGTCGGCGCCCATGCGCGGGCCCGGCGCGGGACCGTCCACCAGGAGGCGGTGCGCGACCGCGCGCGGGTTGGCGACACCGGGCAGCGGGATCTTCTTCGGCAGCGTGCTGATCGGCTCGAAGTCGTCACCCAGCGGGTGGCCCGGCAGCGCCTCCAGCTTCTTCATGATCGTGCGGCCGATGTGGCGGAAGGTCGTCCACTTGCCGCCGGCGACCGACAGCATGCCGCCGCGGCCCTCGGTGACGACCGTCTCGCGCTTGGCCTTCGCGGTGTCGCCGGGTCCGCCCGGCAGCACCCGCAGACCGGCGAAGGAGTAGGTGATCAGATCCCGGGACAGCTGCTGGTCGCGGATGGAGAAGGCGGCCTCGTCCAGGATCTGGGCTATGTCCTTCTCGGTGACCGAGACGTCCGCCGGGTCGCCCTCGAACTCCTCGTCCGTGGTGCCGAGCAGGAGCATGTCCTCCCACGGCAGGGCGAAGGTGATGCGGTACTTGTCGATCGGGGTGGCCAGCGCCGCCTTCCAGGGCGAGGTCCGCTTCAGGACCAGGTGCGCGCCCTTCGACAGACGGATCGACGGCGCGGCATTGGGGTCCTCCATCGTGCGCAGGTGGTCCACCCAGGGACCGGTGGCGTTCAGTACCAGGCGGGCGTTGACGCCGAACTCGTCGCCCGACACCCGGTCGCGCAGCTCGGCGCCGGTGACCCGGCCGCGGGTGAAGCGCAGGCCGGTGACCTCGGCGTGGTTCAGGACGGCGGCGCCCGCCTCGACGGCCGCGCGGACCGTCATCAACGCCATCCGGGCGTCGTTCATCTGGTCGTCGCCGTACACGGCCACGGCCTTGAGGTTGTCGGTGCGCAGCTCGGGCACGTCCTGCGCGGCCTTGGCCGGGGAGAGCAGGTGGCCGACGCCGTCACCGAACGCGGAGAGGGCGGAGTAGGCGAAGACGCCCGCGCCGAGCTTCGCCGCGCCGTGCGGCCCGCCCTTGTACACGGGGAGGTAGAAGGTGAGCGGGTTCGCCAGATGGGGGGCCACCTGGCGGGAGACCGCACGGCGCTCGAAGTGGTTCTCCGCCACCAGCTTCACCGCGCCGGTCTGCAGATAGCGCAGACCGCCGTGCAGGAGCTTGGAGGAGGCGGAGGAGGTGGCGCCGGCGAAGTCGCCGGCGTCGACCAGGGCCACCCTCAGACCGGACTGCGCGGCGTGCCAGGCGGTGGAGATGCCCAGGATGCCGCCGCCGATCACGAGAAGGTCGTACGACGCCTTGGAGAGCTGCTCCCGGGTCTCGGCCCGGCTCGGGTTCGAGCCGGAGGCCGGGCGCGTGCCGAGGGCAGGCACGGACTGGAGGGTGGACTGACTGGTCATTTCGGGTTCTTACTCCTCGTCAGAGCGTGCGGCGAAGCTCCCGGGGAGCTCGCTGCCGAGCTCCCCGCGCGCTCCGGTCAGCTGTCGTCGTCGTCGATCCAGCCCATGGTCCGTTCGACGGCCTTGAGCCAGTTCTTGTACTCGCGGTCGCGGGTCTCCGCGTCCATGTGGGGGGTCCACTCGGCGGCCCGGCGCCAGTTGGCGCGCAGTTCGTCGGTGCTGGACCAGAAGCCGACGGCGAGGCCGGCGGCGTAGGCGGCGCCGAGGCAGGTGGTCTCGGCGACCATCGGGCGCACCACCGGCGCGTCCAGGACGTCCGAGAGCGTCTGCATCAGGAGGTTGTTGGAGGTCATGCCGCCGTCGACCTTCAGGGTCACCAGCTCGTCGCCGGAGTCCTTGACCATGGCGTCGGCGATCTCCCGGGTCTGCCAGGCGGTCGCCTCCAGGACGGCGCGCGCGAGGTGCGCCTTGGTGACGTACCGGGTCAGGCCGGCGATCACACCGCGGGCGTCGGAGCGCCAGTGCGGGGCGAACAGGCCGGAGAAGGCCGGCACGAAGTAGGCGCCGCCGTTGTCCTCGACGGAGAGCGCGAGCGTCTCGATCTCGGCCGCGGTGGAGATCAGGCCCATCTGGTCGCGCATCCACTGCACCAGCGAGCCGGTGACGGCGATCGAGCCCTCCAGCGCGTAGACCGTCGGCTGGTCGCCGATCTTGTAGCCGACCGTGGTCAGCAGGCCCGCGTAGGAGTTGATGATCTTGTCACCGGTGTTCATCACCATGAAGGTGCCGGTGCCGTAGGTGGACTTGGTCTCGCCCTCGGAGAAGCAGGTCTGGCCGAACAGGGCCGCCTGCTGGTCGCCGAGCGCCGAGGCGACCGGGATGCCGCCGAGCAGGTCGCCCAGCTTGCCGCCGGTGACCTCGCCGTAGACCTCGGCGGAGGAGCGGATCTCCGGCAGGATCGTCAGCGGGACGCCGATGGACTCGGCGATCTTCTCGTCCCACTTCATGGTGTGCAGGTTCATCAGCATGGTGCGGGAGGCGTTGGTGACGTCGGTGACGTGCTTGCCGCCGTCGACCCCGCCGGTCAGGTTCCAGATGACCCAGCTGTCCATGGTGCCGAAGAGGATGTCCCCGGCCTCGGCGCGCTCCCGCAGGCCCTCGACGTTGTCGAGCAGCCAGCGGGCCTTCGGGCCGGAGAAGTAGGACGCGAGCGGCAGGCCGGTCTCCCGGCGGAAGCGGTCCTGGCCGACGTTGCGGCCGAGTTCCTTGCAGAGCGAGTCGGTGCGGGTGTCCTGCCAGACGAGGGCGTTGTGGACGGGCTCGCCGGTCTTCCGGTCCCACAGCACGGTGGTCTCGCGCTGGTTGGTGATGCCGATGGCCTTGATGTCGTCGCGGGTGATGCCGGCCTTGGCGATGGCTCCGGCGACGACCTCCTGGACGTTGGTCCAGATCTCGGTGGCGTTGTGCTCGACCCAGCCCGGCTTCGGGAAGATCTGCTCGTGCTCCTTCTGGTCGACGGAGACGATACGGCCGTCGCGGTCGAAGACGATGCAGCGGGAGGAGGTGGTGCCCTGGTCGATGGCGGCGATGAAGGGGCCGGCGGTGTGGGCGTCGGTCACTGTGTGCTCCTGGAGGGTCCGTGGTTTCAAGGGGACGTGTCTACCTGTGCTTCGGGCGTCCGTGTGAGCTTCAGACGAAAGCGACGTTGTAGATGCCCGCGGCGACGGCCGCGCCGATCAGCGGGCCGACCACCGGGACCCAGGCGTAGCCCCAGTCGGAGCCCCCCTTGTTGGGCAGCGGCAGCAGGGCGTGCACGATGCGCGGGCCGAGGTCACGGGCCGGGTTGATCGCGTAACCCGTCGGACCGCCCAGGGACAGACCTATCGAGACCACCACGAGCGCGGTGATCAGACCGCCCAGGGCGCCGAGACCGTCGCCGGCGGCGTTCAGGCCCTGCGTGAGGACCGCGAGGAGCAGCACCGCGGTGCCGATGATCTCGGTGGCCACGTTCTGCCAGGCGACCCGGATCTCCGGACCGGTGGAGAAGACGCCGAGCACCGGACCCGCGCCCTTCTCCCGGGCCTCGACCGCCTTGGCGGTGCTCGTCTCGGCGCCGGGACCGCCGACGATCTCCTTGTCGGTCAGGTGGGCGAGGAACTGGCCGTAGTAGGCGACCCAGACCAGGGCCGCACCGATCATGGCGCCGAGCAGCTGTCCGCCGAAGTAGGTCGGGACGTCGCTCCACTCGATGCCGTCGTCCTTGATCGCGAGCCCGAGGGTCACGGCCGGGTTCAGGTGGGCGCCGGACAGGGGCGCCGAGATGTAGACCGCCGTGAGGACCGCGAAGCCCCACCCGAAGGCGATGGCGAGCCAGCCGGCGTTACGGGCCTTGGAGGCCTTCAGCGTGACAGCGGCACAGACACCGCCGCCGAGCAGGATGAGTATGGCGGTACCGATGGTCTCGCCGATGAAGATGTCGGAGCTGGACACCCGCGACTCCTTTGTCCTTCGTCCAGGGGAAGCCGAACCCCGGGTCCCACCGGTGGTTCGCGCCCTCGGGGATGAGAGCTGTACCGGCCCTTGGCGTTGCCACACTCTAGCGCGTATTGCCGGTAGGTGTTCGACAATGCCGACCGATGGACGGGAGTCTTGCTCCGGCTTCACGCGTGAGTCAAGGGTTCTGTTATCGAAAGCACGATCGTTATTGATCGCCCTGGGCTATCGATGCACGGAGGGGAGGTTGACGCGAACATCCCCATTTGTCCGTCTCAGGGTAGGCCGAAGACCGGAACGCCGACGGCGCTCCGGTGATCCTGCGGAGGATGTCAGGGGATGTCAGGGGATGTCAGAAGCGCCCGGCGCCCAGATCCCGCGACACCGCGCGGGCACAGTCCCGTACCGCGGCGATCACCTCGGGGCGTACCTCGCCGTCCTGGCACAGCCGCTCCACGGCGCCCGTGATGCCGACCGCGCCGACCGGCATCCGCCGCCGGTCGTGGATGGGGGCGGCCAGCGAGGCCACGCCCTCCCAGGTCTCCTCGACGTCGGCCGCGTACCCGCGCGCGCGTGTGGTGTCGAGGAGGCGCTCGAAGCTCTCCAGGTCGCACACGGTCCGGTCGGTGAACGCCTTGCGGTCGGCCTCCAGCGCCTCGCTGTGCGCGACCGGGTCGTACGCCGACAGCACCTTGCCCAGCGCCGTGGAGTGCAGGGGCTGCATGGCCCCGATCTCCAGCACCTGCCGGCTGTCGTCGGGCCGGAAGACGTGGTGCACGATCAGCACGCCCTGCTGGTGCAGGACGCCCAGGTAGACGCTCTCCCCGCTGGAGCGGGCCAGGTCGTCGGTCCACACCAGGGCCCGCGCCCGCAGCTCGTGCACGTCCAGGTAGGTGGTGCCCAGGCGCAGCAGCTCCGCGCCCAGCTGGTAGCGCCCGGAGGCGTCGTCCTGCTCGACGAACCCCTCCTGCTGGAGGGTGCGCAGGATGCCGTGCGCGGTGCCCTTGGCGAGCCCCAGGGAGGAGGCGATGTCCGACAGGCCGAGCCGGCGCTCGCCGCCCGCGAGGAGCCGCAGCATCGCCGCCGCCCGTTCGAGCGACTGGATGTTCCGTGCCATCGCCGTCCTGCCTCCGTCCCCTCGATCGCCGACCTCGACGACGCCGTTGTTCGGCAATGCCGAACACTACCGGTCCATGCCGACCAACCGCCAATGGTCCGCAGCGATCTGTCGTGTCACTCGTATCCCGCGGGCGGCCCGTCCGTCATCCTCGTCCGTCCCGTGGACGCCCTGACCATCAGGTCCCGGTCCCGGCTACCCTGGCGGCGTGCGTCCACCGCGGAGCAGACCGCAAGGGCGCAAAGCCGACAGCCGTCGCACCTCAGGGAGCCCTTTCATGGCCTCGTCGCCACAGACCCCTTCCGCCGACAGCCGGACCCGTGTGTCCGCCCTCCGCGAGGCCCTCGCCACCCGGGTGGTGGTCGCCGACGGAGCCATGGGCACCATGCTCCAGGATCAGGACCCCACGCTCGAGGACTTCGAGAACCTCGAGGGCTGCAACGAGATCCTGAACCTGACCCGGCCCGACATCGTCCGCTCCGTCCACGACGCGTACTTCGCGGTGGGCGTCGACTGCGTCGAGACGAACACCTTCGGGGCCAACCACACGGCGGCGGCGGAGTACGAGATCGCCGACCGCGTCCACGAGCTGTCCGAGGCCGGTGCCCGCATCGCCCGCGAGGTGGCCGACGAGTACGCCGCCCGCGACGGCCGTACCCGCTGGGTGCTCGGTTCCATCGGCCCCGGCACCAAGCTGCCCACCCTCGGCCACGTCGGCTACACCACGATCCGCGACGGCTACCAGGCGAACGCCGAGGGCCTGCTGGCCGGCGGCGCCGACGCCCTGATCGTGGAGACCACCCAGGATCTCCTGCAGACCAAGGCGTCCGTGCTGGGCGCCCGCCGCGCCATGGAGGCGACCGGCGTCGAGGTGCCCCTGCTGGCCTCCATGGCCTTCGAGACCACCGGCACCATGCTGCTCGGCTCCGAGATCGGCGCCGCGCTCACCGCGCTGGAGCCGCTCGGCATCGACATGATCGGCCTGAACTGCTCCACCGGCCCCGCCGAGATGAGCGAGCACCTGCGCTACCTCACCCGGCACTCCCGCATCCCGCTGCTGTGCATGCCGAACGCGGGCCTGCCGATCCTCACCAAGGACGGCGCGCACTTCCCGCTCGGCCCCGAGGGCCTGGCGGACGCCCAGGAGAACTTCGTCCGCGACTACGGCCTCAGCCTCATCGGCGGCTGCTGCGGCACCACCCCCGAGCATCTGCGCCAGGTCGTCGAGCGGGCCCGCACCCTCACCCCCGGCGAGCGCGACCCGCGCCCCGAGCCGGGCGCCGCCTCCCTCTACCAGACCGTCCCGTTCCGGCAGGACACCTCCTACCTCGCGATCGGCGAGCGGACGAACGCCAACGGCTCCAAGAAGTTCCGCGAGGCCATGCTCGACGCCCGCTGGGACGACTGCGTGGAGATCGCCCGCGAGCAGATCCGCGAGGGCGCGCACATGCTCGACCTGTGCGTGGACTACGTCGGCCGGGACGGCGTCGCCGACATGAAGGAGCTGGCGGGCCGTTTCGCCACCGCCTCCACGCTGCCGATCGTGCTGGACTCCACCGAGGTCGACGTCATCCGGGCCGGCCTGGAGAAGCTCGGCGGGCGCGCCGTCATCAACTCCGTCAACTACGAGGACGGCGACGGCCCCGAGTCCCGGTTCGCGAAGGTCACCCAGCTCGCCCGCGAGCACGGCGCCGCGCTGATCGCGCTGACCATCGACGAGGAGGGCCAGGCCCGCACCCCGGAGAAGAAGGTCGAGATCGCCGAGCGGCTCATCGGCGACCTGACCGGGAACTGGGGCATCCACGAGTCGGACATCCTCATCGACACCCTGACCTTCACCATCTGCACCGGCCAGGAGGAGTCCCGCAAGGACGGCATCGCCACCATCGAGGCGATCCGCGAGCTCAAGCGCCGCCACCCCGACGTGCAGACCACGCTGGGCCTGTCGAACATCTCCTTCGGCCTGAACCCGGCCGCCCGCGTCCTGCTCAACTCCGTCTTCCTCGACGAGTGCGTCAAGGCGGGCCTGGACTCGGCGATCGTGCACGCCTCGAAGATCCTCCCGATCGCCCGGTTCACCGAGGAGGAGGTGCAGACGGCCCTCGACCTGATCCACGACCGCCGCGCCGAGGGCTACGACCCGCTCCAGAAGCTGATGGCCCTGTTCGAGGGCGCCACCACCAAGTCCCTCAAGGCCGGCCGGGCCGAGGAGCTGGCCGCGCTGCCGCTGGAGGAGCGCCTCAAGCGCCGCATCATCGACGGCGAGCGCAACGGCCTGGAGGCCGACCTCGACGAGGCGCTGCAGACCCGCAAGGCCCTCGACATCGTCAACGAGATCCTGCTGGACGGCATGAAGGTGGTCGGCGAGCTCTTCGGCTCCGGCCAGATGCAGCTGCCCTTCGTGCTCCAGTCCGCCGAGGTCATGAAGGCCGCCGTCGCCCATCTCGAACCGCACATGGAGAAGTCCGACGCCGAGGGCAAGGGCACCATCGTGCTGGCCACCGTCCGCGGCGACGTGCACGACATCGGCAAGAACCTCGTCGACATCATCCTGTCCAACAACGGCTACAACGTCGTCAACCTCGGCATCAAGCAGCCCGTCTCCGCGATCCTGGACGCCGCCGAGGAGCACAAGGCCGACGTCATCGGCATGTCCGGCCTGCTGGTCAAGTCCACGGTGATCATGAAGGAGAACCTGGAGGAGCTCAACCAGCGCGGCATGGCGGCGGACTACCCCGTCATCCTCGGCGGCGCCGCCCTCACCCGGGCCTACGTCGAGCAGGACCTGCACGAGATCTACGAGGGCGAAGTCCGCTACGCCCGCGACGCGTTCGAGGGGCTGCGCCTGATGGACGCCCTGATCGGCGTCAAGCGCGGCGTGCCCGGCGCGAAGCTGCCCGAGCTCAAGCAGCGCCGGGTCAGGGCCACCGCCCAGCCGGTGGTCGAGGAGCGCCCGGAGGAGGGGCACGTCCGCTCCGACGTCGCCACCGACAACCCCGTGCCCACGCCGCCCTTCTGGGACACCCGCGTCATCAAGGGCATCCAGCTCAAGGAGTACGCCTCCTGGCTGGACGAGGGCGCGCTGTTCAAGGGGCAGTGGGGCCTGAAGCAGGCCCGCACCGGCGACGGCCCGACCTACGAGGAGCTCGTCGAGACCGAGGGCCGCCCCCGGCTGCGCGGTCTGCTGGACCGGCTCCAGACCGAGAACCTCCTCGAAGCGGCCGTCGTCTACGGCTACTTCCCCTGTGTGTCCAAGGACGACGACCTGATCATCCTGGACTACCAGGGCAACGAGCGGACCCGCTTCACCTTCCCCCGCCAGCGCCGGGGCCGCCGGCTGTGCCTGGCCGACTTCTTCCGCCCGGAGGAGTCGGGACAGACCGATGTCGTCGGCCTCCAGGTCGTCACCGTCGGCTCCCGCATCGGGGAGGAGACGGCCCGGCTCTTCGAGTCCGACTCCTACCGCGACTACCTCGAACTGCACGGCCTGTCCGTGCAGTTGGCCGAGGCCCTGGCCGAGTACTGGCACGCGCGCGTCCGCTCCGAGCTGGGCTTCTCCGGCGAGGACCCCAGCGACATCGAGGACATGTTCGCCCTGAAGTACCGGGGCGCCCGCTTCTCGCTCGGCTACGGCGCCTGCCCCGACCTGGAGGACCGCGCGAAGATCGCCGACCTGCTCCGGCCCGAGCGCATCGGCGTGCACCTCTCCGAGGAGTTCCAGCTGCACCCCGAGCAGTCCACGGACGCCATCGTCATCCACCACCCGGAGGCGAAGTACTTCAACGCGCGCTGACGCCCGCCGCCCCCCGGCACGTGAGGCGCCCTCGACCGCGGCTCCGGTGTGCCTTGGGCCACCTCGGTTAAACAGGGCGTCGCAGCGACACACGACGTACACTGGTCGGTCCACTGCAGGCCGGTTCCCCGTGCGGGAACCGGCCTGATCGTCCCTCAAGGAGGTGCGCCCGGATGACCAGCACGGTCCCCGCGCCAGTAACCCGTACGGCGGAAGGCTCCGCCCTCCAGGCCGTACTCCTCGACATGGACGGCACCCTCGTGGACACCGAGGGGTTCTGGTGGGACGTCGAGGCCGAGGTCTTCGCCGGTCTCGGGCACACCCTCGACGACTCCTGGCGCCATGTCGTGGTCGGCGGTCCCATGAGCCGCAGCGCGGGATTCCTGATCGAGGCCACCGGTGCCGACATCACCCTCGCCGAACTCACGGTGCTCCTCAACCAGGGCTTCGAGGAGCGCATCGGACGCTCCCTGCCGCTGATGCCGGGCGCCACCCGGCTGCTGGCCGAACTGGCAGCGCACGAGATCCCCACCGCCCTGGTCTCCGCCTCGCACCGGCGCATCATCGACCGCGTCCTGACCTCGCTCGGCCCGCAGTACTTCGCGCTGACGGTGGCCGGCGACGAGGTGCCGCGCACCAAGCCGCACCCCGACCCCTATCTGACCGCCGCGGCCAGACTCGGCGTGGATCCGGCCAGATGCGCGGTCGTCGAGGACACCGCGACCGGTGTCGCGGCGGCGGAGGCGGCCGGCTGCCAGGTCGTGGTGGTGCCCTCGGTCGCCACCATCACCCCGGCCCCCCGGCGGACCGTCGTCGGCTCGCTGGAAGAGGTGGACCTGGCTTTTCTGCGCGGCCTGATGACGGAAATGCGCTAGCCGTTCACCGAGCGTGCAGCCGCGATACAAAGAAAATCCGGCGGGGCGGCGGGCCCCGCGAACTGCCCCGCGGATCAAGGAATTCGAGCCCGCCGGATGGCCGAATTCCGCCGAGCGTCCAGGCTGCCCGCAGGTGTGAGGTTCGCCACCCCGGGTGGCCTCGACAGGCCGCGAGCCGTGTGCTGTTCACCCCCTTTGGGGCGTCATCGGCGTGCCCTTGTGTCCCGATTGGGATGACGCTGCACTAATCCTTCCGCTGTCGGCTTTTCGGTGCGTCCGCACCCGGTTCCGCTGCGTGATGGGGGCTCAACTCCGGTGGGCGCGAGGCGTCCTCGGGACGCCGACTAATCTCATCGCGAGAACATCACCCCCTATCGCCGTGATCCGCCGCGACACCCCTGCATGCCGGATACACGGACGAGACAGCTCTGGAGAAACTCGAGCATGAACCGCAAGACTTTGGTGGTGCCGGCCGTCATCGGTCTGCTCGCCCCGGTCCTCGCCGCCTGCGGCGGATCGGACAGCGGCAGCGGCGGTGGGGACGCGATCGTCGTCGGTACCACGGACGAGTTCACCGCCACGAGCGAGGCACCCGCGCCGCTGGACCCGGCGTACGCCTACGACGTCGGCACCTGGAACATCCTGCGCCAGACCGTGCAGACCCTGATGATCCAGCCGCGTGGCGAGGGCGAGCCGGTGCCCGAGGCGGCCGAGCGCTGCGGCTTCACCGACACCGGCAACGAGCGCTACGCCTGCACCCTGCGCGAGGGGCTGAAGTTCGCCAACGGCGACACGGTCACCGCGGCCGATGTGAAGTACTCCATCGAGCGCGCCCTCAAGCTCAAGGCGGACAGCGGGGTCTCCGCGCTGCTGTCGACCGTCGACACGGTGGAGACCCAGGGCGAGCGCGAGGTCATCTTCCATCTGAACACCGCCGACGCCACCTTCCCGTACAAGCTGTCCACGCCCGTCGCGGGCATCGTGGACCCGGACGACTACGAGGCCGGCAAGCTCCGCGACGGCTTCCAGGCCGACGGCTCGGGGCCGTACACCTTCGCGGCCGAGGAGAAGGACGGCAAGCTGGTCAAGGCCGTGTTCACCAAGAACCCCTCCTACAAGGGCGCCCTGACGGTGAACAACGACGAGGTCGAGCTGCGCTCCTTCGCCGACGCCGACACCATGAGCAGCGCCATCGAGCAGGGTGACATCCACCTGATGTCCCGCACGATGTCGCCGGAGCAGATCCAGCGGCTGTCCACGGCCTCCGACAGCACGGTCGACCTGGTCGAGATGTCCGGCCTGGAGATCCGCTACCTCGCCTTCAACACCGACGCCCCGGCCGTCGAGAGCAAGGCGGTCCGCCAGGCGATGGCCCAGGTCATCAACCGCGGCGAACTGGTCAGCAAGGTCTACGGCACCCAGGCCGAGCCGCTGTACTCGCTGGTCCCGGCCAGCCTGACCGGCCACTCCAACGCCTTCTTCAACAAGTACGGCGAGCCCAGCATCGCCAGGGCCAAGGCGCTGCTGGCCAAGGCGAACGTCAGCACCCCGGTGTCGATGACGCTGCACTACACCACCGACCACTACGGCTCGGCCACCAAGAAGGAGTTCGAGCTGCTGAAGGAGCAGCTGAACTCCAGTGGTCTGTTCGACGTGAAGATCGAGGGCACCCCCTGGGAGACCTTCCGTCCCGCCGAGCAGAAGGGCGAGTACGAGGTCTACGGCATGGGCTGGTTCCCCGACTTCCCGGACGCCGACAACTACATCGCGCCGTTCCTCGACAAGGACAACTTCCTCGGCTCGCCGTACGCGAACAGCGAGATCCGCAACTCCCTCATCCCGGAGTCCCGTCGTGAGGCCGACCGGCAGTCCGCGGTCGACAGCCTGACGAGCATTCAGGACATCGTCGCCGAGGACGTCCCGGTGATCCCGCTGTGGCAGGGCAAGCAGTACGTCGCCGCACGCGACGACGTCACGGGCACCGCCTACGCGCTCAACTCCTCCTCCACCCTTCAGCTGTGGGAGCTCGGCCGCGGCGTGAGCGGCTGACGTATCCCGTGCCGGGGCGCCGGGACGGCGGCCCGCGATGTCCGACACGACGACAAGGCACCTGCACGTGAACATGCGCAACCAGTGGCCGGTCCTGCCTGTGATGGCGGGGCTGGCCTCCGGCCTGCTGACCGGCTGCGGCACGGAGACCGGCGGCTCCGCGAGCGACAGCTCCTCCGTGGTGATAGGGATGTCCGACGACGTCCTGGCCACCGACCCGGCGTCCGGCTACGACCCGGGCTCCTGGCTGTTGTTCAACAACGTCTTCCAGTCCCTGCTCAGCTTCCCCAAGGGCGGCACCGACCCCGAGCCGGACGCCGCCGAGTCCTGCGCCTTCACCGACACCGGGACCAAGGTCTACGAGTGCACGCTGAAGGACGGGCTGAAGTTCAGCAACGGTGACTCGCTCACCTCGAAGGATGTCAAGTTCTCCTTCGACCGCATGCTGAAGATCAACGACGACGCCGGTCCGGCGATCATGTTCCCGATGCTGGAGAAGGTCGAGACCCCGGACGACAAGACGGTCGTCTTCCGGCTGAACACCCCGGACGCCACCTTCCCGAGCAAGATCGCCTCGGGCGCCGGCTCCATCGTCGACCACCGCCAGTACGACGCGGACGGACTGCGCGAGGACGGCGAGGCCGTCGGCTCCGGCCCCTACAAGCTGGACTCCTTCAGCGACGACGAGGCCGTCTTCTCCGTCAACGAGCACTACACCGGCAACGCCGAGACCAAGAACTCCGGCGTCACCATGAAGTTCTTCCACGGCGACCGGACCGCCCTGCGGACCGCGCTGCGCGAGAAGCAGATCGACATCGCCTACCGAGGTCTCAGCGCCGCCGACATCGCCGAGATCGAGAAGGCCGACGACAGCTCCAGCTCCGGCGTCGAGATCGTCGACGGCACCGGCGCCGAGGTCCAGCACCTGGTCTTCAACATGGACGACCCGGTCGCCGGCCGGCTCGGCGTCCGCAGGGCCATGGCCTACCTGCTCGACCGCGAGGCCCTCGTCGAGGACGTCTACCAGGGCACGGCGACCCCGCTGTACTCGATCATCCCGGCGGGCATCGGCGGCCACAACACCGCCTTCTTCGACACCTACGGCGCCCGCCCCTCCAAGGCCAAGGCCGCGTCGGCCCTGCAGGCCGACGGCATCACCGGCAAGGTGAAGCTGACGCTGTGGTCGACCCCGTCGCGCTACGGCCCGGCCACCGACGAGGAGCTGAAGGCGATCGCCGGGCAGCTCAACGCCAGCGGCCTGTTCGACGCCGAGGTGAAGTCCGTCGAGTACGAGCAGTACGAGAAGGACATCGCCGCCGGCAAGTACGGCGTCTACGTCAAGGGCTGGGTGCCGGACTACCCGGACGCCGACAACTTCACGTCGCCCTTCTTCGGCGAGGGCAACGTGCTGGCCAACAACTACAGCAACGACACCATCACCGGCACGCTGATCCCGCGCACCGGCGCCCAGAGCGACCGCACCGCGACCGAGGACGACTACGGCCGGCTCCAGGACATCGTGGCCGCGGAGCTCCCCGTCCTGCCCATCTGGCAGGCCAAGCAGTACGCGGTCGTCCACGACGGCGTGTACGGCCTGGAGTACTGCCTCGACGCCTCCACGGTGTTCCGCTTCTGGGAGCTCAGCAAGGGCTGAGCCCGCACACGCGCGAGGGCGCCCGCTTCCTTCCGGGGAAGCGGGCGCCCTCGCGTCGGTCCCTACTGCGCGCCGGGGCGCACCAGCCCGCTCTCGTACGCGTACACCGCGGCCTGCACCCGGTCGCGCAGGCCCAGCTTGGTGAGCACGTGCCCGACATGCGTCTTGACCGTGGTCTCGCTGACGAACAGATCGGCGGCGATCTCGGCGTTGGACAGCCCGCGCGCCACCAGCTTCAGCACCTCCACCTCGCGGTCGGTGAGGGTGTGCAGGGTGTCCGGCACGGGCTCCTCGCCGGACGGCAGATGCGTGGCGTACTTGTCGAGCAGCCGGCGCGTGATGCTCGGTGCCAGCATCGCCTCGCCCGCCGCCACCACCCGGATGGCCTGCACCAGCTCATTGGCGGGGGCGTCCTTCAGCAGGAAGCCGCTGGCGCCCGCCTTCAGCGCCTCCACCACGTACTCGTCGAGGTCGAAGGTGGTCAGCACCAGCACCTTGGCCGGGCCGTCCCGCCCGGGACCGGTGATCTGCCGGGTCGCCTCCACCCCGTCCATCCGCGGCATGCGGATGTCCATCAGAACCACATCGGGCTGCAGTGCCCGCACCTGGTCGAGTGCCTGAAGGCCGTCTCCGGCCTCGCCCACGACCGCGAGATCCTGCTCCGCCTCCAAAATCATCCGGAAGCCGGTACGCAGCAGCGGCTGGTCGTCGACCAGTAGGACGCGGATGGCCACGTAAGTCTCCTTCGCTAGTCCGGCCCCATTCTGCCCTGCGCGCCCTCACCCGACTCAGCCGCCCTGACCGGTTCCCTTTCAGCCGCCCTGACCGGCAGCGGCTTGTGCTTCCCGGGAGAGGCCCCCAGGACCCGCGTCAACCGCTCATGGGCGGCGGGCTGTGCTTCCCGGGGACGGCCCCGAACCGCCGTGGGCCCCTGACCGGCAGTCGGTTGTGCTTGCCGGGAGACGACACCCGCATCTTCGGCCGCCCCCCCGTCACCCGCCCTGGCCGGCAGCCGCCTGTGCTTCCTGGGGGACGACGGCCGGACCCCCCGTCGAACCGTCGTCGGCCGCCCTGATGGGCAGCGGGTAGGGCGGGGGAGTGCCGCCGAATTCCGGGCAGTGCTCCTGGTGGTCGCACCAGCCGCACAGCTTCGTGGGCCTCGGCCGCCAGTCGCCGGTCTCGGTCGCGGTGCGGATCGCCTCCCACAGCGCCAGCAGCTTGCGCTCCACCCGCTCCAGGTCGGCGAGCACCGGGTCGTACGTCAGGACGTCACCGCTGCCGAGATACACCAGCTGGAGCCGGCGCGGCACGACGTTCTTCAGCCGCCACACCACCAGGGCGTAGAACTTCATCTGGAACAGCGCGCCCTCGGCGTACTCGGGCCGGGGCGCCTTGCCCGTCTTGTAGTCGACGATCCGCACCTCGCCGGTCGGCGCCACGTCGACCCGGTCGATGATGCCGCGCAGCCGCAGCCCGGAATCCAGCTCGGCCTCGACGAACATTTCGCGCTCGGCCGGTTCGAGCCGGGTCGGATCCTCCAGCGTGAACCACCGCTCGACCAACTGCTCGGCCTGGCTGAGCCACCGCGCGAGCCGCTCGCCCTCCGGATCCTCGGCGAACAGCTCCTGGACCTCCGGCCGGGACTCGCGCAGCCGGTCCCACTGCCCCGGGATCAGCGACTTGGCGCGGGGCGCGGTCCGCTCGGCGGCCGGGGCGTCGAAGAGCCGCTCCAGCACCGCGTGCACCAGGGTGCCCCGGGTCGCCGCCTCGCTGGGCTTCTCGGGCAGCCGGTCGATCACCCGGAACCGGTACAGCAACGGGCACTGCATGAAGTCACCCGCACGCGAGGGCGACAGCGAGGCGGGCACTATGGCGAGCGGCACGGCCCGCCCGCCGTCCGTCACGCCCTGCGCCTGCGATGCCGTAGGGGCCTCGGCCGCCACCGACGGCTCCCCGTCCTCCGTGCTCGTCTCCATGCCCACAGACCTTACGGCCCGGCACTGACAGTCACCCGAGCGGCGTCGGGCGAACACAGGGGGTGCCGGGGCGGATCGCATCGCGACGGACGCATACCATCGACCCGAGACCCTTCCGCCCGGCAGGCGCGGAAGACGCTTCGAACGAGGGGACACCGTGGACGAGAGCGGCGGGAGCGGGCAGCCGCGGCCCGGCACCGAGGAGCCGGCCAGCCACCACGCAACACCGACGACCCCGCCCGCGAACCCGGCCCCCCAGGAGCCCTCGGACCCGCCCCAGGACCCCGGGGACGAGACGCCGCGCAAGGACGCGGACCCGCCCCGGCGGACCGCCACCGACACCCCGCCCTCCGGCGAGCAGGGCCCCGCCGCGGCCGACCGCACCCTCGCCCACTCCGGCGCCGGCAAGCCCCCCAAGCCCCCCGCGCCCCGCGGCGGCCTCCTGATGGGCCGCCCCTTCGGCGTACCGGTGTACGTCGCGCCCAGCTGGTTCCTGGTGGCCGCCCTGATCACCTGGGTGTTCGGCGGCCAGCTCGACCGGGTACTGCCCGAACTCGGCGCCGCCCGCTATCTCGTCTCCCTCTTCTTCGCGGTCGCCTTCTACGCCTCCGTGCTCGTGCACGAACTCGCGCACACCGTCGCCGCCCTCCGCTTCAAGCTCCCGGTCCGCCGTATCCAACTGCAGTTCTTCGGCGGCGTCTCCGAGATCGAGAAGGAGTCCGACACCCCGGGCCGCGAGTTCGTCCTCGCCTTCGTCGGCCCCCTGCTCTCCCTGATCCTGGCGGGCCTCTTCTACGGCGCCATGCAGGCCGTCGAGCCCGGCACCGTGCCCGGCGTGCTGCTGGCCGGCCTGATGATCTCCAACCTCATCGTGGCCGCCTTCAACCTCCTGCCCGGCCTCCCCCTCGACGGCGGCCGGATGCTCCGCGCCATCGTCTGGAAGATCACCGGCAAGCCGATGAGCGGCACCGTCGCCGCCGCCTGGGTCGGCCGCGCGCTCGCCGTCTCCGTGCTGATCGGGCTCCCGCTGCTCACCCAGTCCGGAGCGCTCGGCTCCAACGCCGAGGACAACGTCGGCATGGACACCGTCATGGACGCCCTGCTGGCCGCGATCCTCGCCGCGATCATCTGGACCGGCGCCGGGAACAGCCTCCGGATGGCCCGGCTGCGCGAGCACCTGCCCGAGCTGCGCGCCCGCTCCCTGACCCGCCGCGCGGTCCCCGTGGAGGCGGAGACCCCCCTCTCGGAGGCCCTGCGCCGCGCCAACACCGCCGGGGCCCGCGCCCTCGTCGTGGTCGACGCCGACGGCACCCCGCTCTCCCTGGTCCGCGAGGCCGCCATCGTCGGCGTCCCCGAACACCGCCGCCCCTGGGTCGCCGTCAGCGGCCTCGCCCAGGACCTCACCGAGGGCATGCGGGTCTCCGCGGAACTGGCGGGGGAGGAGCTGCTCGAGGCCCTCCGGGCGACTCCGGCCACCGAGTACCTGGTGGTCGAGGAGACGGGGGAGATCTACGGCGTGCTGTCGGCGGCGGACGTGGAGCGGGCCTTCGTGAAGGCGATGGCCCGGCCCTCCTGATGGTCCGCGGGCCCGGTAAACCCCGGTAGGCTGGTCACATGTCCGAACCGACCGGTGCCGCCCGCAGGCGCGGGCCCTTCAAGGTCGGGGACCAGGTTCAGCTGACCGACCCCAAGGGCCGCCACTACACGTTCACGCTCGAGGCCGGGAAGAATTTCCACACCCACAAGGGTTCCTTCCCGCACGACGAACTGATCGGCGCTCCCGAGGGCAGCGTTGTCCGCACCACCGGGAACGTCGCCTACCTCGCGCTGCGCCCCCTGCTCCCCGACTACGTCCTGTCCATGCCCCGTGGGGCAGCCGTCGTCTACCCGAAGGACGCGGGGCAGATCCTCGCCTTCGCCGACATCTTCCCCGGCGCCCGCGTCGTCGAGGCCGGCGTCGGCTCCGGCTCGCTCAGCAGCTTCCTGCTGCGCGCCATCGGCGACCAGGGCATGCTGCACTCCTACGAGCGCCGCGAGGACTTCGCCGACATCGCCCGGCAGAACGTGGAGCGCTACTTCGGCGGCCCCCACCCCGCCTGGCAGCTCACCGTCGGCGACCTCCAGGACAACCTGTCCGACACCGACGTCGACCGGGTCATCCTCGACATGCTCGCGCCCTGGGAGTGCCTGGACGTCGTCAAGAAGGCGCTCGTGCCCGGCGGCATCCTGTGCTGCTACGTCGCCACCACCACCCAGCTCGCCCGGACCGTCGAGTCCATCCGCGAGATCGGCTGCTTCAACGAGCCGACCGCCTGGGAGTCGATGATCCGCAACTGGCACATCGAGGGCCTGGCCGTCCGCCCGGACCACCGGATGATCGGCCACACCGGCTTCCTGCTCACCGCCCGCCGCCTCGCCGACGGTGTCGAGCTGCCCATGCGCCGCCGCCGCCCCGCCAAGGGCGCCTACGGCGAGGACTACGCGGGACCCAACGCCGACGGAGGCTCCGGCCGCTGAGGGTGGCCCCCTGCCGCGTACAACGTATCGGCGCCGTGGTCGAGTTCCCCTGGAGCACCGGGAACTCCACCGCGGCGCCGTTGTGCTGACGGCCCGCCATCCGTGGCCCCCATTTCGTCACCGGAACGGCACACCCCCGCCGTTCCCCCGTGATGTGACGTGTGGCACCATTCCTGGCACCCCTCCACCGGCACAGCCCTCGCGGGAGACACCCCTAGTGCAGCACTCCGCCGTCCCGGAACTGGCCCACACCCACACCCGTCCGATCCACTGGCTCGCGACCGCCACCGCCCTGGCCGCTGTCGTGGCGCTCTCCTCGGTCCTGCAGCCGGACGCGGCCAACGCCGTCCAGGCGTCGGGCCCGCAGTCCCGGACCGCCCCCGCCGCCGTCGCGGCACCCGACCCCGAAGGCGTCGACTTCCCGCTCGAATGCGGCCCGGTGAAGGCGATCGTCGTCAAGAAGGCGTCGGGGGACCTCGACGGCGACGGCCGCCCCGAGACCGTGGTCGTCGTGCACTGCGACGCCCCCATGGGCACCCCGCCGGACGGCTTCTACGTCCTCACGCGCGGGACCGGCAGCGAGCGGCCCCGCGTGGTGGCGACCCTCGTCGACCCGAAGGACCGCCAGACCGTCAGCGAGTTCGCCGTACGCGAGGGGGCCGTCACCGCCACCCTGCTCGGCTACTCGACGGCCGACGTGCCCAGTTGCTGTCCCGACGTCACCGACCGCGCGAAATGGCAGTGGGACGACGGCGCGTTCGTCCGCTCCACCCCGGCCGGTGCCCAGAGCGTCTGACGACCCTCCGCGCCCGGCGCGTCACGGCGCGTCGGGCCCGTACACCTCGACCCGGTCCGCGACCCGGCGGACGTGGATGCACTCGCCGGGACACTCCTTGGCCGAGTCCACGACATCGGTGAGCAGCGGCAGCGGCACCCGGGTCGTGGCGCCCTTGTCCTGGAGGAGCTCGTCGTCCGCGCTCTTCACATAGGCGAGCCCGTCGATGTCCAGTTCAAACACCTCGGGCGCGTACTGGGCACAGATGCCGTCGCCGGTACAGAGGTCCTGATCGATCCAGACCTCGAGCGCCTCGCCGACCCCGGCCTCCAGCTCCACGTCCATCTCTCCTGCCGTTTCCCACGCCGTCCGACCGGCCCCCTGGCGGGACGGGCCCGCACCGACGGCCGTTGACCGACTTCGACCCTACCTCCGCTCCACCGCCCGTCGACCGCCGCCCGATCGTCACCCAACCCGCCCGCGCGAGCACCCAGGGTCACGGCCCCGGGTCACCGGATTCGGCCCCGGCATATGCGGCCCCGACCGGCCCCGCGGCGGCCCCCACCGTGCCTCCGGCCCGCAACTCCAGCCAAACTTGACGGTGTTTGACCACTCCGGCCCGGAACAGGCCGCTTCCGAAAGACGTTGAGTGGGTATCCACACGGCGTGAGAACAGCTCAGGGTGTGGCCGACGACACACCTTGACAGTCTTTGTGATCTAGGGGTTTCAATCGACACCCACCCAGGTAGGGTCTGGAAGCGTCCAGCTCCCCTTGGAGGAGGTGAGGACCGTGGCAGCCCACGACGACGACATGAACCGCGGCATCCGCCCGGGACGAGGGTCCGAAGACCCTGCCGGGCAGATCGCCTACCTTGAGCAGGAGATCGCCGTCCTGCGACGTAAGCTCGCCGACTCTCCGCGACACACGAGGATTCTCGAAGAGCGGATCGTCGAGCTGCAGACCAACCTGGCCGGCGTGTCCGCCCAGAACGAGCGACTCGCCAACACGCTCCGTGAGGCCCGCGACCAGATCGTGGCCCTCAAGGAAGAAGTCGACCGGCTCGCACAGCCGCCGGCCGGCTTCGGTGTCTTCCTCACGGCGAACGAGGACGGCACCGCCGACATCTTCACCGGAGGACGCAAACTCCGGGTGAACGTCAGTCCAAGCGTCGAACTCGACGACCTGCGCCGCGGCCAGGAAGTCATGCTCAACGAAGCGCTCAACGTGGTCGAGGCCATGGAGTACGAGCGCGTCGGGGACATCGTCACCCTCAAGGAGATCCTGGAGGACGGCGAGCGCGCCCTGGTGCTGGGGCACACCGACGAGGAACGGGTGGTGCGGCTCGCGGAGCCGCTGCTGGACGTCACCATCCGACCCGGCGACGCCCTGCTGCTCGAACCCCGCTCCGGCTACGTCTACGAGGTCGTGCCCAAGAGCGAGGTCGAGGAACTGGTCCTCGAAGAGGTCCCGGACATCGGCTACGAGCAGATCGGCGGTCTGGGCAACCAGATCGAGATGATCCGCGACGCGGTCGAGCTCCCGTACCTCTACCCGGACCTGTTCAAGGAGCACGAACTGCGCCCGCCCAAGGGCGTGCTGCTCTACGGGCCCCCCGGATGCGGCAAGACGCTCATCGCCAAGGCGGTCGCCAACTCGCTGGCCAAGAAGGTCGCCGAGGTCACCGGCCAGGCCACCGGCAAGAGCTTCTTCCTCAACATCAAGGGCCCCGAGCTGCTCAACAAGTACGTCGGCGAGACCGAGCGGCAGATCCGCCTGGTCTTCCAGCGTGCCCGTGAGAAGGCCAGCGAGGGCACCCCCGTCATCGTCTTCTTCGACGAGATGGAGTCCCTCTTCCGCACCCGTGGCTCCGGTGTCAGCTCGGACGTGGAGAACACCATCGTCCCGCAGCTCCTCGCCGAGATCGACGGTGTGGAGGGCCTGCAGAACGTGGTCGTGATCGGTGCCTCCAACCGCGAGGACATGATCGACCCCGCCATCCTGCGCCCCGGCCGGCTCGATGTGAAGATCAAGATCGAGCGTCCGGACGCCGAAGCGGCCAAGGACATCTTCCAGAAGTACCTCACCGAGCGCCTTCCGCTGCACCCCGAGGACGTCGGGGAGCACGGCGGCGACCGGGGCGCCACGGTCCAGGGCATGATCCAGACCGCGGTGGAACAGATGTACGCGGAATCCGAGGAGAACCGCTTCCTGGAAGTCACCTACGCCAACGGAGACAAGGAAGTCCTCTATTTCAAGGACTTCAACTCCGGCGCCATGATCGAGAACATCGTCGGGCGCGCCAAGAAAATGGCGATCAAGGACTTCCTGGAGCACAACCAGAAGGGCCTGCGCGTCTCCCATCTCCTCCAGGCTTGCGTGGACGAGTTCAAGGAGAACGAGGACCTGCCGAACACCACCAACCCGGACGACTGGGCCCGGATCTCCGGCAAGAAGGGCGAGCGGATCGTCTACATCCGCACCCTGATCACCGGAAAGCAGGGCGCGGACACCGGACGCTCCATCGACACGGTGGCGAACACCGGTCAGTACCTGTAAAAGACAGGGCGGCTGCGGGTGCCCTCAGCGGGTACCCGCAGCCGACTGTTTTTGCGGCCACGACCGGAGCAGGGAATGACGCAAATGATCTCCCCACCAGCGCAAAGGCGTTCTAGGCTCTTCCGTACCGCCGAGTCGCGCAGTGCGGGGACGGGCACCGCACACGCACCGGAGCGCCAGCGGTACTTGAGCAGCGCCCCCGACCGAGGGCGCCGCCGGGCAAGGAGGGCCGCATGACCGTACGGCGAGTAATGGGCATCGAGACGGAGTACGGGATCTCCGTCCCCGGTCACCCCAACGCCAATGCCATGCTCACCTCATCCCAGATCGTCAACGCCTACGCGGCGGCGATGCACCGGGCCCGCCGGGCCCGCTGGGACTTCGAGGAGGAGAATCCGCTGCGCGACGCGCGAGGCTTCGACCTCGCCCGCGAGGCCGCCGACTCCAGCCAGCTCACCGACGAGGACATCGGCCTGGCCAATGTGATCCTCACCAACGGCGCGCGGCTCTACGTCGACCACGCCCACCCCGAGTACAGCTCCCCGGAGGTCACCAACCCGCGCGACGCCGTCCTCTGGGACAAGGCGGGCGAGCGGATCATGGCCGAGGCCGCGGAACGCGCCGCCCAGCTGCCGGGCGCCCAGCCGATCCACCTCTACAAGAACAACACCGACAACAAGGGCGCCTCCTACGGCACGCACGAGAACTACCTGATGAAGCGGGAGACCCCCTTCTCGGACATCGTGCGCCACCTCACGCCCTTCTTCGTCTCCCGCCAGGTCTTCGCCGGGGCGGGCCGCGTCGGCATCGGCCAGGACGGCCACGAGCACGGCTTCCAGCTCAGCCAGCGGGCGGACTACTTCGAGGTCGAGGTGGGCCTGGAGACGACGCTGAAGCGGCCGATCATCAACACCCGCGACGAGCCGCACGCGGACGCCGAGAAGTACCGCCGGCTGCACGTGATCATCGGGGACGCGAACCTCTCGGAGATCTCCACGTACCTGAAGCTCGGTACGACGGCGCTGGTGCTGTCCATGATCGAGGACGGCTTCATCGCTGTCGACCTGGCCGTGGACCAGCCCGTGCGCACCCTCCACCAGGTCTCCCACGACGCCGGCCTCAAGCGCCTGGTCAAGCTCCGCAGCGGCCGGACGCTCACCGCGGTCCAGCTCCAGATGGAGTACTACGAGCTGGCCCGCAAGTACGTCGAGGAACGCTTCGGGGCCGACGCCGACGACCAGACCAAGGACGTCCTGGCCAGGTGGGAGGACACCCTCAACCGCCTGGAGAACGATCCCATGAGCCTGGCCGGCGAGCTGGACTGGGTCGCCAAGCGGGAGCTCATGGAGGGCTACCGGCGCCGGGACACCCTCGACTGGGACGCCGCCCGGCTCCACCTGGTCGACCTCCAGTACGCCGACGTACGTGCCGAGAAGGGCCTCTACAACCGTCTCGTGGCCCGCGGGCGGATGAAGCGGCTGCTGGACGAGGCCGACGTCGAGCGGGCCCGCACCAAGCCGCCGGAGGACACCCGCGCGTACTTCCGCGGCCGCTGCCTGGAGCAGTACGCCGACGACGTCGCCGCGGCCTCCTGGGACTCGGTGATCTTCGATCTGCCGGGCCGGGACTCCCTCCAGCGGGTCCCAACCCTCGAACCGCTTCGCGGAACGCGTAATCACGTCAAGGAGCTGCTGGACCGCTGCCGCACCGCGGAAGACCTGGTCAAAGTGCTGTCAGGCGGCTGAGCGGGTACCCGGGGCGAGGCGGCCGGACAGGGTGGAAAACCCGCCGTCCGGGAATCATCGAGGTGGCCCCCGCACGTTGTGGAAAGTGCGGGGCCGATGTCAGACCGGGCTTGTAGGGTCTGATCATCACCGATCGGCAGGAATGTCGACCTGGCGACCATGTCGGGCGAACTGAGCGGGGTGAGGGTTATGGCAACCAAGGACACCGGCGGCGGACAGCAGAAGGCCACACGCTCCACCGAGGAGGTCGAGGAGCAGGCCACAGAGGCCCAGGCTTCCGAGGACCTCAAGGAGCGGCAGGAGAAGCTGAGCGACGACGTCGACTCCGTCCTGGACGAGATCGACGACGTGCTCGAGGAGAACGCGGAGGACTTCGTGCGCTCCTTCGTTCAAAAGGGTGGACAGTAGGTCACCTTCGCCTTTGAATCCAAGGTCTCAGGGTTCGGGGTGGTGTGTGGCCGGGGAGCAGACGGCGCAGAGCTGCTCGCGGTTCCGGTGGGTCGGGCCGCGGGCAGCCTTCGTCGGCGGCGAAGCGGCCTGTGAACGGCACGGGTTCCGATGTGGATCACTCCCACCAGGTGGGTAGGGTCGGTGGCACACCGTGCTTCAACTGCTCTTACGTGGAAGGAAACTCGTGGAAGCCAACACTCGGGGCGCCGGGCGTCTACCAGCTGCCTTCCTGACGCCTGGGTCCTCGTCCTTCATGGACTTTCTCTCCGAGCATCAGCCCGAAATGCTGCCCGGCAAGCGTCAACTGCCGCCCGTGCAGGGCGTGATCGAGGCGCCGCACGGGACGACCATCGTGGCCGCGACGTTCCCCGGGGGTGTCGTGCTCGCCGGTGACCGGCGGGCGACGATGGGGAATGTCATCGCCCAGCGCGACATCGAGAAGGTCTTCCCCGCCGACGAGTACTCGGCCGTCGGCATCGCCGGCACCGCCGGTCTCGCCGTCGAGATGGTGAAGCTGTTCCAGCTGGAGCTGGAGCACTTCGAGAAGGTCGAGGGCGCCCAGCTGTCGCTGGAGGGCAAGGCGAACCGGCTGTCGACCATGATCCGCTCCAACTTGGGCATGGCCATGCAGGGTCTGGCCGTCGTGCCGCTCTTCGCGGGCTTCGACGTGGACCGCGGCAAGGGCCGCATCTTCTCCTACGACGTGACCGGCGGCCGTTCCGAGGAGCAGGGTTACGCGGCCACCGGCTCCGGTTCGATCTTCGCCCGCGGCGCCATGAAGAAGCTCTTCCGCAGCGACCTGACCGAGGACGAGGCCACCACCCTGGTGGTGCAGGCCCTGTACGACGCGGCAGACGACGACTCGGCGACCGGTGGTCCCGATGTCGCCCGCCGGATCTACCCGATCGTCACCGTGATCACCGAGGACGGCTTCCGCCGGCTGACCGATCAGGAGTCCTCCGAGATCGCCCGCTCGATCCTGGAGCGGCGCCTGGAGCAGCCCGACGGCCCGCGGGCCGCGCTGCTGTAGGCGGCGGTCCGGTCTTATCAAGGTGATCCTGTGACTCCGACAGAAAGGGACGGATAACCGGTGTCGACGCCGTTCTATGTCTCCCCCCAGCAGGCCATGGCCGACCGGGCGGAGTACGCCCGCAAGGGCATCGCACGCGGTCGCAGCCTGGTCGTGCTGCAGTACGCCGACGGCATCGTGTTCGTCGGCGAGAACCCGTCCCGCGCGCTGCACAAGTTCAGCGAGATCTACGACCGGATCGGTTTCGCGGCCGCCGGCAAGTACAACGAGTACGAGAACCTGCGGATCGGCGGCGTCCGCTACGCCGACCTCCGTGGCTACACCTACGACCGGGACGACGTGACCGCGCGCGGTCTGGCCAACGTCTACGCCCAGACGCTGGGCACGATCTTCTCGTCCGCGGCGGAGAAGCCGTACGAGGTGGAGCTCGTCGTCGCGGAGGTCGGGGAGACGCCCGAGGGCGACCAGATCTACCGGCTGCCGCACGACGGCTCGATCGTCGACGAGCACGGCTCGGTGGCGGTCGGCGGCAACGCCGAGCTGATCAGCACCTACCTGGACCAGCGTCACCAGGACGGCATGACGCTGGCGGAGGCGCTGAAGCTGGCCGTACAGGCGCTGTCCCGGGAGTCCAACGGCTCGCAGCGGGAGATCCCCGCGGAGCGGCTCGAGGTCGCGGTGCTGGACCGGACCCGTCCGCAGCAGCGCAAGTTCAAGCGCATCGTCGGCCGTCAGCTCGGCCGGCTGCTGGAGGTCGGTGGCGCGTCCACCGAGGCCGAGAGCGCGGACGGCCCGGACGACTCCGACGAGGAGTGACCCCGCCCGGCTGATCCCACCCGCCTGACCCCGCGGTATGTGCCCCGGCCGATCCCTCGGCCGGGGCGCAGGCGTCTCAGGAGGCGCGCGGCGGGGCCGTGGAGCCCCGTACGACCAGTTCCACGGGGATGTCGCCCGCCTCGGGCGCACGGCCCTCCAGGACGGCGAGCAGGGCCCGCATGCCGCGCTCCCCGAACAGCTCGGCGTCCAGGCGTACGGTCGTCAGCTCCGGGTCGATGGCGGTGGCGAGGGCGAGGTCGTCCAGGCCGGTGACCGAGAGGTCCTCGGGGACGCGCAGGCCCAGGCGCCGGGCGGCCTTGTAGGCACCGGCGGCGAGTTTGTCGTCGTCGCAGACCAGGGCGGTGGGGCGAGGGCCGGGCGCGGCGAGGGCGGTCTCGGCGGCGCGCTGGGCGCCCTCGATCGAGATGGGCGCGCGGGCGGTGGTCAGTTCGGTGCCCGGGACGGCGGCCACGCGCGCGTGCAGCTCGCGGGCGCGGACCTCGAAGGTCCAGGAGGCCACGTCCGCGGCCAGGTGCAGGAAGCGGCGGTGGCCGAGGGCCAGCAGGTGCTCGGCGACCTGGCGTACGGCGTCGGCGATGTCGAGGTTGACGGTGGCCGCGCCGAGGCTGCCGGCCGGGTCGCTGTCGAGCATCACCAGGGGCAGCTGGTCGCCGCGGATGGCGGTGAGCGCGTCGGCGGCCATGGAGGAGGCGATGACGCCGTCGAGGGCGGCCTGGGCGGAGGCGAAGGGGTCGCGGGCGGGGCCGATGCCCTCCGGGGAGGGGTACAGCACGACGCCGAAGCCGTGCGCGGCGGCGACCCGGGCGGCGCCGGTGTAGACACCGGCGAAGAACTCGGTGGTCAGCGCCGGGACGACCAGCAGGACCGTGCGGGTGCGGCCCAGGCGGAGATTGCGGGCGGCCAGGTTGGGCCGGTAACCGAGCTCGCGGGCGGCCTCCCGGACCCGTTCCGCGGTGGCCTCGGAGACCCGGCCGCGCCACTTGTCGCCGAGCACGAGGGAGACCGCGGCCTGCGAGACGCCGGCGGCCTGGGCGACGTCACGGCTCGTGGGGCGCGTACTGCCTCGTACCACCGTGGGCCTGCGCTTTCGTCTGGACGTGTGAACAGCGCACATGGTACGTATGACGAAGGACGTTATACGTAAAACCTCATGGGTCACGGCGAGGAGTGGGCGAACATGGCCGCGGGATACCTGGAGATCCTCAGGGCGAGGCATGCCACGCGCCTGCTCGTCGGCACGCTGGTGGGACGGCTGCCGAACGCCACCGCCGCCATCGCGATCGTGCTGTTCGTGCGCGCCGAGGGCGGCAGCTACAGCCTCGCCGGGGCGCTGGCGGCGGTCTACGGCGTCGCCAACGCCGTAGGGCAGCCGCTGCTCGGCAGGCTGGTCGATCTGCACGGGCAGCCACGGGTGCAGCTGCCGTCCGCGGTCGTCGCCGCGCTCGCAATGGCCGTGTTCGCCTTCGCGGGCATCGGACCGCTGCCGCTCGCCTACGCGGCGGTCGCGGCCGCCGGCCTGTTCACGCCGCCGCTGGAGGGCGGGCTGCGGGCGCTGTGGTCCTCGGTCCTGCCCAAGGAGGGCCAGGTGCACACGGCGTACGCCATGGACGCCGTGGCGCAGGAAGTCATGTTCACCGTCGGACCGTTGCTGGTCACGCTGTGCACGGCGCTGTGGTCCGCCCAGACGGCGCTGCTCGTGCTGAACGTCATCGGTGTGCTCGGCGCGCTCTCCGTGGTCGTCTCGCCGCCCTCGCGCGCGTGGCGTTCGGCGCCGCGCGAGGCGCACTGGCTGGGCGCGCTGCGCTCGTCCGGACTGCTGGCGCTGCTGGCCGCGTTCCTGTTCGTGGGCATCGCGCTCGGCTCCATCACGGTCGCGTCCGTGCCCTACGCGGACGACCACGGCGGTGACGCGGTGTACGGCTGGCTGATGGCGGCGCTGGGGCTGG
Source organism: Streptomyces sp. NPDC002784 (assembly GCF_053592135.1). Classification (NCBI taxonomy): domain Bacteria; kingdom Bacillati; phylum Actinomycetota; class Actinomycetes; order Kitasatosporales; family Streptomycetaceae; genus Streptomyces; species Streptomyces sp. NPDC002784. Next base: position 11,634 of record NZ_JBSFVD010000012.1, on the reverse strand, counting down.
GCGCGCTGATCGGCGGCACCGTGTACGGGGCCCGGCAGTGGGCGGGTGAGCCCGCGCGGCGACTGACGGTCCTGACGGCCCTTCTGGCGGTGTGTTACCTGCCGCTGACGCTGATGCCGGGCACGGTCCCCATGGTGTTGCTGACGCTGCTGTCGGGTGTGTTCCTGGCGCCCTGCATCGCTTGTGCGTTTGTGCTCGTCGACCGGCACGCTCCCCGCGGGACGGTCACCGAGGCGTTCTCCTGGCTGGTGACCACGTTCACCGTCGGCGCGTCGGTCGGAACAGGGCTGACGGGCCCGGTCGTCGAGGCCGGCGGGGCCCTGTGGGGCTTCGCCGTTCCGGGGGCCGCGGGAGGGGTGTCGCTGCTGGTCCTGCTGGCCACCGGGCGGGTCCTCGCAGCGTCCGGGCCGGGAGCGGTCATTGCGGCTTCATCGGAAAATGATCCAAACCGTGCCGTCGAACCCCGTTTCAGCACAGGGGATCGGGCGTAATGTTCAGTCATGGACCGCCGCATTTTCGGGCTGGAGAACGAGTACGGCGTCACGTGCACGTTCAGGGGACAGCGCCGCCTGTCGCCTGACGAGGTGGCGCGGTACCTCTTCCGCCGTGTCGTGTCATGGGGCCGCAGCAGCAATGTCTTTCTGCGGAACGGCGCCCGCCTCTATCTCGACGTGGGCTCACATCCGGAATACGCGACACCCGAATGTGACAACGTGACCGAGCTGGTCACCCACGACAAGGCCGGCGAACGCATTCTGGAAGGGCTACTGGTAGACGCAGAACGACGCCTGCACGAGGAAGGAATCGCGGGCGACGTCTACCTCTTCAAGAACAACACCGACTCGGCCGGCAACTCCTACGGGTGCCACGAGAACTATCTCGTCGCCCGGCACGGGGAGTTCTCCCGGCTCGCGGACATCCTCATTCCGTTCCTGGTCACGCGCCAGCTGCTGTGCGGGGCCGGCAAGGTGCTGCAGACCCCGCGCGGGGCCGTGTACTGCGTGAGCCAGCGCGCCGAGCACATCTGGGAGGGCGTCTCCTCGGCGACGACCCGCTCCCGGCCCATCATCAACACCCGTGACGAACCGCACGCGGACGCCGAGCGCTACCGCCGGCTGCACGTCATCGTGGGCGACTCGAACATGTCCGAGACGACCATGCTGCTCAAGGTCGGCGCCACCGACCTGGTGCTGCGCATGATCGAGGCGGGCACGGTGATGCGGGACCTGACCCTGGAGAACCCCATCCGGGCGATCCGCGAGGTCAGCCATGACATCACGGGCCGGCGCAAGGTGCGGCTGGCCAGCGGCCGGGAGGCCTCCGCGCTGGAGGTGCAGCGGGAGTACTTCGAGAAGGCCGTGGACTTCTGCGAGCGCCGCGGGATCCGCACCGGCACCGTCGAGCAGGTGCTGGAGCTGTGGGGCCGCACCCTGGACTCGATCGAGTCCGAGGACCTCGACCGCATCGGCACCGAGATCGACTGGGTCATGAAGTACAAGCTCATCGAGCGCTACCGCGCCAAGAACAACATGACCATGTCGCATCCGCGGGTCGCGCAGATAGACCTCGCCTACCACGACATCCACCGCCGCCGGGGCCTGTACTACCTGCTGGAGAAGAAGGGTCAAGCAGCCCGGATCTGCAACGACTTGAAGATCTTCGAAGGCAAGTCCGTGCCGCCGCAGACCACTCGGGCCCGGCTGCGCGGCGACTTCATCCGCCGAGCCCAGGAACAGCGCCGGGACTTCACCGTCGACTGGGTCCACCTCAAGCTCAACGACCAGGCACAGCGCACCGTGTTGTGCAAGGACCCGTTCCGTTCCGTGGACGACCGGGTGGAGAAACTGATCGCCGGTATGTGAGCCACGCGTTTCGGCCCATGTGCCGGAACGCAACACGGGCGCCGTACGTTTCCCGTACGGCGCCCTTCTCACGTCGTAGAGTTGCGCGCACGCCATCTACAAGATCGACCGATTACGAGGCCCCCACCGTGCGCCGACGCTCACTTCTCATTGCCGTACCCGCCGGACTCGCCACGCTCGCCGCATGCGGGGACGAGGATTCCGGATCGAGCGAGGCGAGCGACAGCGCGTCGCCCTCGGCCCCCGAGACCTCGGCCGCGCCGTCGCCGAAGATCGTGGACGGCCCGCTGCCGGCGATCACCGAGGGCACGAAGCTCGGCGAGAAGCCGACCATCGCCGAGGGCAGCGGCGACCCGTCGAAGGATCTCGCCGTGAAGACGGTGATCGCGGGCAACGGCGGCACCGTCGCGGAGAACGACTACGTCCAGGCCCACTACCTCGGCCAGGTCTGGGCCACGGCGAAGGTCTTCGACAACTCCTACGACCGCAAGACCCCGCTGGTCATCCAGCTCGCCAAGGGCAGCATCATCGACGGCTGGCGCTACGCGCTGGCCGGCAAGAAGGTCGGCAGCCGCGTCCAGATGGCCGTCCCCCCGACCTGGGGCTACGGCACGCAGGGCAACAGCCAGGCGGGCATCAAGGGCACCGACACGCTGGTCTTCGTGGTGGATGTGCAGGGCACCTTCAACGCCAAGAGCTCCGCCAAGGGCACCGAGGTCGCCCAGGACAACGTGGACCTGCCCAAGGTCGGCACCAGCACCGACGGCAAGGCGCCCTCCATCGAGGTCCCGGACACCGACGCGCCGACGAAGCTGGTGGCGAGCTACGTCCTGGAGGGCGACGGCGAGGAGGTCGGCGCCGAGGACAGCGTGCTGGTGCAGTACAAGGGCGTGCTGTGGGAGGACGGCAAGGAGTTCGACGCCACGTACACCAACAAGCAGCTCGCCTCCTTCTCGCTCCAGCAGGTCGTCAAGGGCTGGGCGCAGGGTCTGACCGGCAAGAAGGTCGGCAGCCGCGTCCTCATCGTCATCCCGCCGGACCTCGGTTACGGCGACAACCCGCCGCAGGGCAGCGGCATCAAGAAGGACTCCACGCTGGTCTTCTCGGTCGACATCCTGGCGAAGATGTGACCCCGCGGGGGATGTAAGACTGTGACCGTTGTCTCTACACCACAAGCATGGAGCTGAACACGTGAGCATCGACAAGCCGGAGATCGACTTCCCGGGTGGCGAGCCGCCGGCGGACCTCGAGATCAAGGACATCTGGGAGGGCGACGGCGAGGTGGCCCAGGCCGGCCAGACCGTCACCGTGCACTACGTCGGTGTCGCCTTCAGCACGGGCGAGGAGTTCGACGCCAGCTGGAACCGCGGTACCCCGTTCCGCTTCCCGCTCGGCGGCGGCCGCGTCATCAAGGGCTGGGACCAGGGCGTGCAGGGCATGAAGGTCGGCGGCCGCCGCCAGCTGACCATCCCGGCGCACCTCGCCTACGGCAACCAGAGCCCGACGCCGGCGATCAAGCCGGGCGAGACCCTGATCTTCGTGGTCGACCTCCTGGGAGTCTGATCACTCGCAGTCCGATCACTCGGGGTCTGATCGTCGTACGACCGGACCCGATCACCTGGGGCCCATGCCTGTCCGGGCATGGGCCCTCGGCTTTTGCCGCGCCACCTGGGAGCGGTACGGTCATCGGTCGTAAGCACCATAGGGAAGGCGAAGGGCATCGATGGCCATTGCCAAGGCCGAGCGGCTCATGAATCTGGCGCTGTGTCTGCTCGGGACGCGGCGGCCTTTGAGCAAGCGCGAGCTGCGCGAGTCCATCGAGGCCTATCTGGAAGCCGGCTCGGACGACTCCTTCAACCGCATGTTCGAGCGGGACAAGGACGATCTGCGCGAGCTCGGCCTGGTCATCGAGACCGTGGAGAGCCTGGACGGTGAGGTCGGCTATCTGGCCCGCCGGGACAGCAACCGGCTGCCGCCCATCACCCTGGACGCCGAGGAGGCCGCCGCCCTCGGTCTCGCCGCCAAGGTGTGGCAGCAGGTCCGGCTCGCCGGAGCGGCCAGCGGCGCCCTGCAGAAGCTGCGCGCGGCGGGGCTGCCCGAGGGCGTCGACCCCTACGAGGCCCATGGCGCGCTGGAGCCGCGGATCCCCGTGCACGAGGCCGCCTTCGAGCCGCTGATGCTGGCCTGCCGCGACCGCCGCCCGGTCGTCTTCGAGTACCGCAAGGCCACCGCCGCGCGCCCCGAGCCCCGGCATGTCGAGCCCTGGGCGCTGGAGTGCTGGCGCGGCCACTGGTACCTGGCGGGCTGGGACCGCGACCGGGGCGCCGAGCGGGTGTTCCGGCTCTCCCGGATCACCGGCAAGGTCCGCTCGCGCGGCGGCAAGTACACCGCCCCGGTACCTGATGTCGTCACCGTGCGGGAGACCGTCGCCGGCTGGGCGGGGGAGACCGCGGACCGTTCCGCGCTGATCCGGCTGCGGAGCGGCGCCGGGTACCCCTTGCGGGCGAAAGCCACCCGGGTCCGGGAACTCGGCGACGGCTGGGACGAGTTGGAGATTCCGTACGGACACGGCCTGGACGCCTGGCTGGTGGAGTTCGGTCCCGATGTCGTCGTACTGGAGCCCGCCGAACTGCGGGCCGACGTGATGGACCGGCTGCGTGCCGTGGCCAAGGGCTGAGGGGGAGCGGACGAGGACTGTGGCAGGCAAACCGGTCAGACCAGTGAGCGCCATCGACCAGACCCGGCGGATGCTCTCCCTGGTGACCTATCTCAAGGAGCGCCCCGGCGCCCGGGTCGAGGACGTCGCGCGCGCCTTCGGCATCACCGAGGACGAGCTGGTCTCGGACCTCGATGTGCTGCCCATGTGCGGCACCAGCTTCCGCGGCGGCGATCTGCTGGACATCGACACCGACGGCGAGCGCATCTGGTGGCACAACCCCGACGATGTCGCCGAGCCCCTGCGGCTCGCCTCCGACGAGGCCACGGCGCTGCTGGTCGCCGCCCGCGCGGTGTCCACGCTGCCCGGTCTGCGCGAGGGCGACCGGCAGGCGCTGCTGCGGGCCACCGCCAAGGTGGAGGCCGCGGCCGGCGAGGCCGCCGGGGCCAGCGCCCGCCTTTCGGTGACCTTCGAGTCCGAGGGCGGTGTCTTCGCCGACGTCGACCGGGCGATCTCCGAGCGCCGGCGCCTGTGGATCCGCTACTACTCGCCGGCCCGTGACGAGGTCACCGAGCGCGAGATCGACCCGATCCGCCTGGTCAGCGTGGGCCACACCTATGTGGAGGCCTGGTGCCGCCGCTCCGAGGCGCGCCGCACCTTCCGGCTCGACCGGGTCGCCGAGATCAAGATCCTCGACGAGCCGTCCGCGCCGCCCGAGGTCGAGCTGCGGGACCTCTCGGAGGGGCTGGTGCAGCCCGCCGCCGAGGATCCGGAGGTCATCGTCGAGGTCGGCCCGGGCGGGCGCTGGGTCGCGGAGTACTACCCGCACGACAGTGCGGATGAGCTGCCGGACGGCGGGCTGCGTATCTGTCTGCGGACGCCCGACCCGGCGTCGCTGAAGCGCCTCGCGCTCCGGCTCGGCCGCGAGGGCCGCATCGTCGCGCCGCCCGAGCTGGCCGAGAGCGCCCGCCGGGCGGCCCAGGAGGCGCTGGCCGCGTACGACGGGGTCGAGGCGCAGAGCACGCAGGACAACGGCGTCCGGGAGTGAGTCCGGAGGGGCGCCCGGGCAGCGGCCGGGCGCGCCACGGAGGCGTACGAGCAGTCAGAAGGGGTGGATGGGCGTGAGTGATTCCGTGGTGCCCGGTGCGTCGGTGGCGTCCGCGTTCGCGGGGATGCGCAGCGTGGCCCCGGTGCGGTTCAGGGCCGGCTGCCCGGACTGCCGCGGGCGGTTCGAGCTGGCCGCGAGCGCGCTGCGGCTGGCCATCGGTGCCTCCAGCCGTACCACCTTCTACTCCTTCACCTGCCCGGAGTGCGGCGCGTCCGTGCGCAAGCCGGCCGGGGAGCGGATCGTCGAGCTGCTCACCGGCGGCGGGGTCCGTACCCTGCGGCTGCACTCGACCCTCTAGGCTCGGCGTCATGTTCTGGCCGATGTTCGCGATCGCTGTGGGTTTCCTGGGTCTCGCCGTTCTCGGTGTGCTCGCGGTGCGGGTCTTCCTGGAGGCCCAGCGCCTCGGCAGGCAGGTCGCCGACTCCACGCGGCGCATCAACAGGGCGGCGGAGGATCTGGAACGGGCCGCGGTCAGCACCGCGCGGGCTGTGGACTCCCTGTGAGTCCGGCTGAGAACCGGGTGTGAGTCCTGCGCCGCATGCGTTTTGGGCCGCTTCGCCCTGTCAACTTGCCACCAGCGCCAGGTACGCTGCTGGTCGCGGCCCGGAGAACGAGGCCCGGACCGCGGACCGGGAGTACGCACGGGGATTGCCTCACGTTCACCCCTGAGCGTTACGATCGCTGTCAGCACGATCCTTCGGACGTGTGTCCGACCGATCGGACAGCATCCCACCCAAAGCCGCCTCGGTGAGAAGGTAAAGACTTATGTTCGGAAGGCTCGGCGCTCCCGAGATCATTCTCATCCTCGTCGTCATCATCCTGCTGTTCGGCGCGAAGAAGCTTCCGGACATGGCTCGGTCGCTCGGCAAGTCCGCCCGCATCCTCAAGAGCGAGGCCAAGGCGATGAAGGACGAGGGCAAGACCCCCGCCCCGGCCGACCCGCCGAACAACGACGAGCAGCCCCCGGCCCAGCGCGTCATCCAGGCCTCGCCCGGCGACGTGACCAGCTCGCGCCCGGTCACCGAGCCGACGGACACGACCAAGCGCTGACGCAGGGCCGGTGACCTCCGGCCCGCCGCACGAGATGGGAACGTGGGTTGCTGAAGCCTGCCCGCAACAAGGAGAGGGATCCCGAGGGGCGGATGCCCCTCGCGGAGCACCTTCGTGAGCTCCGCAACCGGCTCGCGAAGGCACTGCTGGCCATCGTCGCCGTGACGATCGTCGCCGCCTTCTTCTACATGGACATCATCAGCTTCTTCACCAAGCCGATCCTCGAGTCGGTCGGCTGTGCGAAGAGCTTCGAGGAACTGGCCAAGACCAGCTCCGACGAGCAGTGCGCGCAGATCACCATCAACGGTCTGCTCACCCCCTTCACGCTGGCGCTGAAGGTGTCGCTGATGGCCGGCGTGGTCCTGGCCTCGCCGATCTGGCTCTACCAGCTCTGGGCCTTCGTCGCCCCGGGCCTGCACCGGCACGAGAAGAAGTACGCGTACGCCTTCGTCGCCACCGGCTTCCCGCTCTTCCTGCTGGGCGCCCTCTTCGCGTACAAGGTGCTGCCCACCACCGCGAAGGTGCTGATCGAGTTCACCCCGTTCGGCGTCGACAACCTGCTGCCGCTCGACGATCTGCTCGACCTCGTCACGCGCATGGTGGTCGTCTTCGGCCTCTCCTTCGAGCTGCCGCTGCTGCTGGTCATGCTCAACTTCAGCGGCGCGATCACCGGCAAGCGCATGCTCGGCTGGTGGCGCGGCATGATCATGGGCATCACCGTGTTCGCCGCCATCGCGACCCCGAGCACCGACCCGCTGACCATGCTGGCGCTCGCCGGGCCCATCTGGATCCTGTACTTCGCCGCCGTCGCCGTCTCCCTGCTCAACGACCGCCGCAGGCGCCGCCGTGACGCACTGGGCCCCGCCGACGACGAGGCGTCCGAGCTCGATCTCACGCCCGAGGAGATCGGCGAGGTCGAGACCGTCTCCGCCAGCCGGGCGCTGCCCGAGCAGGCGACCACGGAGCGCGTCAACGGTTATGACGACGTGACCTGAGGACCGTGGGGCAGCTCATAGGGTCTGATCCGTGAGCAGCGAGATCACTCTCTTCGTCAATCCCACCGCGGGCCGCGGCCGGGGCGCCCGTGCGGCGCAGCCGGCCGCCACCGCTTTCCGGGACGCGGGATTCACCGTACGGACGGTCCTCGGGACGGACGCCGAGGACGCCCTGGCACGCGCGCGTGCGGCCGTCGCGGACGGCACCGGGGCGCTGGTCGCGGTCGGCGGCGACGGAATGGCCAACCTCGCGCTGCAAGCCGTCGCCGGCACCCGCACCCCGCTCGGCCTGGTCGCCGTAGGCACCGGCAACGATCTCGCCCGCGCGCTCGGCCTGCCCGTACGGGACCCGGCCGCCGCGGGCCGGGTGATCGCCCAGGGGCTCAAGGGCGCCCGGCTGCGCGACATCGACCTCGGACGGGTCGGCGACCGCTGGTTCGGCACCGTCCTCGCCTCCGGCTTCGACTCCCGGGTCAACGACCGCGGCAACCGGATGCGCCGCCCTTCCGGCCGCCTGAAGTACGACCTCGCGATGCTCGCCGAGCTGGCCGCCTTCCGGCCCTTCCCCTACCGGGTCACCCTCGACGGCGGCGAGGTCCGCGAGTTCGAGGCCACGCTGGTCGCCGTCGGGAACGGCCCGTCGTACGGCGGCGGCATGCGGATCTGTCCCGGCGCCGACCTCACCGACGGGCTGTTCGACATCACCATCGTCGGGGACTGCTCCCGCGCCACCCTGCTGAGGGTCTTCCCGAGCGTCTACCGGGGCGGGCACGTCGGCCATCCCAAGGTCACCGTGGTGCGGGCCGCTCAGGTCGAGATCGCCGCCCACGACATCACCGGGTACGCGGACGGGGAGCCGCTCGGTCCGCTGCCGCTGATCGCGCGCTGCATACCCGGGGCGGTGCGGGTCGTAGGGCCGTGAGCTGCGCGGATCCGGAGTTTACGGAACCCGGATCCGGATAATGATCGTCCTGTTGTCAGTGGGGCCCGGTACGCTCGAAAGCACGATGACAGAGGACCTCTCACCGGCCGAGCGGTACGCGGCTGCCCGTCTGCGGGCCGCCGAGCAGGCCACCGCGCTCGCCTCCTTCCGCGAGATGTACGACTTCGGCCTCGACCCCTTCCAGATCGAGGCCTGCCAGGCGCTCGAAGCGGGGAAGGGCGTGCTGGTGGCCGCCCCCACCGGCTCCGGCAAGACGATCGTGGGCGAGTTCGCCGTCCACCTCGCCCTGCAGCAGGGCAAGAAGTGCTTCTACACGACACCCATCAAGGCGCTGTCGAACCAGAAGTACGCCGACCTGTCCCGCCGTTACGGCGCCGACAAGGTCGGCCTGCTCACCGGCGACAACAGCGTCAACTCCGGTGCCCCCGTGGTCGTGATGACCACCGAGGTGCTGCGGAACATGCTGTACGCGGGCTCGCAGACCCTCATCGGCCTCGGGTATGTGGTCATGGACGAGGTGCACTACCTCTCCGACCGCTTCCGCGGCGCCGTATGGGAAGAGGTGATCATCCACCTGCCCGAGTCGGTGACCCTGGTGTCCCTCTCGGCGACCGTGTCCAACGCCGAGGAGTTCGGCGACTGGCTGGACACCGTCCGCGGTGACACCGAGGTGATCGTCTCCGAGCACCGGCCCGTGCCGCTGTTCCAGCATGTGCTGGCCGGCCGCCGGATGTACGACCTGTTCGAGGAGGGCGAGGGGCACAAGAAGGCCGTCAACCCCGATCTGGCGCGGCTGGCCCGCATGGAGGCGACCCGGCCGTCGTACCAGGACCGCAGGCGCGGGCGCGCGATGCGCGAGGCCGACCGGGAGCGGGAGCGCAGACAGCGCTCACGGGTGTGGACACCCGGCCGGCCCGAGGTCATCGAACGCCTCGACGCCGAGGGGCTGCTGCCCGCCATCACCTTCATCTTCAGCCGCGCCGCCTGCGAGGCCGCCGTGCAGCAGTGCCTGTACGCCGGACTCCGGCTCAACGACGACGAGGCGCGGGAGAAGGTGCGCGCCCTGGTCGAGGAGCGCACCGCGTCCATTCCCACCGAGGACCTGCATGTCCTCGGCTACTACGAATGGCTGGAGGGCCTGGAGCGCGGGATCGCCGCCCACCACGCGGGCATGCTGCCGACCTTCAAGGAGGTCGTGGAGGAGCTGTTCGTCCGCGGTCTGGTGAAGGCCGTCTTCGCCACCGAGACCCTCGCGCTCGGCATCAACATGCCCGCCCGCTCGGTGGTGTTGGAGAAGCTCGTCAAGTGGAACGGCGAGCAGCACGCCGACATCACCCCGGGTGAGTACACCCAGCTCACCGGGCGTGCGGGACGCCGTGGCATCGACATCGAGGGCCACGCGGTCGTGCTGTGGCAGCGGGGGATGAGCCCGGAGCACCTCGCGGGGCTCGCCGGCACGCGCACGTATCCGCTGCGCTCCAGCTTCAAGCCGTCGTACAACATGGCGGTCAACCTCGTCGAGCAGTTCGGGCGGCATCGCTCCCGCGAGCTGCTGGAGACGTCGTTCGCGCAGTTCCAGGCCGACAAGTCGGTCGTCGGGATCTCCCGGCAGGTGCAGCGCAACGAGGAAGGGCTCGAGGGCTACAAGGCCTCCATGACCTGCCACCTCGGCGACTTCGAGGAGTACGCGCGGCTGCGCCGCGACCTGAAGGACCGGGAGACCGAGCTGGCCCGCCAGGGCGTGGCCGAGCGACGCGCCGAGGCCGCGGTGGCGCTGGAGAAGCTCAAGCCGGGCGATGTCATCCATGTCCCGACCGGCAAGTACGCCGGCCTCGCGCTGGTGCTGGACCCCGGGCTGCCCGCCGGGCGGTCCAACGGCCACCGGGGCTTCGAGCACCACGACGGGCCGCGCCCGCTGGTGCTCACCGCCGAGCGGCAGGTCAAGCGGCTGGCGTCGATGGACTTCCCGGTGCCGGTCGAGGCGCTGGAGCGGATGCGGATCCCGAAGTCCTTCAACCCGCGCTCCCCGCAGTCCCGCCGGGACCTGGCGTCCGCGCTGCGCACCAAGGCCGGGCACATCCCGCCCGAGCGGGCCCGCAAGAAGCGCTCGCAGGCCGCCGACGACCGGGAGATCGCCCGGCTGCGCACCGCGCTGCGCGCCCATCCCTGCCATGGGTGCGACGACCGGGAGGACCACGCCCGCTGGGCCGAGCGCTACCAGCGGCTGCTGCGGGACACCTCGCAGCTGGAGCGGCGGATCGAGGGACGCACCAACACCATCGCGCGGACCTTCGACCGGATCGTCGCGCTGCTGACCGAGCTGGACTATCTGCGCGGCGACGAGGTCACCGAGCACGGCAAGCGGCTCGCGCGGCTGTACGGCGAGCTCGATCTGCTGGCCAGCGAGTGCCTGCGGGCGGGCGTCTGGGAGGGGCTGGGGCCCGCCGAACTCGCCGCGTGTGTCTCCGCCCTGGTCTACGAGTCCCGGGTCGGCGACGACGCGATGGCGCCGAAGGTGCCGTCCGGGAAGGCGAAGGCCGCGCTGGGCGAGATGGTCCGGATCTGGGGCCGTCTGGACGCCCTGGAGGAGGACTTCCGGATCAGCCAGACCGAGGGTGTCGGACAGCGGGAGCCGGATCTCGGGTTCGCCTGGGCCGCGTACATGTGGGCCGGCGGCAAGGGCCTGGACGAGGTGCTGCGCGAGGCGGAGATGCCCGCGGGTGACTTCGTGCGCTGGTGCAAGCAGGTGATCGACGTGCTGGGCCAGATCTCGGCGGCGGCGCCGGGGGAGGGGTCGACCGTGGCGAAGGCCGCGCGCAAGGCGGTCGACCAGTTGCTGCGGGGAGTCGTGGCCTACTCCTCGGTGGGGTGACGGCCCGGCCGTACCGGGCTGAGCGAAGGGCGGGGCGGGACACGGGATCCCGTGTCCCCCCCCCCCCCGGGCGGTGCACGGGAGCGGGGTGAACACGACCCGGGTTGGTTTTTGGACCGGGGGAAGGCCTGTAACGGCGGGTGGGGGT